>CP073041.1:1815603-2420804 GCA_025370055.1 Woronichinia naegeliana WA131 | reverse complement strand
ACTCCCAGTCTCCAACATCGAGTAGATACCACGCTAACCTTGGTCAAGAAATTGATTCGTTACTGTCCTGTCACTAGCATTGTTCAGGAGTTGGTTCGATTCGATTTACAGAAAATGGAAAACCCTGAAATCTCTGGTATTGAATACCAACAAGGAGAGTTACAGGGTTACGAAGTGCGGGAATATCTCTTGGAAAAATGGAACCGTCAATGTGCCTATTGTGGAGCAAAGAACATCCCTCTCCAAGTTGAGCATATTCAACCCAAGGCGAAGGGCGGAACTAATCGCATTTCCAATCTTTGTTTAGCCTGTGAACCCTGTAATATTGGCAAGGGAACTCAGGATATCAAAGACTTTCTTTCAGGAAAACCTGATGTCTTGAAACGAGTATTGAGTCAGGCAAAGTCTCCTTTAAAGGATGCCGCCGCCGTTAATTCGACCCGTTGGGCTTTATTTAATGCCTTAAAGATCACTGGATTACCTGTTTCTACGGGATCTGGTGGACAAACTAAGTTTAATCGCACTCGATTAAAATTAACTAAAGCTCATTGGATTGATGCCGCTTGTGTAGGAACGATTGATTCTTTACGGATTGTCACCAAGCAGCCTTTATTGATTAAGGCAACAGGACATGGATGCCGTCAAATGTGTCGCACCGATAAATTTGGCTTCCCATCTCGTTATGTCCCTCGCCTTAAGTTTATTAAAGGATTTCAGACAGGTGACATTGTTAAGGCAATCGTAACTTCTGGAAAGAAAATCGGAACTTACGTTGGACGAGTTGCTGTTCGTTCTAGTGGTAGTTTCAATATTTCAACATCCTCACAGCTAATACAAGGAATTGGGCATAAATACTGTCGGGCAATTCATCGTAAAGATGGTTACTCCTATAGTTTTTAACCCATATTTTACGGGGGAATAAATTCCCCTGAGTCGTTTTTCCTCTCAGGTCTGAAGACGCTGAGTTTCCAAACTCCCACCTTTTTCTTATGAAAATCTATTAAGTTGTGCATTTGATGTTCTAAAGTAAAAGCTTCAGGTTTGTTTAACAACAAAATGCCTAGGTTATTTATTTTTCATCCCTAAAGGTCTATGGCAAGGACATCCAAAAGTAAATCAACGGCCAAAGAGCCTAAGAACTATAACCATGCTGAGGAGCATCCCCAACGTCCTGACATCGGCACGGAACCCCATTTTAAGAAGAAGAAACCGCCCACAGCCTATCGTTATGATTCATCCTTAGCTCCTGAGTTGAGTTGGGACGAGAACCCTGCACGAGAACAGGCAGAGGCGTTAATTGCCAAGATTTTAGAGTCTGAGAGTTTAGAGGAAATTAAGGCCGCCGCATCTCAGTTAAAGGCATTAGGTCAACCGTTTTTAAACTGGACTGGTAAGGCAGAGCGAGAGTCTTTTGATGTGCCGACTTTACCGTTATTTGTCCATGAAAGGTTATCAACTAGGGCAATTATTGAAACCTTAAAATCTCACAAAGTAGGAGGTGCTCAACTAAATTTATTTGAGTTATTTAGTGATCCGCAGTGGTCTATTAGTGACCAGATTTTAAAGGCTTATGAGTATCACGATAAATGGGTTAACCGTATGATTCTCGGTGACTCGTTAATTGTGATGAACTCCCTTTTGCAATATGAAGGCATGGGGGGAAAAGTTCAAATGATTTATATTGATCCGCCCTATGGGGTGAAGTTTGGTAGTAATTTTCAGCCTTTTGTTAGGAAACGAGATGTTAGTCATAATGACGATAATGATTTTACGAGAGAGCCTGAAATGGTTCAAGCCTATAGGGATACTTGGGAGTTAGGCTTACATTCTTATCTCAGTTATTTACGCGATCGCCTATTGTTAGCTAGGGATTTGTTAACAGATAGCGGCAGTGTTTTTGTGCAGATGGGAGAAGAGAATGTTCATCATGTTAGGGAGCTAATGGATGAGACTTTTGGAAGCGAGAATTTTTGCAGATTAATTCCCTACATAACAACTAGCTTTCAAGCCGACAAATTACTTGCAAATACCACAAATTATTTACTCTGGTACGCAAAAAACCAAGAAAATATAAAAGTAAGGAGCTTATTTCGTCAAAAGCAACTTGGTGACTCAGAGGCAGGCGAATACAAATACCTTCTTCTTAGAGACGGTTCTACGAGAACAATGACAAAAGAAGAGAAATCAGGCATGGTGTCAATTCCTGAAGGTTCTAAGGCATTTAGGTATGGGCCTTTAACTTCTCAAGGTTTTAGTGAGCAAGGATCACAACCATTTGAATTTCAAGGAAACATATACAAAATAGGTAATAACCAACACTGGAAAACAAGCATTGACGGCCTTAAAAATTTAGCAAAAAAAAATCTCCTAATTGCCAGAGTTAACAGCCTATCCTATTTCATGTTTTTACATGATTTTCCTGTAAGTCCGATAACTAATGTTTGGACAGACACTAAATGGGGCTTCGATGCTGGAGATAAGAGATATGTCGTAGAAACCAATATAAAAGTAATAGAACGCTGTCTCCTAATGACCACAGACCCAAGCGATCTAGTCCTAGACTTAACCTGTGGAAGTGGCACAACTGCCTATGTCGCCGAACAATGGGGTAGAAGGTGGATTACCTGTGATGTTAGCCGCGTTCCCTTAGCTTTAGCCCGTCAACGATTATTAACTGCTACGTTTCCCTGGTATCAACTCAGAGACGGTAATTCTCCTGCTAGTGGTTTTGTTTATAAACGGAAGCAGAACAGTAAAGGTGAAGAAGTTGGGGGAATAGTCCCACACATTACCCTCAAAAGTATTGCTAATAACGAACCCCCCGCCGAGGAGATTTTAGTCGATCGCCCTGAAACAGATAACAGCATCGTGAGGGTTTGCAGTCCCTTTACCATCGAGGGAACCATACCGCCGCCTGTTGATAGGTCAGGAGAAGAATCGCCCGAAACGGAGGATATAGCGATAGAAAGCAGTGGCTCCTACGAAGACCGAATGCTTGAAATCCTGAAAAAATCTCCTGTCCTACGTTTACCTGGGAATCGCACCATTAACCTTACCCAAATTCGACAACCCGCTAAATCTCAGAATCTTTCAGCAGAGGCATTGGTTAAGGCCAGTGAGTTAGACGGCACGATTTTAGGGGATGTGGTAGATGAAGCCCTAAAGGTCAATCTGAATAAATTGCCTTTGTCTCAGAAACCTGTAGCCTTTATTTTTGGCCCAGAGAACGGAGCGATCGCCGAAAGGACAGTTTACGAAGCTGCTAAAGAAGCCGAACGTAAAGATTATGCTCATCTCTTTATCATTGGTTTTGCGATCGCCGCTAAAGCTCGTCAGTTTGTGGAGGATTGTCAAACAGCGATCGGTATCCCAGCAACCTATATTCAGGCCACCCCAGACTTGCTTATGGGGGATTTACTCAAACACATGAGAAGCTCCCAAATCTTTAGCGTTTGTGGTTTACCTGATGTCAAAGTTCATAAAACCGAGGAGGGTAAATATCAAGTTGAACTACTAGGCTTAGATGTCTTTGACCCTATCACCATGAAAAATGATTCAACATCAGGTAATGATGTCCCTGCTTGGTTTCTCGACACCGACTATAATGGTTTATGTTTCCATGTTAATCAAGCCTTTTTCCCCCGTACCAGTGCTTGGGATTCTATCAAGAAAGCCCTCAAAGGAACCTACGATGACGAAGTTTGGGAACATTTAGCGGGAACCAAGAGCGCACCCTTTGACCCAGGGGAACATCAAGAAATTGCTGTGAAAGTCATTGATGATCGCGGTAATGAATTGTTGGTTATTAAATCTTTAAAAGGAGAGTAATTGACTATGCCAGATGAACAAAAAAATATAGAAAATGAACTGCCTGTTCAGCCAGAATCAAAGAAAATTCAAGAAACAGAATTTCCAGCACTAAATAAGGACAAAATAGAATTTTATTCATCCTTAAAAAAAGCAGTTTGGGCAACTTTTGGGAGCATACTTTTACTTATTGTTACCCAGTTGATGACCAATTGTAGTAATCAAAGTCTGGAAAATAAAAAACGCGAATCTGAGTTAATTAAACAAGCTCTAGCACCGGGTAATCAGCAACAATCAGAGCAAAATTTAATATTTTTAGTGAGAGCCAAACTAATTGATTGTAAACAATTTGACAAAAAGCCAATTCAAGAATATTTAAATCTCAATGCAATTAAGTCTTTCTTTAATCCAGGTAAAAACACAACCAATAACGACGATACAATTTACGTAAATGAAGAAGACTTTAACAATTACTATGTTCCTAAAGGAAACAAAGATGGAAAGAAAATCACATTTACACCCGAAGAAAAAAAATGCAGAATTATCAAATCTTTATTAACAGCAACCCCCCAATCTTTTGGCAATAATTCGTCCCCATCTAATTCTTCACTATCACCTAATTCTTCATCTAATCCTTTACCATTATCTAGTCCTTCACCATCACCTGCTTTCTCACCAAATCCTTTACCACCAACACCACCAAATCCTTTACCATCATCTAATCCTTCACCATTACCCAATATACCAGATTTCCCTAGCTCAAATCAAAGCAAATATGATCAGGCTACATTCCTACAAAATCAAGGCTTTAGATATCTACTCGAAGGTAACGTTCCTAACGCAAAATCATCATTTCAAGCTGCATTCAATATTTACCCTACTCTTTACAATATTGATGAAATAAATAAGTTATTAGATCAAGTATTAGATCAAAAATTAGATCAAAAAGATGAGTTAGAGATACCAGCTATTTATTGTCAAATTGTTTCAAAATATTCATGGGGAATGCCTAATGAAATAAAAGTACAAATGAAGCAAAAAGGCAACTGTAAATAAAAATTAATTAAAATGTCCTACGAAGTCGATCGCCCGATATTAAACAACCCTTTTGATTAACCTACTTATTAAACCTATGCTAATTGAAAAAATTATCCAAGAATTACAAGCAATCCCTGAAGAAAAACTCACAGAAATTTATGATCTAATCCACTATTTTCGTATAGGCGTAAATCAAGAAACTAGTCTGCCTCGCACCCCAGGACTTCTGAAAGGAAAACTAAGTGACACCTTCTTTGATCCCTTACCCGAAGAGGAGCTTCGACAATGGGAATAAAATATCTTCTTGATACCCATATTTTATTGTGGTGGTTTTTTGATGATTCAAAACTCGATTTTTCCTGTCGAGAAATTATTAAAAATCCCAATCATCAAATTCTGATCAGCAGTGCATCTGCTTGGGAAATTGCCACAAAATATCGCATCGGGAAATTACCTGAAGCAAAACAAATTGTCGAAGAATATTCGCAAATATTAACTCAAGCACAATTTGTTGAACTAAAGATTACTTCGGCCCATGCTATCAGAGCGGGAAGCTTACCCATTGACCACCGAGATCCCTTTGACCGAATGATTATGGCTCAAGCAGAACTTGAAAAAATTCCCGTCATCACTTACGACAAAGAATTTCAAACAGGACTCATTGATGTTATTCCCTAATTTCTACAAAATAGTCTCCCCTGTTTTACTAAGGCGATGCCAATGGCACGGCTAAAGCCGCCCGCCCTATTTAAACCCACATTCCGTACTTGGCAACAAGAATTTTAATTAATACGAACAAGTCTAGATTAGCAGAAGTGCTTCCCCACAAAGGTTTCAGGAATCACAATCTGCTGATCAACAAAAGTACGCCTCTTTATGCAGCACAAAAGCACTGATAAACGCACTACTATAGTCTTTCCTTCTCCGTCTATATCTAGTGTTGTGATGGCTAATGATGCCTGCATATAGCGTGTAAATTTTAAATTATTTATTTTCTTCTAATTGGTACGGAATATGGGTTTAAACAATCCCTTTTTTGATTAAATACCCTAAATAAATGAACAAAACCAACTCACTTTTAACCCGAATCACCCAAATCCCTGGACAATGTGGCGGTCGTCCTTGTATCCGAGGAATGCGAATTCGTGTCTCTGACATATTAGAAATGTTGGCAGAAAATGTCAGTATAACTGAAATATTAGAAGACTTTCCCGACTTAGAATTTGCTGATATACAAGCCTGCTTAATTTTTGCAGCTAAACGAACAGAATTTCCCCGATTAATCGCATGAAAATCTGGATTTATGCTCAATTGCCACCAACCTTAGCCAATTGGTTAAACACAAACTTTGAAGTAGAAGCTATTTCTCTAAAAGAATTAGGTTTACGAGATGCTAAGGATACCGAAATTTTTGAAGTAGCTCGCCAATCTAACGCAGTCATTATGACAAAAGATAGTGATTTTATTGATCTTGTTTGTCGCTTAGGAACACCTCCTCAAATTTTATGGTTAACCTGTGGAAATGTTACTAATCGTAATCTACAAAAATTGCTGAGTTTAACATTAGCACAAGCCCTTATGGAATTAAAACAGGGAGAAAATATCGTTGAAATCAATCAAATTAATCTAGCTTAAATCACCCAAAAAACTCTCTCAAACTAAAATGTCCTACGAAGTCGATCACCCGATATTAAACAACCCCTTTGATGAACCCGCCCATTACTGGTTTCTCCGAGAAGGTTACGACCCCGAACTTAGAGAAGGCCGCCGCCCTGCTATTGTTTATCCCCCCCGTGAAGGTAACGTACTTTGGAGTTGGGGAGGAGTCCTTAAACCCTCATCAGCCGAAGAATTTGCTCCTGGCTACGAGATGACCCTGGTAAATAAATTAAGGCAACGGGTTAAAGAGTGGCGATCGCAGAATTACCCTGGTGTTACCCGCACAACCCTGGACTTACTCACTCACTGGAATCGGCCCGATCGAGAACAACGGTTATTTTTTGCCCAACGGGAAGCGGTAGAAACAATCATCTTTCTCACTGAGGCCCGCATGGATTTAAGACAGGGTATTCAAGTTCCTGTTGATAGTCCCATTGATACCGAGTTAAAACCGTTCCAACGTTACGCCTGTAAGATGGCCACTGGTTCAGGTAAAACAACCGTAATGGGGATGTTAACCGCCTGGAGCATCCTTAATAAAGTTAGCGATCGCAGTGATACCCGTTTTTCTGATGTGGTTTTAGTGGTATGTCCTAACGTCACCATTAAAAGCAGGCTTCAGGAATTAGACCCCAACAACGGCGAAGCAAGTCTTTATCGAACTCGTGACTTAATCCCGTCACATTTAATGGATAAACTCAGAGGGTGCGACCTTTAGTTGATAAAAGCTGTTGTAATCAGGGTTCTACAGGGAACCCATATTGATCAAGTTTTGCCCAAAATTGACTCCATCGTTCCTTGGTCAATACCAAAGCTCGTAGGCTCAAAATAATTCCTGCTCCTTTTTCCTTCCATCGCATCCCTGAACAACATAATCGTTGTTTGACCAACGTCTTACAAGCTGCTTCCGTAACACCTGAACCAATCGGATACTTTTTCTCTATGTATTCAGCATAATCCATTTGATGCTGATGATTCTCGTAATAAGTAATCGCCGCTTGTAGTTTCTCGGTAAGATTCTTAGAATGACTTTTTTCTTCTTTGACTTCTTTCATCAGATTTAGCAGTTCTCCTGCTTTTCCTTTTTCATGCTTGAGTTCTCGACAATTTTCAGTCAACCATTCTTTTTGTTTTGACACGGTATTCGGATGCAACGCTTCTGCCAAGGCACCTAAGTAACCAGAGGCATGATAGAAATCTAATATCTGTTCTTCCGTTTGCTTTTCTAAAAACTTCCAATTTGATTCTGCCCCGTCTGCTATCCCGACCAATGTTGCCTCTGGATAACGGTTTTTCGCTCGCTCAATTTCTCTTTCTAATCTTTCTAGAAAACTCTTTTTTCCATACTCTGGTGCCGCACCTAGATAGATTGTATGTTGACGTTCGCCTTCACTATCGTATAGGGAAACGGTTCCCACCATTGCTTCACGGTAGCCATCCTCACACATCAGCATACAGGTTCCATCTAATCCTATTCCCACTGTTGCAATTTGGCTATCCTCCTTGGGCGGGGCATAACTCCACGCTTCTTCTTTTGCCTGTACCACACTTCCTACTGCTTCACTCAATCTTTGGATATAGGATAGCGCTACTTTTCTACCATGATTTTCTAATAAATCATTTTTCACCTCTTTGCCTGCCATCCCTGACATTTTTGAGGATACCTGTTTTGCCAATAATGGCGTTGATGTTATGATTATCCTTGCTTCTCTTTCTAAGGGGCAATACGTTTTTCCTCAAAGGTGAACGCTGATATACATGACGATTCACTATAACCTCACCATAAGGTGTTTGATATTCTTTCGGTTGCTCTCCCTTACTCTTCCAGATTTCTTCACCGATTTTTAAGGGTGAACCATCTGTATCTAAATATTTCAAGGCTTCTTTGCTGGCGATGCAACCTACTTCGTTTAAGCCTTTTTGAATATTTATTTCTGTATCCAACATTGAACGACTGAGTTCTAATGTTAGTTCTATTTTTATCTTTGAACCCTCTACATTAATTAGTTTTGCTGTCATCATTGTTTCCTCTTTGTCACTTTTCATCCCATGTTAACACTTTTCTTTTCCTTCATCAACTAAAGGTCACACCCACTCAGACAGGGTAAAGTCCTGGTGACAAACTGGCATCTATTCGAGAGGCGATCGCCAAGTACAGGGGGAAGTGATCCCGCCAAAGTGGTGAAAGTGGGAGTCAAAACCACCACCACCGAAACTATCAAAATTGGGAAGGAAAACACCACGGCCAGAGGCGTTCGTTACCTGACTTTAGAGAAGTTAGAAGAACAGACTCGTTTAGGCTTAATCAAAGTTTTAGAAGAGAAAAAAGATAAACAAGGGAACCTATTAGAAGTTAAGATTTCAGCTACTCGTTATCTGGAAAGTGAGGCCGCCTGGATACGCCGTATTTTGTCTCAAGAAGTTGGCAATAAGGGCAGAATTTTAATTCTTAACGACGAAGCCCATCATGCCTACCGTATATCCCCTAGTAATTCTCAGAATGACGATGAAGACGACGAAGCGAGTGAGTACGAAGCCAAAGAGGCCACTATCTGGGTAGAAGGTCTTGATCGCATTCACAAGCACCGCACGATTAACCTTTGTGTTGATTTATCAGCAACTCCCTACTATCTCAGAGCTTCGGCTAAGGATGCTAACAAACCGTTTCCCTGGGTAGTTAGTGATTTTAGTTTGATGGACGCGATCGAGTCAGGACTGGTTAAAATTCCCCAGCTTCCCCTCAGAGATACCACAGGAGCCATTACCTCTAACGTGGCTTATTTCAATATTTGGCAGTGGATTAGGTCGAGAATGACACCTGGAGAAAGGGGAGGTAAGAAAACTTCTCCCAAACCAGAAGCTGTATTGAAATATGCTCAACATCCTATTACCCTACTTGCTGGTCAATGGGAAGAAACCCGTCTGGAATGGTTGCAAAATCCTGATGACTCCCGACCACCAGTATTTATTATTGTTTGTAAAAATACGAAGATTGCGAAGGTTATTTATGACTGGATAGCGGATGATAATAAACCGCCAAATGTTCCTTCTTCTGCTCTAAAATCCCTGAGAAATACGGAAACCGAAACTAACACTATTCGAGTAGATTGTAAAGTTGTTGAAGAAATCGAATCAGGTAACACTAAATCTGATGATTCCCGATGGATGCGTTTAACCCTGGATACCATTGGTTTAGTGAATTGGCCTAAAGATGACCAACAGCGATCACTTTACCCCGAAGGTTTTGAAAACTTAGCAATTAAATTAAATAAACCGTTACACCCCCCAGGACGAGATATACGCTGCATTATTTCTGTCGGAATGCTTACGGAAGGCTGGGATGCAAAAACGGTTACTCATATCATCGGCATTCGGCCTTTTATGTCTCAATTACTATGTGAACAGGTTGTAGGGCGAGGACTACGGCGACGGGATTATGAACTTAACGAAGATGATATGTTTTCTGAAGAAACCGCCAAAATTTTCGGAGTTCCCTTTGAAGTAACCCCCTTTAAAGCTAACCCTGGTGGAAAATCTAGTCCTACCCCACCCCGCAATCGTATCTATTCTGTAGCGACTAAATCTCAGTATCGGATCGAGTTTCCCAGAGTGGAAAGTTATACCCAGGGCGTTCAAAATAAAGTCACTGTTGACTGGCAGGCGATCGCCCCTTTAACCCTAGACCCTAGCAAAATTCCCCCAGAGGTTCAGGTCAAGGCAAGTTTATCTAATAACGAAGGCCGTCAAAGCATAAGTGGCCCTGGCAAACTGGAAAGACTTGATCTCAATCCTTACCGTAAAAACAACCGATTACAAACTCTTATTTTCGAGTTGGCAAAGGATTTAACAAAAACCTATTGTCAAATGGAAACTTGTGAGGCTCCCCCTCATGTTCTCTTTCCCCAACTGCAAAAAATTTGTCATCAATACCTACACACAAAAATCAAAGTTATTAAGCCTTGTGAATTAGCCGATGCTTGGTTATCTCCTTACTATGGCTGGATTATTGACAACCTATCAACGGCTATTTATCCTGATACCAAGGCAGGAGAAGCCCCAGAAATCCCCCGTTACGAAACCCACCGAGATAATGGTTCAACGGATGACGTGGACTTTTGGACAAGCAAAGCTGTTTACCCCGTTGAAAAGTCTCATCTAAATGCGATCGTTGCTGATAATCCATGGGAACAGGCTACTGCATACCACCTTGATAACCATCCCATTGTTGAAGCCTTTGTTAAGAATGAACGCCTTAACTTTAGCATACCCTATACTTATAATGGAGAAGACCACGAATACATTCCAGACTTTATTCTCCGTTTAAAATCTTCTAAAACTCGTTACGTTATCTTTGAAACTAAAGGTTACAGGCGAGAAGGGGTAGAAGAGAAAAAGGCCGCAACAGAACGCTGGTGTAGAGCGGTTAATGCCGATGGTCGCTTTGGCTATTGGGAATACAAACTTTGTAAAGAATTGGAGGTTATTGAGGCACTTAATGAAATTCAACAGACAATCTAGTTAACAATTAAATCCACTAAATTTGAATACTAAATTTACTTATAAAAACTATGTATTCCAAATATTTAGAATCATTTTTTTCAAAGCTCTTTCCAATTATTTTTATTTTTGTAAAAATATTAGTATTTTTACTTGGAATATTATTCGTTTTCTATACATTAAAAATACTAAGCTTTAATCATCTTGGATTAGTATATCAAATATTAATGTTGATTTCTTCAAAGTTAGTTAAGTTAATGCCATATTTGATTAAATTTTCTAAAATTATACTTCAATATTTACTAATTCCTTCTATTACGTTTCTCTCAGTTCCTGTTTTAGGATATGTAGCAATTTGTTTTATTACTCCTGCTTGGTACTGGAGAAAATTTTTATGTATAATCACGATTTGTTTTTTTCTTCTCTCGCTTAATTCATTAGTTTTTAATGGTTACTCTATACCAAATATCACCCAGTTTAATTTGGCAGCCACTGCTGATTACCTAAAAGAAGTATTAATTAGGGCTTGCTGAAAAAGTCAAAAAACGAAAGAAATGTGGGTTAGGGAAGTATGGACGGAAAAAGCACAGATAACTTTTCCTTATGGAAAGAAGTCACAATACAGATTTTGTTTAATCTATTGTCCCTTTCTTTCTACAAAAAGTCAACAAAAATCACTCCTCACAAAAGAGAGGAAAATTAACACCATTTTTCAGAAGAAAAACGACTCTACAACTTCTTACTTTTTGTTTTCTTCTTTGTCTTCTGAAGTAGAGTAGAAAGATTCATTAGCAAAAAATTCATCGCTATCACAGTCTCAGAGGTTTCAGGAAGTTTGGCCATCACTCGACCCAGACTAAATCTTCTCTTTCCCTGTCCGAATTTACCCTCTATGGCATTACGCACTCTTTCATCTGAGCGGGCCTCTTCCTTTTTTTCTTTGCTCACCTCTTTCGGTGGTCTTCCCAAGCGGGGACCACTCATTCTTATTCCCCTCTCTTTACAATAAGCTCGATTCGCTTTTGTTCGATATATTTTATCCACATGAACCGATTCGGGATAACATCCTCTCTCCTTTTTATATTCTTCTATTCGCTCTTGTAAATCTCCCGATTCGTTATAATTATTCCAACTCAATTTGTCTAAGAAGACAAAGCCATTCACACTACTTGCCGATATTTTAGCTCCAAACTCTACTGCTTTTCCTACTTTGCCACGCACTATTGGACGGATGTGAGGTTGGGTTATACTCACAATTCTGTTTTCTACTTTATTCGTCTTTTTTGCATACATCTCTAACTGTTGCTCATACACTTTTCTTATCGTTACAAGCTCTTCTTGCTCCTTTTTCGTTAGTTTTTCTAACTTGGCTCCCTCTTCTATCATTTTTTCTATATGAGACAAGTTTCTTTTTACATATTGTAGTTGTTTTTTTATTCCTTTTCTTCTTTCTTTTTTTGACACACGACGTTTTTTGACTATCTCTAGGTAGTCTTTTCTTGCTGCTACTCTATACGTTCTTGGCTTTTTTTTCTCTTTTCCTTGTATTTGTTTATAAAGCTCATCTATTGTTTCTTCTGTTTTTTCTCTGGCATCATTCAATATTCCTATATCCGTTGGATATTTTATATCTGCTGGTGTACAAGTTGCATCTAACAATAGCTGTCCTTCATTTTCTTTTTTTTCTGACACTACTCCCTCGAACTTCTTTACCATTTCTTTATTAATTTTATTGATTAATTCCATTCCTATTCTTTTACGAAAATGAACCATCATTGACGCATTAAATGCTTCTTCGCTACTATAGCTTTCCATTCCTATAAAATACTGTAAATAAGGATTTTCTTTAATTTGTTCCACTGTTTCTCTATCACTTATTCCTAACATTTCTTTGATGATTAATGCCCCCAACGCCATTCTAAATGATTTCGCTGGTGCTCCTTTTTCCTCTGTGAAGTTTTTTGCATATTCTTCCTCATATTCTTCCCAGGGAATCATTTTTGACATTTTTACCCAACGATTTTCTGCGTCTAACTGCCCATCGAACGGATTTTTGAAGTTTTCTGGTGTCTTAGTTTCGTACTGTTGTCTTCCGTACATATGTTTTGCCTCCTTTTCCGGCAAGGTTTTCAAGCCATTTTAACCTATTTCCCTGTATTCTGCCTGTCCTTAATTCGGCTACTATCTTTTCTCCGTAAGAGTTTCAGCTTTTTTTCGGCAAGCCCTAATTATTTCCGAAAATATTATTGTTTACATAGCTGGCATTTATCTTTTTTTACTCTGGCTATTTCCACAGCCTATTTGGGTATTTTTTAGTGGAACATTGCTCTTTTGTATAGGTTTGATAGAGACGGCAATTCCAACAAATTTTATCCCTTATATTGCAGGGGTAGTAGAATTGATAACCTTAAGCGCAGCATTTACTTATTTATTTATCTTTTTACACTTTTTAGCCTCATTTGTGAACTTTATAACAAAACCATCTTTGATTAATAAAATTCACGGACTTCTAAAATCTAAGCTATCTATCCTAAAGTCATTTTAATCTGTAACCAGTAAATTGGCACTGGTATCGTCTAGCTAGAAGCTACAAACGTTGCAATACGGGAGGTTCAAGAAATCAGGCGAATTTGGAGTAAGTCCTCCCAAGTAAACCCTTTTTCAATTATACCGAGAGCTACAGCAGGAACTTTTCTCGTAGTAAAATGGCTGCGAACAAAGTTATGAACCATCCAGAAAATATCTAGGACTCGCTGTAATCCCACAACAGATTTAGCATAAGTATTTGTACGACGACGAAAGGCAGATAAATAGCGTCGGATAGCACTATTAAATGCCTCAACGTGGTTGGCATGGACGTCCTTTTCTTCTGGTTTTTCTGTTGTCTCAGGATGTTCTGGTTTCGGAGTTTCTACTTTCTTGAGTTTACCCTCAGAATCTCGACGTTTACTACTCTTATTTTTTAGTCTTACCACCATACCCTTCGGTAATACTTTGGTGGGACGACCTCGCTTTCCAGTCCTTAATACTTCGTGACAAATATCAAATAGCAGTTGACTATATCGCTTTTCTCCATCTGTAAATAACTGGAGAGATTCTGCACTCCTTTCAAATAATTCCGCTACCGTCATCATTGCTTCTAGAAATAATTTCTGCTCTTTTCGACCACATTTTAAATGCCAAATAAAGCGGCTTGCTCTGTCCATGAGAACGATTGTCCACCCCTCAGAGGCACTTGCTTCTTTATTTTTTCCAACTTTTGTATATAGTTCATCCCCTTCTATTACTAATTTAACAAATTCATTCACTAAGGCGTATAAAAATAATGTCTCTTGTAATCCTGATAATTTCTTTTCCCAATTCAATATTGTTGTTTTCGCGTAGCCGAATACTCGGGCTGCTGCATTTAATCCTATTCCTTCCATTCTGGCTTTTAATACTTTTACAATTTCACTTAATGGGGTTTCTAAGCCAGCGATTACGCTACCATAAGTCTCAGCAAAACAAGAACTACATTCTTGACAAATGAACATTTTACGTTCCCCGTTACCTTTCGTTTGATAATGAGAATGTATTTTTACGTTTTCACTATAGCAATGAGGACAGTTTTTCTTGAATAAGGCATCCTCTTTCTCTTGGCACAAGCCAACATCATTCAGGATTTTCATAGAGCTTTTCTTTAATATTGACATTGTTTTCTGTTTCCTTCTTCTTTGATATAATGACAATAATAATAGTATAATAAAAACGGGCCGATGTCTAGTCTTAAACTATTTTTCTATTTTCTCAAAGCCTTACACCATAACTTTTTCCAACTTTGATCAGACGATACCAGTTCCAGTAAATTAATTTAATATAATCATGCCTAAAATCGAAAGAAGTACAGGATTTAAAGTGTTATATATTGCAAGGAACCAAGATTCAGTCGGAGAGTTTATAGAATTTCCTCATGGAAAAAGAATTTTTACAGTGGGAGATTCTCAAGCTGATATTTGCTTAAACAAATGGGATTATGCAGAAACAAAAATAAAAATTAATGCTCTTCATATTCAACTACTTTATATACCATCTCCTAATTTCTAAGTGGCATATTCTATCTCTATATGGAAACAGAAGAGGATACAAAGCTGTTTATTTAAACGGTAAACATATAATTGCAAAAAACGGCATTAAACCACTAAATGATAATGACATTATACAATTTGGAGAAGATTCTAAGTTGGCATTTAGACTGTCTTTTCTTCAAAACAAAGAAAAAGATTGTATGCAATTTGAACATCCCTACAGGATGATTACGCATATTGAAGAGACTTTAAAACTATTAGTAGATAAACTAAAAATACATCTTGATGAAAAATGTTATACAAATAATTTTATTGATTGGGACAAAGTTTATTTTTCTCAACTACTAAAACCTGTAGTAAAATATACTAAACACGGTCACAGGTTGCGAATTCTAAAAATAAGAGATAATATAATAAAAATAGAAAAATTAGTCAAGAGGCTGAGAAATGATTAAGTTAGAATTTACAGAAGAAGACAAAAGACTGTTGTCTTACGGTCGGTTTAATCACCCGCATCCTAGAGTGCAGCTAAAGATGGAAGTTTTATGGCTAAAAAGTCAGGGATTGTCTCATCAAAAAATTGCTCAATTCGCAGGAGTTTCAGTAAATACGGTGACAAGCTATATCCGTGATTATCAAGAGGGCGGGATAGAAAAACTAAAAGAAATAAAATTTAATCGCCCGAAAAGCGAGTTAACAGAGCATCAAGGGACAATTGAGGCATATTTTGAGTCAAATCCACCAGCAACAATAAATGAAGCAGTAAAAAGAATAGAAGAATTAACAGGAATAAAAAGAAGTCCGACGCAAGTCAGAAAATTTTTAAAGTCAATAGGAATGAGGTGTCTAAAGGTGGGAACAATTCCATCAAAAGCAGATGTAGAAGCTCAGGATAGCTATAGAGAAAAAGAGCTAGAACCAAGGCTAGAAGAGGCAAAAGCAGGAAAAAGGGCAGTTTTCTTTGTAGATGCCTCTCATTTTGTAATGGGAGCATTTGTAAATTTTATATGGTGCTTCAAGAGGATTTTTATTAAGTCACCATCAGGGAGAAAACGTTTTAATGTGTTAGGAGCATTAAATGCAATTACCCATGAAGTAATTATGGTAACGAACAGTTCTTATATTACGGGAACTCAGGTTTGTGAACTCCTAGAAAAGATAGCAGAATTAGGACTATTAATACCGATTACGTTGGTATTAGACAATGCTCGTTATCAAAAATGCCGAATTGTGCAGGAGTTGGCAGAATCATTAGGAATAGAGTTACTGTACTTACCTCCTTATTCTCCTAACTTGAATTTAATTGAAAGACTGTGGAAGTTTGTGAAGAAGAAGTGTTTATACGCAAAATATTATGAAGATTTTACGCAGTTTTCTGCAGCAATTTCAGGATGTCTTGAGGATGCTAACGTAAAATATAAGGAGGAGCTTGATTCTCTGCTCACCTTACGATTTCAACGCTTTGATAAATCTCAGATTATGAACGTTTGAAGTATATCGTTTATTTCGTGAGCAGTTACTTAAAAATTTTGGATCGCAAAAAAGAATTAAAGACTTAGTTGACTTTCTAATCTGCACTAGAAATAAGGTGTTTCACCCTTCTAAAGGTCAAATATCATCAGAAGAAAAGGAAAAACTTTCTGAAATTTACATAGCCTTAATAGATATTATTAACTTATTTATTCAGTAGCTAATTACTTTAATGACTCCCCAATACACCCAAAAACTCAGTCACCACATCGGCAGTTTTCTCATGGCACTCTTTAGCGGTAAATCTCACAGTTGGTATGCCTTCTCTTAACATCCTGCGATCGCCCCCTCCTATCAAGCCCAACAAGACGATAGGAGGGGGAAATTTAGCGAATTGCCTGCGCCCCTGTCCAACTACGATTAACTATTTGTCCATAGATAATTGCGTCTTCCGTATTGGCTAAACTTGCGTTGCCGTTCAGATTCACACTCACTAATTGTTCCGTTTCATCTCCTAGATTACTGGTGCGAAAGAGAACCTGGTCAGGAGCATTCTGATTCCAGCCTAGTAAAATATTGCTAATATCCTCATCGTTATTGGGACTAGCACTTAGGGTTTGCACCTGATGAGTTTGTCGATTCCAGACTACACCATAGTCAGAAACATCCGAAGAACTAAAGGCTCCCTCTAATTGCCTGGCCAATAAGCGATCGCCATCCGCAGACCAGGAAATAGGCATCAACATCGAGATGACACCGGCCATTTCTTCACTCTCTTGACCCGCTTTTTCTAAATAGGTAGCAATGGGCGACTCGGCTCGAATAACCTGTAATTTTCCCGTCTTCAAGTTTTCCAAAAAGACCACACTTACAACCTTCGAGTTATATAATTCTGGCTCGGCTCGCATTTCAATACGACTATAGGCCGCATATTGCCCATCGGGTGAAACTAGAGCGGGACTGCGATAATATCGCAAACCAGAACTATTGTTCATGGCATATTCATTTTGAGTTTTCATCACCCAATTCCAGGGCACAGGATAGGGACTATTGAGAGGGTCTTCATTGGCTTCATCTACTTGAGGATTCTCTGTCGTTAGAGGCTCAGAGACTTGAGGCAAGTTTGGATGCAAAGTAGCCGCTGTTAGGACTTCTACCTCCGGAGGCGATACTAGCAAGACTGGTTTAGGGATAGCTTGAGCTAGTGAAGGGAAGAGTAACGCTGAAGCCATAGAAAGTAAGAGAGATAAGGTAGAAACGGATGGTCGCCAGCAGCCAGAGGTCAACATGGGCAATACACTCAACAGATAGGGAGGGGGGGGTAGGCCAGCTTACAAGGAATAATAGAATTGAGTCTTTTAATCAGGACGCTATATTTCTTAAGTCTGTTGTCTTTCTGAGATGTTCCAGGGTCTTTAAGAGACTTCACAATTGCGTAACAAATGCCTTGACATCCTCTCCGCCGTAGAACGGCGAAGATTCCTAAACCTCACAATTTAGGTTTCTGCTTCATAGCAACTGCCTCCACCCCCAAGGAGTTCTATGGTCTTATGTTCGCTCCACAGACTATCCCCGCAAGCCCTGCGGTTCCTATGTATTGAAGTCTCAATCCGAGAATTCTTGTCTTTGGTTTTGATTCTAGGGGTGGATTGCCCATTGCCCTATCCTCTTCTCTTATCCCAGTCTGCCGATTTTTCTTCGCCGTTGCCGTTTAAAGCAAGCTTTGGTGTTAGGCTTTATGTCTCCATCGTCTGGGTGGGTCAGTGACCACCAGTATCCTACCATATAAAGCCGTCCTAGAACGACGGGGTTTCAGACCCAAATTTTTGATGGTCATGAGTATTTATTCCTAGAGAATTTGGCTGTTTCAACCATGAAAAAACGGATGGCAAAATTCCATCTTCCCACCAAAATATGTCCGATTTGTCAACGCCCCTTTAGCTGGCGTAAAAAATGGGCTAATTGTTGGAATGAGGTGAAATATTGTTCGGAACGCTGTCGTCGTCGCAAGTCTTTTTGAACTAGTTAATTAATATGGTAAGGGTAAGGAACTTTGACTGATAAGATAAGCCTTGATATCTTTATCTATCCCTCGTAAGATTTTTGCTTGCTGGGATAGGGATTATTATTGACCTAGCTTTATGAGTACAATTATTGACGGCATTGCGCCCCACGGCGGACAACTGATCAACCGTATTGCAACGGCGGTGGAACGGCAAGAATTTTTGGACAAAGCCGATCAATTACCTCGCATTCAACTGGACGAACGGGCAACTTCTGATCTGGTGATGATCGCGATCGGTGGTTTCAGTCCCTTGAAAGGGTTCATGGAGCAGGCGGACTATGAACTTGTGGTGGAAGATATGCGTTTAACCAATGGTTTGCCCTGGGCTATTCCTATTACGCTTTCAGTGAGTGAGGAAGTGGCAGAACCGTTACAAGAGGGGAGTTGGGTTCGCTTAGATGATCCTCAAGGTCGTTTTATTGGCATTTTGGAATTAACCCAGAAATATCGCTACGTTAAGGCCCATGAAGCGGTCAACGTTTACCGTACTGATGATTATAATCACCCAGGGGTCAAGGTCGTTTATGAGCAAGGTCCCATTAACTTGGCAGGGCCAATCTGGCTGTTACAGCGAGATCTCCATCCTCTTTTTCCTGCCTACCAGATTGATCCGGCTCAATCCCGTCAATCCTTTCAAGAAAAAGGCTGGAAAACCATTGTGGGCTTTCAAACCCGTAATCCCATCCACCGTGCCCACGAATATATTCAAAAATGCGCTCTTGAAATTGTAGATGGACTTTTTCTTCATCCCCTGGTCGGGGCAACGAAGGAAGATGACATTCCGGCTGACGTGCGAATGCGTTGCTATGAAATCATGTTGGAGCATTATTTTCCCCAAGACCGAGTGATTTTAGGCATTAATCCTTCGGCTATGCGCTATGCTGGCCCCAGGGAAGCCATTTTCCATGCTCTGATTCGGAAAAACTATGGTTGTACTCACTTTATTGTGGGTCGGGATCATGCGGGTGTCGGAGATTATTACGGAACCTACGATGCTCAATATATTTTTGATGAGTTTAAGCCGGAAGAGTTGGGTATTGTTCCCATGAAGTTTGAACATGCTTTCTATTGCACTCGGACTCAGCAGATGGCGACAACCAAGACAAGTCCTAGTGAGCCCAAGGATCGAATTCATCTATCCGGCACCAAGGTGCGAGCCTTGTTGCGTGAAGGTAAACTACCACCGCCGGAATTTTCTCGTCCAGAAGTGGCCGCAGAATTGATTCGAGCCATGAAAAATAATGCCTAATATCGATTAAGCGGAAAGGCGATCGCCGTTATGAGCGTTGACCGACGGACAGTGTTACAAAGTTTATTGAGCCTAGGTTTAGGACAGATAGGGTGGGCAGCTTTACCCTCTCGGTTGGCTTGGCAACAATATCATCAGACAGCGATCGCGGCTACTGTTTCGCGGAAATTGGCCCTATTGGTCGGGGTGAATCAGTATCAGACTGTCCGTAATGCTCCTGAGTATTTTTGGGGGAATTTAGCGGGTTGTGTGACGGATGTGGAACTGCAACGGGATTTATTGATTAAGCGTTACGGTTTTCAACCCGCAGATATTGTCACCCTTACCGATGGACAGGCAACTAGAGCCAATATTGAAACCGCTTTTCTAGAGCATCTCGTCAAACAGGCCCAGGCGGGAGACGTGGTCATCTTTCACTTTAGTGGCTATGGTCAGCCGCTGGCGATCGGGGAAGAACCAAACGCCTTGAACAAGCGCGAGATATCACTTTTACCAACAGATGCCTTACCGGCAGAATCGACTCTCAATTTACGACAATCAACCTTGTTGTCCTGGGCTAATTCCCTCGCCACCGATAAAATCACGCTGGTATTGGATGTCAGTCCTCGCAGTTTAGGGCAGAAATTTCTTGGCAATTTACGAGTACGGGCCTATGACCATTTGCCAATCACCTCTAGTTCTGAGAATCCGATTTTGGTCTCTTCCCAAGCTCCTGTTTTCCCTGGGGTTATTTTATTAGCCGCTCACCCCCATCAAGTGGCCGTCGAATGTCAAGGTAAGGGATGGAGTGCGGGTCTTTTTACCTATGCCTTGACCCAATCCCTTTGGCAGGTATCAACCCCTAGTCGGATTAATGTTGCCCTTTGTCAAGCAACAGAGGCGATCGCTGCCCTAGTGGATGATCAACAACAGCCCCAGGGAGAATTGGGAAAAAATACCGCCTTATTTATCTATGCTTCCCTTCCCGATCCCTTGATTGGGGCCGAAGCCGTGATTACCCAAATTTTAGATCCGACAACGGTGACACTAAAATTGACGGGAATGGCCAGAAATGTATTAGAAGGGGCCACTCTCAATTCCTGTTTTCAAATTATTCCCGATTCATGGCCAAGTGATACCTTTGTTCAGTCTCCAGATAGGTTCTTAGTCCAAATCAGCGAACGCACTGGATTGCAAGCGAAAGCGACTATCCTTACGCCCCAGGTTACACTTCGCCCTGGCCAAAGATTGCAGGAATCTCTGCGCTTCATTCCCAAACAAATGGCCTTGACCCTCGCCCTGGATGGTCAATTGGATCGGATTGAACGAGTTGATGCCACTAGTGCGATCTCTGCCCTTACCGAAAGCGGAGTCGGGACAATGCCTCTGCTGATTAAGGTGATTAATCAAGGGGAACAAGCAGCCGATTGTTTGTTTGGCAAGGTTGCAGAAGGTGGCTATGGACTCTTTTCTGAAGGAGGAACCATTCTTTGGCGCACCAGGGAGGGGGATAAAGTGACGATTAAATCGGCGATCGCAGAATTAGGAGATAAGTTAGCCCAAGCTCGTGCCCTCAAAATTTACCGTTTAACGGAAAATGAACAGACCTCATCCTTGGGTCTAAAAGTTACCTTGGAGGTGCAACAAACTCCCACCAATCTTCCTTTATTACAACACCAGACCCGCCGCTCATCTTTTCCCCACACCACCAGCCTAGCGGCTCTAGAAATCAGAGCTTTTGTTGATGTTTCCGCCCCTAGTCATCTCCAATATCGTTTAGAAAACTATCGAGACCAACCGCTCTATTTCCTTTTATTAGGAATTGATACCAATGGTAAGGCGATCGCCTGGTATGAAGGAGAGCATCGCGGACAGATTGAACCGCAACAAACCGTACTTATCCCTCCCACGGAAGGTTCCGTCATTTGGCGTTTAGCCCGCATTGGGGGACTATCTTGCATTCATGTCGTTGCGTCCTTACAGCCCTTTACTGAGACTTGGCAAACGCTGGCCGTTAATCTTCCCAAAACGTCTCCGACCAAAACTGTCGGAGGACAGATTCTGGAACTCCATAATTTTCAGACGGTGATTCAATCCCTCCTCAAGGATCTTCAGCAGTCGCCAGCAGCTTTACCGACTAACCTCAATTTTAATAATGATGCTTATTGCCTAGATACCCAAACCTGGACTACTTTAATTTTTCGTTATCGCGTTATCTAAGGAAAGCGTTTAGAATGGTGATCGCAACGCCTTGAATGGCGAAGACTGTGCTATGATTTCTTCTCCTAATTAATACCACAGTTTGTCCAAACGACTTTTGGTTTGATTAAACTGATTACTTGTCTATTCCTTTTCTGTCAGCACCCCGCACTGAAGTGAAGACGGCTCTCGTGCCTCTAACTGAAGTTAGCTGACCAGCCTACAGTCCTTCGAGGACTACGTTATCTGAGTCAAGATACCCACGAATGCGTCGCTAGTTTGTGGCTCTATCGTCAACCATTAAACAGTTTTACGAGGGGTAAGACAGTGTAGTTGACCTAACAAGCTCAGATAACCTTGGCGAAGCGAACCTTACGTCGTACAGGATAGGCGGACTTCGGCTGAGAAGCGAGATAGGAACTGTACCTCTTCCTGTCTCCCCCTTTATGGGGAATAAATTCCCGATCTGCGTTTTTTCTCTCAGGTCTGAAGACGCTTAGTTTCCAAACTCCCATCTTTTCTTATGACTTCTTTGCCTGCTTCGACCCAACATCGGTTAAAACAACTGACCCAAATTCCGAGCGTTTGGGAAGGCGATCGCCGTACCCTATCAGAGAATGGATCTCCCTTAGAATTCGACGGCTCCAATCGAGGAGATTGCATTCTTTGGGTAGATGGTTCGGAAGGGTTTGTACGTTCAATGGATATTGTCTCTCCAGAAATGGGACTCGAAGCAGTGGTTCGGACCCTTATCAGGGCAATGGAAACACCCCATAGTCCCGCTAAACCGGCTCGTCCCCAAAAGATCATTGTTCGCAATCGAGAAATTCAGTTTTTTCTGCGGGGGGCTCTACAGAGTCTCGATATTGCGATCGACTACGTTCCAGAGCTTCCCCTTATTGATGAACTTTTCTGTAGTTTTGAAGCGGTTAATAATAATCGTCCGCCTTCTCTCCCCCCCTTTTACGAAAAGCCCCTACAAGAGTTGGCCAAAGAATGTTGGGAAGTTGCGCCCTGGGAGCTACTCGCTGATCATGACATCATTGCCATTGAAATAGAAAATGAGGATTTCAATCCTGTCTATGCCTGCATCATGGGAATGCTCGGCCAAGAATACGGACTAATACTCTACCGTTCCCTCGATTCTGTCAATCAATTTCGTCAAGCTGCCCTAGCAGAAAAATCGACTGAACAGCTAGAAAAAGCCTTTTTAGCCCAGGATTGCTGGTTTTTAAACTACGAAGCCGCCGATGGGGATGAGGATGCCGATCTTGGCGAATTAGAGGCAGGTGATATTAATGCCATCTTTGGTAGTATCCATCCCCTAGAAGGGATTCGCCCTTTTTTAGATGAAGTGGAAGCAAAAACCCTTTCCTACGTTCTTCAGGGGTTTCTGCGGTTTTTCCGTGACCATGAATCCCAACTTTCTCAAGATCCTATTGGAGAAGTCCGTCAACGCTATCGTCTGCCCTCTTTAGATTCTCAGTCTTCTAAAGAAAAGATTGCTGTTTCGGTTTATACCCTGCCAGACCTGGCTCAGGAATTACTGGAGATGATGGATGACGACGATGATGACGATGACGACGATGACGACGATGATGAACTTTCGCTACGAGATGATTTAGTTCCTGAAAATGCCTATCTCAGTCTCGGCGTGATTCCCTGGGATCTGATAGAAACGTTAAAACTTAATCCTAAGACTTACTACCAAGGTCGAGACGTGAAGGCTAATGGTGAAGGAATGCCAGTACTGGTTATTCAAACATCTCGTCCGAAGGCCCAGACACTCATTCAAACGCTTCGGGAAGAGGACGGAATTGCGGGTCTGTGTTTTAATCAGGGAGAAGACTCTTGGACAGAAACCCGTTACGATCTAGGCATTTTACTGACAGGGGCTAAACATCTCTATCTTTTTGGTGAGTTTTTACAGGACGATGCCACCCATCAAAAAGCGCGCCAGAAATGGGATAGTCGTTGCAAAAAAACAGGAGGCTATTGTGGCATCTTAGTTGCGATGGGAATTACGGGAAGTTCTAAAGGGAATCCTAAATTGCCGGATATGTTGGCCTTTTTTGAGACGAACTTTTTTCAGCCCCAGGATTTGGGTTTAGGTTCATTAAAGTTAATGCCTCAATTTGATATGGACTGGTAAGAACATCCTTTTGTATCACGGGATCTGGGTATCGGAAGAAATACAAGAACCGTCAACCTGGCCGTCCCCAGACCTGATACATTGTTGTAATATCAGCAATAAAAATTGATAGAGTTTAGTATGCGAGTTTTGGTTATTGGCGGAGATGGCTACTGTGGTTGGGCAACGGCACTCCATCTTTCCAACAAGGGATATGAAGTCGGAATTCTGGACAGTTTAGTTCGACGTTTTTGGGATACCCAGTTGGGGGCAGATACTCTAACTCCGATCGCTTCAATTCAGCAACGTCTTCAACGTTGGCAGGATTTGACAGGTAAATCGATTCCGCTTTTTGTCGGAGACATCACGGACTATAGTTTTTTAAGTCAGTCGATGCAGCAATTTCAACCCGATGCCATTGTTCATTTCGGCGAACAGCGATCGGCCCCTTTTTCAATGATTGATCGAGAGCACGCGGTGTTAACCCAAACCAATAATGTCATTGGCAATCTCAACCTGCTCTACGCCATGAAGGAAGATTTCCCTAATAGTCATTTGGTTAAGTTAGGAACAATGGGGGAATATGGTACACCTAACATTGATATTGAAGAAGGGTACATTACGATTGAACACAATGGACGCAAAGATACTCTACCCTACCCCAAACAACCCGGTAGTTTTTATCATCTAAGTAAGGTTCACGATAGCCACAATATTCATTTTGCTTGCAAAATTTGGGGATTAAGGGCGACGGATCTCAATCAGGGAGTGGTTTACGGGGTATTGACAGAAGAAACCGGAATGGATGAATTGCTCATTAATCGTCTTGATTACGATGGCGTTTTTGGAACGGCCTTAAATCGTTTCTGTATTCAAGCGGCCATTGGTCATCCTCTCACCGTTTATGGAAAAGGCGGCCAAACCAGAGGCTTTCTCGATATTCGGGATACTGTTCGCTGTGTTGAACTGGCGATCGCCAATCCTGCCGAAACAGGACAATTCCGCGTTTTTAACCAATTTACCGAACTCTTCAGTGTAGGGGATCTGGCCGCAATGGTTAAGAAAGCAGGAACTGCCATGGGCTTACAGGTAGCCATTGAAAATCTAGAGAATCCTCGGATTGAATTAGAAGAGCATTACTTTAATGCCAAAAATACCAAACTATTAGACCTGGGACTTCAGCCTCACTATCTTTCCGATTCTTTACTTGACTCCCTACTAAATTTTGCCGATAAATATAAAGAACGGGTGGATCGCGGACAGATTCTTCCCAAAGTTTCCTGGCGACGTTAAGTCAAAGTAGTATGAACACATTGGTGTCACGAATCTTTCCACCTGTAAATAGGGCTTACTGAAAAAGGCTAAAACCCTTATAGAGAAAAGAGTATAGCCATAATAACAATGTCAAAGGTGTAGGAAAACAAGCTAAAATGAGCCGAAAACCTTGCATCCCTCCCCTCAATAGTGTGTATCGCAAAGGATGGTACACAGAAAAAACACTGGAAAACTTCAAAAACCTGTTTGAGGGGAAATTGGATGAAGAAAATCTACCTGTAAATAATTCGTTGATAGATCCCACATTCCGCAAACGCTACAGATAGCGCATAAATACAAATAGATGCTCTTTCTATATGGCGTTAATTTGTTTTAATACACCATGAATAGAGTAGTTTAAATTAATTACTCTATGGGTGGCGGCAACCTGCGGAATGTCGGATAGATTATCCTGTGAAACGGTACGATAGGGCTTTCGAGCTCGCGTCAGATGTAATCAACGAAAATTTTACAGCAAGAGAAATTTGGGATTTAACCTTACCAGTTCATCAACTGTCTTCTACAATATAGCCATAAGTAAAAATACCAAGAGGAAATAATACCTATGCTCACTGATAAGTCTCATTCTCCTGCTTCCTTATCAGATCGGGAAATGGAAATCTTAGAATTGGTGGCAACGGGATTGACAAATTTGGAAATTTCCCAAAAATTAGAAATCAGTAAACGCACAGTCGATAATCATATCAGCAATATTTTAACCAAAACAAAGACGGAAAACCGAGTAGAGTTGGTGCGCTGGGCCTTGCAATGGGGAAAAGTCTGTCTAGATGATGTTAACTGCTGTGTTTTACCCAATTCCTCTCCAGTCCCCAATCAAAGTCTTATGGTCTAAACGGCGATCGCTGATTGCCTGGCTCCGAATAATGGTAATCAGCGTAGTTTTAAGTAGTTGCCAAGAAACGGGTTTTATCGCGCCTTTGCCCCAAGATCTGGGAAATGCCCTGAATAGTTCGAGGGCTGAAGAGAATCCTAGTTTTTCCTATGATGGCCGTTATCTCGTTTTTACCTCTGATCGGGGAAAACAACGACAAATTTTGCTGTACGATGTGGTGGCCCGCCGTCTAGTTCCCTTACCTGGTGTCAATCAACCGGGTCGTTTTCAAGATCAACCCGACATTAGTGCAGATGGTCGCTACTTGGTCTATATTTCTGAACAAGCCGGTAAGCCCAATGTTTGGTTTTATGATCGCCAAAGTCTTGAAAGCCGGAATATTACCGAGGATTGGCCCGGTGAAGTCCGTCATCCCACCATTAGCGGCAATGGTCGTTGGATTAGTTTTGAAAGCGATCGCAATGGTCAATGGGATTTAGCGCTCTATGATCGTGGTCTGAATAGCGAAACCTCTTTACCGACTGCAATACCTCTGCCCTCTCCTTAAATTAGGTCTCTAGTATGCAATATTTGAACCCACATTCCGCAGGTTGTCGAAGAAGTCAAGTAGTTCCCGCAAAATGACTTGTGTATTGATATTGAGCAGAGAAGTCTGGAGTCTGGATTGCCTTTTCTCCGAGGATGTTGTCTTGCCATTGGTTTATTTTTCTCCACTTATTTTTTTCTATGTTAACCCTCTTTTTTCAAGCCTGCTCTTAATTCCACTTGTTTTCTAACGAACCTTTTCTGAGTAGGCATTTTGGCTTAAGTTGACACCAATGGGACATTGCCAGCAACCACTGCTCATCTGGCAAAAGCAGTAGAGCCATCTATCAGTCAATTAAAGAATTGGGTAAAAGAGCAACCGCAAGTGAATGCCGATGAAACCCCTTGGGTGGTGAAAGGTGTAAAAGAATGGCTTTGGAATATAAGTGGAAAGAAATTTTGCCTATTCCATGCTGGCGACACTCGTTCAAGAAAAGAACTGGAATATCTGCTAGGAAAAAGTTTTCAAGGGGTATTAATCTCCGATGATTTCAGCGTGTATAACGGTTATCCTGCCTCTGCTCAACAGAAATGTTTAGCCCATTTACTGCGGCACTTTAAGCAAGTAGAGAAACTGAAAATTGCGAAGCAAGTCGAGTTAGCCCAAGTTTTTTTGACTTTACTAACAGAAGCTTTTACTAACCACCGTAGTTACCGTCAAACAGGTGAGAGAAGCCTCTATAACCAATGGGTTCTCGATTTTAAGGAGAGATTGAAGCAAGCTCTTGATACTTGGCGACCGCAAGCTGGTTATGCGGCCGGATTGCTGTTGACTTCTGTTAAGGAAAAGTCTCATCAGTGGTGGTATTTTCTTGACCATCCTGAAGTTGCCCCCGATAATAATTTAGTAGAACGTTCCCTGCGTTTAGGCGTGACAAAGCGTAAGGTTTCGGGCGGCTCTCGCTCTATGACAGGCTTTTCCCACACAGCTAGTTTGTTGACTGTCATTCAATCTTGTCGCGCTCAGGGTCGTTCTGTTTTGGAATTTTTTCGCGAAGCTTTAGCTTCTGTTGATGGGGATGACATTGTTTCTCTTGTTCCTGCTCCTGATTCTTTTGTCAACCAGTTCTCCTGAATTCTTGCATTTTATCTAATCATCAACTAAATTATTTACGGGTGGAAATTTTTCTGAATTTAACTTAAAAACTATGAATCTTCCATCTCCCCATCAGAGTACTCTTAAGCACATCAATAGCATTACCCACGAGGGAAAGGTCATCGTTTTAGCCACAGCAACCGATGGTAAAATTTGGTACAGCATCAAACAAGATGGCTTTGAAGATAGTTATTTGAACACTCCAGCAGATCAAAGAACAGGTTGGGAAAACTGGCAACAGTTAGAACTTCCCAATGAAACCAAAGCAGACGAGTCCGTTGTTAAGCAAGAAAAAGCTGAACTGACTTATCTTACAGATTCCAATCGCTATATTCTGCGATCGCGCTATCAAACCGTTAATGAAACCGCCGTCGCACCTGTACAAGTAATTTCAGCCCTCGGTCATCTATACGTTTTTCGTCAATCTAAAACAAATACCCTGTTCGTAGATCGTTTTGTGGTTGATGGCATGACTAATAAGCTGAATCGTAAGTTAGAAGTGCGATTTAAGCGTAGTAAGCAAAAACATACACCCACAAAAAGCATGAAAAAAGGGTCTAACGGACTTAGCAACGTTGACACCTTAGACTTCCGAGACAGCGACGGTAATTTTTTCTACGAACCCACCACCGAAATTTGTGCCGTCAACAATCTGATTAACGGTTGGTTTTCTGTTGTCCTCGTTCCCACCTTTGAAAACGACATCCACCGTTGGCACATTTTCGCCTACAACACTAGCACTACACAAGTTGAATTAACGACCCTACGAGCATCGGAAGAAGGGCTATTTGCAGTCAAAGATTACAACGTTTTTGAAGAAGTCAACGAAACGCTTGTTCCGCGTCAAATTGCTGGAATTATTAAACGCAACCTAGACATAGCAGGAGCTACTGTAACTAATGGCTTAACCGCCACAACCTATGACATTCAACAAGAGCAACAAACCCAATCGGGGGAAATGCAATTATTAAAAACAGCTACCCGATTAATGTTAGCCATTCCCACCGACAAAGGGACGGCTGCCTTTAGTTTTGCGATCGCGGGCGATGGAACGCTGTCCGAAATTGACGAAACTCCCGATAAAACGATTATTCGGAACAAAAAAAGGGAGATTCTGCTTCCTTTAAATACTTTAGATGAAATTAAAGCCTTAGCAGACAGAACGCCTCCTCCCCAGGGAATTATCACAGGATTAGCCGAAGGAACAGATGAAGAAGATGCCGAAAATTTAGTCAAAATTACCACCAAAGGTAAGGCTGGAGAGTTAGCCAATGGCGACTTGGTGAAAGTCCTGGGAACCGTTGATTATCAAGGTCTTTATCAAGCCAAAACCGTTGATGAAAATACCTTTGATCTTGACTTAAAATTACCTCAAGAACTCGGTTACTGGGAAAAAGAAGACGAAGAAGAAGGCGGACTGATTTTTGATGGCATGATTACTGCCTACGAAAAGACTGCCGATGGCAAGCTCCGAGTAACCTGTCCTAATCATGGCTTAGACAATGGTGATGAAGTCCAAATTGCTGGGACAGAAGACTATAACGATAGTTATCCCGTCAAAAAACTGGATGATACCCACTTCATCATTGAACGTCAGTGGGCAATGGGCTCGGCTATTAATATTAAATTAGTCTCTCGTAAACGACGAGGTATTGTCTTTGATGGTACGGATGACTATGTTGCCCTACCTGAGAGGGTGTGACCTTTAGTTGATGAAGGAAAAGAAAAGTGTTAACATGAGATGAAAAGTGACAAAGAGGAAACAATGATGACAGCAAAACTAATTAATGTAGAGGGTTCAAAGATAAAAATAGAACTAACATTAGAACTCAGTCGTTCAATGTTGGATACAGAAATAAATATTCAAAAAGGCTTAAACGAAGTAGGTTGCATCGCCAGCAAAGAAGCCTTGAAATATTTAGATACAGATGGTTCACCCTTAAAAATCGGTGAAGAAATCTGGAAGAGTAAGGGAGAGCAACCGAAAGAATATCAAACACCTTATGGTGAGGTTATAGTGAATCGTCATGTATATCAGCGTTCACCTTTGAGGAAAAACGTATTGCCCCTTAGAAAGAGAAGCAAGGATAATCATAACATCAACGCCATTATTGGCAAAACAGGTATCCTCAAAAATGTCAGGGATGGCAGGCAAAGAGGTGAAAAATGATTTATTAGAAAATCATGGTAGAAAAGTAGCGCTATCCTATATCCAAAGATTGAGTGAAGCAGTAGGAAGTGTGGTACAGGCAAAAGAAGAAGCGTGGAGTTATGCCCCGCCCAAGGAGGATAGCCAAATTGCAACAGTGGGAATAGGATTAGATGGAACCTGTATGCTGATGTGTGAGGATGGCTACCGTGAAGCAATGGTGGGAACCGTTTCCCTATACGATAGTGAAGGCGAACGTCAACCTACAATCTATCTAGGTGCGGCACCAGAGTATGGAAAAAAGAGTTTTCTAGAAAGATTAGAAAGAGAAATTGAGCGAGCGAAAAACCGTTATCCAGAGGCAACATTGGTCGGGATAGCAGACGGGGCAGAATCAAATTGGAAGTTTTTAGAAAAGCAAACGGAAGAACAGATATTAGATTTCTATCATGCCTCTGGTTACTTAGGTGCCTTGGCAGAAGCGTTGCATCCGAATACCGTGTCAAAACAAAAAGAATGGTTGACTGAAAATTGTCGAGAACTCAAGCATGAAAAAGGAAAAGCAGGAGAACTGCTAAATCTGATGAAAGAAGTCAAAGAAGAAAAAAGTCATTCTAAGAATCTTACCGAGAAACTACAAGCGGCGATTACTTATTACGAGAATCATCAGCATCAAATGGATTATGCTGAATACATAGAGAAAAAGTATCCGATTGGTTCAGGTGTTACGGAAGCAGCTTGTAAGACGTTGGTCAAACAACGATTATGTTGTTCAGGGATGCGATGGAAGGAAAAAGGAGCAGGAATTATTTTGAGCCTACGAGCTTTGGTATTGACGAAGGAACGATGGAGTCAATTTTGGGCAAAACTTGATCAATATGGGTTCCCTGTAGAACCCTGATTACAACAGCTTTTATCAACTAAAGGTCGCACCCACCTGAGATGAATCATAATTACTCTCAAGGCATCACCGTAGAAGCATGGGTCTGGTATGACGGTTTTAAAAAGTGGTCAAGAATTATTGACTTTGGCAATGGTGCTGGCGTAGAAAATATTCTCTTTGCCAATGAAGGAACATCCAATAACCTCAGCTTTTATGTCTTTCAGGGAACAACATACCAGAGTATTACAGCCCAAGGAGTCTTGGAAACTGGAAAATGGATGCACTTGGCGGCAACAATTGACAAGTCAGGTAGTGCTACTCTCTACAAAAACGGTGAAGTCATTAAAACAGGTTCTGTTAATCTTCCTAAAACGATTAATCGGACTCAAAATTGCATTGCCCGCAGTAATTGGTCTAATGATAGCTATTTTCAGGGTAAAATCAGCGATCTGCGTCTTTGGAAAACCGATCGCATGGCGGAAGACATCAAAAATAGTATGTATCTGCAACTGACAGGAAAAGAACTGGGTTTACTCGGTTATTGGCGGTTGGGAGCAATTGGAGAAGGACAGGTCGTTGACTTTTCCAGTAATGGGCAGGATGGTACTGTCTATGGTGACGCTTATGTTAGTGCTGCGACCCTTAACCGTAAACTTGCAGGCGGGTTAAATGCGGTTAAATATAGCAATAGTGACTTGTTTGCCGTCAGTGAAAGAGCTACCTACGAAGAAAGCTTTGAATTTAAGGTTGTTTCTTCCTCTGGGGTTAATCTTGCCTATCTAGATAATGCCGACGGAAAAAATTTAGGGACGAAGATTTTTACCCTTGCCTATTGGGGGAAAGCCAGTCGCAGTGCTGAAGAAAAACAGGTGATTGCGCCTGAACAAATTAAACAAAATAAGTTTGAAGATTTGGGAGGCGGTTGGTATCGCGTCTCTGGAAATGTAACGATTCCTGATGGAATTGGTATGTTACGTTGTTTTGAGATTGCGAATGTTAAGGGAGATTGGCAATCTTTAGAAATTCGTAAACATTGCATCCGTTTGATGTCTGACAGTATTACTGAGTTTAAATACAGTGATAGTGTGGGTTTGACTACTTTAGCGGATAATCAGGCAACATTAGCCACTAAATTGAAGCAACTGGAATTAAAAGAACAACAGGAAGGACTATTACTCAAGGAAAAACGAGAGTTAGAAGCGAAAATTGCTGCTTATAACGCGCAGGATGCGACTAGAGTACGGATTGCACAATTAGAGAGTAAAATTGCAGCACTGACAAGTGAAGAACAATCCCTTAAACTTGCACATCAGAATGCAGTTAATAGCCCATTTAACTACTTTTGCCAAATCAAGTCAGCACCTGGTGTACAGAATGCTCATGGTACGGATTTCTACATTGACGCGGAACGAAACAGTGGCTATATCGTTGGATTGCCAGCATGGCAACCACCAGATAAATGGCAGTTTATTAATCAAGGGGGGGATTTTTATTCTATCAAATCTGCACCTGGTGTACAGAATGCTCATGGTACGGATTTCTACATTGACGCGTGGCGAGACACAGGATATATCGTTGGATTGCCAGCATGGCAACCACCAGATAAATGGCAGTTTATTAATCAAGGGGGGGATTTTTATTCCATCAAATCTGCACCTGGTGTACAGAATGCTCATGGTACGGATTTCTACATTGACGCGTGGCGAGACACAGGATATATCGTTGGATTGCCAGCATGGCAACCACCAGATAAATGGCAGTTAATAAAATGCGAACCCTCAAATACTAATATTGATCGTGCTAAACAAGATTGGGAGGCCAAGACAAAAGAACTGCAATTACCATCGAATGAATTACAAAGACTTCAAAAAATATTAACTGCGACTTCGGCGGATAAATTAGCTTGGGATAATCGTCTTGCTCAAGTTATCAAGGAAATTACGGCACTGCAAACAGAGTTAAATACTTTAAATACTGATTTCCTGAATGGAGTAAAAACTACCCAACAAACTCCCCAAACTATGCCCCAAATTGCCAAAGATGGTAAAGGTTTAATTACTAAAGGAGCAAACCTTGGTTTTGTTAATTCGGTGACTCGTCTTAACGCGATGGAAACTAGCGAAGGTAATGTCCAACTGAGTTACTTTGATAACCAAGGGCGGATGCGACAAACGAACTACGATGCCACTGCGGACAGCAAAAATGCTACCGTTGAACAGTGGATTCCTGATGCTCAACGGACTTGCTTAAACTTTAACAATAGCAATAGTGTTGTTAAGTTAAATCAACCCCTCTATCTTCCCAATAATTGGAGTATTGAAGCATGGTTTGTCTATCCTTTACCCGAAACGGCAGAATGGAACACTCTCATCCGAGGGAAAGATACAGATCATCATATTATTGTCAGAAATCGTAAACAATTAGGGATTTATCTGCACAATGATCCTCTAGGACAACAATTCTATGATAGTGGCTTCAATATGGAGTTATTGTCTGAAGGATGGCATCATCTTACTGTCGTTGGAAAGGGCGACACTACCTTGTTCTACATTGATGGTAAGGCTGTCGGTAATACCAAAGCTAAAGCCTTAGCGGATGCAGAGGAAAATCTCAAAAAAGCCCCCAATGAGCCTAAAGCTAAAAAAAAGGTTGAAGACATCAAGAAAGCCATTCTGAAAACAACTAGCGATGTTTTTGCGATCGGAAATAATCACTCAGAGCTTAACCAACCCATTGATTATTCAGTAATGAAGTTTGATGGGGTGAATGATTCGATCAATATTGGCAACGTCTCTAGCCTCCATCTACAAGATAATTTTACAATTGAGGCATGGGTTTATCCGACGACTGGTTCTGGGGTGAGAGTGATTTACAGTCTATCAGATAACATTTTTGTTATCGAGGAAGGACGCTTGTTTTTTCAGAAAGGAGGAGGGAAATTTGAAACAATTGGTCGAAATGCAACGAATAACCGGTTGACGATCAATAAATGGAATCATGTCGTTGTTGTTAAATCAGGCTCAATGACAGGACAGACCAAGCTATACCTCAACGGTATTGCCATTGATGAACAAACCGCAATTCCCACACTGACAAATGTAGGACAGATTCAACTCGGCTCACAACCAGATATTGGCAGATATTTCCAAGGTCAAATGGCTGAAGTCCGTGTCTGGAACAAAGCTCGCACTCAGGCAGAAATTCAAGCGACTATGGGTAAGCGACTATCTGGTAAAGAAGTCAACTTAGTGGCTTATTACCCCTTGAATAAAATCGAAAGCGGCAAAGTTTTAGATATGGTGACTAATAATTATGCCACTGTGGTCGAAGCGAGCATCGTTAATGATCAAACCCTATTTATCACCCCATTCATCTTAGGTGAGCAATTCGGTAAATTGGCAGAAGTGCGTGTTTGGGGAGTGGCTCTAACCGATGACGAGATCGCTGTCAATAGCAAAACTTTACTGAGCGGCAATGAACCTGGTTTGTTAGCCTATTATCCCTTTAATGAGGCAACAGGAGAGGCTATTCGAGATCAATCTGGACAAGGAAATAACGGTGCTGCGTCTGGCGCAATCTGGTGGGGATGCACTGCTCCTATTGGTAATCCAGGAAATACGGTGATGCAGTTTGATGGAGTGAATGATTACATTGATATTGCCACTGGTATTCTGTCTGATTCCTACACCAAAGAAGTTTGGATTAAATTGCAGTCGGGGGTTCCTCATAAGGGTGTGACCTTTAGTTGATGAAGGAAAAGAAAAGTGTTAACATGGGATGAAAAGTGACAAAGAGGAAACAATGATGACAGCAAAACTAATTAATGTAGAGGGTTCAAAGATAAAAATAGAACTAACATTAGAACTCAGTCGTTCAATGTTGGATACAGAAATAAATATTCAAAAAGGCTTAAACGAAGTAGGTTGCATCGCCAGCAAAGAAGCCTTGAAATATTTAGATACAGATGGTTCACCCTTAAAAATCGGTGAAGAAATCTGGAAGAGTAAGGGAGAGCAACCGAAAGAATATCAAACACCTTATGGTGAGGTTATAGTGAATCGTCATGTATATCAGCGTTCACCTTTGAGGAAAAACGTATTGCCCCTTAGAAAGAGAAGCAAGGATAATCATAACATCAACGCCATTATTGGCAAAACAGGTATCCTCAAAAATGTCAGGGATGGCAGGCAAAGAGGTGAAAAATGATTTATTAGAAAATCATGGTAGAAAAGTAGCGCTATCCTATATCCAAAGATTGAGTGAAGCAGTAGGAAGTGTGGTACAGGCAAAAGAAGAAGCGTGGAGTTATGCCCCGCCCAAGGAGGATAGCCAAATTGCAACAGTGGGAATAGGATTAGATGGAACCTGTATGCTGATGTGTGAGGATGGCTACCGTGAAGCAATGGTGGGAACCGTTTCCCTATACGATAGTGAAGGCGAACGTCAACATACAATCTATCTAGGTGCGGCACCAGAGTATGGAAAAAAGAGTTTTCTAGAAAGATTAGAAAGAGAAATTGAGCGAGCGAAAAACCGTTATCCAGAGGCAACATTGGTCGGGATAGCAGACGGGGCAGAATCAAATTGGAAGTTTTTAGAAAAGCAAACGGAAGAACAGATATTAGATTTCTATCATGCCTCTGGTTACTTAGGTGCCTTGGCAGAAGCGTTGCATCCGAATACCGTGTCAAAACAAAAAGAATGGTTGACTGAAAATTGTCGAGAACTCAAGCATGAAAAAGGAAAAGCAGGAGAACTGCTAAATCTGATGAAAGAAGTCAAAGAAGAAAAAAGTCATTCTAAGAATCTTACCGAGAAACTACAAGCGGCGATTACTTATTACGAGAATCATCAGCATCAAATGGATTATGCTGAATACATAGAGAAAAAGTATCCGATTGGTTCAGGTGTTACGGAAGCAGCTTGTAAGACGTTGGTCAAACAACGATTATGTTGTTCAGGGATGCGATGGAAGGAAAAAGGAGCAGGAATTATTTTGAGCCTACGAGCTTTGGTATTGACCAAGGAACGATGGAGTCAATTTTGGGCAAAACTTGATCAATATGGGTTCCCTGTAGAACCCTGATTACAACAGCTTTTATCAACTAAAGGTCGCACCCCCTCATAATAACATTATCTCTGGCTATGGAAGTCATGCTTTCTTTCTACCCAATGGCATTTTATCGGCGGGACATAATGGGAATTGGTATTACGTTCAAGACACAACGACTTTCCCTGTCAATACTTGGATTCATGTGGCTGTTACTTATGATAGTGCTACTCAAACGATGAAACTATATAAGAATGGTCAACCAATCCAATCCGCAACGAGTGTTCCTCTCGTTAATACCTCCGATCGAAACATTGTCATTGGAGCATTTGGTACTCCTCGTGTTTCTGTATTTAAAGGGTCTATGGCTGAAGTCCGCATCTGGAAAGTCGCCCGCACCCAAGCAGAAATTCAAGGGGATATGTATCAGCGTCTCACTGGAAAAGAAGCCAATTTAGTGGCTTACTATCCTCTCGATAAAATCCAGACTGAAGGTTCCGTACGAAAAGTCTTGGACTTAGCAGGAAACAATCACGGTAATGTGACTGAGGCAATTGTTGTCGAAGAAAACAGCCTCCCCATTGTCCCGAATACTCTCCTTTGTAACGAGTATAGTAGCGTTTCTTTGGAATCCAATACTAATCGCAAGGTGGCGATGATGCGCCGTTTCTTTGCTCATCCCTCAACCAACGGACTCACATTGCTCCCTAATAAGCGAGTGGAGGCTTTGGAATTGAAATGGGTTGGTAATGCTCAATTCGCGCCCACTCTCTTGGGATATATTGAAGGCCCTCCCCCTGTTCCTAGTGAAAATTTAACCCTTTCTGATGATTACAATGGGGCAACTTCTGTGGAATTAACCATGTCGGAAGATGTGGAATTTAATTGGACGCGATCGCAGGATTCTGGTTTGGGAGCAACTTTGGAAACCTTTATGGGCGCAGGAGGTTCAATGTCGATTTTAACCGCGCCAATGGGTGTCGGTTCGTCAATTGAAACCAGTACCAAAATTGGTTTCAAAGGAAATTTTGATTTCGGCTATCAATTTCAAAATGAGAGTAGCATTACTTCTAGTTCCTCTTTGAGCATGACCGATAAATTAGAACTACGAGGAACACCAGAAGTTACGCCTAAATTTCCTCATCTTGGGGCGCGTTTTATTCCTAAAAACATCGGTTATGCTTTGGTCGTTTCGGCTCTGGCGGATGTTTTTGTCACCCGTCTGGCCCGTAGTGGTAAGATGATCGGCTATCAAGTACAACCTGTGGATGATATCCCTCCCGATGTCAATACCATTACCTTTTTGATGAATCCTGCCTATACGATGAATGGTAGCTTAGATGGCCTGACGGGAAGCAGTGCGACTAGCGAGCGATTCTTTAAGCACGTTCCAGAAATGCGCTCTCAGTATGGCTCTCTCTATCCTGCTAGTTACTACCGTCTCAAAGAAGCTTATGCTCTCAAACAACAGATTGAAGCGGAGGATAAACGTCGAGAATCCTATTTTTCTAACTTTGATGTGCGTTTAGTGGATGAAACTTCCTTAAATCGTAATATTGGTAGTGGGGATGCACCTACTACGGTTGGGTTACAACGGGAAGAAGATAAACCAGGCACTCAGATGACGGATGAGGAAAAGAAAAAAGCCCAAGACGATAAAGCCCAACAATTTCAAGCGAATGCTGAGAGTGGTACTGCTAAAACCAGTGAGGCCTCCAAGCAGAAACAAGCGGAGATTCAAAGCAAAATCGGCGACCAAGAGAAACGGGTACAAGCTACTGACAGTTTTGCTGGTTGGCAAAAACGCATGGAAAGTATCCAAATTCGCTCTGGTAAGCGTAATATTGTCAATACTTACGTTTGGGATGCCGATGGTGGACTACGGACAGAAGCCCAAAGTTTTGCCAATACGGTAGAGCATACCATTGGTGGCTCTTTTAGCCTGAATGCTGGATTAGGGATTGAAACTGAATTTTCAGCGTTTGGGGTTGATGTAGAACTCACTGCCCAAGCTACGGTAAACTTGACTCAAACCATGAGTAAAACGGAAACTCGGAGTAAGGGTTTTGAGTTGAATGTGGATTTGAGTGGTTTAGAGTATAAAGGGATTACGGATTATAAGGATCGGCCCATTTTGCCCGCAGAAAAAGTTGATCGGTATCGCTTTATGAGTTTCTATCTTGAAGGTAGTACCAATCATTTCCAAGACTTCTTTAACTACGTCGTTGATCCTGAATGGTTAGCCAGTAATGATGAGGAAGCGCGAGCTTTGCGTCAAACTCAAGCCGGAAAGCCGAATAAAACATGGCGCGTGTTACATCGTGTTACCTACATCGAACGTCCAGCTTTAATGGGATTTGGTCGAGATGTCCGTCAATTACGTGCGGCGGATGAACTCTCGGATCAGAAAACCTTATTGGCAAAAATTGCTAAATTAGAGGAAAGTAACCGTCAATTAGAGGCTAAATTGGATCAAATCCTTGATGCGCTCAAAAAATAATTGAAGTGCATTTGCAGAAAAAAAACTGACTGACGGACACATCTTTATCTTTTGTCTCTCAGTCAGAGGCACACAGAAAACGCAGTTAACCGAAGTTAAACAGCGTCAACTGCTTTATATTCGCTCCCCGATTGACCGATGGAGGCTTACGCTTCCGTGGTTCTAGGGTCTGGGACTTGCCTTTGTCCGTTTTCGCCTCCAATAATCAACTTCCTTGTGGTATCAATTACTGGAAACTTCCGAGTCCGTTCTAGCAATATTTCCTTTGTTTTTTAAAAAACAAGGAGGCGGGGAGTTCAAAATCCTCCCTTCTTGCAGGATACCTTCGGCAACATTGGTATTTGAGTGCAATACGACCCCATTATCTCTGGTAAACTGCTCACCAGCGCGAGCCTTTTTAAGAGTCTCGAACTGAGAATCGAGTTGTGACGTATCAACACTTGTCAATTCCAACAATCGCGCAACCTACGCGGTTTGAAACTTAATAACGATTGTAGCAAAAAAAGGAGGGAATTCTCTTATCGACAAGATTCTTTTTGCTCCGATTAACCCCGTTATACTTCGTTATTCCATGATCAGGTGTGTTGACAGAATAGGGTTGACTGTTCTTGAACGAACGCTTCTGCCATTTTTGCCTTGCTACCCAGATCGGGGTGAGCGCGAATCAGAGCCAGTTTGGCCTCTAAATCTAAATGATTAACAATAGAGGTCATTTGTGGATGACCCGAAAGATGAAACGCTTTAATGCTCCAGCTGGTTGTGTCTATTTGGTGGGGGCGGGCATTGGGCCGATCGCTTATTTAACGCTTCAGGCCCATCGGATCATTTCCCAGGCAGAGGTTCTAATTTATGATGCCCTGGTTGATCCGGGTTTATTGACGTTAGTACCGTCCCATTGCCTATTACAATCAGTGGGAAAACGGGGGGGATTACCCAGTACACCCCAAGGAGAAATTAATCAACTACTCGTGTCCTACGGATTAGCGGGAAAACAGGTGGTGAGACTCAAGGGCGGTGATCCTTTTATTTTTGGCCGGGCTAACCCTGAAATTCAAGCTCTCCAGTCCGCCAATTGTCCCTTCCAAATTATTCCGGGTCTGTCTTCGGCGATCGCTGCCCCCCTGTTGGCTGGTATTCCCCTGACGGATAAAGATTTAGGACAGGCTTTTGTGGTACTTACGGGCCATGAGCCGGAAAGCTTAGACTGGAATGCCCTGGCCAGAATTGATACCCTGGTCATTCTTATGGGCGGCCAAACCTTACCCGAAATTGTGCAGAAATTATTAGCCCAGGGCCGTTGTCCCCAGACTCCCGTCGCGATTATTAAAAATGCGGGCTATCGACATCAACAATTCTGGATCGGAAACTTAACTGATATTGTAGAAAAAACAGCCAATCTATCCCTATCACCGGCTGTCATTGCGATCGGCTCCATCATTAATCTAAGAACCATGTCAACCTCTCCTTCCTTACCCCTGCTAGGTAAAACGATTCTAGTAACCAGGGCGGCTGAACAGGCCAGTCAGTTTACTGATCTATTAAGGGAAAAAGGTGGGACGGTGCTAGAAATGCCAACGCTGACCATTCAGGCCCCTTCGGATTGGCAACCCTTAGATCAGGCTCTTCAAAATTTAAGACAATTTCAGTGGTTAATATTAACTTCTGCCAATGGCGTTAATTTTTTCTTTGAACGTTCGCAATATTGGGGACAGGATAGCCGAGCTTTACAGGGGATTAAAATTGCGGTGGTTGGCCAAAAAACGGCATCTGTTTTAGCCAATTACGGACTGAAAGCGGATTTTATTCCTCCTGATTTTGTGGCCGATGCCTTAGTTGCCCATTTTCCCGATCTCTTAGCTCAACAAACGATTCTATTTCCTAGGGTAGAAACGGGAGGGCGAGAGGTTTTGGTCAAGGAACTCAGTCAACAGGGGGCCAAAGTGGTGGAAGTTCCCGCCTATCAATCCGCTTGTCCTGAGACCATGCCCGCCCCGATCTGGCAAGCAATGTTGGAGCACCAGATTGACATTCTGACTTTTGCGAGTTCTAAGACCGTACAGAATTTTAATCATTTGGTTCAGCAACAATTAAAAAGTCACCCAGAGCAGGATTTCCAGAGATTATTAGCCAATGTTTGTATTGCTTCAATTGGCCCGCAAACGTCAAAAACCTGTCTGTCGTGTTTTGGTCGAGTGGATGTAGAGGCGAAGGAATATACGTTACCTGGTCTGGTGACGGCGATTTTGGACTGGGAGATGGGGGGATAGGGAGACTGGGGAGTAGGTTTGTGCCGTTAGTTTAGAACAGGCCGCTAAAATTTCCTGTATGGAAAGTTGGCTGGCCAAGAGTTTGAGGGCAAAGCTAACGGTTAGTTTGGTTTATTTCTTCTTCCAAATCTTCCAAACCATAGTATGCTGAGATTACACTAAATAGAATTCCATACAAAGGATTGTCTAATAAATCCTGTAGGACTTGATTAGCACCCGCTCTCATTGCTCTGATTAAACGTTGTTTTAGATCTGTATTCTGCTCGATTTCTTCAACAACTTGAACAGTTATAACTTTTTCTTTGTCAGTAAATTTTTCGTGGTTTTCAGTTTCAATTTCTTCAATTTTTTGTAACAAGTTAACATCAAGAGTTGATTTGTCAACAGGTGACTCATCATAGGTTTTTGAGAGTTTATTGAGAAGATTTTGAATTTCTTCGGCGGCATCTGCCAAATTTTGTTTGTTATTGTAGTAGGTATGACCGTTATAAACAGTATTTGACGTAATAATACGGTTATCAAAATAGGGTATGTACTGATCAGATAAACTTGATTTATGATCAAAGCTAATAACTTTTTTAAATGCAGTAAAAGAAGCCAATAATAACAAGCCAATGACTACAACAGCAACCTGCTGAATTTCTATCGAAGTATCATAAATTATCAATGTAAATAGTAAAGCAACTGACATCAAAGAAAGATAAATTCCAATCTTTAGAACATTAACTAATTCTGATGAAATTGATTGATTCTCTTGTTCATAATCGCGGGAGCCGTCCATCTAATTTTTCTCCTTGTTATCTAAAAAAGCTTTCTTATTTATTTTGGTTTAGAAGATTCTTTATCTTCTTTTTTTGTCTTGTTTCGAGAAGACTGTTCAAACCGAGTTAGTCCTCTGTATAATTCTACCACTTCTCCAATAGAATAACCAAGAGGCTTAATTAAACCAAGCATAATGAGTAAAGGGGAAATCAACGGAATAGAGCTAGTTGTTAACAAACCCAGAATAATAGAAATCAGACTAAAAATAACTGCCGTGCTTTCTCTATAAACTCCGAACTTTCGCTCATAGTTGATCTGGTTTGTACTTTGCAATAATTGAAAATCAGTATATTCTTTTTGTTGAATTTGTTCCTCTCTTTGCTTGATTAAGTTGAGGTAGCTTTGAGCCTCTTCAGGTGTTGCCGCAAGTCTGAGCTTCTCGTATAGACTGGTTTGTATTGGGTCTAAACTAGGTAGAGGCTGATTGGTAGGAACGATTTCACCAATTGGGCCAGCAGGTAATGATTTTTGCTCATTATCCATAAACTTGATCTAAAATCGTTGAAATTACCATGATTGATTATAGCCAAACGGCTAGAAATGGCCAACACGGAATTTCAATTTGAGACAATAAACCGCGATCGCCCCTTACCGATAAAGATAAAAAGCGATCGCCAAGCGTGATAATTTACAGTAAACTGCGATCGGCATCTATCCTTTCAAACTTAAGAATCTCCCAAATAAATCCCCAAGGAACGAGCGGTTTTCACCATAAAACCATGGGGATCAACGGGAAAAGCACAACGTTTCTCTTCATGGCATTGCTTAATTTCTTTAATCACTGGCCCTAAAGGAATATATTCTACTCGACCCGCTTGCCAGACGACGACCTGATCAAATATCCCTTCCTCAATTAACTCTACAGCCTTAATTCCATAGGCATTGGCTAATAGGCGATCGCTAGAAAGCGGTGTTCCACTTCGTTGCAAATGACCTAAAGTTGTAGCTCGAATATCTAAATGGGAAATGCCACAAAAAGCAGGATCATGACGTTCACAAAGATAGGTTGTTTGCTGATCAATTTTTTCCGCTAAATAATCACCAATATACTTCTCTTTTTTGCCCTCTAAATCTCTGACTCCTTCGGAAACAACGACCAAAGCAAAATGCCGACCTGACCCCCGTAAATTGACCAAACAATGGCAACAGTTATCAATAATTTTGGGAGTTAAACAGGGGGTAATTTCTGGAATTAAAATAATGTCGGCTCCCCCCGCAATCCCCGAATTGAGGGTTAAGTGACCCGCGTCTCGACCCATTACCTGCACAATCATAATTCGCTCATGGCTGGCAGCCGTAAAAGTGAGATCATAAAGAGCTTGAGTCACAATTTCAACGGCGGTGGAAAATCCCACTGCTAACTCCGTAAATGGTACGTCATTATCGATCGTTTTGGGAATCGCAATAATATTCCAATTACCTTTTTGGGCCAAATCATAAATAATATCTAGACTGCCATCCCCTCCAATAACAATTAAAGCATTTAGATTGAGCATTTTATAGCCCTTTAAAATAGATTCGGCGATCGCCGGTTGTTCAGGATGTCCCTTACTCAGAGAACCTAATACACTTCCGCTAAGAAATTGCAAAACATCTAAACCCTTTAACATACCAGGCAAAGCATAACCATGTTTTGTTAGGGTGCGACCTTTAGTTGATAAAAGCTGTTGTAATCAGGGTTCTACAGGGAACCCATATTGATCAAGTTTTGCCCAAAATTGACTCCATCGTTCCTTGGTCAATACCAAAGCTCGTAGGCTCAAAATAATTCCTGCTCCTTTTTCCTTCCATCGCATCCCTGAACAACATAATCGTTGTTTGACCAACGTCTTACAAGCTGCTTCCGTAACACCTGAACCAATCGGATACTTTTTCTCTAAGTATTCAGCATAATCCATTTGATGCTGATGATTCTCGTAATAAGTAATCGCCGCTTGTAGTTTCTCGGTAAGATTCTTAGAATGACTTTTTTCTTCTTTGACTTCTTTCATCAGATTTAGCAGTTCTCCTGCTTTTCCTTTTTCATGCTTGAGTTCTCGACAATTTTCAGTCAACCATTCTTTTTGTTTTGACACGGTATTCGGATGCAACGCTTCTGCCAAGGCACCTAAGTAACCAGAGGCATGATAGAAATCTAATATCTGTTCTTCCGTTTGCTTTTCTAAAAACTTCCAATTTGATTCTGCCCCGTCTGCTATCCCGACCAATGTTGCCTCTGGATAACGGTTTTTCGCTCGCTCAATTTCTCTTTCTAATCTTTCTAGAAAACTCTTTTTTCCATACTCTGGTGCCGCACCTAGATAGATTGTAGGTTGACGTTCGCCTTCACTATCGTATAGGGAAACGGTTCCCACCATTGCTTCACGGTAGCCATCCTCACACATCAGCATACAGGTTCCATCTAATCCTATTCCCACTGTTGCAATTTGGCTATCCTCCTTGGGCGGGGCATAACTCCACGCTTCTTCTTTTGCCTGTACCACACTTCCTACTGCTTCACTCAATCTTTGGATATAGGATAGCGCTACTTTTCTACCATGATTTTCTAATAAATCATTTTTCACCTCTTTGCCTGCCATCCCTGACATTTTTGAGGATACCTGTTTTGCCAATAATGGCGTTGATGTTATGATTATCCTTGCTTCTCTTTCTAAGGGGCAATACGTTTTTCCTCAAAGGTGAACGCTGATATACATGACGATTCACTATAACCTCACCATAAGGTGTTTGATATTCTTTCGGTTGCTCTCCCTTACTCTTCCAGATTTCTTCACCGATTTTTAAGGGTGAACCATCTGTATCTAAATATTTCAAGGCTTCTTTGCTGGCGATGCAACCTACTTCGTTTAAGCCTTTTTGAATATTTATTTCTGTATCCAACATTGAACGACTGAGTTCTAATGTTAGTTCTATTTTTATCTTTGAACCCTCTACATTAATTAGTTTTGCTGTCATCATTGTTTCCTCTTTGTCACTTTTCATCCCATGTTAACACTTTTCTTTTCCTTCATCAACTAAAGGTCACACCCTTTTGTTAATAACAATTCCTCTGCCTGATATTTGCCGTGGGCAATCTCGATAAAGCCATCAGTTCCATAGGGAATACCAAATACATCCCAACCTTTTAGAGTTGAAGCTTTAACAACGGCACGGATAACCGCATTCAATCCAGGGCAATCGCCCCCACTGGTTAAAATGCCAATGCGTTTTCTATCCATAACAGTAACGTTCCCTAATTGTTGACTACTAAACCAAGAAAAAAGTAAGATGTTCTCTTGAAAGATAGCCGTTAACTAACTAACTGATTCATAATGTTCAAGTGCCTTCCAAATAGGAGCATAGGTTTGTAGGGCTTTCATATATTGAATGCGTTCAAAAGCGGTGGGATCAGGACAATGAAGCTGACTCATACTCCCTTGCATTTGCTCCACTGATTCATACTCATTTTCCTCCATCCAGTGACGAATGTGCTCTTCTAAAACGCCAATGTAATCAATGCCATGACGTAATAAAACACTGACTAATTGGGTGACTTTTGCACCAGCCATCAGCATTTTTAAAACATCATTTGCATGGAGAATCCCACTGGTAGAAGCTAAATCGGCACTTATACGACCGTACAAAATGGCGATCCAGTGCATCGGCAAACGCATTGCCTGGGGTGTACTTAATAGCACATGGGGATAAACTTCTAGGGTTTCTAAGTTAATATCTGGTTGATAAAAACGGTTAAATAGAACGATACCATCTGCCCCATTTTCTGAAAATTGTTTGGCCATGTTAGCCATATTGCTAAAGTAGGGAGAAACTTTGATGGCGATCGGGATTTTAATTTCAGACTTGACCATTCTGAGAATATCGAGATAATTCCGTTCGACTTCACTCCCAGACAAATCTAAGTCTGTCGGAACATAGTAAATATTTAATTCTAAAGCATCGGCTCCAGCCTGTTCAATTTGTTGGGAATAGTCTAACCAACCGCCCAGGGTAGAACCGTTTAAACTACCAATAATGGGAATATTCAAATGTTCTTTGGCTTGGCGGATATGATTGAGATATTCATCGGAACCAACATGAAAAATATGGGGTTCAGGAAAATAAGTTAAGGCTTCAGCAAAACTTTCTGTTCCATGAGTTAAATGGTGATGTAAATCGAGACGTTCTTGGCGCAATTGTTCTTCAAAAAAGGAGTGGAGCACGATCGCCCCTGCTCCTGCATCTTCCATTTTTTTGAGATTATCAATATCCTCCGTTAAGGGAGCACAAGACCCAACTATTAGGGGAGATTTAAGGGTCATACCAAGATAGGTAGTTGTCAGTGTCATAGCAGTTTTTCTCCGTAATTAAGTTTTAAGTATTTCTCCCTTTTTCAGGGAGACTGGGGGGATGCAAGTCCAAACTAGCATTTATTTCTTCCCCCTTTTTAAGGGGGGCTGGGGGGGATCAAGTCAACAATATAATTAAGAATTATCTAGTCCCATTGCACCGCGAAAGCCTGTAATAATGCGGCTACCATCTTTAAGAATATGAATCTCCATTTGATCGCTAGCCCAATCCAGTCTATCCTGTAGCGCGGGATTAAAGACATGAACTCGTTGATTTTTAGAGGAAACTAAAGAATTGGGGTCATTAATGGCTAATTGTTCTAAATAGGGGCCATCTATTAATAAATCTAATTCGGCTAGTAATTCCTGGGCGTGGGGGGGAGCTTTATCGGATTTTAATTCTTCGAGGGTAAAACCTGTAAAGGACATAATGTTTAGCCCCTTGGTTTTTAATAGCTGGGCTAACTTCGCTAAATTTTCCGCTTGCCAAAAAGGTTCCCCCCCTGAAAAAGTAACGCCTTGATTTTTAGGCTTACTAAGAATTTTGTCGGCTAATTCCTCCACTGAGATTAATTGGTTTTCCTCGAACGACCAGGAAGCAGTATTGAAACAGCCTGGACATTCCCGTACACAACCCTGTATCCAAACAACGGCTCGGCGATCGGGCCCATTAACCTCAGATTCGTCAACATAGCCCATGATATTGAGGTAGCCTGGGGGAACTTTAAGGGGGGTTTCTAAGGTAGTTTTCATCATATTTTGATTGTAAAAAGTTTAGTTTAGAGCGATCGCTTTGTTGGATTGGACGCACACGATTGTGGGATTGGGCGCACGCCATCATCCGTGTCAACTTAAAGGAATGGGTTCCCAAATTTGTTGATTGAGAGCGGCCTTTTCTCGATGTCGCTTTCTCTCAGCTTTGACCAAACCAAATAACTTAGCACGTTCAGCCAGATAGGTTACTGTATCAGGCTTTTCTCCTCTAGCAATAGCCTTCGCTACATAGTATAGACTCCGAAACACCATCTCTACTGAGATTTTTTCTTTCGGTTGATTTAGAGCAATCGCCACTTCCCCTACCAATTGATTTAAGACCGTATAGAAAATCAAAGTGCAAATAATCTGGATTTGGACACCATTCTTATTCCCTACCCATAAATAGGCTAGTCCTAAAAGTCTTTTCGTTAATAAAAAGGCTTCTTCGATTGTCCATCGTCTTCGATATAAATCACAGACCTCTTCGGCGGACAGTTGTTCGGGAGACAACACATTTGTTAAATACTGATACCAGATTGTTCCCCATAATACTGAGACTAATCTCACCGGATGCTTGCAAGGATTAGAACGGTAATTTCCCATAATGATAATCTCATCTCTGTAATGACTACCTTGAGACAATACTTGTTTGGTTTTGTAAGATGTACCCGCTCTAAATCTGGTTAGAAAAAACTTTTTAGCTTCTGTTAACAAATCAAACCACACAAAGCTAAAAAATCCCATATCTACGAGAATTAAACCATTTTCTGGTAATTTAGCTGCCAATTCTTCACACCATATTTTATCATTTGATTTATCATTTTCTGTGTACCATAAAGTAACGGGTCTTTGGGTAAAGGCTTCCACTACCATCATTATTTTACCCCCCAATTTACTCTTTTCTTCTTTACTTATTTTCATATTTTTCCTTATCTGCTCTAGCGTTTAGCCATCTGCTATCCACACTGCACTAAACTTTTCTCTTATTTTTTCCCATTTTTCTCCTACTTGGAGCTTCTTCCCTTTTTCGGCTGCTTTTTCTAACACTCCTTTTAGTAATATTGCAAATATTTCGGCTGGCACATTCATCATTCTTTTTGATACTGCCTGTTTGCTTACTTTTAATGATGCTACCCATAGCAATCCCTCTTCCTCTAACAGTCTTACCGCTTCACTTATACCCGCTATTTGACGATACACTATACTTAACACTAATGCCACCATTACTGGTAAATTTAACACCCTATCTCTCATCATTTTCTCATGAGTTCCCTGTAAATATTTTAATGGTGTAAACATTGTGGGTTCTAGTAATTCAAACAACTCTTTTGTTATTTCAGGGATTTCTACCCCTGGCTGATTTGTCTTACGACGTAAGTCTGGGTTTCCTTTTCTCCGAGGATGTTGTCTTGCCATTTGTTTTTTGCTCACTTTTTTATATACTAACCTTTTTTTCAGCCTACTCTTACTTCCGCCTGCTTTTAGGCTAATCTTTTGTGAGTAGGCATTTTGGCTTAAGTTGACACCAATGGCACGCCATGCGCCCCTACTATATAAATTTAATTTTCTTCAGAAAAATAGTAATCATCATTCAGAATTTCTTCTTTTTTAAAGGGAATCATAACAGGAAAAATATCTGACTCAGTTTCAATAGAAGCTAGTTTTCTTGCTATTTGATAAGTTTCCTCTAGGACTTCATCAAAGTAAGAGTTTAAACTGGGACTTACTTCTAGAATATCTCGAAGTTCAAAACAGGCTTGCAGGGCAGTAGATGACCAATCATTATTGTCTTGAGGGGGTAAATATTTCCATTTTAATAAGCTGCGAAGTAAGGTTCTAAGATTATCTCGTAAATTTGCTTTCTCCATGAATCCCAAAGATTCAACTTCATCAATTAAATTTTCATAATCAAGCTGATCAAGTTGACGAGTTTTTAATAAATTTGTTGTTTCCTGTATCCATAAATAAAAATCTTTATTGTATAGAGTTTTGTCTTCAGTTTGTGTAATCATCCTAGCCTCGTTAGTCTTCGGGTAAATAGTCTGGATCAAGAATCTGTTCTTTTGTAAATGGTAAGTCAATAGGAAAAGTTTTAATATCAACTCCCATTTGAGTCGCGGCTAACAATCTAGCTGTTTCATAACATTCATCTAAAACACTATCAATATATTGTCCTAGACTGGGACTATCCCTAACAATTCGTTTTATATCAATGCGATTTCTAAGGAGTCCAACTTGCCAATCATTAACTCGCTCTGAAATTAGATATTTCCATCTTAGTAAATTCCTTAAAATATTTTCCAAGTGAATTTCTAAGTCGTCTTTTTGATTTTTACCTAAATCCTCGACTTCCTCAATAAGATTCTCATAATCTATTTGGTCAAGTTGACGATTTTTAAGTAAATTCACGGTCTCTTCAATCCACAGATTAAAATCTTGTTCATAAAGGGTTTTGGTTTGTGTGACCACGATCGCCTCTTTCACCTCTTAAAAAATCAAGCTGAGTTTGTAGGTTTGATCCCCCCTAGCCCCCCGTTCGGCTGAGCTCACGGCCGAAGCCTTAGAAAGGGGGGAGAAACAGAGAGGATTAGTTGACGGGTTGGGGTTGTTGGGTTGGGGTTACAGGGGTGTTACCATTGCCTGCTTGACCATGACCGTTACCGTTGCCTGTTTCGAGGTGACGACTGGCGAGATATTGGTACATTGCCCAACGGGTATTAATGTCGCCTTGAGCGAGTTTGAGCAGTTTTTTCGCTTCTTCGGGGTTGCTACGAGATAGCATTTTAAAGCGATTTTCTTTGTACATGGTTTGCTCTGCGCTCAGTTTCGGCGATCGCATATCCAGTTGTAGGGGATTTTTGGCTGCTTCCGTCAGACGGGGATCGTAACGGTAGAGCAACCAACGACCGCTATCTACCACTTCTTTTTGATAGTTCATGGCGGTACTCATATTAATACCATGAGCAATACAGTGAGAGTAGGCAATCACGAGGGAAACGCCTGGATAGGATTCGGCTTCGAGGAAAGCGCGGGTAGATTGTTCACTTTTTGCGCCCATGGCAATACTGGCCACATAGACATTGCCGTAGGTCATCGCCATTAAGCCCAAATCTTTCTTGGGAGAGGGTTTACCGCCTGCCGCGAATTTGGCCACGGCTGCGCGAGGAGTTGCTTTGGAGGCTTGACCGCCCGTATTGGAATAGACTTCCGTATCCATGACTAGGATATTAACGTTGCGACCACTGGAGAGGACGTGATCTAAGCCGCCATAACCGATGTCGTAGGCCCAGCCGTCACCGCCAATAATCCAGACGCTCTTTTTAACGAGATAATCGGCAATGGATTGGAACATGGCAATTTTTGCCCGTTGGGTTTCGTCATTGGTGTGGGCCAATTCCCCTAAGCGTTGTTTAAGAGCCACCACGCGATCGCGCTGTTCAAAAATATCAGCCTCGGTGGTTTGGTGATTGTTGATGATTTCCGTAACTAAAGATTTACCAATTTCACTAGCAAAAGATTTCAGAAGTTCTACGGCAAATTCCGTTTGTTTATCAATGGAAACCCGAAAACCTAAGCCAAATTCTGCATTATCTTCAAATAACGAGTTAGACCAGGCGGGGCCGCGACCTTCAGCATTTTGGCTCCAGGGTGTCGTCGGTAAATTACCGCCATAAATCGATGAACAACCCGTTGCATTGGCCACAATCATGCGATCGCCGAACAATTGACTGACCAGTTTCAAATAGGGCGTTTCACCGCAACCCGCACAGGCTCCCGAAAACTCAAAGAGCGGTTCCTGCATCTGTTGATGACTGATTTTATTCAGATTCAATTCATTGCGATCGGGGTTCGGTAATTTGAGGAAAAAGTCCCAATTTTCCCGTTCCTGCTCCCGTAGCGGTAACTGGGGCTGCATATTGATCGCCCGTAAACGCGGTTGGGATTTATTTTTAGCGGGACAAACATCCACACAGAGAGCGCAACCCGTACAATCTTCGGCGGCCACTTGAATGGTAAATTTCGAGCCTTGCCAGTCGTGATCCCGTGCGGCGGTACTCTTGAAATTTGCGGGGGCGTTGGCCAATTCAGCCTCATCGTAAACTTTGGCCCGAATCACGGCGTGGGGACAAACCATCACACATTTACCACACTGTACGCATACATCCGCATCCCAAACAGGAATTTCCTGACCGACATTCCGTTTTTCCCATTTCGTCGTTCCCGTCGGATAGGTTCCATCACAGGGCAAGGCACTGACAGGCAGTTGATCCCCTGTACGATCCATGATTTTGCCCAACACTTCTCGGATAAAAGCGGGGGCTGTATCGGGAATAACGGGTTTTAATTCGCCCGCATCGGCATCTACCTGAGCAGGGATTGACACTTCGTAAAGATGTTCGAGGGTGGAATCCACTGCTTTGATATTCATCTCGACAATTTCTTCACCCTTTTTGCCGTAGGTTTTACGGATAGATTTCTTGATTTGGGCGATCGCATCTTCTCGCGGTAAAACGCCCGAAAGAGCAAAGAAACAAACCTGCATGACGGTATTGATCCGACCCCCCATACCCGCATCCCGTGCCACTTGGAAAGCATTAATCGTATAAACTTTTAAACCTTTTGCAATAATTTGTGCCTGTAAAGGACGGGGCAAATGAGACCAAACTTCCTCGGCTGAATAGGGGCTATTAAACAATAGAGTCGCGCCAGGGATCGCTGGAGTCATCAGGTCAAATTTTTCGATAAATTCCCATTGATGACAAGCAACAAAATTGGCTTTAGTAATTAGATAACTGGAACGAATCGGATTAGGGCCAAAACGCAGGTGAGAAACAGTTACCGAACCCGATTTTTTCGAGTCATAAACAAAGTAAGCTTGGGCATAATTATCCGTATCTTCACCGATGATTTTGATGGAATTCTTGTTAGCTCCCACCGTACCATCGGAACCTAAACCAAAGAAAAGAGCGCGGACAACGTTACTCGGCTCTGTGGAAAAATCGTCATCGTAGGACAAACTGGTGAGACTTAAATCATCAAAAATACCGATGGTAAAGTGATTTTTAGGACTTTCTAAAGCCAAATTATCAAAAACGCCCTTAACCATGCCTGGGGTAAATTCTTTGGAAGATAGGCCGTAACGTCCGCCCACCAAGACTTTCAAATTTTGAACTTTGGCTTTCAAGTTTGCATTATTGCCAAACAGCGTTTCTTGAACGGCGGTCACTACATCGGTATAAAGCGGTTCTCCCGCCGACCCAGGCTCCTTACAACGGTCTAAAACCGCAATTTTTAGCACCGAATCAGGTAACGCCGCAATCAAAGCTTTGGCATCAAAAGGACGATACAAACGCACTTTTAACAATCCTACGTTTTCGCCTTGAGCATTCAGCGCATCTACCGTTTCCTCCACCGTTTCCGCTCCCGATCCCATAACGATGATCACCCGTTCTGCTTGGGGATCACCGTAATAATCGAAGAGATGATAGGCCCGACCCGTTAAAGCGGCGAAATCATCCATCACCCGTTGCAAAATGCTGGGATAAGCTTCATAAAAGGGATTTACCGTTTCCCTTGCCTGAAAATAAACATCGGGATTCTGGGCCGTACCGCGCAATACAGGGCGATCAGGTGTTAGAGCGCGTTGACGGTGAGCAATGACATATTCATCCTTAATCAAGACCCGTAAATCGTCATCACTGAGCAATTCCACCTTTTGAACTTCGTGGGAAGTCCGAAAGCCATCAAAAAAGTGCATACAGGGAATACGCGATTCCAAACTGGTGGCCGTCGCCATGAGCGCGAAATCCTGAGCTTCCTGCACCGAAGCCGAACCTAACAGCGCGAAACCTGTTCCCCTGGCAGCCATCACATCCGAGTGATCCCCGAAAATAGACAAACCTTGAGCCGCTAAAGACCGAGCCGCCACATGGATCACCGCCGCCGTTAATTCCCCAGCAATTTTGTGGAGATTGGGGATCATTAACAGCAAACCCTGGGAAGCGGTAAAAGTGGTCGTTAGCGATCCCGTTTGTAACGCGCCATGAATTGTCCCTGCGGCCCCGCCTTCACTCTGCATTTCAATGATCGAGGGAATTGTTCCCCACAAATTCGGTTTATGCTCCGATTCCCAGGCATCAGCCCATTCTCCCATCGGCGAAGAAGGCGTAATTGGGTAAAGGGCAATGACTTCACTGAGGCGATAGGCAACACGGGCAACCGCTTCGTTACCGTCTATGGTTGCGTAGGTTTTAGTTCTCATGGTTGTGTCTCGTCTAAAAATGGCAGAATTAGGAGTAAATCGGTTTGATTTCTAAGCCGAAAGTTTGCGGAAAAAGGAAGTCGCAAGTTGATTTTCTAGATTCTTTCCCTGACAAATTAAGCAACGTTAGCGTTGTTTTAAGAGTGGAGTTTGTTGCAATTTGTTAACATTAGGCAGAGGGGTTAAGACAAGCGAAGGTTTGTAGGGTAACTATTTGGGGCGTTTTTCGACCGTGGTGATCAACTGAGCCGCTACTCCTATCATTAACGCATTTTCGCTTTTTGGCCCACTTTCTTATTTTTTTTTAACACCTTTTGTTAAGACTTTCGGATAATCTACAATGGTGGGACTTTATTAATTTTTTTGTTAAGAAAGGTTAAGCGATCGCCTAGGGTTCTGTCTAGTTGTGTGCGGCTAGTGAGGATCGGTTGCGAGGAAGCGTGATACTTTGGTGTGGCTTTGATTCTTGTTGGCAAGAGAAAATTATGAGTTAAAATGACTTTTAGCGGATTGTTCCAAACCAAGGATGATTGTGATGCCTAGCCCCGTGACCGTTGAAACGGATTTAAGAGAGGTTCTTAATAGAATAGATGAACGCTTTGATAAGTTAGAACAATGCTTTGATAAGCTAGATACTCGTTTTGATAAAATTGGTGAGCGTTTTGAAAAGACGGATGAAAAACTAGATAAGCTTGCTCAAGAAATTCATCAAACTAATGTTAAATTGGCAACAGTAGAAACAAAGTTGACAGGTCTGGAAAGTCAAACCAGGGATTTGGGGGGAACACAAAAAAATCAACTCTGGTCACTGATTGTCATAATTTCTGCTGCTTTGTTAGGCACTGGACAGTGGGAAGTTCTCGAGCAGGGTAAGTGAGAAAAGAAAATCGGACATGCGATACCCAAGAGTGCCGTTATGTCCGAAACTGGCTGATATAGAAAATCGATAGCCAGTGCTATCTATCAATTATGCAACTATGTCAGCGACTAGAGCAAATCCTAGAGAATCTCCGTCCCGCCTTTAGCCGAGAAGCAACGTACCAATGGTTTATCCTATTAGCCTGGGGAGTAGTGCTCAACAGCCAACCGAGCGCAATAACAAGCTATGTCAATGCCTTAGGGTTAACAGAGAGCTACTACCATCGGGTGCGACTTTTAGTTGATGAAGGAAAAGAAAAGTGTTAACATGAGATGAAAAGTGACAAAGAGGAAACAATGATGACAGCAAAACTAATTAATGTAGAGGGTTCAAAGATAAAAATAGAACTAACATTAGAACTCAGTCGTTCAATGTTGGATACAGAAATAAATATTCAAAAAGGCTTAAACGAAGGGGTGTGACCTTTAGTTGATGAAGGAAAAGAAAAGTGTTAACATGGGATGAAAAGTGACAAAGAGGAAACAATGATGACAGCAAAACTAATTAATGTAGAGGGTTCAAAGATAAAAATAGAACTAACATTAGAACTCAGTCGTTCAATGTTGGATACAGAAATAAATATTCAAAAAGGCTTAAACGAAGTAGGTTGCATCGCCAGCAAAGAAGCCTTGAAATATTTAGATACAGATGGTTCACCCTTAAAAATCGGTGAAGAAATCTGGAAGAGTAAGGGAGAGCAACCGAAAGAATATCAAACACCTTATGGTGAGGTTATAGTGAATCGTCATGTATATCAGCGTTCACCTTTGAGGAAAAACGTATTGCCCCTTAGAAAGAGAAGCAAGGATAATCATAACATCAACGCCATTATTGGCAAAACAGGTATCCTCAAAAATGTCAGGGATGGCAGGCAAAGAGGTGAAAAATGATTTATTAGAAAATCATGGTAGAAAAGTAGCGCTATCCTATATCCAAAGATTGAGTGAAGCAGTAGGAAGTGTGGTACAGGCAAAAGAAGAAGCGTGGAGTTATGCCCCGCCCAAGGAGGATAGCCAAATTGCAACAGTGGGAATAGGATTAGATGGAACCTGTATGCTGATGTGTGAGGATGGCTACCGTGAAGCAATGGTGGGAACCGTTTCCCTATACGATAGTGAAGGCGAACGTCAACATACAATCTATCTAGGTGCGGCACCAGAGTATGGAAAAAAGAGTTTTCTAGAAAGATTAGAAAGAGAAATTGAGCGAGCGAAAAACCGTTATCCAGAGGCAACATTGGTCGGGATAGCAGACGGGGCAGAATCAAATTGGAAGTTTTTAGAAAAGCAAACGGAAGAACAGATATTAGATTTCTATCATGCCTCTGGTTACTTAGGTGCCTTGGCAGAAGCGTTGCATCCGAATACCGTGTCAAAACAAAAAGAATGGTTGACTGAAAATTGTCGAGAACTCAAGCATGAAAAAGGAAAAGCAGGAGAACTGCTAAATCTGATGAAAGAAGTCAAAGAAGAAAAAAGTCATTCTAAGAATCTTACCGAGAAACTACAAGCGGCGATTACTTATTACGAGAATCATCAGCATCAAATGGATTATGCTGAATACATAGAGAAAAAGTATCCGATTGGTTCAGGTGTTACGGAAGCAGCTTGTAAGACGTTGGTCAAACAACGATTATGTTGTTCAGGGATGCGATGGAAGGAAAAAGGAGCAGGAATTATTTTGAGCCTACGAGCTTTGGTATTGACCAAGGAACGATGGAGTCAATTTTGGGCAAAACTTGATCAATATGGGTTCCCTGTAGAACCCTGATTACAACAGCTTTTATCAACTAAAGGTCGCACCCTAAACGAAGTAGGTTGCATCGCCAGCAAAGAAGCCTTGAAATATTTAGATACAGATGGTTCACCCTTAAAAATCGGTGAAGAAATCTGGAAGAGTAAGGGAGAGCAACCGAAAGAATATCAAACACCTTATGGTGAGGTTATAGTGAATCGTCATGTATATCAGCGTTCACCTTTGAGGAAAAACGTATTGCCCCTTAGAAAGAGAAGCAAGGATAATCATAACATCAACGCCATTATTGGCAAAACAGGTATCCTCAAAAATGTCAGGGATGGCAGGCAAAGAGGTGAAAAATGATTTATTAGAAAATCATGGTAGAAAAGTAGCGCTATCCTATATCCAAAGATTGAGTGAAGCAGTAGGAAGTGTGGTACAGGCAAAAGAAGAAGCGTGGAGTTATGCCCCGCCCAAGGAGGATAGCCAAATTGCAACAGTGGGAATAGGATTAGATGGAACCTGTATGCTGATGTGTGAGGATGGCTACCGTGAAGCAATGGTGGGAACCGTTTCCCTATACGATAGTGAGGGAGAACGTCAACATACAATCTATCTAGGTGCGGCACCAGAGTATGGAAAAAAGAGTTTTCTAGAAAGATTAGAAAGAGAAATTGAGCGAGCGAAAAAACGTTATCCAGAGGCAACATTGGTCGGGATAGCAGACGGGGCAGAATCAAATTGGAAGTTTTTAGAAAAGCAAACGGAAGAACAGATATTAGATTTCTATCATGCCTCTGGTTACTTAGGTGCCTTGGCAGAAGCGTTGCATCCGAATACAGTGTCAAAACAAAAAGAATGGTTGACTGAAAATTGTCGAGAACTCAAGCATGAAAAAGGAAAAGCAGGAGAACTGCTAAATCTGATGAAAGAAGTCAAAGAAGAAAAAAGTCATTCTAAGAATCTTACCGAGAAACTACAAGCGGCGATTACTTATTACGAGAATCATCAGCATCAAATGGATTATGCTGAATACATAGAGAAAAAGTATCCGATTGGTTCAGGTGTTACGGAAGCAGCTTGTAAGACGTTGGTCAAACAACGATTATGTTGTTCAGGGATGCGATGGAAGGAAAAAGGAGCAGGAATTATTTTGAGCCTACGAGCTTTGGTATTGACCAAGGAACGATGGAGTCAATTTTGGGCAAAACTTGATCAATATGGGTTCCCTGTAGAACCCTGATTACAACAGCTTTTATCAACTAAAGGTCGCACCCCTACCATCAGGCACTACATTGGTTTGAATCCAAGGCATTTAACGTCAAAGGACTGACCTTGGGATGGTCGAAGTGGGTAAGTCAGCATGAAAATCTATATCGAATCAAGGAAAAACGAGTGTATGTGGGGGATGGAATCAAAGTGGGGAAAGAAGGGCGCAAGATGCCAGGGGTAAAACGACTACACCAAGAATCCGGAAATGTGGCGAAGCCAGAATGGATAAGGGGGCATTACTTCAATGCCTTGAGTGTTTTGGTGGGAGCAGGAAAAGCCTGCTTTGCCTTGCCCTTAGTGTTGCGGCTAGACGATGGCATCAAGTCCAAAGCAACGGCAAAGGAAGGGAAAAAAGGCAGCAAAAAAGAGAAGACTACTCTAGTCACGAAAATGGGGGAGCTTTGCACTACCTACGCAGAGGCGGGAAGCTATGTGATTTTGGATGCTTACTTCGCTTGTGGAGCAGTGCTCAAAAGTTTTCGCCAAAATGCCTTGCATCTCATCACCCGAGTGCGTTGCTCTACAGTGGCATATGCTCCCTTTTCTTCCGTTCCGACCTTGAGGGGGAAAGGACGACCACGGCTTTGGGGGAGTTCAATAAAACTAGAAAGCCTGTTTGCTCTTGTGGAGGATTTTCCCACCGCTAAAGTCTGGCTCTATGGTCAACAAGTCTCCGTTTCTTATCAGTGCTTTGAGTTCCACTGGGATAGTCCCCATCAGCTCGTTAAGTTTGTCCTCACCCAATTGCCCAACGGACAAAGACTGATTCTGCTTTCTACTGACCTCTGTTTGACTGGACCTGAGATTATTGCCGCTTACGGTCTCCGATTTAAGATTGAAGTCACTTTTCGTCAATTAATCCATCTTTTGGGCGGCTTTGCCTATCGTTTTTGGCTTAAGGCTCTTCCTACTTTACCGACCTGGCCTAGCAATCTTATCCTCCCTGACTATCCCCAAACTGTTCAGACTCAGATTTTAAACAAAGTAGAAGCCTTTGAGCGTTTTGTTAATCTTCATGTCATTGTTCTCGGCTTACTTCAAATTCTTTCCTTAGAGTTACCCCAGGGGATTTGGGCTAATTTCCCTCGCTGGTTTCGGACTCTACCCTCCCATGGCTATCCTAGTGAACGCATTGCTCAACTAGCCATCCAACATCAAGCCCCAATGATTTTTCCTCAAAGTCCACCTAGTCTGCTTTTGCCTAAATTCCTTGCCGCTAAACTTGACCCTTTTCCAAGTCCTGATAGACTTACTTTGGCCGCATAGTCATTACCTTCTCTGCCATCCATAAACTTCCCACTGTCCAGTTAGGCATTACGGCAAAGTTATTTCTTTCTAATCCTTAAAATTTAAAAATCTTAAAATATGGTGATCGTACAGACACACTTTGCGATCTCTTAAGGTTCGATGCTTGAGTCATAGTCAGTAATAATTTTCCGAAGCTCATCGGCCTCAATATCAACCTGTTCAGATTTCGAGTAAATTGTCAGTAAAATAATTCCTGTTGTCGTCTCTAGATAATAAATTAGACGATAGCCGCCACTTTTTCCTTTTTGGTTATCACTATTACGAACTCTCACTTTAAAAACGGCATAACCAACCCCTGATATTTGATCACCAGGTTGTTCACCCTGTTCCAGTTGTTCAATAACAGGTTGTATATCTTTACGAATACTGCGATATTTTTTGGCCAAGTTGCGTAAATTTCGTTTGAAGGTTGACGAAATTTCAATTTGAATTAAGGAATTTTTATTCACATTCAATTCCATCCCAAAGTTGAGAAATGGGAATCGTTTGTCCTGTCATTGCTTCGTGCCAAGCTTGACGAAAATCAGCTAGAATTTCTGCTTTAGAAGGTTCATCAAGGTCATCATTTTCGGGAATAAGAACGATTACTTCTACACGGCTATTTTGATTAGTTAGTAGAGGATTATCTAGGGTCGGTTGTCCTTGCTCATTGATTGTTGCCATTGTTTTAAAAGCTCTCATTTTGCTTACCCTATTAAAAAATGTTGCAAAAAAGTATTCATTTTCACTAACTCAATTATTGTTTTGGTAGGTGATAAAACATTACTGCAAGATATATCTTTCTATTACGATCATCATTCAAATGAAATATGTAGTTAAACCATGTTTCATCAGTTTCTCCTACATAATCTAAATAATTAGGGTGTTCTCCGATAGATTTTTTTGCAGTTTCAAGCACTGAAGTAAAATCTTGGTTGTCCACAAACATAATTACAGCCACCTTCGAGTCTCTCCATGTTAAATAACCTAATAACTGAGAAATTGCTTTTAGAAAACTCACTTTCCCATCCCAAAATTTACATTCAGCAATAAACACATTTTTTCCTTCATAGCGAAGAAGAATATCGGCATCTCCTTTCTTATTAAATGTTTCACCAGTCGCCGAACCTTCAAAGTTTGGTTCCAGCATCATTAACAAATGATCTCGAAGAGGTTCTTCTTGTTTATTTGCATAAAGACTAGGTAAACGTTCAAATTGTTTACCAACATCATGGATTGACTTGAGTATTTCATAATAAATTTTTTCATCTATAGTTGGTTCTGGCTTAAAAACTATATCCTTCACAGTTGGTTTACTAACAACAATCTTTTTTCTAATTTGAGGTGTGGGAATCGCAAAAGTAGAAGAAACATTGTTTGCTTTTTTAATCGGAATTCCTAATGATGCCAAGACACCACTATTTGCTAATATCCTTTTCTTTCTTGTATTAAAAACCTGCTTAATTTCAGACTCTAATCTTATATTGTATTGTTTAACTTCAGAATTAATATTCTGTAATTGCTTCATTATTTTTTTTAAGTTTTCATCTTTTTGTTGTTGAATACTTTCCGTATTGTCATCAAAATTAATAATTTCAAAACAGAACTCTTGATCATGCAATTCAATCTCCATTGACCATACAAGCTGATTATTAGGCGTACACTTAATAAGCTCAACAGAGCCAGAAAAGGGAACGTGAAACTTTAATACTGGCTTTTTATAGCTACTTTTCCTGAGTACATGGGGCATAAATGCAAAAGTAGAAGAATTTTGATACATTGTTTCTAGTGGAATATCTCTTTCCGTAGAAGATACCTCAACTTTATCATCGTAAATTTCTAATGGCTCGACATAAGCCAAAGATAACTTATATGTAACATAGTCATCTTCATTAACATTAAGTAAATAGTTTTCATCTTCATTCTGAATTGAATTAATCACCGATGATTTTCTTTGTTCAAGATAATCACTTAATCGCTTCTGGGCAAAAATGGATATTCTTTCGTAACTAGCTCTCATTTGTTTCTTAGGGAATGTCTTACACACTAATTATAAATCAGTTAGCTAAATTTTAGCAAAAAGAGTAAAAAACAATAATGGACAAATGAGTGATCTCCCCTTAAACAAAGACAAAAATGACAACCAGTGATCGCATTCCTGACAAGTAATCTAGGAAAAAAGGCGATCGCTGTCCCCATGAGTAATCTAGAAAAGATGGCGATCGCAGTTCTCAGAGAAATGTTCTATCATTGGCGATCACCTAACGGGATAACAATCAGGAATAAACGGCGATCGCATTCCTGACAAGTAATCTAGGAAAAAAGGCGATCGCTGTCCCCATGAGTAATCTAGAAAAGATGGCGATCGCAGTTCTCAGAGAAATGTTCTATGATCATAAAATTCAGATCATTACCACAAACAAACTGATGGCGATCGCACAATCTCTAAATTCCATCCGTTACGTCACCAATGCAGAAGGCAAAACAACCGATGTTCTTGTTCCAATGGAGGTTTGGCAACAAATTATTCATGCGATTAATACAGATGAGTCCAGTGGTTTAGCTTGGATTGATGAGCAAGAACCCAATACTCAAGTATTAGCTGATCTGCAAGAATCATTAGAGTTAGGAGCAAAAGCTGAAACTTTTCCTATTTCTCAATTATGGGAAGAGGTTAAACACTAAATGATTGAAGTGCGTTTTACGTTACCTTTCTTACGCCGTTTAAAAGCCTTAACTAAACGCTACCGAAAAATTCAATCAGATATTCAACCCATTATTGAACAGTTACAGATGGGTAACTTCGTTGGGGATCAAATTTCTGGTTTAGATTCCGCCATTTTTAAAGTTAGAGCAAAAAACAGCGATATTCCCATCGGTAAAAGTGGTGGTTATCGAGTGATCTATCAAGTTGTTTCTCACCAACTAATTTTACTTTTATTGATTTATGCAAAGTCAGATCAAGCTGATGTTAGTATCAGCGAAATTCAAGCGGCTATCAACAAACCTGAGGAATAATTCTTGTAAATTAATGGCGATCGCTTAACGAGATACGGGAATAAAAGGCGATCGCGGTTTAGGACGACTTATACGATAGTAATTAAGTCAATAACCTGATCATTATTTTTGCGATAAATCTGAAAATCACTATCCAAAGTTAATATACAACTTCCTAAAATTAACTCACTCATCCTCACCAAGCAAGCATCCGCCAACGACATAGGTACATTTTCATACCGTTTCATTAAGAACTCAATTTGAGAAATTTCCTTTTCCAGACTAAAAATTATAACCAAATTGCCCGATTTGATCAAAGCAAAAATCAAATCTTTAGCTCCATAGCAATTTTTTAACAAAAAACAAGTTTCTACAATTACAGCTTCACAAGTTAATAATGGCGACTGAATCTGAGCTAACTGAATTTTAGCCCAATCATGCCATTGCTCACGACGATTCAAATAGGCAACTAAAACCCCAGTATCAATAACGATATTTTTTCTCATTATTCTCCCAAACCTTGCAAATATTGCTTATTTGTTGCCAAATCTCCAGACCCCCAATCAAGACTGCCCGCAAACGCTTTTGTTGCTTCATAAAAGGAAATTTCTCTCGGTTGATCTAACAAGCTTTCAATAGTTTTCGCTTGATATTTACTCGTTAAAAAATGAATAAAATCTAAAACCTTTTGCTGATCTTCCAAATTAAGCAATTGTAAATCGTCTAAAATTGTTGATTGTTGTTGAGTAACGACCTGCGACATAATACGAACCTCTCTGACTCAATTGACACTATTGTAACATCTCCACTATAAAGCACAAGCTTAAATTCTCGAAATGCTAACGTAAATCAGCGATGTCAAAGTCTCGATTATTAAAACTAGTGGACAAATCAGCGATCGCCGAACCATATACAGGAATAAAAAGCGATCGCCCTTAAGCAAAAAGCGAAGAGACTCGCTATGATCGTATAAACGTTAAAACCCGAAAGCATTCTAATTTTCCCCTGTAAACTAGCCAATTTGACCGAGTACTCCCTATGGAAGCCATTACCAGTAATCAAGCCAAACACCAACTTGATGAATTAATTGAAAGAGTCATTCTTAATGCTGAACCTACCATTGTTTGCAATGACCAGGGAAAACAAGCTGTTTTACTATCTTTAGATGAATTTAATGCTTGGCAAGAAACCCTCTATTTATTATCAAACCCTGCTAATGCGGAACATTTACGACAATCTATTGAACAAGCCAACTCAGATAAAATTGTTGTAAAAGAACTTATTGAATTATGAAAGTTACTTTTACAGAGGTAGCCTGGGACGATTATCTTTGGTTGCAAGATAACGACCAAAAGTTATTGAAACGGGTCAACCTATTAATTAAAGATATACTCAGAAATCCAACCGAAGGTATTGGCAAACCCGAATTATTAAAAGCCAACTTATCAGGCTATTGGTCAAGACGAATTACCTCAGAGCATAGATTAATCTATGGCATTACATCTGATGATATTATTATCATTGCTTGTAGATTTAATTATACTCTATAAAAATCGGATGTTAAAGAAAAGCGATCGCGGTTTTCTAAGAAATGTTCTTCTATGATAAGAAAATTCAGGTCATTACCACAAACAAACTGATGGCGATTTTGCGATCGCGTAATCTCTAAATCATATTCATTTTTATTAATACACAGGAGTGATTTATGACTGTTCTGGAAATTGCAATGCAGAAAATGCAATATTTACCTCAACAAAAACAGCAAGAGGTCTTAGATTTTATTGAGTTTCTAGCCTCAAAATCAGGTACGGAATCGACTGAGATGATCCCCAACAATATAGAAAAAGAAAGTATCTCTGCTCGTGATGTTCTGAATAAATGGGCTGGAATTATGGAGGATGGCCCAGCCGATCTTTCGACAAATCCTAAATATATGGAAGGCTACGGTCAGGCATGAAACAAACTGTCATTCTCGATACTGGCCCCCTGGTTGCCTATTTTAGAAAATCAGATCAATTTCATCAATGGGCGATCGCACAATGGTCTCAGGTAAATTTACCCGTCTTAACCTGTGATGCAGTTATTTCAGAGGCTTGTTTTCTATTGCGCGATTCTCCTCATATTCAAAGGGGAATTTTTGAGTTGATTGAAGCTCAGGCGATCGCCATTGATTTTAATTTGCAAAAAGAAGTGGTGAATTTGAGATTATTGATGAAGCGTTATGAGTCGGTGCCGATGTCTTTTGCTGATGCTTGTTTGGTCAGAATGTCAGAAAAATGGGTTAACAGTGCAGTTTTTACTTTAGATCAAGATTTTCTAATTTATCGCCGCGATCGCCATAATTTAATTCCTTTAATTGCTCCATTTTATTCTGAATAGTTGGCAAATAAAAATTTAATATATTACAAAAGTTGAGAAAATAGAAATCAGGAATAAAAGGCGATCGCTGTCCTGACGAGTAATTTAGGAAAAATGGCGATCGCAGTCCCGACAAATAATCTAGGAATAAAAGGCGATCGCAGTCCCGACGAGTAATCTAGGAAAAATGGCGATCGCTGACCTAAATAGTAAGATAGGAAAAAAGGCGATCGCATTTCCCATGAGTAATCTAGGAAAAAAGGCGATCGCAGTCCCCATGAGTAATTTAAGAAAAAAGGCGATCGCGGTTCTCAGAGAAATGTTCTATGATCGTAAAATTCAGATCATTACCACAAATAAACTGATGGCGATCGCACAATCTCTAAATTTCATCCGTTACGTCACCAACTCAGAGGGCAAAACAACCGATGTTCTTGTTCCAATGGAAATTTGGCAACAAATTATTCACTGGACAGTGGGAAGTTTATGGATGGCAGAGAAGGTAATGACTATGCGGCCAAAGTAAGTCTATCAGGACTTGGAAAAGGGTCAAGTTTAGCGGCAAGGAATTTAGGCAAAAGCAGACTAGGTGGACTTTGAGGAAAAATCATTGGGGCTTGATGTTGGATGGCTAGTTGAGCAATGCGTTCACTAGGATAGCCATGGGAGGGTAGAGTCCGAAACCAGCGAGGGAAATTAGCCCAAATCCCCTGGGGTAACTCTAAGGAAAGAATTTGAAGTAAGCCGAGAACAATGACATGAAGATTAACAAAACGCTCAAAGGCTTCTACTTTGTTTAAAATCTGAGTCTGAACAGTTTGGGGATAGTCAGGGAGGATAAGATTGCTAGGCCAGGTCGGTAAAGTAGGAAGAGCCTTAAGCCAAAAACGATAGGCAAAGCCGCCCAAAAGATGGATTAATTGACGAAAAGTGACTTCAATCTTAAATCGGAGACCGTAAGCGGCAATAATCTCAGGTCCAGTCAAACAGAGGGTAGTGTTCTGAATCTGTGGAAGCACATCTAAATAAGACATCCAAATTCAAAGCGATTGATAAATAATCCAAGGACAATATCGTGCATCACAATAGATTTGGAGAAACAAATCGTTTTTCTCGCTAATCTCTTTATTCGAGTTCTCAATGTCAAGTGCTTTCGTTCGATTTTTTGAGTATTATACTTAGGGCTTGCTGAAAAAGTCAAAAAACGAAAGAAATGTGGGTTAGGGAAGTATGGACTGAAAAAGCATAGATAACTTATCCTTATGGAAACAAATCAAAATACAGATTTTGTTTAATCTATTGTTCCTTTCTGTCTAAAAAGGTCAACACAAATCACTCCTCACAAAAGAGAGGAAAATTAACACCATTTTTCACAAGAAAAACGACTCTACAACTTTTTACTTTTTGTCTTCTGAAGTAGAGTAGAAAGATTCATTACCAAAAAGTTCATCGCAATTACCGTTTCCGAGGTCTCAGGTAGTTTGGCCATCACTCGACCAAGACTAAATTTCCTCTTTCCCTGTCCGAATTTACCCTCAATGGCATTACGCACTCTTTCATCTGAGCGTGCCTCTTTCTTTTTTTCTTTGCTCACCTCTTTCGGCGGTCTTCCCAATCGGGGACCACTCATTCTTATATCCCTTTCTTTACAATAAGCTCGATTCGCTTTTGTTCGATAGATTTTATCCACATGAACCGATTCCGGATAACATCCTGTTTCCCTTTTATATTCTTCTATTCGCGCTTGTAAATCTCCCGATTCGTTGTAATTATCCCAACTTAATTTGTCTAAGAAGACAAAGCCATTCACATTACTTGCCGATATTTTAGCTCCAAACTCTACTGCTTTTCCCGCTTTTCCACGCACTATTGGACGCACGTGAGGTTGGCTTACACTCACAATTCTGTTTTCTACTTTATTTGTCTTTTTTTCATACATTTCTAACTGTTGCTCATACACTTTTCCTATCGTTACAAGCTCTTCTTGCTCTTTTTTCGTTAGTTTTTCTAACTTTGCTCCCTCTTCTATCATTTTTTCTATATGAGACAAGTTTCTTTTTATATATCCTAGTTGTTTTTTTGTTCCTTTTCTTCTTTCTTTTTTTGACACACGACGTTTTTTTGCTATGGCTAAGTACTCTTTTCTTGCCACTTCCCTATAAGTCCTCGGCTTTTCTTTCCTTTTCTCTTTTATTTCTTCATACAGCTTATCTATTATTTTTTCTGTTTTTTCTCTGGCATCATTCAATATTCCTATATCCGTTGGATATTTTATATCTGCTGGTGTACAAGTCGCATCTAACAATAACTTTCCTTCATTTTCTTTTTTTTCTGACGCTACACCCGTCGCTTTTTTTTCTATTTCTTTATTAATTTTATTTATTAATTCCATTCCTATTTTTTTACGAAAATGAACCATCATTGACGCATTAAATGCTTCTTTGCTACTATAGCTTTCCATTCCTATAAAGTACTGTAAATAAGGGTTCTCTTTTATTTGTTCTACTGTTTCTCTGTCACTTTTTCCTGAAATTTCTTTGATAATTAATGCTCCTAATGCCATTCTAAATGATTTGGCTGGGGCTCCTTTTTTTTCTGTGAAGTTTTTTGCATATTCTTCCTCATATTCTTCCCAAAGAATCATTTTTGACATTTCTATCCAACGATTTTCTTCGTCTAACTGCCCGCCGAACAGATTTTTCAAGTTTTCTGGTGTTTCAATTGAGTACTGTTGCTTTCGGTACATCTGCTTTCTCTCTTCTTAATGCAATGGTTTTGAGGCATTCTACCCTATTTTCGTGCATTCTAGCGGTTCTTAATTCGCCTACTATTTTTCTCCGTAAAGGTTTCAGCTTTTTTCAGCAAGCCCTAAGTATAGTTTAAGATAAATGTGCAACGCTTACATTCTGTATTACGACATCTGTAACGCTCTTTCCCCTCCCCAGAGGGGCCGTGTTTCACAATATCCGTACTTTGACAACTTGGGCAAACAATTGCTTTGAATAGCATGGCACACCAATTTTAAGATTTACATTTATTTATTATTACTCTTTTCCACAGGTTTAGAACACGACCGAGGAGATTAATACACATATTCCTAATCCTTAACCAAGGAATTTTTCAACACAGCGTACAAACAGTTCAACGCCCATGCTTAGAACACTTTCATCGAAATCAAAACAAGGATGATGGTGCGGATAATCTAATCCCTTCGCAGCATTAGCAGAACCAAGAAAGAAATAACAACCAGGTACTTCTTGGAGGAAAAAGGACATATCTTCACCTCCCATTGTGTGACATTCAGGAACAATACCGGCAGGCGTTTCTAGGACATCGATCGCGACAGAACGGACTAACGCTGCCATGTTGGGATCATTGATAACGGGAGGATACAAGCGACAATAGTCAAATTCATAACTTGCGCCCTGGGCCTCACAAAGACCTTTAATAATGGCTTCCATTCTGGCTGGGAAAAAGCCTTCAAATTGAGGATTGAAATAACGGACGGTTCCCCGCATTCTAGCCGTATCCGCAATGACGTTTTGAGCCGTACCCGCTTGCAGTTCACCAATGGTGACAACGGCAGAATCAATGGGGTTAACATTGCGGGCGACAATGGTTTGCAGTACATTAACGATCTGAGCGGCAAGAACGATGGTGTCAACAGTTTGATGGGGCATGGCTCCATGACCTCCCCGACCGAGTAAAGTACATTGAAAGCATTCTACGGCGGCCATGAGTGCCCCAGAACGCACTCCCACAGTGCCAACGGGCAAGTTATTCCAAAGATGGAGTCCGATAATTGCATCCACATCAGGATTTTTAAGCACGCCTGCTTCAATCATCGGTTTGGCTCCCCCTGGCCCTTCTTCCGCCGGTTGAAAGAGAATTTTAACGGTTCCCTTAAAGTCTTGACGGTGTTGGCAGAGATATTGGGCTGTGCCCAGGGCGATCGCGGCATGGCCATCATGGCCACAAGCGTGCATCCGACCTAAATGCTGAGAACGATAGGGAACGTCATTTTTTTCAGTAACAGGTAAGGCATCGATATCAGCACGAATCGCTAAAACAGGCCCCGGAAAATCACTCTCAATCATGGCGACAATCCCCGTCTGAGCAACTCCTGTTTGATGAGTAATTCCCATCTCCGTTAATCTCTGGGAAATGAAGTCTGCGGTCAGATGTTCTTGAAAACCCAATTCAGGATATTGATGGAACTGTCGTCGCCATTGACTTAAGCGAGCTTGCATTGCCCGAATTTCTAGACGAATTTGACTCAGGTTAAGACTAGAGGTGTGAGGAAGCGTTGATAACATAACAGCAATAAAGCCAGAAAAAAGAGGTGATGTTCTAGACCAGCGGATCGTATTTCTAGAACGTAGTCAGTCTATTCATTATGACTTAACTTAATCCATAGATTCAGAACAGTACTCTCCGAGCCTAACCTTGCTTAAGGTCTGAGCATATTCTATGATCTGTGTGGTAAGTCGAAAGTCCTTGAGGCGGTAATTGCCCTTAGTATGTCCAAAATTGAAACCAGAACCGAACCCATGATCCTGAACATGGGGCCTCACCATCCCTCAATGCACGGCGTTTTGCGTCTCATTGTCACCTTGGATGGGGAAGATGTGGTTGACTGTGAACCTGTCATTGGTTATCTACATCGGGGCATGGAAAAGATCGCGGAAAATCGCACCAGTATAATGTACGTCCCCTACGTCAGTCGTTGGGATTACGCGGCGGGAATGTTCAATGAAGCGATCACCGTTAATGCACCCGAAAAGTTAGCGGATATTGAGGTTCCCAAACGTGCCCAGTATATTCGGGTAATCATGTTGGAATTGAATCGCATTGCCAACCACCTACTCTGGCTTGGCCCCTTTTTGGCTGATGTGGGAGCGCAAACCCCATTCTTCTATATTTTCCGTGAACGGGAAATGATCTATGATCTGTGGGAAGCTGCTTCAGGAATGCGCTTGATCAATAACAACTATTTTCGGATTGGTGGGGTATCCGTGGACTTACCCTACGGTTGGATTGATAAATGCCAAGATTTCTGTGATTATTTCCTACCTAAAGTAGATGAATACGAAAAGTTAATTACCAATAACCCCATTTTCCGTCGTCGAGTAGAAGGAATTGGCACCATCACCAGAGATGAAGCGATCAACTGGGGACTATCGGGCCCAATGTTACGCGGCTCAGGGGTGAAATGGGATTTACGCAAGGTCGATCGCTATGAATGCTATGACGACTTTGATTGGGATGTTCAATATGAAACAGCCGGAGATTGTTATGCTCGTTATTTAGTTCGGATACGGGAAATGCGCGAGTCGATCAAGATTATTTATCAAGCTCTCAAGGGTATTCCAGGCGGGCCCTACGAAAATTTGGAGGCAAAACGCTTACAGGAAGGTAAAAAATCGGAATGGAATGATTTCCAATACCAATACATTGCCAAAAAAGTCGCGCCTACCTTCAAAATTCCCAAGGGTGAGCATTATGTCCGTTTAGAAAGCGGCAAAGGGGAGTTAGGAGTCTTTATTATTGGTAATGATGATGTCTTCCCCTGGCGTTTTAAAATTCGCGCCCCTGATTTTAACAATTTACAGATTCTCCCCCATTTATTAAAAGGAATGAAAGTTGCAGATATTATGGCAATTTTGGGAAGTATTGACGTAATTATGGGGTCTGTTGATCGATAATATTGTCGATTGTTGCTTTCAATACTTTTTATGATTCTTAGGGTAGTTAATGCTGCCCTTTTTTATTCAGTACTATTCTGAAGCTGTGGATAAGATAAGTCATAATGAATAGACTGACTACGTTCTAGAAATACGCTCCACTGGTCTAGAACATTACCAAATCGCTGTACATCGAAACCAGCCAAAAAACTAAAAGGTAGCGACAGGAGACAATTCATGGCACAGGTTGTACAAGGTTTGGGAATAGGGGGACAAACCTTCGCAGAACGCGAATTAGGGTGGAATAGACGAACAATCCGCAAAGGAACAGAAGACTGGTGGGGCGACAAGAGTAGGTAAAACCCACATTCCGCAGGTTGTCGAAGAGGAGCACTAGTTCACGCGAGCTAGTATCGGTACTTGTGCATTGATTTCGGGCAAGGATAAAAAATGTCAATAAAGTTCTAAAATGGAGTCTTGTCTTAGATAGAATCAACAGTAAAAATGAATAACCTAAATATTAAAGGGGTGTGACCTTTAGTTGATGAAGGAAAAGAAAAGTGTTAACATGGGATGAAAAGTGACAAAGAGGAAACAATGATGACAGCAAAACTAATTAATGTAGAGGGTTCAAAGATAAAAATAGAACTAACATTAGAACTCAGTCGTTCAATGTTGGATACAGAAATAAATATTCAAAAAGGCTTAAACGAAGTAGGTTGCATCGCCAGCAAAGAAGCCTTGAAATATTTAGATACAGATGGTTCACCCTTAAAAATCGGTGAAGAAATCTGGAAGAGTAAGGGAGAGCAACCGAAAGAATATCAAACACCTTATGGTGAGGTTATAGTGAATCGTCATGTATATCAGCGTTCACCTTTGAGGAAAAACGTATTGCCCCTTAGAAAGAGAAGCAAGGATAATCATAACATCAACGCCATTATTGGCAAAACAGGTATCCTCAAAAATGTCAGGGATGGCAGGCAAAGAGGTGAAAAATGATTTATTAGAAAATCATGGTAGAAAAGTAGCGCTATCCTATATCCAAAGATTGAGTGAAGCAGTAGGAAGTGTGGTACAGGCAAAAGAAGAAGCGTGGAGTTATGCCCCGCCCAAGGAGGATAGCCAAATTGCAACAGTGGGAATAGGATTAGATGGAACCTGTATGCTGATGTGTGAGGATGGCTACCGTGAAGCAATGGTGGGAACCGTTTCCCTATACGATAGTGAAGGCGAACGTCAACATACAATCTATCTAGGTGCGGCACCAGAGTATGGAAAAAAGAGTTTTCTAGAAAGATTAGAAAGAGAAATTGAGCGAGCGAAAAACCGTTATCCAGAGGCAACATTGGTCGGGATAGCAGACGGGGCAGAATCAAATTGGAAGTTTTTAGAAAAGCAAACGGAAGAACAGATATTAGATTTCTATCATGCCTCTGGTTACTTAGGTGCCTTGGCAGAAGCGTTGCATCCGAATACCGTGTCAAAACAAAAAGAATGGTTGACTGAAAATTGTCGAGAACTCAAGCATGAAAAAGGAAAAGCAGGAGAACTGCTAAATCTGATGAAAGAAGTCAAAGAAGAAAAAAGTCATTCTAAGAATCTTACCGAGAAACTACAAGCGGCGATTACTTATTACGAGAATCATCAGCATCAAATGGATTATGCTGAATACATAGAGAAAAAGTATCCGATTGGTTCAGGTGTTATGGAAGCAGCTTGTAAGACGTTGGTCAAACAACGATTATGTTGTTCAGGGATGCGATGGAAGGAAAAAGGAGCAGGAATTATTTTGAGCCTACGAGCTTTGGTATTGACCAAGGAACGATGGAGTCAATTTTGGGCAAAACTTGATCAATATGGGTTCCCTGTAGAACCCTGATTACAACAGCTTTTATCAACTAAAGGTCGCACCCTATTAAAGACCTCGACCACTTAGGAATCGTAGCGGGAATTATAGATGAAATGGGTTTAGTAGAAATTATCGATGAGGAAGTGGGAACTCATCCTCAAGAAAAGCTCAGTGTAGGTACAATAGTAAAAAGTAAAAGCAATGATATTAAACTGCTTAGGATGTATCAATGCTCCGTTATATTTGTTGAGTGAGTTTTTTAAAGGAAAAGCATTAGAACACCTATTAGGAGAAGGAATAAAAGCAGAAGATTTAAATGATGACAAGCTAGGAAGGTCATTGGATAAGGTATTTGGAGTGGGGGTAAAAAACCGGTTCACGAAAATAGTCCTAAAAGCGGCAGCAATCTTTGGAATAGAACAAAAGTCAAAGCATTTAGACTCAACCTCAATGTCTGTACAAGGGAAGTATAAGGAAAGGATAGAAGATGAGGAAGACGAGCAGACAAAAGCCATAAAAATAAAATTTGGTTATTCCAGAGATAAACGACCAGACCTAAAACAGTTTATGTTAAATATGATATGTAGTGGAGATGGTGGTGTCCCTCTCTTTATGCAATTAGGAGATGGCAATGAATCGGATAAAAAGGTGTTTCCCCAGATAATCAAAGACTGTCAAGAAAGGTTGAATATGGAAGGTTTATCGGTGATGGATGGAGCTTTTTATACGGCGGAAAATGTGGGCATGGCGAGGTCAATTCAATGGTTAAGTCGTGTCCCTCTGAAAGAAGCCACTGAGACTTTGGCAAATATATCAGAAGACCAATGGCAGCAGGGTGAACAGGACGGTTATCGTTGGCAAGTGAGGGCTTCGGAATATGGGGGTGAACAGCAACGATGGCTTGTGGTCGAAAGTGCTCAACGTCTCCAGTCCGATAATAAAGCTATAAGTCAAAAAATTGAGAAAGCCGATAAAGTTGTCAAAAAAGAATGGCAGAAACTTTGTGGACAGAATTTTGCTTGTGAGGCCGATGCTCTTACTGAGGCTCAACTCTGGCCAAAAACCTTGACTTATCATCAACTCAGTCAAGTTGAGGTTCAGACTATTCCTTACTATGCCAAGGGAGGAAGACCGAAACAAGGGGCTACCCCTCTCGGTTTTCATTACCGCTTAACTGGGCAATTAAGCCTTGATTCCTCTTGCTTGGAAGTCGCATCTAAACGGGCTGGACGTTTTATTTTAGCTACTAATGTTCTTGATTCTCAGGTTTTGAGTCCCGACCAGATGTTGGCTGAATATAAGGCTCAACAAAACACCGAGCGCGGCTTTCGCTTTCTCAAAGACCCTTTCTTTTTTGCCTCTGCTCTTTTTCTCAAGAATCCTCAACGCATTATGGCTTTGATGATGATTATGGTTGTCTCTTTATTGGTTTATACTTTGGCACAACGTCGCCTACGACAGGCTTTGGCTCTTGCCCATCAGACTATTCCTAATCAAAAGGGTAAACCGACCGCCATTCCCACTCTGCTTTGGGTCTTTCAGTCTTTTCTGTTTATCCGTTGGTTAGAGATTGACGGCATTCAAACTATCGTTAATTTGACCTCCAAACACAAACATATTCTTTCCTTTCTTGGCTCTTCATGTCAAAAGTACTACTTTGTCTCTTGACTTACCTGCGGAATGTAGGGTAAAAGTCCTGTGTAGCAAGGATTACAGTAGAAAGAAACAAGACAAGATACTCTATAAAAGAGTACAATAACCCCAAAAGGAAAACATGATAGCAAAAGAATATGAAGCCACTCTACAAGAGAATCTAAGTCGAGCCGAATACTTATTCCTATTTGTAGTAGTAGGATGCTTGCAAATATTACAAGATATGAGGTTAGAAAGAATAGCGGAAGCTCTACCAATTCCCATCTTAATGGAAAGTAGAAGGAGAAAAATACAGAGATTTTTAAATCTGGAAAAACTAAGTAGGGCTTGCTGAAAAAGTCAAAAAACGAAAGAAATGTGGGTTAGGGAAGTATGGACTGAAAAAGCATAGATAACTTATCCTTATGGAAACAAATCAAAATACAGATTTTGTTTAATCTATTGTTCCTTTCTGTCTAAAAAGGTCAACACAAATCACTCCTCACAAAAGAGAGGAAAATTAACACCATTTTTCACAAGAAAAACGACTCTACAACTTTTTACTTTTTGTCTTCTGAAGTAGAGTAGAAAGATTCATTACCAAAAAGTTCATCGCAATTACCGTTTCCGAGGTCTCAGGTAGTTTGGCCATCACTCGACCAAGACTAAATTTCCTCTTTCCCTGTCCGAATTTACCCTCAATGGCATTACGCACTCTTTCATCTGAGCGTGCCTCTTTCTTTTTTTCTTTGCTCACCTCTTTCGGCGGTCTTCCCAATCGGGGACCACTCATTCTTATATCCCTTTCTTTACAATAAGCTCGATTCGCTTTTGTTCGATAGATTTTATCCACATGAACCGATTCCGGATAACATCCTGTTTCCCTTTTATATTCTTCTATTCGCGCTTGTAAATCTCCCGATTCGTTGTAATTATCCCAACTTAATTTGTCTAAGAAGACAAAGCCATTCACATTACTTGCCGATATTTTAGCTCCAAACTCTACTGCTTTTCCCGCTTTTCCACGCACTATTGGACGCACGTGAGGTTGGCTTACACTCACAATTCTGTTTTCTACTTTATTTGTCTTTTTTTCATACATTTCTAACTGTTGCTCATACACTTTTCCTATCGTTACAAGCTCTTCTTGCTCTTTTTTCGTTAGTTTTTCTAACTTTGCTCCCTCTTCTATCATTTTTTCTATATGAGACAAGTTTCTTTTTATATATCCTAGTTGTTTTTTTGTTCCTTTTCTTCTTTCTTTTTTTGACACACGACGTTTTTTTGCTATGGCTAAGTACTCTTTTCTTGCCACTTCCCTATAAGTCCTCGGCTTTTCTTTCCTTTTCTCTTTTATTTCTTCATACAGCTTATCTATTATTTTTTCTGTTTTTTCTCTGGCATCATTCAATATTCCTATATCCGTTGGATATTTTATATCTGCTGGTGTACAAGTCGCATCTAACAATAACTTTCCTTCATTTTCTTTTTTTTCTGACGCTACACCCGTCGCTTTTTTTTCTATTTCTTTATTAATTTTATTTATTAATTCCATTCCTATTTTTTTACGAAAATGAACCATCATTGACGCATTAAATGCTTCTTTGCTACTATAGCTTTCCATTCCTATAAAGTACTGTAAATAAGGGTTCTCTTTTATTTGTTCTACTGTTTCTCTGTCACTTTTTCCTGAAATTTCTTTGATAATTAATGCTCCTAATGCCATTCTAAATGATTTGGCTGGGGCTCCTTTTTTTTCTGTGAAGTTTTTTGCATATTCTTCCTCATATTCTTCCCAGGGAATCATTTTTGACATTTCTATCCAACGATTTTCTTCGTCTAACTGCCCGCCGAACAGATTTTTCAAGTTTTCTGGTGTTTCAATTGAGTACTGTTGCTTTCGGTACATCTGCTTTCTCTCTTCTTAATGCAATGGTTTTGAGGCATTCTACCCTATTTTCGTGCATTCTAGCGGTTCTTAATTCGCCTACTATTTTTCTCCGTAAAGGTCTCAGCTTTTTTCAGCAAGCCCTAAGTATAGAGAAAATCTGGTTTCCCTGTGTAAAAGAGTTAATAAAGAAGCCAGAAAAATGTGTTAAAAATGGTTGTGTATATCTAGCAATAGATAGAACAAATTGGGGTGTAATAAACATCCTGACAGTAAGCTTAATTTATGAGAAAAGAGCGGTGCTAGTATATTGGGAATTTTTAGACAAAAAAGGAAATAGTAATTTAACGGCTCAAAAAAGGGTATTAGAGAAGGCAATAAGCCTATTCTCAGAATACAAAATAGTGATATTAGGGGACAGAGAATTCTGTTCAGTCACACTGGGAAAGTGGCTAGGAAAGAAGGGTCTATACTTTTGTTTGAGACAGAAAAAGACGACAAATGTGTCGGAAGATGAGCAGCTTTACCAAGAAATGAGAGCGTTGGGATTATCCCCGGGAACAAGTCTATTTTTTAACGAAGTAAACGTTACCAAAATGAAAGGATTTGGAGGATTTAATTTAGCCTGTAAATGGAAAAAGACCTACGGCGGATTTAAGACAAAAGAGCCTTGGTTTATCTTGACAAATTTAGGAAGCCTAGAGGAGGCAATTAAATCGTATCAAAAAAGATTTGGTATCGAGGAAATGTTTAGGGATTTGAAGTCTGGAGGCTATAATCTAGAGGGAACAAATCTAGAGGCAGAACGACTATCAAAGCTATTAATTGTGGCAGCGATTGCCCATACGAGTGCAATTCTACAAGGTCAAATGGTCAAGGAAAAAGGAATTCAAAAATATGTGGTCAGACCAGAATCGAAAAGAACGAGTAAACGTCGTCACAGTAGCTTTTATGTAGGTCAACACCTCCATTTGTGGCTGGGACTACGGCCAGGGTAATCGCATCTTATTTGTTACAAAAAATACAGACAAAAAGAGAGAAATATAGTGTAAAAAAGAAGCAGTCATCTAAGAGAAGAAAAGGCTATTATTTAAAAAAAGTAAGTGAGTGAGGTCAAAGATGGCAAAAGGCTTCGGCGCAAGAGTTCTAACCCCACAACAAGAAAAAGAAGTCAAAATTATCAAAAGAAGCATACTGAAACATTTTCAGTGCCTAAAAGAACCGAGAACAGGGAGAAGGCAAGACCATAACTTAACAGCAATTGTCACCATAGGAATATTGGCAGTATTGTCAGGGGCAGATGGCTTCGTAGCAATTGAAGCCTATGGCAAAGCCAAACGAGAATGGCTAGAAATGTTTCTAGAGTTACCAAAGGGAATTCCCTCTCACGATACCTTTGGAAGAGTATTTGGAATGTTGGAAACAGAAGAACTAGAAAAAAGTTTTCTGAGCTGGATAAGCAGTCTAACGGAGAAAATGGACATAGAGCTGATACAGATAGATGGAAAAACGAAAAGAGGTTCTTATGATAGGGAAAAAGGACTAAATGCGTTACACAGCATAAGTGCGTGGAGTAGTGAGCGGGGACTGATGTTAGCGCAAAAGAAAGTAGATAGTAAATCTAATGAAATAAAAGCAGTCCCCTTGTTACTGAAGTTACTTAACATCAAGGGGGCAGTAGTAACCCTAGATGCAATGGGAACGCAGACAGAAATCGCAAAACAAATAAAGCAAGGTGAAGGTGACTATGTATTGGCTCTCAAAGGAAATCAGGGCAAACTTAATAAACAAGTTAGGGATTGGTTTAAACAAGCGGTCGCTCAGAACTGGCAAGGAATTGAATACAGTTATCATGAGAAGACAGAAAAAGGACATTACCGTTTAGAAACTCGTCAAGTCTGGACAGTGTCAATCAATCAGCTTTCCGCATTGCATCGCCAAAATCAGTGGGTCGGTTTATACTTCAAACGTTCATAATCTGAGATTTATCAAAGCGTTGAAATCGTAAGGTGAGCAGAGAATCAAGCTCCTCCTTATATTTTACGTTAGCATCCTCAAGACATCCTGAAATTGCTGCAGAAAACTGCGTAAAATCTTCATAATATTTTGCGTATAAACACTTCTTCTTCACAAACTTCCACAGTCTTTCAATTAAATTCAAGTTAGGAGAATAAGGAGGTAAGTACAGTAACTCTATTCCTAATGATTCTGCCAACTCCTGTACAATTCGGCATTTTTGATAACGAGCATTGTCTAATACCAACGTAATCGGTATTAATAGTCCTAATTCTGCTATCTTTTCTAGGAGTTCACAAACCTGAGTTCCCGTAATATAAGAACTGTTCGTTACCATAATTACTTCATGGGTAATTGCATTTAATGCTCCTAACACATTAAAACGTTTTCTCCCTGATGGTGACTTAATAAAAATCCTCTTGAAGCACCATATAAAATTTACAAATGCTCCCATTACAAAATGAGAGGCATCTACAAAGAAAACTGCCCTTTTTCCTGCTTTTGCCTCTTCTAGCCTTGGTTCTAGCTCTTTTTCTCTATAGCTATCCTGAGCTTCTACATCTGCTTTTGATGGAATTGTTCCCACCTTTAGACACCTCATTCCTATTGACTTTAAAAATTTTCTGACTTGCGTCGGACTTCTTTTTATTCCTGTTAATTCTTCTATTCTTTTTACTGCTTCATTTATTGTTGCTGGTGGATTTGACTCAAAATATGCCTCAATTGTCCCTTGATGCTCTGTTAACTCGCTTTTCGGGCGATTAAATTTTATTTCTTTTAGTTTTTCTATCCCGCCCTCTTGATAATCACGGATATAGCTTGTCACCGTATTTACTGAAACTCCTGCGAATTGAGCAATTTTTTGATGAGACAATCCCTGACTTTTTAGCCATAAAACTTCCATCTTTAGCTGCACTCTAGGATGCGGGTGATTAAACCGACCGTAAGACAACAGTCTTTTGTCTTCTTCTGTAAATTCTAACTTAATCATTTCCAGCAATTCCAAATTCAGAATGTAGTCAAAGATACAAAAGGCTCAATGTATTTACTGGCAAGGGTTTTGCTATGAAAATTGCCAATTAATCAACTAGGAAGAATTCGAGACAGCGAGAGAAACTGAGTCATCAAGCATAAAATCTAAAAGATGATGCCAGCTTTCAAAGAACAGATATTTGGTCAAAGAGAGAATATCTTGAAAGAATCCCTTACGAGTGCCGCGTTGGACGCGAATTCTCTGGTAACGTTCATCAACCAAACCTAAAACCGTGTGCAAGAGAAAAGCCAGCAAATTCAGGGTAAGCAAAACAGAGGCGAGGTGTTGTTTACCATGCCCAAAATTATGCTCTAAGTGATAGCCTCGATTTTTGAGAATATTGTGATTCTCGTTCTCAGTACGCCAACGAGTCCGTCCAGCACGACAGACATCAAGAACGATGTGAGGGGTGAGAAAATGATTGGTAATCCAACTATTGTGATAAAGAAGTTGAGCATCGGATTCGCGGTGGATTTTTAGCTCACACCAGTTAACCAACAAAGCAGGCTGTTGGTCTCGCAGGGGAATCTGATTGAGATAACGGCAGTGCCAAATCTCGAAATACTTCCCATTCCAACGTCGGTGTTGAGTGGTTTTGACTTCTCCATTAGCTTCTAAATAGTTTAACCATTCATAGAGTGTGGGATGAGAAGTCGGTAAACAGACGAAGATAAAGTTGAAATCGTGGTCGAGACAGTGCTGACAAGTGGGCTGACGACTGTACAAGTCATCCCCTAGCAGAGTTATCTTCTGTCCCGCAAACAAACTAGCATGGTTACTTATCCAACGTTTCGCCGCATTTTGCTCACAATCTTGCTTTTCAGAACCGTCTTGAGGGGTGATAAATTCAGGGGGTAAGGAAAAAACTGATTCATGGTCTGGGGAAACAATCACGGGCAATAATGCAGTAATGGAAGTAGGTGACTTTTCCCTGTTTTGACGTTTTGGTTGAACAGCATGGACAATTTACTTTTTCCGAACTGTAGTAATTTGTCCCATCCATTGCTACTAGAAGATTTCCCCTCAATATTTCATAGGCTTTCAAGAATCCCATGCTCCTCAATGCTTGGTAAATTAACCCAAACAAAGGGAATAGCCTACTCGCTGCTACCCCATCCACAATGTTGCGAATCTGTTCTACTGTTGGTATTTTTTCTAGTCCAAACAAGCTCTGAGCATTATCTCGCCCACAACGGCTGTTAAGCTGACGTTGGTACTCTAAAAATGACTCATTTTGCATAAAAAAGGCGGCAAATGCCCCCAGTATCGCCTCTCTTAGACTATATTTCGTTGCATTACTAACCGAACGGGGGTCATCTATCTTCCCAATGACCTCGTTTAAACAGTGAACGATTCCGTCAAAACTTAGGTCGTTTACTTCCATCTTTCTCTCTGCAAAATCAGTAGACACTTTTCTCTTTATTCATAACTTCCTATAGGTCAAAGTTTTTCTGTCTCTATTTATACCATTTGAATTTGGAATTGCTGTAATCATTTCTCAGCCTCTTGACTAATTTTTCTATTTTTATTATATTATCTCTTATTTTTAGAATTCGCAACCTGTGACCGTGTTTAGTATAGCAACTGTTGTGATGGTTAAAAGTAAAACTCAATTCGGTCATAAAACAACAGAGACGTTTCGCTGGGTGCATCCCACTTAAGATAATACATTGACACTCAAAAGAGGAGAGTGATTGAGATAAGCACATCGTAGCCGAAGAATACGAGAAACATTATGAAGATGCCAACGTGCTCCCGACAATTTAACCCTAGCTCCCACCTGTTTAATCTTAGACTCCACATCACCAGAACCAATCACAATACCAAGCTGTTGATAGTATTGGTAATCAGGGATACGCTGATAATGCTTCGTCAAATAGGCTTGAAAATTCTTTGCCCTCTTGCTTTTGACTCCATCAAACGCATCTATTGCCTTGTTCACAAAACCCCGCCACAGTAAATGCTCCACTGCTTCTAGCCGTTTGAGAGAGCCACCCACTTTGAACAGATTCTCCTTGAGATGATACCAATCCAACACCTCTCGTCGTATCAGCCACGATTGAGTGGCGAAACTCTCTACCGCATTCCAGATTCCGGGATGACCATCTCCCAAAAAGGTCACTATTGGGGACAAAGGTTGAACATTGCTCCAATTCTTTAAGCCCTCTGGGTCTTGGAAAAAGGCTTCACAGACATTGCCATGAAGACTCACCAGTTTATAATCTCGCCACTGTCCCCCTTCCTTCTCCTCGCCCCGCAGACAAATCTTTCCCCCATCTATACTGACCCCCGCACTCTCTGACTGAGCTTGAGCTAAGGGCAGTTCTGTCCGTTCTACCAAGCGATGTAAACTGCTATGTCCTACTTTTATCCCCATCAACTCCTCTATATCTTCTTCTGCTTGTTGGTAGGATGTTTTCGCACTGGCTCTTAGACAGCATTTCTCTAAACCTGGACTTAAGACGATTTTTGGCGACACCTTTAGTTTTCTGGCTTGTTTTTGGCTTATTTCCACTTCTCCGACTAGGGTTTTGATTTTTCGCTTGTTTCCAGACCGTTTTTTTCCCCCTTCTGAAAAAAAAACTCCCCCATTGTTGGCCCCACAATTTCTAACATCTGGGTTCTGACTTCTACTTCGATGCTTCCAAAGTCCTTCTGTTTCTCTGGTTCCGTATATTTGCGCAAGATACGGGCTGATTCGGTGAGATGCTGTTTTAACAGTGCTTTTTCTTCTGGGGGAATCGGTAACATACTTTTTTCGCTCATCAGTTTTTTTCCATTTTACCCCAGATTCTATGTACTACTTTATCCGGGATGTACCCCGTTTCGCTATTATATTAGCAGTCTTCCTACGGATGCCGAACGTCATAGCCATGTGATTCGTTCTCACTGGAGTATTGAAAATAGTCTGCATTGGGTTTTAGATGTCACTTTTAATGAGGATGCGAGTCGAGTGCGTCAAGGTAATGCGGCTGATAATTTGGGCTTGCTCCGTCGTTTAAGTAGGGCTTGCTGAAAAAGTCAAAAAACGAAAGAAATGTGGGTTAGGGAAGTATGGACTGAAAAAGCATAGATAACTTATCCTTATGGAAACAAATCAAAATACAGATTTTGTTTAATCTATTGTTCCTTTCTGTCTAAAAAGGTCAACACAAATCACTCCTCACAAAAGAGAGGAAAATTAACACCATTTTTCACAAGAAAAACGACTCTACAACTTTTTACTTTTTGTCTTCTGAAGTAGAGTAGAAAGATTCATTACCAAAAAGTTCATCGCAATTACCGTTTCCGAGGTCTCAGGTAGTTTGGCCATCACTCGACCAAGACTAAATTTCCTCTTTCCCTGTCCGAATTTACCCTCAATGGCATTACGCACTCTTTCATCTGAGCGTGCCTCTTTCTTTTTTTCTTTGCTCACCTCTTTCGGCGGTCTTCCCAATCGGGGACCACTCATTCTTATATCCCTTTCTTTACAATAAGCTCGATTCGCTTTTGTTCGATAGATTTTATCCACATGAACCGATTCCGGATAACATCCTGTTTCCCTTTTATATTCTTCTATTCGCGCTTGTAAATCTCCCGATTCGTTGTAATTATCCCAACTTAATTTGTCTAAGAAGACAAAGCCATTCACATTACTTGCCGATATTTTAGCTCCAAACTCTACTGCTTTTCCCGCTTTTCCACGCACTATTGGACGCACGTGAGGTTGGCTTACACTCACAATTCTGTTTTCTACTTTATTTGTCTTTTTTTCATACATTTCTAACTGTTGCTCATACACTTTTCCTATCGTTACAAGCTCTTCTTGCTCTTTTTTCGTTAGTTTTTCTAACTTTGCTCCCTCTTCTATCATTTTTTCTATATGAGACAAGTTTCTTTTTATATATCCTAGTTGTTTTTTTGTTCCTTTTCTTCTTTCTTTTTTTGACACACGACGTTTTTTTGCTATGGCTAAGTACTCTTTTCTTGCCACTTCCCTATAAGTCCTCGGCTTTTCTTTCCTTTTCTCTTTTATTTCTTCATACAGCTTATCTATTATTTTTTCTGTTTTTTCTCTGGCATCATTCAATATTCCTATATCCGTTGGATATTTTATATCTGCTGGTGTACAAGTCGCATCTAACAATAACTTTCCTTCATTTTCTTTTTTTTCTGACGCTACACCCGTCGCTTTTTTTTCTATTTCTTTATTAATTTTATTTATTAATTCCATTCCTATTTTTTTACGAAAATGAACCATCATTGACGCATTAAATGCTTCTTTGCTACTATAGCTTTCCATTCCTATAAAGTACTGTAAATAAGGGTTCTCTTTTATTTGTTCTACTGTTTCTCTGTCACTTTTTCCTGAAATTTCTTTGATAATTAATGCTCCTAATGCCATTCTAAATGATTTGGCTGGGGCTCCTTTTTTTTCTGTGAAGTTTTTTGCATATTCTTCCTCATATTCTTCCCAAAGAATCATTTTTGACATTTCTATCCAACGATTTTCTTCGTCTAACTGCCCGCCGAACAGATTTTTCAAGTTTTCTGGTGTTTCAATTGAGTACTGTTGCTTTCGGTACATCTGCTTTCTCTCTTCTTAATGCAATGGTTTTGAGGCATTCTACCCTATTTTCGTGCATTCTAGCGGTTCTTAATTCGCCTACTATTTTTCTCCGTAAAGGTTTCAGCTTTTTTCAGCAAGCCCTATCTAGCTTTGACGATTCTGTAAAATCAATCATACGCCGCATGAATTGACTACGACGCGAATGATTTTCAGGTCCATTATCCTGATTTATCACCAATTTCTCAATATGACTAAAGCGATGCTTTACACTTTCCCACCAACTTTCTAATATGTCACCAATGCAATCTGCTGTTAATTTGGACGACACAAAAAATAAAGATAATTCATTCTGTTCAGGTAGAAAAATTCCGTAAGGAATTAGAGTAACTTCTGCTCCAAAGTCATGGTAAGAATGCCTCTGTTTTTACCCGCGTTTTTCCACCCCTGTCAAATTCTCCCACTTTGACCCCTACCTTGCCATCTAGCGATATACGCAATGTCTTTGGGTCTTCATCTGCTTCCCTGTTGATTTTTTCGATTTGTTCAAAAATAGCTTCCGTTTCTGCTATCTTTTTTTTCGGTTTGCTTTTTAATACTCTTTTTAAGCTATACCCCAAATCATTCAATTTTCTTCTGATTGTTTCCGATGATGGTAGTTCTTCCTCTTGATAACCTGATTGTACAATCAGTTGCCTACGCACCTCTTCACTTGTTATTCTCGTATATAATCGCGTACTTTTAAAACTTGGGTCTGTTTGACTTTTCGGCTCCACTATCGACTTTATATCTTCTAAGATATTCGGTAATTTTGTTTCTTTTTTTTTGCGCCCACTACGGCTGCGACCATCTATGAATGCTTGACCACTCGTTAATTCTTCTGTTCCTTTGCGGATTGTTCGTCTATTCCACCCTAATTCGCGTTCTGCGAAGGTTTGTCCCCCTATTCCCAAACCTTGTACAACCTGTGCCATGAATTGTCTCCTGTCGCTACCTTTTAGTTTTTTGGCTGTTTCGATGTACAGCGATTTTAGGTCTTCACTGATTTCCGTTACTGATTTTTTCAGCATACAATTTACCTTTTTGTTAAAACTGTCTTTTGCTATTCTATCGGATCATTTATTTTATGGCTATCTCTAGAATATCAATGAGTTTATGCCGTTTTGTTCGTTCGATGCGAGGGTCATCTATTTCGGCAAAGTGTTCTACCAGTCTATATTTGGGTCGGAGTTTCATCGCTTTTGTTTTCTATGCACTTTTCCTTATTTTCCCTTATCCATCCCTCTATAATGTTCTTGTATCTGTATCATTTTTAGATGCGTTCGCCCTGGTTGAAACCGTGCTTAATTTTGCTAAAACGCTAACATTCAGGGGTCAAAATCCTGTAGTGAAACTGATAGAAAAAGTTTATGAGACAGGAGTGAAGCTGAGCAAGGCTGGGATGGAAAAGGTTGAAGCACGGATTAATCGCCTTCCTAGCCTCAAAAAATGGTTTGTGGAAATCTTTGCCAAACCGCTATAATCATTGGATCATCTTTTTTCTGGTATTCTCTCAATGGTGGCGGCGGTAATGACCAAATTTTTGGGGACATTAATTCAACTTCACCCACTTTTAACTACAACGGTAAATCTTATCTTTTAAGTAGTGCAGGAACTTGGAAACAAGCCCAAGCCCAAGCCGTAAGTTTCGGGGGGAATTTAGTAACGGTTAACGACGCGGCAGAAAATCAATTTCTTGTTAATAGCTTTGGTGGTACTGAACAGTTGTGGATTGGTTTGACGGATGAAGTTGTTGAAGGACAGTTTAAATGGGTAAATGGAGAAGCTGTCACCTATACAAATTGGAGTCCTGGACAACCAGACGATGGTTTTGGTGCTCAAGACTATGCTTACATTAACTTTGTGAGTCCTGGGCAATGGGATGACGGAAGTGCGAGTGCTCAACTTCGAGGCATCATCGAAATCCAATCCAACGACACTACAATTGGTAGTACAGGCAATGACACTATCAACGGCGGGGTTGGAACAGACACAGCTAACTACAGCGCGATTGGTCAAGCTATTACCCTTTTACCGGACCTGGTATCGTCTGATCAAAGTTGGAAAAAGTTATGGTGTAAGGCTTTGAGAAAATAGAAAAATAGTTTAAGACTAGACATCGTCCCGTTTTTATTATACTATTATTATTGTCATTATATCAAAGAAGAAGGAAACAGAAAACAATGTCAATATTAAAGAAAAGCTCTATGGAAATCCTGAATGATGTTGGCTTGTGCCAAGAGAAAGAGGATGCCTTATTCAAGAAAAACTGTCCTCATTGCTATAGTGAAAACGTAAAAATACATTCTCATTATCAAACGAAAGGTAACGGGGAACGTAAAATGTTCATTTGTCAAGAATGTAGTTCTTGTTTTGCTGAGACTTATGATAGCGTAATCGCTGGCTTAGAAACCCCATTAAGTGAAATTGTAAAAGTATTAAAAGCCAGAATGGAAGGAATAGGATTAAATGCAGCAGCCCGAGTATTCGGCTACGCGAAAACAACAATATTGAATTGGGAAAAGAAATTATCAGGATTACAAGAGACATTATTTTTATACGCCTTAGTGAATGAATTTGTTAAATTAGTAATAGAAGGGGATGAACTATACACAAAAGTTGGAAAAAATAAAGAAGCAAGTGCCTCTGAGGGGTGGACAATCGTGCTCATGGACAGGGCTAGCCGCTTTATTTGGCATTTAAAATGTGGTCGAAAAGAGCAGAAATTATTTCTAGAAGCAATGATGACGGTAGCGGAATTATTTGAAAGGAGTGCAGAATCTCTCCAGTTATTTACAGATGGAGAAAAGCGATATAGTCAACTGCTATTTGATATTTGTCACGAAGTATTAAGGACTGGAAAGCGAGGTCGTCCCACCAAAGTATTACCGAAGGGTCTTGTGGTAAGACTAAAAAATAAGAGTAGTAAACGTCGAGATTCTGCGGGTAAATTAGAGAAAGTAGAAACTCCGAAACCAGAACATCCAGAGACAACAGAAAAACCAGAAGAAAAGGACGTCCATGCCAACCACGTTGAGGCATTTAATAGTGCTATCCGACGCTATTTAGCCGCCTTTCGTCGTCGTACAAATACTTATGCTAAATCTGTTGTGGGATTACAGCGAGTCCTAGATATTTTCTGGATGGTTCATAACTTTGTTCGCAGCCATTTTACTACTAGAGAAGTTCCTGCTGTAGCTCTCGGTATAATTGAAAAAGGGTTAACTTGGGAGGACTTACTCCAAATTCGCCTGATTTTTTGAACCTCCCGTATTGCAACGTTTGTAGCTTCTAGCTAGACGATACCAGTGCCTAAAATTACTGGTGCGAGTTGGAATTCTGACAATGTACCACAAGTCCTTCGTCATCGCTGTTCCTATTTAGGGTCTGCTGAAAAAGTCCACAAAACGAACCTAGATGCCACAGGAGGCGAAAAATGGTGACTTCAGAGAGTAGTTTCCAATTTCAACCCCCAGTTTTCCAACGACGTGCATGGGCTTTGAGCCTCCAAAGGCCATAACCTTGCACCTGATCGTTTTTAAAATGCTTGAAAGCATTATCTGGCAAGGGTTCTATACTTATTCAGCAAGCCCTATTTAAATGATTACCTTTTTTGACTCTTTCATTTACCTCGTTAAGTATTTCTACTTATTGCAAAGGTGAGATGCTCCCTATTAGACGGAGACATAGAAAAGTGCTTTGACCGCATCAATCATCAGTATCTTCTCAATCACCTTATCTGCGATGGGTGTGACCTTTAGTTGATGAAGGAAAAGAAAAGTGTTAACATGGGATGAAAAGTGACAAAGAGGAAACAATGATGACAGCAAAACTAATTAATGTAGAGGGTTCAAAGATAAAAATAGAACTAACATTAGAACTCAGTCGTTCAATGTTGGATACAGAAATAAATATTCAAAAAGGCTTAAACGAAGTAGGTTGCATCGCCAGCAAAGAAGCCTTGAAATATTTAGATACAGATGGTTCACCCTTAAAAATCGGTGAAGAAATCTGGAAGAGTAAGGGAGAGCAACCGAAAGAATATCAAACACCTTATGGTGAGGTTATAGTGAATCGTCATGTATATCAGCGTTCACCTTTGAGGAAAAACGTATTGCCCCTTAGAAAGAGAAGCAAGGATAATCATAACATCAACGCCATTATTGGCAAAACAGGTATCCTCAAAAATGTCAGGGATGGCAGGCAAAGAGGTGAAAAATGATTTATTAGAAAATCATGGTAGAAAAGTAGCGCTATCCTATATCCAAAGATTGAGTGAAGCAGTAGGAAGTGTGGTACAGGCAAAAGAAGAAGCGTGGAGTTATGCCCCGCCCAAGGAGGATAGCCAAATTGCAACAGTGGGAATAGGATTAGATGGAACCTGTATGCTGATGTGTGAGGATGGCTACCGTGAAGCAATGGTGGGAACCGTTTCCCTATACGATAGTGAAGGCGAACGTCAACCTACAATCTATCTAGGTGCGGCACCAGAGTATGGAAAAAAGAGTTTTCTAGAAAGATTAGAAAGAGAAATTGAGCGAGCGAAAAACCGTTATCCAGAGGCAACATTGGTCGGGATAGCAGACGGGGCAGAATCAAATTGGAAGTTTTTAGAAAAGCAAACGGAAGAACAGATATTAGATTTCTATCATGCCTCTGGTTACTTAGGTGCCTTGGCAGAAGCGTTGCATCCGAATACCGTGTCAAAACAAAAAGAATGGTTGACTGAAAATTGTCGAGAACTCAAGCATGAAAAAGGAAAAGCAGGAGAACTGCTAAATCTGATGAAAGAAGTCAAAGAAGAAAAAAGTCATTCTAAGAATCTTACCGAGAAACTACAAGCGGCGATTACTTATTACGAGAATCATCAGCATCAAATGGATTATGCTGAATACTTAGAGAAAAAGTATCCGATTGGTTCAGGTGTTACGGAAGCAGCTTGTAAGACGTTGGTCAAACAACGATTATGTTGTTCAGGGATGCGATGGAAGGAAAAAGGAGCAGGAATTATTTTGAGCCTACGAGCTTTGGTATTGACCAAGGAACGATGGAGTCAATTTTGGGCAAAACTTGATCAATATGGGTTCCCTGTAGAACCCTGATTACAACAGCTTTTATCAACTAAAGGTCGCACCCTCTGCGATAAAACAGTTTATAGAGCAATAAAACAGGTACTAAAGGCAGGCGTAGAACCTGAGTTTACGTCAACCCAAACAGGAACCCCACAGGGAGGAGTCATTAGTCCTCTCCTTGCGAATATTGCTCTACACGGAATTGAAGGTAAACGCCTTTGGTAGTGATTCGATAGTAGTGGTGGTCTAAATAGCTTATATGGCAGGGATGATGTAAGCTGTCATCACTCTAAGTGGATATAAGGTAGAATATATAGACTTACTTTTTTGTATGACTATGCTGACGTTAAACTTCTTAGACCAAAAGACCAAGAAAGAGCTACAAAAAGCCCTTAAAACGGAAGAGCACGCAGTTACAAGAGAGAGAATATTGATTATGTTACTGAGAAATGAAGGAAAAACGTATGATGAAATATCAGGATTATTAGGATGTTGTAAACGACAAGTGTGGTACTGGTGCAATAATGGAAATCCGAAAGAGATAGAAAGCTTAAGAGACAAAAGAAAAAAAGGAAATCACAGGAAAGTAACAGAAGAATACATAGAGAAATTGACGGAGATAATAATCAAAGAGCCTGAAGAGTTTGGATATGAATTTGGACGTTGGACAGTAGCAAGACTATCAACTCATATGGAAAAAGAAACGGGTATATTGTTAGGAAATACACAACTTAGAAATATGCTTAAAAAAAAGCGATTTGTCTACATCTGGGCAAAATATAGTCTAGAAGATAAACAAGATGAGCAAAAAAGAGAGGAATTTAGAAAGAAAGTTGAAGAGTACAAGAAGCTTTTGAAAGAAAAGCCAGAATCAATCCAGATATGGTTTTGGGATGAAAGTGGCTTCAGCTTAAGAGTAATACGGAGAAAACATTGGACAAAAAAAGGAAAGCGTAAAAAAGTGAGGGGAGATAGAAGAAAAGGAAGAGTCAATGTAATGGGTGGTATTAGATATACTGACAAAAAACGGTGGGTTGATTTGATTCCCACTGGTAACTCTCAGAACTTCAAGAGTGTATTATTAAAATTTTACAAAGACATACAAAGAGAATGGATAGAACAAGGAAATAAAAAAGAAGACTTTGAAAAGAATGGTCCGAAGATTGTGATTATTTTAGATAATGCGAGCTTCCACAAAAAGCAAGAAATTCTAGACGAGAGCACGGAAGAAATGCCAAACATTATTTTGGAGTTTTTACCCCCCTATAGTCCCGATTATAATTTAATGGAATTGGTATGGCATTCAGCCAAAGAATATATTGCAAATAAATTATTCAAATCAATTGAAGAATTAGAATCTCTCATCCATAAACTTCTTAATGAAGGTGGATTGACAATATGTTGGGGACGTAAAATCAAAAACAAGGGCTCAAGTATTATTGCAAGTTAAACTGATGACAGCTTAGAATATCAACTAATATAAATTTTTCTCAAATCTATCCCCTAAATCAACGTTTTTATGGCTAACATTTTTGCGCTATTATTTTTTGTCTTAAATCAATTGACAGTAGAACAGCAATTGGCAGAGAAATATTGTCCCTCAAAGACTAATTTTAAACAGCCTTGCCCAAGTTGTGGCTCTTATCACACTATTAAGAATGGTTCCGCCCATAATGGTAAGCCCAAAAATCTATGTAAAGACTGTGGTCGCCAGTTTGTTATTAACTCTAGTCAGAAGAGAGTTTCAGAACAGACAAAACAATTAATTGATAGGCTCCTATTAGAGCGAATTTCTCTACGGGGAATTGAAAGAGTCACAGGAGTAAGTTGGTCATGGTTACAGAATTATGTTAATGATAAATTTGCTGCGGTACCTCGTCAGATAAGCGTTTCAGAAAAAGCGCGAGGAAAATTGACTATCGAATGTGATGAGCTTTGGTCATTTGTTTTCTCCAAAGAAAATAAGTTTTATGTCTGGTTAGCTATAGACAGAACAACAAGAGACATTGTTGGTTGTTATATTGGGGACAGAAGCCGTGCATCAGCCAAAAAACTTTGGGCAAGTTTGCCTGCTGTTTACCGACAATGTGCCGTTGCTTACACGGATTTTTGGGTATCTTATGAGAAAGTTATTCCCAGTAAACGTCATCGAGCAGTCGGTAAAGAGACGGGACAAACTAATCATGTTGAAAGATTAAATAATACCTTTCGACAAAGAATCTCTCGACTGGTGCGAAAAAGCCTCTCTTTTTCCAAAAATGTGGAAAATCATATTGGGGCAATTTGGTACTTTATACACGACTACAATGCCCAATTAGCAAAGGCTTAAGCCGCCACCACTACTATCGAATCACTACCCGCCTTTATCGATATAAAAATGACAGGAAACAAATCTGTCGAGCCTCGATAATTCGCTATGCTGACGACTTCGTGGTTATCTGCAAAGACTTAACCAAAATGGGAGAAATCAAAGCAGAAATAGAGACAAAACTGGCAGAACGAGGACTCAGACTTAACGAGGGAAAAACTCGATTGGTAAAAGCCTCCGGCTCTTCCCCCAACTGTGTGGAAAGTGTATAACAGTAATACCACAGTAGGAGGTGGAGTATGTGGATAAACTTGGATGAGCTACTAGGTTTGCCAAAGGTAACAGTCGTAAACTATCGAGAAATAGATGGTGCTTTGTTCTTAAAATTAAAAATGAAAAACGAAGTAATGGAATGTCCAAATTGTCATAAAGAATTGGAAGATATAAATCAAATAGAGTATAATTTGGTTCGGGATTTATCCCTATTGGGAAAGAAAGTATATCTGGAAGTGCCCCGCCGCCAGTTCCATTGTGAAAAATGTCAGAAATACATAACAGAAAGACTGGACTTTATGCGGCTAAGAAAACATTATACAATTCGTTATGAAGAAAAGATTTATGAGCAAGTAAAGAAGAAAAATGTAGAAGAGGTAAGGCAAGAAGAAGAAATAAGTTGGGGAACATTGGAATCAATATTTGAAGAGTATGCAAAGCAGGCAGAAAAGAAGGAATGGGAATTACCAGAAAAGATAAGTTTAGACGAATTTAGTAATAGAAAAGGAAAAAAAGACTTTATTACAACAGTGATAGATATAAATAAAAAGGAATTGTTAGAAGTAATAAAAGGACACAAAAAAGAAGAGATAATAGAAGCCCTAAAGGTGCAGCCAGCAAGGGTTAGAGAGAATGTAAAGGAAGTAAGTGTGGATATGTGGGAGGGATTTACGTCAGCAATAAAGGAGTTATTTGTAAATGCTAAAATCGTCTATGATAGATTTCATGTAATGAAAAATATAAATGAAGAATTGAATAAATTGAGAAAGAAAATGAATATCCATAAAAAGGGTTTAACATACCTATTATGGAAAAATAAAGAAGAGTTAAAAAAAGAAAAAAGAGAAGAGTTAGAAGAGATATTGAAAATGTATCCTTGTTTAGGAATAGCGTATGAAATGAAGGAAGAGATTAGAGATATTTATGAGCATTCAAGAACGACAAATGGTGCAAGGAGAAAATTTGAAAAATGGATGAGAACAGCGTGCCTATTCTATAAAAAAAGTGTGGGTATGCTGAAAACTCATTTGACAGGTATATGCAATTATTTTGAAAACCATACAACTAATGGATTAACGGAAGGGATGAATACAAAAATTAAATTAATAAAAAGGAAAAGTTATGGATTTGCTAATTTGAGCATCTACGGCTTAAATTGTTAGCTTGCTTTAACTCGTAACATAACATTACACACAGACAAGGGGAGAGCCAGCCTCCGAGGGATTTGATTTTCTAGGACATCATTGTCAACTTTATCCTGACAAAGTGTTTCGTATGAAACCGTCAAAAGAAAGCATCACGCAACTTTTAAGGAAAGTCAAGCATATTGTTAGAAAATCCCGCCATCTAAGCTGGGAAACTCTGATAAATAAGCTAAATCCCCTTTTAAGAGGCTGGTGGAATTTCTATAAGTTCTGTGGTAATCGCTCTTTGAGTGACTCGCGAGTGAGAAAAACCCTTCTCCATATCATCCGTAAATGGTTTTTGAGAAAACGAGGCAAAACAGTTAAAGATTTTGTCAAGTTCTACAAAACTGAGGGACAAAAATTGGTATCTACTGGTAATTGTCCTACAAGAAAATGGATTAAAGTTCAGGGAGAAAAATCTTATTTTGATGGTGATTTGAATTATTGGACGAAAAGAGAGAAACCTTTCTATAACTCAATTTATTCAAAGAAACTTACTCAGCAAAAGTTCCAGTGTTGACATTGTGGACTTAACCTAATCTCTGAAGTAGAATCTTTAGAACTACATCATGTTGATGGAAAACACAATAATTGGAAGTTATCGAATTTACAGATACTTCACCGCAGTTGTCATCAACAACAGACCATACACCAAGAGAGAATTAAACAGGGCAAAAGGGAAACCAAAACTAAGTCTAGAAAACAAGGTTGCGGTCAAACCCCTATCGAACCTGAATGTTCTAAATTGGATTTTCTATGGTGACATTCCAAACGGAGACTACAGTAGGAGCCGTGTGATGGAGAAATCTGTCTCGCACAGATTCTGTGGAACGCTGGAGTGAGGTGACTTACTCCTTCGATTCCGATTGTGACGAGCAAACCTAATATTTCAAATGTAAAAATGATCGCTCTTGAGGACAGAATTAAAATGAGGTCTGCGATCGCGTTTAAATCCATATTCCGTACCAATTAGAAGAAAATAAATAATTTAAAATTTACACGCTATATGCAGGCATCATTAGCCATCACAACACTAGATATAGACGGAGAAGGAAAGACTATAGTAGTGCGTTTATCAGTGCTTTTGTGCTGCATAAAGAGGCGTACTTTTGTTGATCAGCAGATTGTGATTCCTGAAACCTTTGTGGGGAAGCACTTCTGCTAATCTAGACTTGTTCGTATTAATTAAAATTCTTGTTGCCAAGTACGGAATGTGGGTTGAATCAGCAATTCTCAGTTTTAGACACAGCAAGCCTTTTAGGGATTTAAAGAACATTTTAAAGGGGGTTTTTGGGGCAACCCTAGATGTACTATTTTGCCTAAAAGCTTGAAGACTCGTAAAATGAACTTGTTAATCCCGTTAAATTTTACCCCGTATTACGCGAACTAAAACCTGAAACCCTTGCTACAGCGCAAATTTAGAATTGCTGTTCTTGAATAACATTTCTTATGCTTACCTTTGGCAAATTCAGGAGATTTTCCAGAAAAAATAACATTGATGCCATCCTCATATACTGTATCTTATTATATTATACATCTTCTACCGCAAAGCCAGAAGAACCTCCGGGTGATGCGAAGTCTTAATTTAAAGTTTGAACTTAAAGCGACGACAATTATCACATTGACCACAGGCCAAATTTTTTGCCTCCGATAACCAACCAAAGGCCTGAAGCAAAAATTGCCAACGACATCGGCGAGTTCTTAGGTAAGGTTGAACAGATTGGACTGCTATGGCATTGATAGGGGAAAAATGAGGTGAGTGACGGTCATTGAGCAAACGATAATGAAAGGGATCTAACCATTCCAGTTGTCCTAGACAGTGAAGCAGAGAAAGGGATAATTCTAGATCGGGAAAGGTGGCCTTAATTGCTTGGATTTCTCCTTGGCGAGGAATTTGACGAGCGATCGCAGTGGCTTGACGGTATTGTTGCTCTAATTGCTGTTGAAAAAAGCCTTGACGTTGGCGATCGCTGGGATCAAGCCAGCCCGTTGGTTCACTAATCAGGGTCAAACAATTTGCCGGTAATTGATCCCGTCCCCCTCGACCAATTTCCTGAAGATATTCCGATAATAAAGCGGGAGGATGATAGTGCAAAATCCAACGAATATCGGGTTTATTAATCCCTAGCCCAAAGGCATTTGTACAAACCACAAAGGGCAATTCTCCCCTTAACCATTGTTGTTCAATTTCCCGTCTTTGTTGAGATCCTAAGCCACCATGATAGGCAATTGTTTCATATTTTAATAAGCGTAATGCTTGGCTCAAAAGTTCACTTTCCCGCCGCGATCGCACATAAATTAAGCCACTCTGGCCAGGATGAAGATTAATAAAATTGAGCATCAAATCTCGCCGACAACGATTACTCCAGGCAATTTTTACCATCAATCGTAAATGGGAACGGTAGGGACTGAGGGCAAAAATACGAGGTTTTTTTAACTGTAAACTAGTGGCGATATCCTGTTGCGTTTCGGGGGTTGCCGTAGCCGTAAAAGCGGCAATGCCAAAGGGTTTCGCCTGGGGATTTTGCCGGAGGAGAGCCTGACGAAAACTCCCCAAACGACGATAAACTGGCCGAAAGCTATCTCCCCACTGTACTAGGCAATGGGCTTCGTCCAACATCAAACCCCGAATCTTGATCTGGGGCTGACAGAGAATCGTCCAAAGGTTAGGACTAAGTAGGGTTTCAGGCGCGACATACAATAAGCTTAGTTGACCCTGTGCTAAGGATTGCAGCACTTGGCGGCGGTGATAACGAGATAATTCATTGTGTAAACAAGCGGCCGATAAACGGCGATCGCGTAATTCCTGCACTTGATTTTCCATGAGGGCAATAAGAGGAGAAACGACAATGGTTAATCCCTCTTGAAGAACGGCGGGTAATTGGAAACAAATCGACTTTCCGCCGCCCGTTGGCATCACAACAACCGCATCCTGAGCGTTTAAAAGAGATTGAATCACTTCTGCCTGGGGAAAACGAAAGGACGAATAACCCCAAATTTGTTGGAGTAAATTTTCGAGATCTCGTAGGCTAGGAGTGGGAGAAATTTCTGTCACAAGTTAAAACTGTATAATTTTTAGAATGGGGAAACTCCTAAAATTGACTCATTTTTGTTAGACTTAAGGTTACAAAAAATAATAAACTCCATCCATTTTGGTAACTGTAGTTTTTTTAGAGATATCCTGGGAACAGGTTCCCCTTTTTAAGGCTGCCGTGTACACACATCTACCCGTTAACCTTGTTTTGCCCCCTGCCCCCCAAACTTGGGGGGAAATCGGTATCTTTCTCGGTTCAAAGTCCCCCAGAATTGGGAGATTTAGCGATTATCTTGTTTGTCAAGGCCTTGATAGGATCGCTATCAAATAAAATTAGTCAAAACAAACAACTCATCCTCATACAACTCGTCAGAGAATGAGTTATGTTAACTCTTTCAACCAATATCAGAGAATTAGCACGCTTGCAGTTTTTCCTCCTTTGTCTCTATATTTTCAGGACATCGCCAAGGTTTTTGACTCTTGACTATAGCATGAAGAAATCCCAATAGCTTATGAGCGCAGGCAATTAAACAGGGCAAACGCATCTTATCCGAGTAAAACCTTAAGGAGATAGTCCTCGTTCCAACCAGCGCGTAGCCGTTTATTCTTGATACCAAGTTTCAGAGTATTTTCCTTTGTGAGCAAGTTAAGAGCGATATGGCGTAAGACGGCTAAATTCTCAGGAGCAAAATCCTTACGAATGCGACAAGCATCCTCGTTGAAGGCCAAGTCTAGAACCCAATGTAAAGAGTTTTCTATCAACCAATGACTACGAACAGATTGGGATAATTTTTGAGCATTACTCGGCAGGCTACTGATATAGTAGCGAGTCTCATACTCTGTTTTGTCTTTCAATCGTCTCTCCGCTTTAATCATACAGATGCTCGTCAACTTTGCCCATTTCTCCGCACCCAGCAAAAATTCTGTTTGTTCCATCGTCCAGCAACGGCGAATTTCAATCCGTCCATGTCCCTTGTCTATTGTTTGATGAAAATCATGCTTAATTCCCACAAAATTAACCGATTGAGCATGAGCAAATAATTGTTCAACATCCTCACATAAATTACCTTGATTGCCTTTCAATGCCAAAACATAATCTCCCCCTCGCCCTACTATCTGTTGGGCAATCTTTGTCTGAGTTCCCATGGCATCAATCGTTACGATACAACCTTTGACCTCTAGCATTTTCAGGAGTTTAGGAATCGCCGTGATTTCATTCGATTTGCTTTCCACCTTGCACTGTCCTAGTACTAGACGATTTGCTGTTGCCCATGCACTTACCATCTGAATTGCGCCCTTTCCGTTGGCATTGTCATAGGAGTGGCGAAGGGTTTTGCCGTCAATCGCTATCACTTCTCCTTCACTTACCTCCGCTATACTTTTGACCCAATGCAGAAAACAGTCTTGAAATTGCTCTGGATTCAGACTAGCAAATACACGCGCAAACGTATCGTCGGAGGGGATGCCATTCGGCAATTCCAAAATTTTTTTTAGCCATTGATGTTTAGCCTTGCCGAAACTTTCCATGGCTACCCAACCTTCTGCTCCACAAATGACGGCTAAGATGGCAATCGTTAGAATATCAATGAGTTTATGCCGTTTTGTTCGTTCGATGCGAGGGTCATCTATTTCGGCAAAGTGTTCTACCAGTCTATATTTGGGTCGGAGTTTCATCGCTTTTGTTTTCTATGCACTTTCCCTTATTTTCCCTTATCCATCCCTCTATAATGTTCTTGTATCTGTATCATTTTTAGATGCGTTCGCCCTGGGCAATTAAAGCTACTTTTTTGGCCTTACCTGCCTGGAGCAATTTTTGATAAAACGCCTTAATTACCGGATTGTGTTGTATTGCCACTAGGGCTGACATATACAGCACGGCACGCACCCTTGCTCGTCCACCGATAATACGTCGTTTTCCTCGCATTTGCCCACTGTCACAGTTCATGGGAGCAATTCCCACTAGACTCGACAGTTTCTTCAATGGTAGCTCTCCTAATTCTGGCAACATTGATAGCAAGGTCACGGCCGTTACTCTGCCCACTCCAGGTACACTGGTTAATAGCTCATACTGCTTTTTACTCTCTTCGTTGTCTTGCCGCAGTTGGTCTATCTGCTCATCCATTCCTTTTATCCTTTGTTTGAGCCATTGAATATTAGTCTCAATGTCAGCTTTCGCCGTGCTACTACGAACACTGTGCGCTCGTTTTTGTTCACTGTTTAGCATTTCCACTAACTGACTACGACGATTGACCAAATCGGATAAAGCTACTTGAGATTCTGATGCTAACGGTTTTGGGCTTGGTTGCAAGGCTTCTCCAAAATGGGCTAATACCTCGGCATCTATTTTGTCCGTTTTCGCTAGACGACCTGATGCCTTGGCAAAATCTCTGGCTCTTTTGGGATTAATCACTGCTACCTTGAATTCCTCTTTTTGCAGCTTGTGAGCCACTCCTCTTTCCATTCCTCCTGTTGATTCGATGATGATTAACTCAATTTTGTATTTTTTGAGTTGTTCGCTTAATTCCTGCCAGCCTGACTCTTGATTGGTTACTTGCAAAACCTTATTCGCTGGACGTAAAGCTATGTCCAACTTGGCTTTGCTGACGTCTATACCAACCCATTGGCTTGCTACTTGAGTTTCCATGCTTTTACCCCTTTACTTTGAGTTTTTATCTTCATTACTCGACCTTGTTCACTACGGGTTCGAGACCCTCTCGATTTTTCGAGTTTTTGAAGGATTGATGAGTGGCGACCTAGACTAAATCTCGGCTTTTATAACCAAGGGGGAATCGGTCTACCACTCTTCCTTTAAGATACAAGGGGGATTGTCTTGGGAAATCAAAAAACTATGGGTTTCAAGTTAGATGAGGTTTAGATCTTATTTTTCTATCCAGGTTTTAAGATCCGCCGTGAAATCTTCATAGCGTCGTAAGGCAGTCACTTTTATCTGTACGTGTTGCCCCATTTTTTGCATAATGGGTAGGGTAAATAAAATTTGATCCAGGGTATCAACGGAGTCAATCTGAACAATGGCAATCACCCGCCGTTCCCCGAAACATTTCCAGAGATCGACCACCACACCAGCTTGTTTAGCATTAAGAGCCGCATCCGCTTCCTCTGTCCAAATCTGAAATAAGTCCTGTTGGGACATGGTCGCGCTATATTCGACTTGAAAATCTAATAAGAAAAGCACCTTGAATAAGAAAAGCACCTTGTTAGCTCCTTATTCAAAATTTAAACGGATGAATATTTCTAAAACTATCTTAACAAAAGATGTGATCAAAGCTCAGGTAATGTTCTAGACCAGTGGAGCGTATTTCTAGAACGTAGTCAGTCTATTCATTATGACTTATCTTATCCACAGATTCAGAACACTACCAGTTGAATCCCGTGGCGATCGCATTGACTGGGGAGGAGTGAGTGGGGGACTGGGAGGACTGGGAGACTGGGAGAGGGGGAGGATTGGAAGAACTGGGAGGTAATTTAGGGATGGGTTGAGTCGTGGAAGTTTTCGTCAAACTGTTGGCGAGTCATGGGCTGATCAATCATTAGTCCTTCACCGCCGAGGGTTTCTAAGGGTTTACCTTCTACCTCAATCCAGACGGGGGACTGGGGATTTAAACTGGTGGCAGTGTAGATGAGTTGCCCTAATCGTCCTGTCATGGACTCGCTACCCCCTCCCTGGGTAAAGGTTTGGGAGAGATTGACGTGAATTCCTTGGGCATCATTTTTGACGCTTAATAACTGAGTGCCAGGGGGAATGGCACTACTTTGGGATGACGGTGGGGTTTGGGTAAGTAATTGTTCTAAGGCAGTTTGTAAACTTTGGCTTTTGTCGAGAGATTTGGCAAGGGTGATAGGACTTGCAATCAAGGCGGTTTTGTCTCCCTGAGCCACGAGCCAATAGACTTGGGCGTGACTTGGTTGCCCTAGGGAAGATTTCGGGACAGCTTGGGAAGAGGATTGATTAACGGAGGAGGGAGTTGGGAAAACGGTAGTGGATTCGGGTTTTGGTTTAAGGCTAGAAACAGCCCACCAAGCCGCTCCAGTTCCTGCCACTAAGACCGCGATCGCTGTTCCTAAAAACCAACTAAGGGATCGAGACTGTTTATATCTAGCCATGATGTATTGCCTAACCCAATAGGTCTAGTTTAGCGTTTTCATCTTTTAATGGAAGGGTTAAAAGTGAAGCGTGGCATTCTCCTTAAAGATGAATAAACAAAATTTACGTCGTCAATTGTTACTACAACGCCAGCAATTAACCAAGTCAGTATGGCGCGAAAAAAGTCAACAACTTTGTCAACAGTTAATCCAGATGCCTCTGTTTCAATCAGCCCAAACTGTTTTGAGTTATAGCAGTATTCGCCAAGAACCTGATCTGCATTCTCTATTTACTCTGAATAAGCAATGGGGTCTATCTCGCTGTATTAATCAAGATCTGATTTGGCATCTTTGGCAACCTCAAATGCCGTTACAAAAGGGAGCCTATGGTATTCTCGAACCTACTGCTGATGCTCCTTTAATTGACCCTCACTCAGTTGATTTAATTCTGGTTCCAGCCCTGGCCTGCGATCGCCGAGGATATCGACTGGGTTACGGCGGTGGTTACTATGATCGTTTATTGGCCCAACCTATCTGGGCAAAGATTCCGACGATTGGCATTATTTTTGACTTTGGTTATTTTTCAGAACTTCCGGCGGATCCCTGGGATATTCCTTTATCAGGAGCTTGTACTGAATTTTCTGCTTTCTGGTTTAAGGAGCGCACTTAGTTTTGTCTTCGTAACGGGATGGCTTGATTCCATCGTCAAATCGGAATCGAAGGAGTAAGTCACCTCACTCCAGCGTTCCACAGAATCCGTGCGAGACAGATTTCTCCATCACACGGCTCCTACTGTAGTCTCCGTTTGGAATGTCACCATAGAAAATCGGCGTTGCTGACTTGAGGTATGAATCTCTAAAGATGCAATTTTTAAAACATTGACTCACACTGGTTTCTAGATGTATGCAAAATTCTATTTCATACCCTGATTAAGCAACGCCAGAAAATCCAATTTAGAACATTCAGGTTCGATATGAGTTTGACCGCAACCTTGTTTTCTCAACTTAGTGTTAGTTTCCCTTTTGCCCTGTTTAATTCTCTCTTGGTGTATGGTCTGTTGTTGATGACAACTGCGGTGAAGTATCTGTAAATTCGATAACTTCCAATTATTGTGGTTTCCATCAACATGATGTAGTTCTAAAGATTCTACTTCAGAGATTAGGTTAAGTCCACAATGACAACACTGGAACTTTTGCGCTCGTCAGCTTCTTTGAATAAATTGAGTTATAGAAAGGTTTCTCTCTTTTCGTCCAATAGTTCAAATCACCGTCAAAATAAGATTTTTCTCCCTGAACCTTAATCCATTTTTCGGTGGGACAATTACCAGTAGATACTAATTTTTGCCCCTCAGTTTTGTAGAACTGAACAAAATCCTTAACAGTTTTGCCCCGTTTTCTTAAAAACCATTTACGGATAATATAGAGAAGGGTTTTCCTCACTCGCGAGTCACTCAAAGAGCGATTACCACAGAACTTATAGAAATTCCACCAGCCTCTTAAAAGGGGATTGAGCTTACTTATCAGAGTTTCCCAGCTTAGATGGCGGGATTTTCTAACAATATTCTTGACTTTTCTCAAAAGTCGCGTGATGCTTTCTTTTGACGGTTTCATACGAAAAACTTTGTCAGGATAAAGTTGACAATGATGTCCTAGAAAATCAAATCCCTCAGAGGCTTTTACCAATCGCGTTTTTCCCTCGTTAAGTTTAAGTCCTCGTTCTGCCAGTTTTGCCTCTATTTCTGCTTTGATTTCTCCCAATTTGGTTAAGTCTTTGCAGATGACCACGAAGTCGTCAGCATAGCGAATTATCGAGGCTCGACAGATTTGTTTCCTGTCATTTTTATATCGATAAAGGCGTTTACCTTCAATTCCGTGTAGAGCAATATTCGCAAGGAGAGGACTAATGACTCCTCCCTGTGGGGTTCCTGTTTGGGTTGACGTAAACTCAGGTTCTACGCCTGCCTTTAGTACCTGTTTTATTGCTCTATAAACTGTTTTATCGCAGATGAGGTTATTGAGAAGATACTGATGATTGATGCGGTCAAAGCACTTTTCTATGTCTCCGTCTAATATCCATGTGTCTGTTTTTCCACTGACTATACATCCTGCGATGTTTTGTAGGGCTTCGTGGACACTTCTTCCTAGACGAAAACCATGACTTTGAGCCAAGAAGGTGTCTTCGTGGGCGGGTTCAAGGGCATATTTCAACAGGTATTGGTACGCTCTATCCCCAAGGGTAGGGATATGTAGGCTTCTTTTGGTTCCATCTGGTTTGGGGATGTTTATTTTCCTTAATCCTTGATGTTCCCATTTCAGTCCTTTTTGGTGGAGAGCGTCGGCTAGTAGTCTAAGGCGTAAGTTATACTTCAAACGTTCATAATCTGAGATTTATCAAAGCGTTGAAATCGTAAGGTGAGCAGAGAATCAAGCTCCTCCTTATATTTTACGTTAGCATCCTCAAGACATCCTGAAATTGCTGCAGAAAACTGCGTAAAATCTTCATAATATTTTGCGTATAAACACTTCTTCTTCACAAACTTCCACAGTCTTTCAATTAAATTCAAGTTAGGAGAATAAGGAGGTAAGTACAGTAACTCTATTCCTAATGATTCTGCCAACTCCTGTACAATTCGGCATTTTTGATAACGAGCATTGTCTAATACCAACGTAATCGGTATTAATAGTCCTAATTCTGCTATCTTTTCTAGGAGTTCACAAACCTGAGTTCCCGTAATATAAGAACTGTTCGTTACCATAATTACTTCATGGGTAATTGCATTTAATGCTCCTAACACATTAAAACGTTTTCTCCCTGATGGTGACTTAATAAAAATCCTCTTGAAGCACCATATAAAATTTACAAATGCTCCCATTACAAAATGAGAGGCATCTACAAAGAAAACTGCCCTTTTTCCTGCTTTTGCCTCTTCTAGCCTTGGTTCTAGTTCTTTTTCTCTATAGCTATCCTGAGCTTCTACATCTGCTTTTGATGGAATTGTTCCCACCTTTAGACACCTCATTCCTATTGACTTTAAAAATTTTCTGACTTGCGTCGGACTTCTTTTTATTCCTGTTAATTCTTCTATTCTTTTTACTGCTTCATTTATTGCTGCTGGTGGATTTGACTCAAAATATGCCTCAATTGTCCCTTGATGCTCTGTTAACTCGCTTTTCGGGCGATTAAATTTTATTTCTTTTAGTTTTTCTATCCCGCCCTCTTGATAATCACGGATATAGCTTGTCACCGTATTTACTGAAACTCCTGCGAATTGAGCAATTTTTTGATGAGACAATCCCTGACTTTTTAGCCATAAAACTTCCATCTTTAGCTGCACTCTAGGATGCGGGTGATTAAACCGACCGTAAGACAACAGTCTTTTGTCTTCTTCTGTAAATTCTAACTTAATCATTTCTCAGCCTCTTGACTAATTTTTCTATTTTTATTATATTATCTCTTATTTTTAGAATTCGCAACCTGTGACCGTGTTTAGTATAAGATACTATTATTACTGGACAGTGGGAAGTTTATGGATGCCAGATAGGGTGCGACCTTTAGTTGATAAAAGCTGTTGTAATCAGGGTTCTACAGGGAACCCATATTGATCAAGTTTTGCCCAAAATTGACTCCATCGTTCCTTGGTCAATACCAAAGCTCGTAGGCTCAAAATAATTCCTGCTCCTTTTTCCTTCCATCGCATCCCTGAACAACATAATCGTTGTTTGACCAACGTCTTACAAGCTGCTTCCATAACACCTGAACCAATCGGATACTTTTTCTCTATGTATTCAGCATAATCCATTTGATGCTGATGATTCTCGTAATAAGTAATCGCCGCTAGTAGTTTCTCGGTAAGATTCTTAGAATGACTTTTTTCTTCTTTGACTTCTTTCATCAGATTTAGCAGTTCTCCTGCTTTTCCTTTTTCATGCTTGAGTTCTCGACAATTTTCAGTCAACCATTCTTTTTGTTTTGACACGGTATTCGGATGCAACGCTTCTGCCAAGGCACCTAAGTAACCAGAGGCATGATAGAAATCTAATATCTGTTCTTCCGTTTGCTTTTCTAAAAACTTCCAATTTGATTCTGCCCCGTCTGCTATCCCGACCAATGTTGCCTCTGGATAACGGTTTTTCGCTCGCTCAATTTCTCTTTCTAATCTTTCTAGAAAACTCTTTTTTCCATACTCTGGTGCCGCACCTAGATAGATTGTAGGTTGACGTTCGCCTTCACTATCGTATAGGGAAACGGTTCCCACCATTGCTTCACGGTAGCCATCCTCACACATCAGCATACAGGTTCCATCTAATCCTATTCCCACTGTTGCAATTTGGCTATCCTCCTTGGGCGGGGCATAACTCCACGCTTCTTCTTTTGCCTGTACCACACTTCCTACTGCTTCACTCAATCTTTGGATATAGGATAGCGCTACTTTTCTACCATGATTTTCTAATAAATCATTTTTCGCCTCTTTGCCTGCCATCCCTGACATTTTTGAGGATACCTGTTTTGCCAATAATGGCGTTGATGTTATGATTATCCTTGCTTCTCTTTCTAAGGGGCAATACGTTTTTCCTCCTACTGAACGCTGATATACATGACGATTCACTATAACCTCACCATAAGGTGTTTGATATTCTTTCGGTTGCTCTCCCTTACTCTTCCAGATTTCTTCACCGATTTTTAAGGGTGAACCATCTGTATCTAAATATTTCAAGGCTTCTTTGCTGGCGATGCAACCTACTTCGTTTAAGCCTTTTTGAATATTTATTTCTGTATCCAACATTGAACGACTGAGTTCTAATGTTAGTTCTATTTTTATCTTTGAACCCTCTACATTAATTAGTTTTGCTGTCATCATTGTTTCCTCTTTGTCACTTTTCATCTCATGTTAACACTTGTCTTTTCCTTCATCAACTAAAGGTCACACCCGCCAGATAAGGTAATGACTATGCGACGAAAGTAAGCATATCAGGGCTTGGGGAAGAGGCAAGTTTAGCGGTAAGGAATTTAGGCAAAAGCAGACTGGGTGGACTTTGAGGAAAAATCATTTGGGCTTGATGTTGAAGGGCTAGTTGAGCAATCCGTTCACTAGGGTAGCCATGGGATGGTAATGTCCGAAACCATCGAGGAAAATTAGCCCAAATCCCCTGGGGTAACTCTAAGGCGAGAATTTGAAGTAGCCCTAAAGCAATGGCATTAAGGTTAACAAAACGCTCAAAGGCTTCTACCTTGTTTAAAATCTGAGTCTGAACAGCTTGTGGATAGTCACTGAGGATAAGATTGCTGGGCCAGGTAGGTAAAGTAGGAAGACTCTTAAGCCAAAAACGATAGGCAAAGCTGCCCAAAAGATGGACTAATTGACGAAAAGTGACTTCAATCTTAAATCGGAGACCGTAAGCGGCAATAATCTCAGGTCCAGTCAAACAGAGATCAGTAGAAAGCAGAATTCAGTCGTCGTCCGTTAGGCAATTGGGTCAGAACAAACTTGACGAGCTGATGGGGACTATCCCAGTGGAACTCAAAGCACTGATAAGAAACCGTGACTTGTTGACCATAGAGCCAGACTTTAGCTGTCGGAAAGTCCGCCGCCAGAGCGAACAGCTTTTCTAGTTTTATCTTTTATCGAACTCCCCCAAATCCGTGGTCGTCCTCTCCCCGTCAGCGTCGGCACGGAACAAAAGGGGGCATAGGCGACGGTGGAGCAACGCACTCTTGTGATTAGATGCAAGGCGTTCTGGCGAAAACTTTTGAGCACTGGTTCGCAAGCAAAATAAGCATCCAAAATTACATAGGGCTTGCTGAAAAAAGCTGAAACCTTTACGGAGAAAAATAGTAGGCGAATTAAGAACCGCTAGAATGCACGAAAATAGGGTAGAATGCCTCAAAACCATTGCATTAAGAAGAGAGAAAGCAGATGTACCGAAAGCAACAGTACTCAATTGAAACACCAGAAAACTTGAAAAATCTGTTCGGCGGGCAGTTAGACGAAGAAAATCGTTGGATAGAAATGTCAAAAATGATTCCCTGGGAAGAATATGAGGAAGAATATGCAAAAAACTTCACAGAAAAAAAAGGAGCCCCAGCCAAATCATTTAGAATGGCATTAGGAGCATTAATTATCAAAGAAATTTCAGGAAAAAGTGACAGAGAAACAGTAGAACAAATAAAAGAGAACCCTTATTTACAGTACTTTATAGGAATGGAAAGCTATAGTAGCAAAGAAGCATTTAATGCGTCAATGATGGTTCATTTTCGTAAAAAAATAGGAATGGAATTAATAAATAAATAAAATTAATAAAGAAATAGAAAAAAAAGCGACGGGTGTAGCGTCAGAAAAAAAGAAAATGAAGGAAAGTTATTGTTAGATGCGACTTGTACACCAGCAGATATAAAATATCCAACGGATATAGGAATATTGAATGATGCCAGAGAAAAAACAGAAAAAATAATAGATAAGCTGTATGAAGAAATAAAAGAGAAAAGGAAAGAAAAGCCGAGGACTTATAGGGAAGTGGCAAGAAAAGAGTACTTAGCCATAGCAAAAAAACGTCGTGTGTCAAAAAAAGAAAGAAGAAAAGGAACAAAAAAACAACTAGGATATATAAAAAGAAACTTGTCTCATATAGAAAAAATGATAGAAGAGGGAGCAAAGTTAGAAAAACTAACGAAAAAAGAGCAAGAAGAGCTTGTAACGATAGGAAAAGTGTATGAGCAACAGTTAGAAATGTATGAAAAAAAGACAAATAAAGTAGAAAACAGAATTGTGAGTGTAAGCCAACCTCACGTGCGTCCAATAGTGCGTGGAAAAGCGGGAAAAGCAGTAGAGTTTGGAGCTAAAATATCGGCAAGTAATGTGAATGGCTTTGTCTTCTTAGACAAATTAAGTTGGGATAATTACAACGAATCGGGAGATTTACAAGCGCGAATAGAAGAATATAAAAGGGAAACAGGATGTTATCCGGAATCGGTTCATGTGGATAAAATCTATCGAACAAAAGCGAATCGAGCTTATTGTAAAGAAAGGGATATAAGAATGAGTGGTTTCCGATTGGGAAGACCGCCGAAAGAGGTGAGCAAAGAAAAAAAGAAAGAGGCACGCTCAGATGAAAGAGTGCGTAATGCCATTGAGGGTAAATTCGGACAGGGAAAGAGGAAATTTAGTCTTGGTCGAGTGATGGCCAAACTACCTGAGACCTCGGAAACGGTAATTGCGATGAACTTTTTGGTAATGAATCTTTCTACTCTACTTCGGGCTTGCTGAAAAAAGCTGAGACCTTTACGGAGAAAAATAGTAGGCGAATTAAGAACCGCTAGAATGCACGAAAATAGGGTAGAATGCCTCAAAACCATTGCATTAAGAAGAGAGAAAGCAGATGTACCGAAAGCAACAGTACTCAATTGAAACACCAGAAAACTTGAAAAATCTGTTCGGCGGGCAGTTAGACGAAGAAAATCGTTGGATAGAAATGTCAAAAATGATTCTTTGGGAAGAATATGAGGAAGAATATGCAAAAAACTTCACAGAAAAAAAAGGAGCCCCAGCCAAATCATTTAGAATGGCATTAGGAGCATTAATTATCAAAGAAATTTCAGGAAAAAGTGACAGAGAAACAGTAGAACAAATAAAAGAGAACCCTTATTTACAGTACTTTATAGGAATGGAAAGCTATAGTAGCAAAGAAGCATTTAATGCGTCAATGATGGTTCATTTTCGTAAAAAAATAGGAATGGAATTAATAAATAAAATTAATAAAGAAATAGAAAAAAAAGCGACGGGTGTAGCGTCAGAAAAAAAAGAAAATGAAGGAAAGTTATTGTTAGATGCGACTTGTACACCAGCAGATATAAAATATCCAACGGATATAGGAATATTGAATGATGCCAGAGAAAAAACAGAAAAAATAATAGATAAGCTGTATGAAGAAATAAAAGAGAAAAGGAAAGAAAAGCCGAGGACTTATAGGGAAGTGGCAAGAAAAGAGTACTTAGCCATAGCAAAAAAACGTCGTGTGTCAAAAAAAGAAAGAAGAAAAGGAACAAAAAAACAACTAGGATATATAAAAAGAAACTTGTCTGATATAGAAAAAATGATAGAAGAGGGAGCAAAGTTAGAAAAACTAACGAAAAAAGAGCAAGAAGAGCTTGTAACGATAGGAAAAGTGTATGAGCAACAGTTAGAAATGTATGAAAAAAAGACAAATAAAGTAGAAAACAGAATTGTGAGTGTAAGCCAACCTCACGTGCGTCCAATAGTGCGTGGAAAAGCGGGAAAAGCAGTAGAGTTTGGAGCTAAAATATCGGCAAGTAATGTGAATGGCTTTGTCTTCTTAGACAAATTAAGTTGGGATAATTACAACGAATCGGGAGATTTACAAGCGCGAATAGAAGAATATAAAAGGGAAACAGGATGTTATCCGGAATCGGTTCATGTGGATAAAATCTATCGAACAAAAGCGAATCGAGCTTATTGTAAAGAAAGGGATATAAGAATGAGTGGTCCCCGATTGGGAAGACCGCCGAAAGAGGTGAGCAAAGAAAAAAAGAAAGAGGCACGCTCAGATGAAAGAGTGCGTAATGCCATTGAGGGTAAATTCGGACAGGGAAAGAGGAAATTTAGTCTTGGTCGAGTGATGGCCAAACTACCTGAGACCTCGGAAACGGTAATTGCGATGAACTTTTTGGTAATGAATCTTTCTACTCTACTTCAGAAGACAAAAAGTAAAAAGTTGTAGAGTCGTTTTTCTTGTGAAAAATGGTGTTAATTTTCCTCTCTTTTGTGAGGAGTGATTTGTGTTGACCTTTTTAGACAGAAAGGAACAATAGATTAAACAAAATCTGTATTTTGATTTGTTTCCATAAGGATAAGTTATCTATGCTTTTTCAGTCCATACTTCCCTAACCCACATTTCTTTCGTTTTTTGACTTTTTCAGCAAGCCCTACTTCAGAAGACAAAAAGTAAAAAGTTGTAGAGTCGTTTTTCTTGTGAAAAATGGTGTTAATTTTCCTCTCTTTTGTGAGGAGTGATTTGTGTTGACCTTTTTAGACAGAAAGGAACAATAGATTAAACAAAATCTGTATTTTGATTTGTTTCCATAAGGATAAGTTATCTATGCTTTTTCAGTCCATACTTCCCTAACCCAGGGTGCGACCTTTAGTTGATAAAAGCTGTTGTAATCAGGGTTCTACAGGGAACCCATATTGATCAAGTTTTGCCCAAAATTGACTCCATCGTTCCTTGGTCAATACCAAAGCTCGTAGGCTCAAAATAATTCCTGCTCCTTTTTCCTTCCATCGCATCCCTGAACAACATAATCGTTGTTTGACCAACGTCTTACAAGCTGCTTCCGTAACACCTGAACCAATCGGATACTTTTTCTCTATGTATTCAGCATAATCCATTTGATGCTGATGATTCTCGTAATAAGTAATCGCCGCTTGTAGTTTCTCGGTAAGATTCTTAGAATGACTTTTTTCTTCTTTGACTTCTTTCATCAGATTTAGCAGTTCTCCTGCTTTTCCTTTTTCATGCTTGAGTTCTCGACAATTTTCAGTCAACCATTCTTTTTGTTTTGACACGGTATTCGGATGCAACGCTTCTGCCAAGGCACCTAAGTAACCAGAGGCATGATAGAAATCTAATATCTGTTCTTCCGTTTGCTTTTCTAAAAACTTCCAATTTGATTCTGCCCCGTCTGCTATCCCGACCAATGTTGCCTCTGGATAACGGTTTTTCGCTCGCTCAATTTCTCTTTCTAATCTTTCTAGAAAACTCTTTTTTCCATACTCTGGTGCCGCACCTAGATAGATTGTATGTTGACGTTCGCCTTCACTATCGTATAGGGAAACGGTTCCCACCATTGCTTCACGGTAGCCATCCTCACACATCAGCATACAGGTTCCATCTAATCCTATTCCCACTGTTGCAATTTGGCTATCCTCCTTGGGCGGGGCATAACTCCACGCTTCTTCTTTTGCCTGTACCACACTTCCTACTGCTTCACTCAATCTTTGGATATAGGATAGCGCTACTTTTCTACCATGATTTTCTAATAAATCATTTTTCACCTCTTTGCCTGCCATCCCTGACATTTTTGAGGATACCTGTTTTGCCAATAATGGCGTTGATGTTATGATTATCCTTGCTTCTCTTTCTAAGGGGCAATACGTTTTTCCTCAAAGGTGAACGCTGATATACATGACGATTCACTATAACCTCACCATAAGGTGTTTGATATTCTTTCGGTTGCTCTCCCTTACTCTTCCAGATTTCTTCACCGATTTTTAAGGGTGAACCATCTGTATCTAAATATTTCAAGGCTTCTTTGCTGGCGATGCAACCTACTTCGTTTAAGCCTTTTTGAATATTTATTTCTGTATCCAACATTGAACGACTGAGTTCTAATGTTAGTTCTATTTTTATCTTTGAACCCTCTACATTAATTAGTTTTGCTGTCATCATTGTTTCCTCTTTGTCACTTTTCATCTCATGTTAACACTTTTCTTTTCCTTCATCAACTAAAGGTCGCACCCCTAACCCACATTTCTTTCGTTTTTTGACTTTTTCAGCAAGCCCTAGTTACTGATTATCCTGATGGGCGTTGGATTTTTCTGACGTTGACCATGAAAAATTGTGAGTTGACCGATTTAAGAGAGACATTGCATCATCTTAATCAGTCTTTTAGACGGTTAACCCAGTTGAAGGCATTCCCTGGGATAGGTTGGATAAAGTCGGTTGAGATTACAAGGGGACGCGATGGGCAATCAGCACATCCTCATCTCCATTGTCTAATCCTGTTGAAGGATAGCTATTACAAGGAAGATTATCTATCCAAGACTGATTGGATCGCTTTATGGAAGCAATGCCTTCGAGTTGATTATTCTCCAATTCTGGACGTAAAAGCTGTTCAGGCTGAAAGTTCACCAGTGGGGTTGATTGCGGAAATCTTAAAGTACCAGTGCAAGGAAAGTGACCTTGTGGCTGATTGTGATTGGTTTTTGGAGTATGTTAAACAGGTACATGGTACAAGAGCAGTCGGGGTTGGCGGTGTTCTTCGGGACTATTTCAGAGAATTAGAAGAGGAGCCAGAGGATTTAATTGGCCATGATGAGGAATCAACGGAAGAGACTGAAGGCCCGTCTCTCTATTTTCGATGGAATAGGAAAATCAAAAAATATGTCATGGTTACGGCGACCGCGATAGGGATTGTCTGTAAGATTCCCGAAAAGGGATATGACGACACCACCTAACACCACTAAAACATGACTCTTTCTATACTCTAAACGGCTAAAAAATGGACTTATAAAAAAGGACTAAAATCCATTGCTAATAAGGCTTTTAGCCATTTTGAAAAAGTTAAGTTCTAACCCGTTCAGAGTATAACACTGGCTTTATCCATGTATTTCATGGATAATTTTTGCTATACTTTACCATGTATTACATGACATTTTCCATTACTTATGATAATGATGGTGTAACATAGTCAATATAGGAGAAAGAAAATGCCTAGAGGTGGTAAGCGTGTTGGCGCAGGAGGAAAGTTTAAGTGGAATCACGGGAAAACAAGAGTTATCAGGGTTCCCGATTCACTCGCTAATGATATTTTGGAGTTCGCTAGGCGATTAGACGCAAGCGACTATGATTGTGTTACAGAGACAAAAATCATTGATTTGTCAGGGGTGTCAGTTTTCACAAAGAATGGCAAGTCCTGTATATTTCTCAGTGATCTACTATTTTTGGGTTATGAGATTAAGCCAGATAAATTAACGGAAAGAATTATCTCTGAAGCTTATAAAGACCAGTTAATCAAAGGAATTTAGAGTATGAACACTAGAATTAAGACTATAGAGCGCAAAATTGAGGGAATTGCCATATATCAGCGAGAAACAGATGGATATGTCAATGCAACCCAGATATGTAAGGCACATCTGGAGATAACGGGAGAGAGAAAAGATACGTCCAATTGGCTACAAACAAAAATGGCACAGTCCGCCATCAATAAGCTTTCTCTCGTTACAGGAATTCCTGTAACGGAATTAATAGAGGTAAAGCAAGGTGGCAAATATCAGGGGACATGGATACATCCCCGTCTTGCTGTTCGTTTTACGATGTGGGTCAACGATGATTTTTCTTTGTTCGTAGAAGACTGGATTCATTCTTGGTTGGGTTCTGGCTATACTCCTGCTCAGATGGAAGCAGATATAGACAGGATTGCTATGCGTGATAAATTGAAAAATTCTAGCAGGACAGCACTGACAGATCAGGTAAAGTCGTTTTTAGAGGCATCCAACCAATACAACCCACGTTCTAAAGAAACAGGGATATTCTTTGGACGAGTCCACAACGAAGTCAATCTTGTTCTTACAGGAGAGAAGGCTTCTGACATGAGGCAAAGGCTGGAGTCTTCTTTAGGTAAGCCTGTTAGTGAAAATGAATTACTTCGTGATTATTTTCCTATTACTGATTTGGCTGATTATGCTGCGATTTGTCAGACAGCAGCAAACAACATAGAAAACGGGATGCACCCCATAAACGCCATAAAAATGGCCGCCAAGCAAGTTTTGCCTCCGAACCATGTTCCAAATCCAATTGACTTTACTGAAAAAATAAGTTTTGCAAGGTATCGCTTAGAGCAAGCTAGACGAGGACGGTTCTATCTTGAAGATGAAAAATAATAAATAATCAAGTAATACATGGATAGTGCTATCCTTTCGGTAATCAATCCTCTGACTTTCATGTATTACTCGGTATGACCCGCATTCGTGGTGACAACGGTAAATTTATTCAAAAGTCTAATGAGCTTCGTCCTGTCAGAAGCATTCGGGCGACAGATTCAACATGGGAAATGCTAGGAAATATAGCCGACAAACAGCGTATTACAAGGGCAGATTTGATTGAACATTTTGCATTAAACCATGTATTACATGAGAGTTTGGAAAAAGAAAACGAGAAACTGAAAGACGAGATGGCAGTATTGCGACTTCAGCTATCAGACATGGAGGGTAAGACTTCTTTCTCTAATCATGGAAATCCTCAACAACTAGATATGTTTTCAGGTATTAAGCAACTTGATCGTGATCTGCTACATCAGCTTCGAGATCGGGTTCTTGGGATGAAGATTTTGTCGGTTGGGGAACAATCCAAGTATTACAAGGAGACCGTAAAGGTGCTTAATAAGTTTATTAGCCTCCTGTTGAAAGAACTCTAGCCTTTTGCCATGTCTCTTTGATGCGGATCGAGACCTGTTTAAGTAGTTCGTTTCTCGTAGTCAAGGGAGTGTTGTAGTGAAGTCCTAGACCTTCAAAAGTCTATTCTGGTAGTCGCCAAGCTCTGTACTTCCCCCGATATGTCGGTTGGAAAACTCATTCAGGAATCTGCGATAATCAGGACAATACGCTCTGGTGGAGACCAACGTAGGAACCGACATAGAGCCTCCATAGTCCGTAGCCACTCGGCAGGAGGCTTGTCAATATTTGCTTCTTTACCGCCAAATTTACACCGCATTTGGCGGCCTTTAGCGCGTCAGCGCGACTAGAATCATCTAATCATTAATCATTAAAATCATTAATCATTAAGGGATAACGTTGATCGAGGTTTTGCCCGTATCCCCTGCACTTCAAAATAATTAATCTCAAATAGCAAAAAACTCCAGTATCCTAGAAGGTATCTTACGCCAACCAAATACTCGGAGTTTTTGTGCCTGACCAACTCAATATCGGTCAAAAATCTAATGTTCCCATTGTATCTTTTATTCATCAAGATGGATATACATTCTTAGAATCCCTCTCTGAAAAAGATAAGCCTTGGGATAAGCATCGGAAAAATGCCGACATCATCTCTAATTATTACAAGCAAGGGGGAATGGATTCTCACGCCGAGAGGGTTTCCCTTTGCTCTCAATTACTAGAATTCAAACTGGTTCCCGATAATAAGACAGGTCAACAGAGGTTAAAGTTGGCTTCTGCTAAATTCTGTCGGGTTCGCCATTGTCCGATCTGTCAGTGGAGACGATCGCTCCGTTGGAAGGCAAAAGCCTACGAGAATCTACCAAAGGTAGTTAGGGCTTGCTGAAAAAAGCTGAAACCTTTACGGAGAAAAATAGTAGGCGAATTAAGAACCGCTAGAATGCACGAAAATAGGGTAGAATGCCTCAAAACCATTGCATTAAGAAGAGAGAAAGCAGATGTACCGAAAGCAACAGTACTCAATTGAAACACCAGAAAACTTGAAAAATCTGTTCGGCGGGCAGTTAGACGAAGAAAATCGTTGGATAGAAATGTCAAAAATGATTCTTTGGGAAGAATATGAGGAAGAATATGCAAAAAACTTCACAGAAAAAAAAGGAGCCCCAGCCAAATCATTTAGAATGGCATTAGGAGCATTAATTATCAAAGAAATTTCAGGAAAAAGTGACAGAGAAACAGTAGAACAAATAAAAGAGAACCCTTATTTACAGTACTTTATAGGAATGGAAAGCTATAGTAGCAAAGAAGCATTTAATGCGTCAATGATGGTTCATTTTCGTAAAAAAATAGGAATGGAATTAATAAATAAAATTAATAAAGAAATAGAAAAAAAAGCGACGGGTGTAGCGTCAGAAAAAAAAGAAAATGAAGGAAAGTTATTGTTAGATGCGACTTGTACACCATCCGTGTCAACTTAAAGGAATGGGTTCCCAAATTTGTTGATTGAGAGCGGCCTTTTCTCGATGTCGCTTTCTCTCAGCTTTGACCAAACCAAATAACTTAGCACGTTCAGCCAGATAGGTTACTGTATCAGGCTTTTCTCCTCTAGCAATAGCCTTCGCTACATAGTATAGACTCCGAAACACCATCTCTACTGAGATTTTTTCTTTCGGTTGATTTAGAGCAATCGCCACTTCCCCTACCAATTGATTTAAGACCGTATAGAAAATCAAAGTGCAAATAATCTGGATTTGGACACCATTCTTATTCCCTACCCATAAATAGGCTAGTCCTAAAAGTCTTTTCGTTAATAAAAAGGCTTCTTCGATTGTCCATCGTCTTCGATATAAATCACAGACCTCTTCGGCGGACAGTTGTTCGGGAGACAACACATTTGTTAAATACTGATACCAGATTGTTCCCCATAATACTGAGACTAATCTCACCGGATGCTTGCAAGGATTAGAACGGTAATTTCCCATAATGATAATCTCATCTCTGTAATGACTACCTTGAGACAATACTTGTTTGGTTTTGTAAGATGTACCCGCTCTAAATCTGGTTAGAAAAAACTTTTTAGCTTCTGTTAACAAATCAAACCACACAAAGCTAAAAAATCCCATATCTACGAGAATTAAACCATTTTCTGGTAATTTAGCTGCCAATTCTTCACACCATATTTTATCATTTGATTTATCATTTTCTGTGTACCATAAAGTAACGGGTCTTTGGGTAAAGGCTTCCACTACCATCATTATTTTACCCCCCAATTTACTCTTTTCTTCTTTACTTATTTTCATATTTTTCCTTATCTGCTCTAGCGTTGAGCCATCTGCTATCCACACTGCACTAAACTTTTCTCTTATTTTTTCCCATTTTTCTCCTACTTGGAGCTTCTTCCCTTTTTCGGCTGCTTTTTCTAACACTTCTTTTAGTAATATTGCAAATATTTCGGCTGGCACATTCATCATTCTTTTTGATACTGCCTGTTTGCTTACTTTTAATGATGCTACCCATAGCAATCCCTCTTCCTCTAACAGTCTTACCGCTTCACTTATACCCGCTATTTGACGATACACTATACTTAACACTAATGCCACCATTACTGGTAAATTTAATACCCTATCTCTCATCATTTTCTCATGAGTTCCCTGTAAATATTTTAATGGTGTAAACATTGTGGGTTCTAGTAATTCAAACAACTCTTTTGTTATTTCAGGGATTTCTACCCCTGGCTGATTTGTCTTACGACGTAAGTCTGGGTTTCCTTTTCTCCGAGGATGTTGTCTTGCCATTTGTTTTTTGCTCACTTTTTTATATACTAACCTTTTTTTCAGCCTACTCTTACTTCCGCCTGCTTTTAGGCTAATCTTTTGTGAGTAGGCATTTTGGCTTAAGTTGACACCAATGCTTGTACACCAGCAGATATAAAATATCCAACGGATATAGGAATATTGAATGATGCCAGAGAAAAAACAGAAAAAATAATAGATAAGCTGTATGAAGAAATAAAAGAGAAAAGGAAAGAAAAGCCGAGGACTTATAGGGAAGTGGCAAGAAAAGAGTACTTAGCCATAGCAAAAAAACGTCGTGTGTCAAAAAAAGAAAGAAGAAAAGGAACAAAAAAACAACTAGGATATATAAAAAGAAACTTGTCTGATATAGAAAAAATGATAGAAGAGGGAGCAAAGTTAGAAAAACTAACGAAAAAAGAGCAAGAAGAGCTTGTAACGATAGGAAAAGTGTATGAGCAACAGTTAGAAATGTATGAAAAAAAGACAAATAAAGTAGAAAACAGAATTGTGAGTGTAAGCCAACCTCACGTGCGTCCAATAGTGCGTGGAAAAGCGGGAAAAGCAGTAGAGTTTGGAGCTAAAATATCGGCAAGTAATGTGAATGGCTTTGTCTTCTTAGACAAATTAAGTTGGGATAATTACAACGAATCGGGAGATTTACAAGCGCGAATAGAAGAATATAAAAGGGAAACAGGATGTTATCCGGAATCGGTTCATGTGGATAAAATCTATCGAACAAAAGCGAATCGAGCTTATTGTAAAGAAAGGGATATAAGAATGAGTGGTCCCCGATTGGGAAGACCGCCGAAAGAGGTGAGCAAAGAAAAAAAGAAAGAGGCACGCTCAGATGAAAGAGTGCGTAATGCCATTGAGGGTAAATTCGGACAGGGAAAGAGGAAATTTAGTCTTGGTCGAGTGATGGCCAAACTACCTGAGACCTCGGAAACGGTAATTGCGATGAACTTTTTGGTAATGAATCTTTCTACTCTACTTCAGAAGACAAAAAGTAAAAAGTTGTAGAGTCGTTTTTCTTGTGAAAAATGGTGTTAATTTTCCTCTCTTTTGTGAGGAGTGATTTGTGTTGACCTTTTTAGACAGAAAGGAACAATAGATTAAACAAAATCTGTATTTTGATTTGTTTCCATAAGGATAAGTTATCTATGCTTTTTCAGTCCATACTTCCCTAACCCACATTTCTTTCGTTTTTTGACTTTTTCAGCAAGCCCTACATAGAGAAATTGACGGAGATAATAATCAAAGAGCCTGAAGAGTTTGGATATGAATTTGGACGTTGGACAGTAGCAAGACTATCAACTCATATGGAAAAAGAAACGGGTATATTGTTAGGAAATACACAACTTAGAAATATGCTTAAAAAAAAGCGATTTGTCTACATCTGGGCAAAATATAGTCTAGAAGATAAACAAGATGAGCAAAAAAGAGAGGAATTTAGAAAGAAAGTTGAAGAGTACAAGAAGCTTTTGAAAGAAAAGCCAGAATCAATCCAGATATGGTTTTGGGATGAAAGTGGCTTCAGCTTAAGAGTAATACGGAGAAAACATTGGACAAAAAAAGGAAAGCGTAAAAAAGTGAGGGGAGATAGAAGAAAAGGAAGAGTCAATGTAATGGGTGGTATTAGATATACTGACAAAAAACGGTGGGTTGATTTGATTCCCAGTGGTAACTCTCAAAACTTTAAGAGTGTATTATTGATATTTTACAAAGATATACAAAGAGAATGGATAGAGCAAGGAAATAAAAAAGAAGACTTTGAAAAGAATGGTCCGAAGATTGTGATTATTTTAGACGTAATTAGTCACAGCAATAAGTGGGGCTTAATTCTCATTAAGCCCCAAAAATACTAGAGAGGAAGAAAGTCATCAATGGAAGGAGGAGAAAGACCAGAGGAAGATAAAATAAGAGATAACTGTTCGACCGCACTTTTACCTTGAAGTCTCATGGTTTCAAGAAAACTAAACATCATGGCAACAAGTTGTCCGCCCCAATGACTTCTAGCACCGCCACTAACCTTACGATGAATAACAACAGGACGCAAGGCTCTCTCGGCATCATTGTTATCAGGTTTAACTTCAGGAAAAGTAAGAAAAGTAAACCAATCATGCCAATAACGTCGAAAGCGATTAGATAACAATTGGGAATCACTTGCCCATCCCGTGGGCGGCGGATTATCCAGAATCTCTTGAAGTTGAGCTTCAACTAGGGGTCGCTGTTGTTGTAAAGCTTCTAAGCTCAGTTTGCCTTGATGATAATCTCGATGGGATTGACGAGCTTGCTCTAGAAGGGTGCGACCTTTAGTTGATAAAAGCTGTTGTAATCAGGGTTCTACAGGGAACCCATATTGATCAAGTTTTGCCCAAAATTGACTCCATCGTTCCTTGGTCAATACCAAAGCTCGTAGGCTCAAAATAATTCCTGCTCCTTTTTCCTTCCATCGCATCCCTGAACAACATAATCGTTGTTTGACCAACGTCTTACAAGCTGCTTCCGTAACACCTGAACCAATCGGATACTTTTTCTCTATGTATTCAGCATAATCCATTTGATGCTGATGATTCTCGTAATAAGTAATCGCCGCTTGTAGTTTCTCGGTAAGATTCTTAGAATGACTTTTTTCTTCTTTGACTTCTTTCATCAGATTTAGCAGTTCTCCTGCTTTTCCTTTTTCATGCTTGAGTTCTCGACAATTTTCAGTCAACCATTCTTTTTGTTTTGACACGGTATTCGGATGCAACGCTTCTGCCAAGGCACCTAAGTAACCAGAGGCATGATAGAAATCTAATATCTGTTCTTCCGTTTGCTTTTCTAAAAACTTCCAATTTGATTCTGCCCCGTCTGCTATCCCGACCAATGTTGCCTCTGGATAACGGTTTTTCGCTCGCTCAATTTCTCTTTCTAATCTTTCTAGAAAACTCTTTTTTCCATACTCTGGTGCCGCACCTAGATAGATTGTATGTTGACGTTCGCCTTCACTATCGTATAGGGAAACGGTTCCCACCATTGCTTCACGGTAGCCATCCTCACACATCAGCATACAGGTTCCATCTAATCCTATTCCCACTGTTGCAATTTGGCTATCCTCCTTGGGCGGGGCATAACTCCACGCTTCTTCTTTTGCCTGTACCACACTTCCTACTGCTTCACTCAATCTTTGGATATAGGATAGCGCTACTTTTCTACCATGATTTTCTAATAAATCATTTTTCACCTCTTTGCCTGCCATCCCTGACATTTTTGAGGATACCTGTTTTGCCAATAATGGCGTTGATGTTATGATTATCCTTGCTTCTCTTTCTAAGGGGCAATACGTTTTTCCTCAAAGGTGAACGCTGATATACATGACGATTCACTATAACCTCACCATAAGGTGTTTGATATTCTTTCGGTTGCTCTCCCTTACTCTTCCAGATTTCTTCACCGATTTTTAAGGGTGAACCATCTGTATCTAAATATTTCAAGGCTTCTTTGCTGGCGATGCAACCTACTTCGTTTAAGCCTTTTTGAATATTTATTTCTGTATCCAACATTGAACGACTGAGTTCTAATGTTAGTTCTATTTTTATCTTTGAACCCTCTACATTAATTAGTTTTGCTGTCATCATTGTTTCCTCTTTGTCACTTTTCATCCCATGTTAACACTTTTCTTTTCCTTCATCAACTAAAGGTCACACCCCTCTAGAATAGGAAAAACTCTCTGAGCAAAAAGTTTATTTTCAGAAAAGTGGGAAGTTTCCAAGGCCTTCAATTCCCGCCCAATATGAGCCAGACATTTCTGTTTATGCTGGGCATTTTGGCGATGGTAAGCCCCCCAACAGTCCGTACTGAGAAGCCCATGAAAATCTTTACCTAATAGGGAATGAACCTCATCGGAACTCCGGCTGGGAGCCAGAAACAAAACACAAACAGAGGAGGAAGTAGCCACCCACATCCAATAGTTAACCCCATTGACGCGATAGCTGGTTTCGTCCACACAACGGACTCCAGGCTCCTGTATGTAAGTCCACCACTGTTCATAACTAGGATACAAGCTTTCGCAAAACCATCGGTGCATTTTAGCTAAACTCCCTTGAGACAGAGGAATGCCAAAGACCGTTTCTACCAAGTATCGTTGTTTTAGCCAAGTCAAATTTCCCCCATATCCCAGCCATCCCACTAAGCTGGATAAGGTTGCACCGTAGCTAAAATCTTCACGACATCCCAAAGGAAGTGGGGCATAACCTTCCCAATCACATTTTGAGCATTGATACTTTTCCCTAACATATTCCCTTACCTCTACTGGTTTACTGACTAATTCAGCTATTTGATTTTTTTTGATGATAGTCTCCTTTTGCTTTTCCACTGACGCACCACATTTTGGGCATTTTTCCATCCTTAAATCTACTATTTCATCTACCCGACCAAACCCGTTTCTGGTTTTACCCACATGGTCGTACTTTGGACCTCTTTTTTTTCCTTTTTGACCGAAGGTTTTGGCGACTTTCTTTTTGTAACCGTCACTGCTTGGGGGCTGAGAGCTATTTTCACTCGTTCTTTGGTTAAGCTTTTTCAGCTTTTCTTTCAACTTTTCTATCTCTTTCTTTAACTCTACCAATTCTTTTCTCAGCTTTTCGTTCTCTTCTTTTTCTTTCTGATAATCTTCATACCAATCTTTTGCCACTTCTTTTTGCCATGGCATTTTCACTTCTTCTTGGTTTAAGTCTGGAACTGGGTCTAGTTTTTTCATAGTCTCCCTATTCTAACCTATCTCTTTAACCGCCTTTTCTTTCTTCATTATTCTTTACTTTTTTCATTTGCTTCTCATTCTCAATAATTTCCTTCTTTATTGCGGTGACTAATTACTAAAAAACAATTACATACATTATACTATCTATTTATGTGAAATTGTTGGTAGGCTATTATATTTACTTGACAAAAACTCTAATAGATCAGAAAATATATCTGCTCGATTATTAATTTGAGCAACATATTCAGCATCATCCTTGATCTGCTGAACGGCAAGATAGTTCTGCCCTTTAATAGCTAAATTAACTGCTTTACTAGCTGAGTCTAAACATTTATCTTTGTTATTTGTCAACAAATAGTAGAGAGCTTCATTTGCAAGAGTATAAATCTCATATTCTTCATTACCTTTTGTAATTTCAGAAGCCAAGTTAATATACTCCAAGCATTGTTTCGTTTGTCCCTTGTATGCAAAAACAGTGGCCAAAGAGTTGTAGATTTGCATGCGCTCCATTCTACCATATTTAGTAAAATCAAGAGATAATATTTCTTATAGTAACTTATTAAACCTTGCTGTGTCAACTCCCTCAAGTCTCATCAGTACGTGTAATTGATTGCGTTTATTTTCTAACTGGTTAGTTTCATTACCTACATCAAACGCATATTGTAAGCCTTGCTGAAGCTGTTCCCACGCTTTTCCTGGCTCGCCTGATTTCCAAGTAACTTCACCCAAATTACCATAAGCTACACAAAGACCGAAATAATCTCCTATCTGTTGTAAAATCCTGATTGATGATTCTAATTTTTGCTTACCTTCTAAAAGATTTACTCCACGAATGCCGTCAATTGTACCAAGGATTAAACGTGCCCAACCTAAAGTTCTTGGTTCGGCAGTGTGTGGATTGTCAGCTAACTTCAAATGAAACTTTGCTATATCCCATTCACCCAAAAAGAAATGTGCAATACCTTTTTCAAGGTGAGCTTGTAAATGATGTTCGGATGTATTTAAATTGGAAATAATGCTGGCTGTTAACTCTATGGTTTCTTTATAGTCTCCGAACCACCAGCCATATCTAGCTTTTAACAAATAGCATTTTGTCTTACTACTTTCCTGTAGATTTCTATTCAAAAGATTCAATATTAAGTCCTCTGTATTACTCACGTTTCCTTGTTCCACCAATATCTCAGAAATTTTAAATATACTCCTCTCAATATTAGACAAATTATGGCGGATAACTTGAGACAATTCTTGAAGAAGTGTCCATTCTTTTGCCCGCCAAATTTCCTCAAGTGCCCACTCTAAAGCACGATCTTCAATCTCACCAATTACTTTTGTACGAATAATGCACGAAGCTAACCTTCTTGCAGGATATATCATTTTTCTCGTTACGAGCATTTGAAGTGACCAATATTTTTGAGCACACATAAGGTCATCATATTCACACGAAATACCTTGCAAAATAGTGTCATGAGGAACAAAATTGTAATCATGGTTTTGAATTAAGCCTTGCTCTTGGAGCTCATATATATCCTAAGTACAGGACAAAAGGCTTGAAAAGTATAAGAGAAAGGGGTTTCATGGAAGATGAACGTAATGTAAGAAAACCCATGAACCAATATAACGCATTGAAACAAGCCCTAAAACCCCATTTGGGATGGCATGGTGCCAGACTCTCCTTCCTAGCCTTGTTCTTACTCGCCCTCCTCAAAGTGAAAACGGTTAACCTTAAAGAATTGGCCCTGGGTTTTGAAGGTCGGGCATTGGTGGATTCTCATTACAAACGCTTACAACGCTTTTTCTCAGGATTTGAGCTGGATTACCATCACATTGCCCGTATTGTAGTCAGTTGGCTGGATATCCCTCAACCTTGGGTATTAAGTATTGACCGCACAACCTGGGAGTTTGGCAGTCATGGTTATAATATCCTCACTGTCGGCATTGTCCATGAAGGAGTAGCCATTCCCATCTTGTGGTGGATGCTTAGCAAGAAAAAGGGCAATTCTAACAGTGATGAACGAATGCGTTTTATCGAGGAGATGCTCAAGATTTTTCCCACCGCCCTGATTCGTTGTTTATGTGGCGACCGTGAGTTTATTGGTCAGGCTTGGCTTCGCTATCTTCTGCTCGAACCGCTACTGGCTTTCTGTCTGAGAATTCGGGCTACGGACAAGATTGAGCACAATGGCAAGCTTTTGGCCGCCAAAGTCATTTTTGCCCATCTTGCAAAAGAGTGAATCTCAACGTCTTCAAGGGAGTTGTCGGGTTTGGGGATATCCTGTTTCTGTAGAGGCTCTTCGCTTGCCTGATAATTCTCTACTCATCGTCATTGGACATCCCGATTCCCAAGGTCTTATTCACGATTATGCCCTGCGTTGGGGCATTGAAACCCTTTTTGGCATCTTTAAGACTCGTGGCTTTTGCTTGGAATCTACTCACTTTACTGACCCCAAGCGTCTTCGTAAGCTTTTGGCTTTACTGACTTTAGCTTTGGCTTGGTCTCTCAAAACTGGTCTAGCAATTCATCATCTTCATCCCATTCCCCTCAAGAAACATGGTCGCCTAGCGCAGAGTCTTTTTCGTCTTGGTTTTGACCATCTTCGTCATCTTGTTCTTAATCCTTCTCTACCCAATTTTTCTCTTTTTCTCGACTCCCTACATTTTTTGTCCTGTACTTAGATATATCATTTCTGTCAATATTAAATGTTTCAGAGAAAATATCTATGTCAATAAATCCAAAAGATGCAGATAGTGCTTTAAGTAACTTTGAATATTTTGAATTATACGCAACATATTCAGAGTCTTTGTTCAATATTAACTGACATAATTTTAGGGGGTTCCCACCCGTTTTTGCAAAAGCATCTATGAAATTTATGGGATCAATTAAATCTTTTGAAGTCTCATACTCAATAAAATCTTGAGTTTCTTGTAAAGAAAGAGATAGACTTTTAAACAGAATTAAATCTTTAGTCATTTTTGTATTGTATCTACTTGCAATTAATAATTGAACTCCAAATTTTTTAATTTTTTCAATTAGTAAACTTAAAATGCTATCTGAAATTCTTTCCCCGTGATCAATTATGACAATAAATCCCCTTGCTTTGCTTCCAATATATTCAAATGTTTTTTGAGGAGAACTTAATGGATTTCCAGATGGAAATAGTGATACTATCTGATCCGCAACAGCAGTAGCAACCTGATTTTCCAGAGTCTCTAATGACTTTACTCCTTCGGGCAAAATAGAGGTACTGGTATCGTGTGATCAAAGCTAGAAAAAGTTATGGTGTAAGAGTTTGAGAAAATAGAAAATAACTTACGACTGGACATATTCCCGTTTTTGTTATACAATTATTATTGTCATTATATTAAAGAAAGGGAAAACGGAAAGCAATGTCAACATTGAATAAAAGCTCAATTGACCTCCTAAGTGATATTGGCTTACCTCAAGAGAAAGAGGAAGCCTTATTTCAGAAAAACTGCCCTCATTGCTATAGTGAAAAAGTAAAAATACATTCTCATTACCAAACGAAAGGTAACGGGGAACGTAAAATGTTCATCTGTCAAGAATGTGGTTCGGTTCTTCTGGCTTTGCGGTAGAAGATGTATAATAAGATACACTATATGAGGATGGCATCAATGTTATTTTTTCTAGAAAATCTGGTAGATTTGCCAAAGGTAAACATAAGAAATGTGATTCAAGAGGGAAAACAAGCGTTTTTAATACTGAGTTGTCAAGAGGAAGAAGTCAAATGTAATTATTGTGGTAGCTTAACGGATGAATTACATCAGACGAACAGTGTATTAGTAAGGGACTTGTCTATCTCTGGTCAAATGGTATATCTGAAAGTCCCTCGTCGTAAATTTTACTGTAAAGATTGTCAAAGGTTTTTTACAGAAAATCTAGAATTTATGGAAGCCCGTAGGAAATACACAGTGAGGTATGAAGAATATATTTATGGACGAGTAAATGTGAGCAGTGTGGAACAAGTAGGTAGAGAGGAATCTCTATCATGGGATCAAGTGAATGGAATTTACCAACGTCAATGTGAAGCTAAAAAAAAAGATTGGCAAGGAGTAAAACACCTCGGGATGGATGAAATAGCGAAACGAAAAGGTCATCAGAATTTTGTAACAGTGTTAGGAGATATAGAGAAAGGAGAATTAATAGAAGTGATAGATAGTCATCAACAAGATAAAATCATCGAAGTGCTGATGGAGAAAGAATTAGAGGTGAGGGAAGGAGTAGAACAAGTGAGTGTAGATATGTGGGGAGGATTTCCTAAAGTAATAGAAAAAGTATTTCCGAATGCAGTAATTGTAACAGATAGATTTCATGTAATGAAGGCGTTGAATGAAGAATTGAATAAAATCCGTAAACAGACAAAATTGAATGTAAAAATCAAGGGAGAAAAGTGGCTATTATTAAAAAATAAAAAAGACCTAAAAGAGGAAGAGTTAGAAAAACTAGAATTGGTGTTAAAGCAATCTGCTCGTTTGCGTAAAGCGTATGAATATAAAGAGTCATTTAGAGAGATATATGAAAAAGTAAATGATAAGGAAGAAGGAAGATTAAAATTTACAGAATGGTTAGAGAATGCAAAGAGCATTTATACAGATGTAATTAGCACAATTCGTAGGAATTTGGACTCTATTTGTAACTACTTTTTGAGTCGAACGACGAATGGGGCAATGGAAGGCATCAATAATCGTCTTAAACTAATCAAGCGTCAAGCTTATGGATTTATGAACTTTGATAATATGCGAAATCGTTTTTTAGCTTGCTTTTCATGATAAGCTTTAATTATCACTCTTTGTTCAGGAGAACCTGTGGTTCTTGTTTTGCTGAGACTTATGGTAGCGTAATCGCTGGCTTAGAAACCCCATTAAGTGAAATTGTAAAAGTATTAAAAGCCAGAATGGAAGGAATAGGATTAAATGCAGCAGCCCGAGTATTCGGCTACGCAAAAACAACAATATTGAATTGGGAAAAGAAATTATCAGGATTACAAGAGACATTATTTTTATACGCCTTAGTGAATGAATTTGTTAAATTAGTAATAGAAGGGGATGAACTATACACAAAAGTTGGAAAAAATAAAGAAGCAAGTGCCTCTGAGGGGTGGACAATCGTGCTCATGGACAGGGCTAGCCGCTTTATTTGGCATTTAAAATGTGGTAAAAAAGAGCAGAAATTATTTCTAGAAGCAATGATGACGGTAGCGGAATTATTTGAAAGGAGTGCAGAATCTCTCCAGTTATTTACAGATGGAGAAAAGCGATATAGTCAACTGCTATTTAATATTTGTCACGAAGTATTAAGGACTGGGAAGCGAGGTCGTCCCACCAAAGTATTACCGAAGGGTATGGTGGTAAGATTAAAAAATAAGAGTAGTAAACGTCGAGATTCTGAGGGTAAACTAGAGAAAGTAGAAACTCCGAAAACTGAACATCCTGAGACAACAGAAAAACCAGAAGACAAGGATGTTCATGCCAACCACGTTGAGGCATTTAATAGTTCTCTACGACGCTATTTAGCCGCCTTTCGTCGTCGAACAAATACTTATGCTAAATCTGTTGTGGGATTACAGCGAGTGCTAGATATTTTCTGGATGGTTCATAACTTTGTTCGCAGCCATTTTACGACGAAAAAAGTTCCTGCGGTAGCTCTCGGTATAATTCAAAAAGGGTTAACTTGGGAGGACTTACTCCAAATTTGCCTGATTTGTTGAACCTCTTGTATTGCAACGTTTATAGCTTCTAGCTAGACGATACCAGTGCCAAAATAGAAATGTATACAGAATCAGGCATTTCGTCAACCAGTTGATTAAGCACGAAAGTTTTGCCTATTCCACTTTCACCCCACAAAAGTATAGGTTTAGGAAAAGAATTTCTCAACGTAAGTTTTAAACTATTTAATAGCTCCGTGCGATGCACTCCTCTATAAGCCTTTTTTTTAATATTAAGCATATTCTCATTAGCTTCTATGTCATCAAAAGGCCATACATAGGGTCTGCTGAAAAAGTCCACAAAACGAACCTAGATGCCACAGGACGCGAAAAATGGTGACTTCAGAGAGTTGTTTCCAATTTCAACCCCCAGTTTTCCAACGACGTGCATGGGCTTTGAGCCTCCAAAGGCCATAACCTTGCACCTGATCGTTTTTAAAATGCTTGAAAGCATTATCCGGCAAAGGTTCTATACTTATTCAGCAAGCCCTACATAGGGCTTGCTGAATAAGTCAAAAAACGAAAGAAATGTGGGTTAGGGAAGTATGGACTGAAAAAGCATAGATAACTTATCCTTATGGAAACAAATCAAAATACAGATTTTGTTTAATCTATTGTTCCTTTCTGTCTAAAAAGGTCAACACAAATCACTCCTCACAAAAGAGAGGAAAATTAACACCATTTTTCACAAGAAAAACGACTCTACAACTTTTTACTTTTTGTCTTCTGAAGTAGAGTAGAAAGATTCATTACCAAAAAGTTCATCGCAATTACCGTTTCCGAGGTCTCAGGTAGTTTGGCCATCACTCGACCAAGACTAAATTTCCTCTTTCCCTGTCCGAATTTACCCTCAATGGCATTACGCACTCTTTCATCTGAGCGTGCCTCTTTCTTTTTTTCTTTGCTCACCTCTTTCGGCGGTCTTCCCAATCGGGGACCACTCATTCTTATATCCCTTTCTTTACAATAAGCTCGATTCGCTTTTGTTCGATAGATTTTATCCACATGAACCGATTCCGGATAACATCCTGTTTCCCTTTTATATTCTTCTATTCGCGCTTGTAAATCTCCCGATTCGTTGTAATTATCCCAACTTAATTTGTCTAAGAAGACAAAGCCATTCACATTACTTGCCGATATTTTAGCTCCAAACTCTACTGCTTTTCCCGCTTTTCCACGCACTATTGGACGCACGTGAGGTTGGCTTACACTCACAATTCTGTTTTCTACTTTATTTGTCTTTTTTTCATACATTTCTAACTGTTGCTCATACACTTTTCCTATCGTTACAAGCTCTTCTTGCTCTTTTTTCGTTAGTTTTTCTAACTTTGCTCCCTCTTCTATCATTTTTTCTATATCAGACAAGTTTCTTTTTATATATCCTAGTTGTTTTTTTGTTCCTTTTCTTCTTTCTTTTTTTGACACACGACGTTTTTTTGCTATGGCTAAGTACTCTTTTCTTGCCACTTCCCTATAAGTCCTCGGCTTTTCTTTCCTTTTCTCTTTTATTTCTTCATACAGCTTATCTATTATTTTTTCTGTTTTTTCTCTGGCATCATTCAATATTCCTATATCCGTTGGATATTTTATATCTGCTGGTGTACAAGTCGCATCTAACAATAACTTTCCTTCATTTTCTTTTTTTTCTGACGCTACACCCGTCGCTTTTTTTTCTATTTCTTTATTAATTTTATTTATTAATTCCATTCCTATTTTTTTACGAAAATGAACCATCATTGACGCATTAAATGCTTCTTTGCTACTATAGCTTTCCATTCCTATAAAGTACTGTAAATAAGGGTTCTCTTTTATTTGTTCTACTGTTTCTCTGTCACTTTTTCCTGAAATTTCTTTGATAATTAATGCTCCTAATGCCATTCTAAATGATTTGGCTGGGGCTCCTTTTTTTTCTGTGAAGTTTTTTGCATATTCTTCCTCATATTCTTCCCAAAGAATCATTTTTGACATTTCTATCCAACGATTTTCTTCGTCTAACTGCCCGCCGAACAGATTTTTCAAGTTTTCTGGTGTTTCAATTGAGTACTGTTGCTTTCGGTACATCTGCTTTCTCTCTTCTTAATGCAATGGTTTTGAGGCATTCTACCCTATTTTCGTGCATTCTAGCGGTTCTTAATTCGCCTACTATTTTTCTCCGTAAAGGTTTCAGCTTTTTTCAGCAAGCCCTAAGTAGGGCTTGCTGAAAAAGTCAAAAAACGAAGGAAATGTGGGTTAGGGAAGTATGGACTGAAAAAGCACAGATAACTTATCCTTATAGAAAGAAGTCAAAATACAGATTTTGTTTAATCTATTGTCCCTTTATTTCTAAAAAGGTCAGCAAAAGTCACTCCTCACAAAAGAGAAGAAAATTAACACCATTTTTCAGAAGAAAAACGACTCTACAACTTTTTACTTTTTGTCTTCTGAAGTAGAGTAGAAAGATTCATTACCAAAAAGTTCATCGCAATTACCGTTTCCGAGGTCTCAGGTAGTTTGGCCATCACTCGACCAAGACTAAATTTCCTCTTTCCCTGTCCGAATTTACCCTCAATGGCATTACGCACTCTTTCATCTGAGCGTGCCTCTTTCTTTTTTTCTTTGCTCACCTCTTTCGGCGGTCTTCCCAATCGGGGACCACTCATTCTTATATCCCTTTCTTTACAATAAGCTCGATTCGCTTTTGTTCGATAGATTTTATCCACATGAACCGATTCCGGATAACATCCTGTTTCCCTTTTATATTCTTCTATTCGCGCTTGTAAATCTCCCGATTCGTTGTAATTATCCCAACTTAATTTGTCTAAGAAGACAAAGCCATTCACATTACTTGCCGATATTTTAGCTCCAAACTCTACTGCTTTTCCCGCTTTTCCACGCACTATTGGACGCACGTGAGGTTGGCTTACACTCACAATTCTGTTTTCTACTTTATTTGTCTTTTTTTCATACATTTCTAACTGTTGCTCATACACTTTTCCTATCGTTACAAGCTCTTCTTGCTCTTTTTTCGTTAGTTTTTCTAACTTTGCTCCCTCTTCTATCATTTTTTCTATATCAGACAAGTTTCTTTTTATATATCCTAGTTGTTTTTTTGTTCCTTTTCTTCTTTCTTTTTTTGACACACGACGTTTTTTTGCTATGGCTAAGTACTCTTTTCTTGCCACTTCCCTATAAGTCCTCGGCTTTTCTTTCCTTTTCTCTTTTATTTCTTCATACAGCTTATCTATTATTTTTTCTGTTTTTTCTCTGGCATCATTCAATATTCCTATATCCGTTGGATATTTTATATCTGCTGGTGTACAAGTCGCATCTAACAATAACTTTCCTTCATTTTCTTTTTTTTCTGACGCTACACCCGTCGCTTTTTTTTCTATTTCTTTATTAATTTTATTTATTAATTCCATTCCTATTTTTTTACGAAAATGAACCATCATTGACGCATTAAATGCTTCTTTGCTACTATAGCTTTCCATTCCTATAAAGTACTGTAAATAAGGGTTCTCTTTTATTTGTTCTACTGTTTCTCTGTCACTTTTTCCTGAAATTTCTTTGATAATTAATGCTCCTAATGCCATTCTAAATGATTTGGCTGGGGCTCCTTTTTTTTCTGTGAAGTTTTTTGCATATTCTTCCTCATATTCTTCCCAAAGAATCATTTTTGACATTTCTATCCAACGATTTTCTTCGTCTAACTGCCCGCCGAACAGATTTTTCAAGTTTTCTGGTGTTTCAATTGAGTACTGTTGCTTTCGGTACATCTGCTTTCTCTCTTCTTAATGCAATGGTTTTGAGGCATTCTACCCTATTTTCGTGCATTCTAGCGGTTCTTAATTCGCCTACTATTTTTCTCCGTAAAGGTTTCAGCTTTTTTCAGCAAGCCCTAAGTAAGTTGTAGGCAAGGGTAATCCCTTTATTTTGAGTTCTTGTTCAACTTCAGTTGCAAGTTGAACAATAGTTGGAGTGTTGGTTTGATTAAGAGTTTTCATTTTACTCAGAATTGTTGTCGTAAAGAGGCCTCTTTCATTTTCATAAGCAGGCATATTACCAGAGGCTACCATACAAACGAAACACTGAGCACCAGATGCACTCAAAATGTCTTCATCTGGCAATTTTCCTTCTAAGTTTTGTAATGGAGTAACATTTATTACGTTATCTAAAGTATTTAATGACTGATAGCAAGCATCTATGAAGAGATAGGCTTCAACTAAATTAAGTCGTTGAAGAGCCGCAATCACTTCAGATAATTTTAATCCTGAACCTAATCGGTCTTGTGGATCACTATCGTAGGGCAACAACACAGAACAAGGGGGTACTCCTCGTTCTTCCACTTTACAACCATGACATGAAAAAAAAATTAAGATTCTGAGAGGTTTAGTCGTCATCTGAATGGGCCAAACTCTTAATGCTCTTAGTATTTCTCCCCTTGTTGCATTTTCTTCCAAAAGTAGTTTGGTATTTTGTTCTGATAGCCCAATTTCGATTAGAACACGTTTCACCCACCGAGCATCTGCAATTGCACCAGGGATTTCAGGATAGAAATTATGCTCCTTATACTTACCGATACCTACAATAACAGCTAACGTTTCCACCATCAGAGTGAGACTTATGAGAACTGATTGTTATGAATCTCTATCTCTAAAGCTCCAATTTTTAGAACCTTGACTCAAATCCATGAATTAGGCAATACCAGAGACAATATCAAGAAGAAACGATACAACTAAACTGTTGAATGAGTCGGGTTGTTCTGCAAAGGCGAAATGACCCGCATCTTTGAGATTTTCAATTTTTAAAGCGTAGCGATGTAGTTCTATTGTGTCGGATGGTTTGATGTAATCTCGTTCCGCATAGATTAGCAAGGTAGCTCTGGGAAGAAGTTCAACCGCTCTAGCCAAGTTGAAATTCCCCAAAGATTTAGTTACCGCATTATATGTATTCTCCGAGTAGTTGAACGACAAACTAGGTAAGTCTTTGTCGTGACCACAATAATAGGGCAGTGCAATATCCATCATTTTTGAGCCTTTGTCTGGATCGCTACTATACTAAACACGGTCACAGGTTGCGAATTCTAAAAATAAGAGATAATATAATAAAAATAGAAAAATTAGTCAAGAGGCTGAGAAATGATTAAGTTAGAATTTACAGAAGAAGACAAAAGACTGTTGTCTTACGGTCGGTTTAATCACCCGCATCCTAGAGTGCAGCTAAAGATGGAAGTTTTATGGCTAAAAAGTCAGGGATTGTCTCATCAAAAAATTGCTCAATTCGCAGGAGTTTCAGTAAATACGGTGACAAGCTATATCCGTGATTATCAAGAGGGCGGGATAGAAAAACTAAAAGAAATAAAATTTAATCGCCCGAAAAGCGAGTTAACAGAGCATCAAGGGACAATTGAGGCATATTTTGAGTCAAATCCACCAGCAGCAATAAATGAAGCAGTAAAAAGAATAGAAGAATTAACAGGAATAAAAAGAAGTCCGACGCAAGTCAGAAAATTTTTAAAGTCAATAGGAATGAGGTGTCTAAAGGTGGGAACAATTCCATCAAAAGCAGATGTAGAAGCTCAGGATAGCTATAGAGAAAAAGAACTAGAACCAAGGCTAGAAGAGGCAAAAGCAGGAAAAAGGGCAGTTTTCTTTGTAGATGCCTCTCATTTTGTAATGGGAGCATTTGTAAATTTTATATGGTGCTTCAAGAGGATTTTTATTAAGTCACCATCAGGGAGAAAACGTTTTAATGTGTTAGGAGCATTAAATGCAATTACCCATGAAGTAATTATGGTAACGAACAGTTCTTATATTACGGGAACTCAGGTTTGTGAACTCCTAGAAAAGATAGCAGAATTAGGACTATTAATACCGATTACGTTGGTATTAGACAATGCTCGTTATCAAAAATGCCGAATTGTACAGGAGTTGGCAGAATCATTAGGAATAGAGTTACTGTACTTACCTCCTTATTCTCCTAACTTGAATTTAATTGAAAGACTGTGGAAGTTTGTGAAGAAGAAGTGTTTATACGCAAAATATTATGAAGATTTTACGCAGTTTTCTGCAGCAATTTCAGGATGTCTTGAGGATGCTAACGTAAAATATAAGGAGGAGCTTGATTCTCTGCTCACCTTACGATTTCAACGCTTTGATAAATCTCAGATTATGAACGTTTGAAGTATACTTAAAACGTCTCCAATCTTAGACATTACCTCGGCGGGAATGCGCTTCAAGAGTCGCCCTCCTACTTCGTCATACTTTACTCTATTTATTGGGCAAGGGTTAGACAATATGACAAAGTTTGGGTGAAGCTTAATATGACTTCTTTCTAAAAAAGATAAAGCAACATAAGAACCCCATGAGTGGGCTAGGAACCCAACATCTCCACTAGCACCAATCTCTTGAACTAAAAAAACAAGCTGATCAATTAGTGAATCTGCACTCACCTCATCACTCCCTGTCTTATCCCTCCCACAACCCAATTGATCATAAAAAATCAGCGTCCTATTTCTCGCAATTCTCCTTAAAGGAAGTAAATAGGTGTGATCCAATCCAGGCCCACCATGAATGACAATCAGAGGTGGCCCACTACCAATTGCCCGCAAGAAAACGGAGCCAATTTCCGTCTCAAGATAGCCTCCTTCGGCGAATTTTTTGAAATTCAATTTTCTTTTCCTCCCTGTATTTTAGGTTTCATAAGAAAAAACTGATCCGAACATCCCAAACTGAGCGTAGGACTTATCACTTACACTCCATGTCAAGACTTCATCCAGTATATCACTAAAGATTGCATTCTCAGCGACAAGCTCTGCTGGGAACTGGTATCGTCTGATCAAAGTTGGAAAAAGTTATGGTGTAAGGCTTTGAGAAAATAGAAAAATAGTTTAAGACTAGACATCGGCCCGTTTTTATTATACTATTATTATTGTCATTATATCAAAGAAAAAGGAAACAGAAAACAATGTCAATATTAAAGAAAAGCTCTATGAAAATCCTGAATGATGTTGGCTTGTGCCAAGAAAAAGAGGATGCCTTATTCAAGAAAAACTGTCCTCATTGCTATAGTGAAAACGTAAAAATACATTCTCATTATCAAACGAAAGGTAACGGGGAACGTAAAATGTTCATTTGTCAAGAATGTAGTTCTTGTTTTGCTGAGACTTATGGTAGCGTAATCGCTGGCTTAGAAACCCCATTAAGTGAAATTGTAAAAGTATTAAAAGCCAGAATGGAAGGAATAGGATTAAATGCAGCAGCTCGAGCATTCGGCTACGCGAAAACAACAATATTGAATTGGGAAAAGAAATTATCAGGATTACAAGAGACATTATTTTTATACGCCTTAGTGAATGAATTTGTTAAATTAGTAATAGAAGGGGATGAACTATACACAAAAGTTGGAAAAAATAAAGAAGCAAGTGCCTCTGAGGGGTGGACAATCGTGCTCATGGACAGGGCTAGCCGCTTTATTTGGCATTTAAAATGTGGTCGAAAAGAGCAGAAATTATTTCTAGAAGCAATGATGACGGTAGCGGAATTATTTGAAAGGAGTGCAGAATCTCTCCAGTTATTTACAGATGGAGAAAAGCGATATAGTCAACTGCTATTTAATATTTGTCACGAAGTATTAAGGACTGGAAAGCGAGGTCGTCCCACCAAAGTATTACCGAAGGGTCTTGTAGTAAGACTAAAAAATAAGAGTAGTAAACGTCGAGATTCTGAGGGTAAACTAAAGAAAGTAGAAACTCCGAAACCAGAACATCCAGAGACAACAGAAAAACCAGAAGAAAAGGACGTCCATGCCAACCACGTTGAGGCATTTAATAGTGCTATCCGACGCTATTTAGCCGCCTTTCGTCGTCGTACAAATACTTATGCTAAATCTGTTGTGGGATTACAGCGAGTCCTAGATATTTTCTGGATGGTTCATAACTTTGTTCGCAGCCATTTTACGACGAAAAAAGTTCCTGCTGTAGCTCTCGGTATAATTGAAAAAGGGTTAACTTGGGAGGACTTACTCCAAATTCGCCTGATTTCTTGAACCTCTCGTATTGCAACGTTTGTAGCTTCTAGCTAGACGATACCAGTGCCCTCTGCTGTTAGTAGCATATAAATAGAGAATGCCTCCTTTAACATTGGAAAATCACTATTCACCATTATGCGGTGTGATTCTAAAATAGAATACTTCAGATCGGACATCTCTCTCGTTATTTTTCCTCTAATATTACGATCTTGATTATCTTGTGTACGAAGGCGATTTAACGACTTAAGAAATTTTGTAAGCCCACCTTTGACCAAGAAAAATTCATCATCAGCATCAATAATAAGAACACCATTAGGTTTCGTTCTTGTCTCAGGATTCAAAAGCTCATAAAAGACTGAGCGATCTTTCAAATGATGGATGACGAATCTAGACAGCAAAAAGTCAGCAGATTCAAGAGATTGAAGAGTCTCTTCATTTACAAAGTGAATATTATCTGTCTCTTTGTACCTGTACGCAACTCTATCGAGCATCTCATTATTTACGTCAAAGCAGTAAAAATTTTTGTCTGGAAATTTATGAGCTAGTAAGGATGTGTATGAGGCGTTTCCACACCCAAAGTCTAAAACAGTACTGGATTTCTCCCACACCTTATTTTGATATAAAATCCTCTCAAACGGAAAGCAAATTTTAGATTGTATCGCTAACATCTGGTCATTGATAACTGTCTTATTTCTCATTAGAACCTTCGTGTATTTTTAGTGAAGAGATTTTTTATTTAAACAATAAGAATGTTCGACGAACTCCCAACTCTTAGCTGATTAGAGTGAATAATAACAGCAATTCCAAATTCAGAATATAGCTAAAGATACAAAAGCCTGAAATGCTTGCTGGAACGGGGGTTCATCCCAATGTGCGGAATCAACGTAATGCTTTATTTAGTGATTAATCAAGTTTGTTTTCAGGTTACTGACTCTCTAAGAGACTAAGATTCGAGGAGGGAATGCCAAAAACCTCAGAAATTAGCTTAATATCTCTTGTTTACATAAAAATGAGTCATATTTGTATTCTATGTTCCCGTTTGAATTTGGAATTGCTGGTATAATAAGGAGCTGTACTTCTTAAAGGAGTCTTTAACCATGCCAAACTAAACCATCGCAAAAGAACTGAGTGGGCGAGCCAATAGTCAAACAAAGCCAACTACTCGCCCGTTTTTTTGAAGATTCTCCCAATTTGCCTAACGCAAAGTTGACAAAATGAGTTCAGCTTCAAAAGAGTCAACGAAAACTCCGTATAACCTTAAGTGTAACTCTCTTCTGTCAAACTGGGTTAAAACCTTGATCTCTCGTTGGCTAGAACGTTGTGATTTCGTCAAAATATCCGAGACTGACAAAAGAGAGGTAAGCGATGAGACAGGCTAAACCTGAAGTTTAACCCATCCCAGTCATAACACAACTCTACAAATAATCCTGTAAAGCCTTCACCTCCAAAGGATGCTCCTGTAAACTGCGAATCGCGGCTACCGTTGCCCGCGCCCCTGCTAAGGTTGTGATAATCGGTAACTTATAATCCAAAGCCGCCCGACGAATGGTGCGCCCATCTAATTGGGACTCCTCCCCACTCGGCGTATTAATAATAAATTGAATCCAATTATTCTTGATCCAATCAATCACATGGGGACGACCTTCATGGAGTTTTAAGACCACTTCTACCCCCTCAATACCATTCTCCTTAAGCACTTTTTGGGTTCCCGCCGTAGCCACCACCTTAAAGCCTAAACCCATTAAATCTTTAACTACGGTCACTGACGCTTGCTTAGTGCGATCGCTCATAGAAATAAAGACTGTTCCCGAAGTAGCCAGATCAACTCCTGCCGCTAATTCTGCTTTGGCAAAGGCTTTTCCAAAATCACTATCAATACCCATTACTTCCCCCGTAGAACGCATTTCAGGGCCAAGCAACGTATCCGCACCAGGGAACTTAGCAAAGGGTAAAACCGCTTCTTTGACCGCAACGTGCTTGGGAATTAATTCCTCGGTAATACCCAATTCAGTTAACGTTTTGCCCGACATTACTAACGAAGCAATTTTCGCTAAAGGTCGTCCTGTGGCTTTGGAAACGTAGGGAACAGTACGGGAGGCACGAGGATTCGCTTCCAGAATATAAACCTGCTCACCCTGTACAGCGTACTGAATATTCATTAAACCGATAACGTTAAGAGCCTTGGCTAACTGCTCTGTCCATTGGCGAATGGTGGCTAAAACGGGTTCCGAAAGACTGGTATAGGGAATAGAACAGGCTGAATCCCCAGAGTGAATACCCGCCTCCTCGATGTGTTCCATAATGCTGCCGATGACAACTTTGCCTGTATGGTCGGTGAGCGAATCCACATCTACCTCGATCGCATTTTCGAGAAACTTATCAATCAGAATGGGGTGATCGGGTTCAATCTGTACTGCATAGGTCATGTAGCGTTCCAACTCTTCATCGGAATAAACAATCTCCATCGCCCGACCACCTAATACATAGGAAGGCCGTACCACTACAGGATAACTAATCCGATTGGCTACGACGCGGGACTCTTCATAATCACGGGCAATACCGTTAGGCGGCTGGTTAATATCTAACTTGTGCAGAATTTTCTCGAAACGTTCGCGGTCTTCGGCAGTATCAATGGAATCGGGAGAAGTTCCCCAAATTTTAGTCTGTACGGGACAGTTAGGACTGTTTAAGTATTTCTGTAACGGAACCGCTAGTTTTAACGGCGTTTGACCACCAAACTGCACAATTACCCCGACGGGATTTTCCGCTTCCATAATGTTTAAAACATCTTCTTTCGTAAGCGGTTCAAAATAAAGGCGATCGCTGGTGTCGTAGTCAGTAGAAACGGTTTCAGGATTGGAATTAACCATGATTGTTTCATAGCCCGCATCACTCAAAGAAAAAGCCGCATGACAACAACAATAGTCAAATTCGATCCCCTGACCAATACGGTTTGGCCCGCCACCGAGAATCATTACTTTGGGTTTATCACAGGGCAAAATTTCCGTTTCATCGGGTTCGTAAGTGGAGTAATAATAGGGGGTAAAGGCTTCAAATTCTGCCGCGCAGGTATCCACCACTTTATAAACGGGAATAATCCCCAAACCTTTACGATGGGTGCGAACTTCATCTTCCGTTGTTTTCGTAGCAAAGGCAATTTGGCGATCGCTGAATCCCTGTTGTTTAATACCTCGCATTTGATCAGCAGTAATCGCCTTGAGCGGTTGTTTTTTAATCTCTTTTTCTGTTTCAACGAGTTCCTGTAATTTGTCTAAAAACCAGAGATCAATCGCAGTTAATTCGTGGATTTCTTCCGCCGTTAATCCTAATTTAAAAGCCTGATAAATGGCAAAAACGCGATCGGGATTAGGAGTCCGCAATTGGGAACGAACATGGGGAATGGTCGGCAAAGTTTCATTTTTATCGCAACCAAAACCCGCCCGTCCTGTTTCCAGCGATCGCAGTGCTTTTTGGAAAGATTCTTGGAAAGTACGACCGATGGCCATCGCTTCCCCAACAGATTTCATTTGCGTAGTTAAAATCGGTTCTGAACCTGGGAATTTCTCGAAGGTAAAACGAGGAATTTTTGTGACCACATAATCAATGGTTGGCTCAAACGAAGCTGGGGTTTTCTTGGTAATATCATTAGAAATTTCATTCAACGTATAACCCACCGCTAACTTAGCCGCAAATTTGGCGATCGGAAAACCCGTTGCCTTAGAAGCTAAAGCCGAAGACCGAGAAACACGCGGATTCATTTCAATAACAATCACATCTCCATTAGCAGGATTGACCGAAAATTGAATATTAGACCCCCCCGTTTCTACCCCAATTTCTCGGATAATTGCCATCGAATAATCGCGCAAACGTTGATATTCTTTATCTGTCAGAGTTTGGGCTGGAGCAACGGTAATCGAATCCCCTGTATGTACTCCCATCGGATCAAAGTTTTCAATGGAACAGATAATCACCACGTTATCCGCCAAATCTCGCATTACTTCTAACTCGTACTCCTTCCAACCCAAAAGGGATTTTTCCACCAGAATCTGAGTGGTGGGCGACTGTTCTAAACCGTAGGCCGCCATTTCTTCGTACTCTTCCTGGTTGTAGGCAATACCGCCCCCTGTACCAGCCAGGGTAAAAGCAGGTCGAATAATCAGAGGATAGGAGCCAATTTCGTGAGCAACCCGTCGCGCATCTTCCAAACTGGTGGCAATGCCCGAAGGACAGACTGGAACGCCGATCCGAGCCATTGCTTCCTTAAATAATTCCCGATCTTCCCCCATCTCGATCGCCGCCAATTTGGCCCCGATCAACTCCACACCGTACTTTTCTAATACCCCTGTTTTTGCCAGAGTAACAGCTAGGTTTAACGCGGTTTGTCCCCCCATCGTCGGCAACAACGCGTCAGGACGTTCCTTTTCGATCACCTTTTCCACAATTTCAGGCAACAACGGCTCAATATAGGTGCGATGGGCCAACTCTGGGTCAGTCATAATCGAAGCTGGATTAGAGTTGATTAAGACCACTTCATAGCCTTCCTCTTTCAGGGCTTTACAGGCTTGGGTTCCAGAGTAGTCAAATTCACAGGCTTGACCGATGACGATCGGCCCTGCTCCTAAAATCAAGATTTTCTTTAAGTCGTTGCGGCGTGGCATAAACGGTATCCCTACAAGGTGACTGCAATTTTGATCCCAACCATTGTATAGGCTCTAGAGATGATCGGGGGCGATCGCGCTTCTTTCCCATATCTAGGTTTATTGACTTTTGGGGTGAGATTAACATAAACAAGAACGATCGAGTAGTATTAAACCTACAGTGAAAAATTTTTGAGAAATTGCGAATACTTCTTCTCGTTAGGATATAATTAGACTAATAAATATTTTTTATTAATCTTATTGTAATGTCTGAGGAGCCGCAATATTGAATTGTCAAAAATTGGTTTTCTCTAGTCATGCTATTCAACAAATGTTTTTTAGAAGAATTAGTAAGGAGGATGTCAAGACTGCAATTAATTACGGGGAAGTTATCGAAGAAAAACCTGATGATACTCCCTTTTCTAGCTATTTAATTTTAGATTTTGTCAAGAATAAACCGATTCATGTTGTGTTTTCCTATGATCAAAAGAATGATACAGGCTATGTTGTAACAGCCTATATTCCTGATCCGCAATTATGGATAGATAATTTTAGAAAGCGTAGGTAAGTCTGATGGAATGTGTAATTTGTAAACATGGAAAAACAAAGCCAGGTTTGGTCTCTGTTACCTTGGAAAGGGATGATTGTTTGATTGTCTTAAAGCGAGTTCCTGCGGATATTTGTGAGAATTGTGGAGAATATTATCTAAGTGAATCCGTTACAGAATATGTATTAAATCGCGCAGAAGAAGCTGTTAATAAAGGGGCTGAGGTTGAGATTCTTCGTTATGCCGCTTGAAGTAATAACGGTGATGCCAACGGTCTATGAAAGCGATCGCCCTTCTTTCCATATCTAGGTTTATTAACTTTTGGGATGGTAGAAAGGTAATAATGATTCCACAGGAAAAATATTGATCACTGTAAACCATGTATTTACTCACTCAAAAAAGGTGTAATTTAGATAAGTTTTTGAGATATTTTTCTAAATTATGAGAATCGCTATTAATTAATTTTGTTATATTTAAGTTGATTATTTTTTTGTGCTTAGACCTAATAGGAATAATACCACAAGGCTTGTGTTCATAAAAGCCCCAATGTCTAAATTCGTTATTTAAAATACTGTCTTGTTCATTATAACAATTAAAAATTTTACCACTTATTTTCTCTGCCGAATTTTCCCAACCAATAACTCTAATCGCTCCAGCTAATAAAATAACATTCTTTACTTGGCTTTGAATTAAACTAAATTTTGAAGATTGCAACCCATAGTAAATAACGCGACACCCCAAAGAATAGCCAATGAAAGAAATGCTTAACTCAGGTAGTTCTGATAAAATTTGAGGAAAATGGTGAAGACCTGTAATTTTTGCTCGTTTTAAAACCAATTGCCAATGAGGATAGCTATGAACTAATTCATTAACAATAGGGATGTTTCCTAATGGTGACATTTTATATTTTCTACCGAAGGAACTACTCGAATCCCACCAAAACTGATAAATGGCTCCTTGCCATCCAGCCTTACGCAAATAATGACACCATAATTGGGCCTTATCATGATCTTTCATTTGATACCCATTAAAAAACACAAGAGCTTCGTTACTGCCTTGATAGGATTGAATTCTGCGAATAACAGGATTTTCCATAAACTTTAAACAATTAGACAATAGATGGATTATACTGTAAACGCAGAGGGAGTGCGATCGCATTGGAATTGAAAATTAATATCAGCGATCAATTAAGCTAAGAGGAGATTCAGTCTATGTTTTTATTAACAGACATCAAACAAACGCGAGTCTATCAAGAGGCAAAGCAGGAAGGAGAGACACAATTACTGTTGAGTCTTTTATCAAAGCGGTTTGGGGCGATGGGCAGCCGTTGTATTCAAGCAATTAATCAACTTTCTCTGGAGCAGTTAGAGGATTTGGGGGAAGCCTTGCTAGATTTTGACAATGTTGCTGAACTAGATAATTGGCTAAAGTCTCGTGTTGCAGAATAACTCAAAAAAGAATCTGTATTCGCAACAGTCTAATATAATATTGTCATTGACTCTAGCTAAATTGACTTCTGACCTATGCAAGACTTCCATGAAAATATTATTCTCAAACAAGGCATATATCAAGATTACCTTCTTGAAGTTCTTGAAGGCGATGGGGAATATTGGTTTCAATGTCGCTCTGTCTATGGGGGCGATGAAGAAAGTGATCATTCTGGTTACGCCGATCCCGAAGCCGCTTTTGAAGCAGCCAAGATATTTGTGAAGAAAAGAAAAGAGGAATTAACGCTTAAGGTTGAGTGGCCTTGGACGATGTTACCTCTTGAGGCAGCCGATCATTATATCGAATATCTTCAAAAGCAGATTGGGCCAGGTCATCCACTTTATAAAAAGAAGGTTTTCCCATCTTGCCGACGAGAAGATAGTCGAGATATAATCATTCAATTTGATCTTGATGATGACGAAACTTATGCTATTGTGTTTTTTAATGAAAAACAATTATTTGGTAAGAAAGAAATGCCAAGAGTAGAGATGATTTCTTCTTTTTCCGAACTTAAGGAACGATTTGCACAAGACCATTTTGATGCAATGGCAAAAATCGAAAATGAGGAGTAAAGGAATAAGATTTTAGTTATCAAAGGCAGGCGATCGCATTGGAATTAAAAATTGATGTCAGCGATCGCCACTATTCAATTACAAATAACGAAACTGTGATCGCACTACAAGCAGGGCAAACGCATCTTATTTTTGAACGATAGGCTAGGTAAAGGTTTCAGCAATCATTATTGATTTTTTATGAAATGCTAAAAGACTTGTCAAATAAAGGGTCTAGAATTTTGATGCGTTCGCCCTGACGCGATCGGCTACAACCTAGCGATCGCACTATGGAGTATGTTACAGTAACCGCATTTATATCTCAAACAAAATGCGACAAGTTTCAGTTTCAGAAGTCAAGGAAGATTTTGCTTACATTATGGCTACTGCCCAGCAAGAACCTATTCTTGTTAAGGAACATGACCGCAATTATGTGGCTATTATTTCGATGAATGATTATGAGGATTTGGTAAGGATAAAAAATCTTCGTTTAAAAAAAATATCGGCGGATTTAGGGGCGGAAGCTCAGGCAAATGGACTAACATCAGAACGGGTACATCCCGGATAAAGTAGTACATAGAATCTGGGGTAAAATGGAAAAAAACTGATGAGCGAAAAAAGTATGTTACCGATTCCCCCAGAAGAAAAAGCACTGTTAAAACAGCATCTCACCGAATCAGCCCGTATCTTGCGCAAATATACGGAACCAGAGAAACAGAAGGACTTTGGAAGCATCGAAGTAGAAGTCAGAACCCAGATGTTAGAAATTGTGGGGCCAACAATGGGGGAGTTTTTTTTTCAGAAGGGGGAAAAAAACGGTCTGGAAACAAGCGAAAAATCAAAACCCTAGTCGGAGAAGTGGAAATAAGCCAAAAACAAGCCAGAAAACTAAAGGTGTCGCCAAAAATCGTCTTAAGTCCAGGTTTAGAGAAATGCTGTCTAAGAGCCAGTGCGAAAACATCCTACCAACAAGCAGAAGAAGATATAGAGGAGTTGATGGGGATAAAAGTAGGACATAGCAGTTTACATCGCTTGGTAGAACGGACAGAACTGCCCTTAGCTCAAGCTCAGTCAGAGAGTGCGGGGGTCAGTATAGATGGGGGAAAGATTTGTCTGCGGGGCGAGGAGAAGGAAGGGGGACAGTGGCGAGATTATAAACTGGTGAGTCTTCATGGCAATGTCTGTGAAGCCTTTTTCCAAGACCCAGAGGGCTTAAAGAATTGGAGCAATGTTCAACCTTTGTCCCCAATAGTGACCTTTTTGGGAGATGGTCATCCCGGAATCTGGAATGCGGTAGAGAGTTTCGCCACTCAATCGTGGCTGATACGACGAGAGGTGTTGGATTGGTATCATCTCAAGGAGAATCTGTTCAAAGTGGGTGGCTCTCTCAAACGGCTAGAAGCAGTGGAGCATTTACTGTGGCGGGGTTTTGTGAACAAGGCAATAGATGCGTTTGATGGAGTCAAAAGCAAGAGGGCAAAGAATTTTCAAGCCTATTTGACGAAGCATTATCAGCGTATCCCTGATTACCAATACTATCAACAGCTTGGTATTGTGATTGGTTCTGGTGATGTGGAGTCTAAGATTAAACAGGTGGGAGCTAGGGTTAAATTGTCGGGAGCACGTTGGCATCTTCATAATGTTTCTCGTATTCTTCGGCTACGATGTGCTTATCTCAATCACTCTCCTCTTTTGAGTGTCAATGTATTATCTTAAGTCTCCTCTTTTGAGTGTCAATGTATTATCTTAAGTGGGATGCACCCCATCAGAACTATTAGACGAGATACTTAACAGTGATGCTTAATCGCTATGTTTTGGATGCTAATGTCTTAGCTAGTGCTGTTTTATCTCCTAATTTTACTGCTAATTTAGCTTATCAAAAAGCTCTTGACACTGGCATCTTATTAATTTCGATTGAAACTTTCACTGAGTGCGAAAATGTAATATTTCGTCCTAAATTTGATCGTTATCTTTCTTTAGTACGTCGTCAAAGATTTTTAGCAGAATTTAGGGCTGCCGCCGAGTTAGTCTCGATTTTGGAGTTAATCAATGATTGTCGAGATACAAAGGATAACAAATACTTAGATGTAGCAATTAATGGTTTAGCAAGTGTCTTAATTACAGGAGATCAAGATTTATTAATTCTTCATCTTTATCGTGAAATATTGCCAATTTTAAGTCCATCGGATTTTGTCAAAGAGAGTAATCGTAGTTTGGGTTAAAGAACGCAACCCAACAAATTAAATGATAATGGTGTTAATTAAATTTGGAAGGGAATATTATTTGTGTGGAAGTGGTGGGCTTCCTTACGTCAAAACAACCGACGAGAGTGGAGATCGCCATTTATCAAGAAAAAATGCTATAATCCGTATAAGTAAATTAAATTAGTATTATGTCATCTTTAGTTCTTACACAACATATTGAAGTCACGCCTGGTATTTGTGGGGGAAAACCTCGCATCACTGGCCATCGTATTAAAGTGCAAGATATTGTTATTTGGCATGAAAAAATGGCAATGTCTCCCGATGAAATTGTTTATAATTATCCAACTATTACTTTAGCTGACATTTATGCGGCTTTAGCTTATTATCATGATCATCGAGAAGAAATTCGTCAAGATATTGAATCCAGTGAAAATTTTGCTAAACAGTTACAAGGGGATAAACCTTCCTTGGTTGAAAAAATTTTAAAGGGGAAATAATGACAAATAAGCTTAAGTTTCATCTTGATGAAAGTGTTTCTAATGCGATCGCCCAAGGTTTAAGGATGCGAGGGATTGATGTTACAACTTCTCCAGATGAGGGATTAATTGGGGCTTCTGATGAGGAGCAATTAGCTTATGCTTTATCGCAAGGGAGAGTCATTTTCACCTTTGATGATGATTTTCTGGTTTTGTCTGCAATGGAATTAGAACATTGTGGTATTATTTATTCGCATCAACGTCAGTCTATTGGAAAAATTATCAGCAATTTAGTCTTGATTTGGGAATGTTTAGAACCTGATTACATCTATAAAAATGTTGAGTTTTTATGAAAATTTAAAATTAAGTTATATTTTATTTGTTGATCAACGATGGAAACGGCGATCGCGCTAATTACTTCAAATGCTAAAATGCGATCGCACTGCTCATTTTATGTTAGACTCAAATAGAAAAACTTTTTTAAGATTCTGGTAATGGAAACTACAAAACTATCTAGTCAGGGTCAAGTGACTGTTCCTCAGTCGTTACGAGAGCAGTGGGAAGAGGGTCAAGAATTAATCCTAATTAATATAGGGGATGGAGTTTTAGTAAAGCCTAAAAAACTTTTCTCGGAAACTAGATTAGATGAACTTGCGGGTTGTTTAAACTATCAAGGGAAGGTAAAAACTATTGAAGAAATGGATCAAGCAATTGCTCAAGGGATACAAGAATTAGGTCATCAATGATTGCTATCAATACAAATATTCTTGTTAGATTAATGACAAGTGATGATGATGAGCAATATCAAAAAAGTTTAAAAGTATTCCAGAATCAGAATATTTTTATTGCTGACACAGTAATTTTAGAAACTGAATGGGTATTGCGATTTGCCTATAAGTTTAAGTCTGTTGAAATTTGTCAGGCTTTTAGAAAAGTTTTTGGTTTACCGAATATGGATTTGACTAATGAAAGATTAATGTTACAAGTTATTGAATGATATGAAAATGGACTTTATTTTGCTGATGCTTTTCATTTAGCGTCTAGTCATCATTGTTTAGAGTTTTATACTTTTGATGAGAAATTTATTAAAAAGTCTCAAGATTTATCTAGTTCAACTGTGAAAAAGCCTGATTTATAAATTAGTAATTGTTGCTTGGTTTAAGGAACGCAACCCGACAAATTAAATGATAATGGTGTTAATTAATTTTGGAAGGAAATATTGCTTGTGTGGAGTTGTATATAATATAATATTAATAAATCTGAAAATTAGACTGAGGATTAATAGATAATGACTAATCTTGAGCAAGTGGTGATTAACAGGTTCCGTAATCTTTCTGTCGAAAAGCAAGAAGATGTTTTACAGTTTTTAGATCTCATTCAACAAGATTTATCTGACAAACCAACGCTTATAGAAGTTACACAAGCGAGGGAGATTCTAGATGGGGCTAGACAGCGGGCATTAGCTAATCCTCAGAAACCAGCATCGCAGTTATGGGATGATTTTAATCAAATGAAAGATACTATTGCTGAAGAGTATGAAAGACATTCAGAAATATCAGGAAATTAATGGAACCTAGCTCAATGCTAAAAGTTGTTTTAGATTCTTCTGTTTTTACTGCGGCTATCCTCAGTACAAATGCTGAATCTGCACCTAATAAAATTTTACAGAAATGGCAACAGGGCGACTTTACTTTGGTTATTTCTCCTCAACTACAAGAGGAATTAGTTATTGTTCTTTTGCGAAAAGGAGTTAGGTTAGAATTGGTAGAGAATTTAGTGACAATTATTGAAACCTTAGCGATCCAAATTGAAGGGGTTTATGAGGCGACTATTTTAGATAATATAGATCCTGATGATAATATGTTTCTGGCAGCCGCCTATGAGGCAAAGGCTGATTATTTAGTTTCTCTTGACAATCATTTATTATCTTTAAAGTTTTATCATGGTACACAAATTTTAACGTTAGGTTTATTTTTGCGGACTTCATAGCGTTAACATCTAAATTGTTAACTTGATTTTGCGATCGCCCTTCAAATGCTAAAATGCGATCGCACTACAAGCGGTAGAATGTGTTAATGTGGAGTAACGCATTATAATTAAAAGTAAAAAGGCGCGTTAAGTAATGTACCTGACAAAAGCAGCGATCGCATTACGGTTTTATTTTAGAGATGACAAAAAGAAATAAACTTTGGCAAAAAGCAAAAGAAAGCCCTCAAAATTTAAGTTTTGATGAGTTTGAAACACTTCTACGTCAAAGTAATTGGACATTAGAACGACAAAAGGGAAGTCATCGTTTATGGATTTCCCCAAAAGGGCAAATATTACCAATTCAGCCGCGTAAAGATGGTAAAGCGAAACCTTATCAAATTCAACAATTTTTTATTTATCAGGAGGAAAAAGGCTAATGTCTTTAACAAACTATAATTTTGATAATTTTACCATTAGTTTATACATGGATGAGCAAGAGGATTGGTTGGCATATTTTCAAGAGATGCCTAATATTTCTGCCTTTGGTGATACGCCTCAAGAGGCTTTGGAGGAGTTGAAAACTGCCTGGGAATTAACCAAAGAATACTATCTTTCTCAAGGTCTTTCTATCCCTATTCCTCCGAAGCGTGAGAAGATTTTAGTTGATGTACCAAAATGATCAGAATCAAAGCTAAAAATAAACAAGTTTAAGCCACAGTAATCGCTGATCGCACCATAAATAACGGTAAGTCGGGTTAAGGAACACAACTTAACAAATTAAATGATCATGGTATTAATTAATTGTGGCAGGGCATATTGTTTGTGTGGAAATGTTGGGTTTCCTTTCGTTAACCAAATTCAGGTGAGCGGCGATCGCACTGATTTTAGACGATCGCACTATTGTTCAGATATTTCAGAATCGGTTAAACTACTAGGAGCATCAGGTAAAGGAATATCACCTTCAACAGGAGTCAAAGTTAATTGCGGTTTTAAAGAGGCTTTATTGGCTTTGATAATTTCGGTAATTGCCTCGCTAAAGTGAGTTTGAGTAACACATTTTTCTGCTTTTAATTTATCCTCTCTAGCCGCAGCAACTACACCTTGAAAAACAGCATTTTTAATATCTCTGCCTGAAATTTCATCAAATTCTTTAGCCAATTCAGTGAAATTAACAGAACTATCCAAAGGAAGTTGGCTTGGAATTTGCACTTGCCAAATTTTCTGCCTTGCTTCTTCATTCGGTAAGTCGAACTGCACTTTCCAGCGTATTCGGCTAACAAAAGCAGGATCATAGTTACGAACTAAATTAGTAGCAAAAACAACAATTCCTGCATATATTGACAATTGCTTAATCATCACACTGCGAGTCAAGTTAACGGCTGTATCTGTTGCTTGAGTAACATTTTCTAATCGTTTGCCTAAGAAAGAATCAGCTTCATCAAAAAACAAAACCGCATTATTTTGTGTGGCAAATTCAAAAGCTCTCTGAATATTTTTAGGCGTTTCTCCAACATATTTAGATTCTAGTTGCTCATAAGGAACATCAAGAATTTTAAGATTTAGGGACAGAGCAAGAGCCTCCGCCGTCAAAGTTTTTCCCGTTCCTGGTGGGCCAGAAAAATTAATAGATAGAGATTTATCTAATTTGTGTTTGTCTGCCATGCCCCACTCTTGATAGATCAATTCCTGATACTCCATTTCTGCCAAGATTAAATCAACTTGACGTTTGGTTTGATCTGGCAAAATGACATCATCTAATGTATATTTTCCCTCTCTTAGATAAAAATCAAAATCAATATTAGATTGAGAATCTTCATCTTTATTTTGAGCATTTTCAGGATCATCAGCAGTTGATTTAGAATTCTCTTTTTCATCATCAACTTTAACGGTTTCACCCGCAGCTCGAAGAAAATCGTCTAGTCTGGGCATAGTTTTACCTCTTTTTTTAGTTAAGCTTACCAATCTGTTAAAATTCCTATTTCTGCCTGTGAGCGACTTACAGGGAGATAGTTAGTAATAGATTTGGGTACATTATCAATTCTAAAAACTTGAGAAGGCTTGGTCTCAACATAGTTAGGATCCCAAATTTCCATCACAACCTGATTCTGTTCTTGTTTAAGAAAAAAGATAATATACAAGGTACTACGACGACCAAATTCTGAAATTAAAACGGGTTCAATTTCTTCTTCCCAAATTGGCTCCAATTTTTCTAAGATAAATTCGGGAAACGCCTTAGAATTTCTCTGTTGTCTTCTAACAATTTCACTAAAACGGACAAAACCTCGCCGTTTACTGGTATGGGCGGCATCATTATCCGCACTATCTTGAAAATTTGGTACGCTATCACGTTTGGGGGGAATTGGATCAACTCGTGGCATTGTTTAAACTCCTTATACTTTTTTAGCTTGAAGTTGAAAATGAAGACCAGTTTTGTAGTTTAAGACGTTTAGCTTCTGAACGATTTTTAGCAAGAGTTTCTGTATTTTCAGAAATACCACACTCAAGTGCAAAGACCTGAGAAGGTTTTGTCTCAACATAATTAGGATCCCAAATCTCCATAATAGCTCCAGACTCATTATCACCTTGATAAAAGATGACGTATAAAACTTCAGTTTCTGAACCAAATTCAGTAGTCAAAATAGGGGCAATATTGCTATCCCATATTGTTATAAGAGCAGTTCGTAGGAACGCGGGAATTTCCGTCAGACTGTCTGTTTGGTTCTCTGGAGAGGTGGAATAATTTTTATTACTCTGGGAGAATAAGTTCTGTATAAACTGACTAATACAATCAATTATGTTGTGAGATTGTCTTGTTGATTGATTGTTGGTTTTTCGCATAAATTTTAAAATGCTATTTTAATCAATTTGGATAATTAGTGCATTAAAAAATAGCTTTTGCTTCATTTCACTATAGGGATTTAAAGTTTGGCCAACTGTTCCGAATGCTCTACCAAAAGGACTAGACTCTATTAATTGAACTAAGGGACTTGACTCTATCAACTTAACCAACGGATGATTGGCTAATTCTGTTGGCATTTCGGGTGGTGAGCTAAATTTGAGAAACAAAGGTAAAAATATGTCGTTTGCAATTTTTGCCCATTGTTCATACTCTTTTTCCGTCAGTTGATTATCTAGCACATAAATTTTTTCTAATTTAGAAGATGATACATTAGAAGCAATTTCTAAATCGTGTTCATCTAAGGAAGGAATCTGATAGCCTCTATCTCGATTTTTTGTTTGTGTATCATAGAGCCAAATTTTAAGAGATTGAAAATCACACTCGCGAACAAGACAAGCTTTCCGAAAAATAACTCTGGCAATTAAGTCATCAAAAAAACTTCGTATATTTGGACTGATGGCAAGCTGATTATTTGCTGATGATTTGCCAGGCACACCAAACAATTCAATTTTTTTTAATGTTCCCTGATCCGATGAAGATTCAAAACCAATTCTCAAGAAAACGTTTTTATTATTGGAAGAGTCTGACATGGATTTAAGTCCTCATTAAATTAAATTAAGACCAGTTTTGTAACTTTAATCGTTTAGCTTCCGAACGATTGGTCGGTAGTGGTGAATCTTGAGGGGCTTGTTCTAAAGCAAATACCTGGGATGGTTTTGTTGTATAGGAGGCTGGATCCCAAATCTCCATAATGGTTTCACCCAAAACTGCACCTGCATAAAACATAACATATAGGATGGAAACCAAACCAAAAGCCGCGATTAAAACAGTCGCAACTGCCGTTTCCCAGATTAACTGTAGTAGATTAACTAGTGCATTAATAAAGGCAGCAAATATCTGACCAAGCCACTCTAAAAGTTGATCAACTAAACTTCCTAACCATGAGAAAAAGCCCATGTAATTCTCCTTACGTTTTATAGATAAAATTTTAAGCTAGTTTTAATCGGGTTATAATCGGATTTTGTTCACCAGGTAATTGAGCTTGATCCTCGGCAATTCCCACAGAAATTGTTCGGGATTGCTCTTGATAAGTTTGAGGGTTTGCAAAGGCAAGAAAAACTTCTTGACCCTGTTGAAAAACTGCCACTAGCCAATCAGAGGAGTAACCCAACTCCGCGCGTAAATAGGCTCCAATATCTGACCAATTAGTGTCTAGAAATTGAGCTATTAAGGCTAGATAGTGCTGCGTAGCTTCACTGATGTAACCAAAGATTGCTTTGGCTTCTGCGACCATGTTTTTCCATAGTTCAGCAAAAGCTTTTGATAGAGCATCAATAATCGCTGCCACACCATAACCAACGGCTGCACCTACTAGAAGGGCAGCAGCAGCCTGGAATACTAAGTCCCACATGCTTAACTCGCTTTAGCTTGCATTGATTTTTTAGCATCAAGCGCGTAACTATCTAAAACAAACTTTGGCATAACAATACCTTTAACGGATTAAGTTCCAAATTCTAAACTAAATAGATCGCATAGATAGCGAATGCTCTTACTGGTTTTATTAGATTTTCTGTACCTTAGCAAAAACTATAGAGGTTTGGGAACTAGTAAAAAACAGATTTTTACGTCAGTTGTATTTACTGTGAACTTCAGAAAAAAGCAGAAAAGATTAGAAAAAATGGGATCAAAATCAGCTATAATACGCCAAATCCTTATCCTACATAGTTCTAATGGATGTAAACGAAGTGTTACAATTTATGGATCGGTTAGTGCTGGAACACACGGGTAAACACCTGGACGACGTTCAAAAGGCCGTAATTGAGGGAACCTGGCAAAAACAAACCTATGGTGATATGGCAAAACAGGCCAGTTTTAATAAAAATTATGTGGGAGATGTGGGGGCTGGTTTATGGCAATTGTTATCGGAAGTTTTAGGAGAAGAGGTTAAAAAAACTAATTTTCGTTCAACTCTTGAAAGATTAAGATTTACTGACTGGCCAGTAATTATACAAAATCACAGCACAAATGATCATAGTTTTAATGTTTATAATTATCCTGATAAAGCCAAGTCTCAATTCCCAGAAACTAGAAAAAATAGAATATATCAAGATTTAACTTTTGCCCCTCCAATAATCAACTTTTATAATAGAAAAACTGAACTCGAAACTCTCTCTAACTGGATAATTAATCAAAATATTAGCTTAATTTCTGTTTTAGGTATATTTGGCATTGGTAAAACAACCCTCGTTAAAAAATTTGTTGATCTAAACCTCGAAAACTTTGAAATTATTATTTGGAAAAATCTCAAATTTCCCAAACCCTTAGAATCTTTATTTGATGAAATATTGACGACTTGCCAACAGGAACCTCAAGATAACATTAGTGGTAAACTCAAACAAGTTTCGGCACTATTAACCGAGAAAAAATCCCTAATCATTTTAGATGACCTACAAAACTTATTCATTAGTGGTGAATTAGCGGGACAATATCAAACTCAATACCTTGACTATCAAAACTGGTTTAAAACCCTTACAGAAAGCCAACATCAGAGCAGCGTTATTTTAATTAGCCAAGAACAATGTCCCGAAATGCACTGCCTAGATGAAGAACTGTATCACATAAAAATGCTAGAATTATCAGGACTAGATAGCACAGAAATTTTAGAATATAGACAACTAAAAGATCAAGATAGTTGGTCAAGCTTAATAGATTTATATCGGGGGAATCCTCAGTATTTACAGGAGATTGCCACCTTAATCAAAGACTTTTTTGATGATAGTGTTGCCGACTTTTTGGCAGAAGAAGCTCTAATTCTCTCCAATAGGATGCGATCGCAGTTTAAACTTTTGTTTGAGCGGTTATCGAAGGTAGAAAAAGAAATGGTTTTAGTCTTGAGTAAGCTAGGAAAACCCACATCAAGAGAAGACTTGAAAGAAAGTCTCGATCTGCCATCAACAGAACTGATTAACGCTTTGCAATCTTTACAGAAACGTTCTTTAGTTAACCGAAAAAAAGAAAACAAGACCCTATTTTATTTGTGTCCTTTGTTTACAGAATATGTCACAAACTTAGTCAATAATCATCAATAACAAATCTTTTTGAAGTAAACTTTCGCCGTTTATGCAGAGAAAAGTCCTAACTGTTCAGCAACGCGCTTGGCTAATTGAGTATGCAATTTATGACTGGCCTTATAGGCCAGAAAATGGGCTTGGGGAATATTTCCCAACAAACTTAAATCACCAATCAGATCCAGTAACTTATGGCGCACAGGTTCATCAACAAAGCGCAGAGGCGGATTAAGCCATTTTTCCTGATCGCAGACCAAAGCATTCTCCAAACTACCGCCTTTAATTAAACCGGCCTGTTGTAACTGTTCAATTTGATCGGCAAAACCAAAGGTACGGGCTGGGGCGATCGCGGTTGCAAAGGGTTCGAGATCGGGAAGCCAGGTAAACCATTGACGACCAATGATGGCATAGGGATAATCTACACCGTAACTAAACCGTAACTCTGAACAGGGCAAGGCTGCTACAAAGGCATCTCCTTCCTGATACCAAATTGGTTCATGGATTACTGATCGGCTCGGATCATCCATTGCAAGAGAAGTTACCCCAACCTCAGCGATCGCCTCCACCCAAACCTGGGCAGAACCATCCAAAAGCGGCACTTCCGAGCCATCAATTTCAATACAAGCTTCATCCACCCCACTGGCCACGAGAGCTGCCAACAAATGTTCTACCGTACGAACCGTAGCCGGACTTTCTCCCAATTCCGTTGACAGCATTGCCTCCCGCACAATCCCCAAACTGGCCGGAATCCGAGGGCGATCTGGCAAATCTACCCGCACAAAATAACGTCCTTGCCCAGTCTGAGAAGGTAAAACCCTTACCTGGGTGGTAATCCCCGAATGTAGCCCCACCCCCGCGATCGCAAAACTGGCTTTTAGAGTTCTGGGCATACTTAGAATTTCTCTCCAATCCCAAAGTTCACCCGTGATCCCCCCTGCTCATTGATACCATAGTCAATCCGAATGGGGCCCACTGGCGATTGAATCCGTACCCCAATGCCATAACCGTAACCTTGACCCGGTAAACCCCGAATCACCGAAGGAATCCCTGGTACTGCGTAGTCTGAACCTAAGGTTGAACCATAGTCAAAGAAGAGCGCACCCCCCACCGCCGAAATAATGGGAAAACGATATTCTGCTGTGGCCTGCACATAACTCCGACCGTTCCCCAATTCTCCTTCTGCATAGCCCCGAACTGAGTTACTTCCCCCAACAATATAGGCTTCATAGGGGGGTAAATCACCAAAGACTGTTCCTCCCTGAATATTAAAGGCGATCGTTTGGGGCTGAGTGGACTCCGTAAAACCAAAACTCGTTAAATTCAACCAATCTACCGGAATATAGTAGCTGTAACTGCCTCGGACACGGTTAAAGATAATGCCATTAGAACTCAAAGGAACTGACTGCTCCATATTGATGCGAGTGACAGAACCACTGGTGGGTTGCAAAGGACTATTACGGTTATCCTGAGAAGCACCAAAAGAGAGAATAAAGAGATCGTCAATCCCCCCCTGATTGAAGGCCAGTAGCTGTTCTCCAAAGCCGTTAATCGGAGCCGATAAGGAAGACACATCACCACTAGAGTTTTCAAGGACAACATGTTGATAGAGAAAACCGGTTGATAATCGCCAATCAGGGATGGAAAACACATCTTTCGCTAACGGACGGGAGAAATTCACCCCTAATCCGGTACGAACAACCCTGGGACTATCAAAACCGTTCAGGGTTCTAATCGAAGAGTTATTACCATCATAGACCAAAGAGATAGTACGACGACGGAAGCCATTGACAGAATAGGAGGTTCGGTAAGGATCGCCAGCAATCCAAGGATCGGTAAAACTAACATCAAAGAGCAGTTCCCGTTCCCCCAATTGAAATTCTGTTCCCAGGGTTTGGGCATTGCCACCGAGGTTTTTCTCCTGATAACTCAAGGTTCCAAATAGACCACTGGTACTGCTAATACCGGCACCGGCAGCGATCGATCCCGTATTGCCTTCTACCACATCCACATTGACAATCACTTCCCTGGGATCAGTCCCTGGTGTAAAGGACAGGCGGGCATCTTCAAATAGACCTAAACCATAGATCCGTTGCAAATCCGTTTGGGCTAAGTTGCGATTAAAAACATCTCCTGGCTTAAGCTGCATTTCGCGAGTGACGATAAAATCACGGGTACGACCTTCGGCGGGTTCATCTTCCGCGTTAAAAAAGCGGATTTGAATATTTTGAACAATCCCTTCCGCAATCACCAGGGTGACAGTACCATCTTCTCCAATTTTGGGAGAGCCAACAATCTGAGCTAGGTCATAGCCATTACTGGAATACCATTCATTAATTTTTTTGATGCCTTCTTGCAAATCTCTGAGATTGAGAATTTTGCCGTATTGTTCTCCAAAGGTCTCTTGAACTACCTTATCCGGCAGAATACGGGCCTTGTCACTGGCTGGTACGGTGTCAATAGCAACGGTTTTAAATGTGGGGTTGGGTTGTACCTGAAAAGTAACCTTAACCCCTAATGGTGTATCTTCTGGGGAGACTTTGACGTTGCCAAAAAAGCCCGTCGCATAAATGGCATTGACATCTTCCTGAAGTTGGGAGCGCGTGGTGGTGCGGCCAGGTTTAGTGCGAATGACGTTATAAACTAATTGTTCTAGTTCAGGATTACCGCCTACGATTGCCACTTCACTGACTAATACACGAGGTTCATTGCCCGTAGTAGGAGGACTGGGTTCACTAACACTGGGATTAGCACTTCCGGGGGCTGGAGGCTGAAAAGTGGGAATATTTTCACTGGGCTTGGGTTCAGTACTGGTGGGAGTAGCCGGCTGTTCCTTGGGCTGTTCTTTTGGCTCAGTCTCTGGTTGAGGAGGTGGGGTTTCAGTGGCCGGTGTTGCTGGGGAGGGTGCGGCTTCGGGGGTTGGGTCTTGGGCAAGGAAAGACGGGCCCGATTGAAGAGACTGAGTTTTAAAAATTGTCTTGGCATTGACCAGTTGAGGCTGGTAAGGAAAAGCCCAGTTCGGGCCAGATTCAGGAGTCCGAAAAGGGGTAATCGTCGCGCCTTTCGCGATCGCCTGCGGCGTAGTTGTGATCGCAGGATAAACCAACATCCCCATTGTCGTCAGTAGAAGACTGAAAAGAGGGGAGTAATGCGCGATTTTAATCTCTTTTGACACGTCCAAACACCCAATCAAGCAATAAATAGTGAATAAATAAATCGTTTTCAGAATCGTGCTATTTTTGGCTGATTATAATGGCCAAATTTCCCTAGGACAAGTCAGATAATAGACTGTTTTCGCCTTGCATCTTGACTTTTCTGCCTTCAGAATGTTCCTGAATGTATTCTGAGTCTCAAGTCTGGAGCCGTGAGGAAAGCTCTGCTAGTACCCGTTGTTGCACGGTTTGATAAGCGGATTCGATTTGTCCCAGGTCTCGACGAAAGCGATCTTTATCTAAAACCCTGGCTTGCGGATCACTTTGGGACTGATCCCACAATCGGCAAGTATCTGGACTAATTTCGTCGGCTAATAGCAGTTCACCTTGAGAGTCTATCCCAAATTCCAATTTAAAATCTACTAGGGTGATATGACAGCGATTAAAGAAGGCTATTAAGTGTTGATTAATGGTTAGGGCTAAGGCTTGAAGTTGTTGTAATTCCGGCTCAGTGGCAATTTCTAGCACCAAAATGCGATCGCGTGTCAGCAGGGGATCCCCCAGAGCATCATCTTTTAAATAGAATTCCACCAGGGGAAAGGGCAACACTTTGCCTTCTGGTAATCCTGTTTGTTTACAGAGACTTCCCGCCGCAATATTTCGTACTACTACTTCTAAGGGAACAATTTTGACTGCTTTGACCCGCATTTGGTTGGCAGTGGGTTGATCTAGGTAGTGGGTGGGAATGCCTAAAGACGCTAACCATTGAAAGAGGGCCGCCGAAATTGCACAGTTAATTTCTCCCTTGCCCTGAATTTGTCCCCGTTTTTGGGCATTGAAGGCGGTGGCATCATCTTTAAAGATGGTGAGCAGGATCCCTGGATCATCGGTGGGATAGAGAATCTTGGCTTTACCTTCGTACAATTTTTCCATGTGTTCTGCTAGAAACAGTTTATTTTGGCATTATCTTACCCTAACCCCAGATCATCTGCCTCGCAAGCTAATCCGTCTAATAAACCTTACCCACAATATTCCCATCGATACACAGGACTTGGAAGGTTATTTTAAAGGCTCAATAGGTGTTTCGGGGAGGTATAGAAGGCTGGTAGGATAAAGGCTATAAATGATTCTCTCTGACGCTGAATGCTAGAAATCAACCTAATCCATCTGCTCGATGATGCCAAGTGCTATGAAACTGTCAGAAAAATGCGATGGCTGTCGGCGATCTGCTGTCCCAAATGTAACAGTTTAAGTATCATTAAACGAGGCAAGGATGAAACCCAAGTAGAGCGGCAACGCTATCAGTGTAAAGGGTGTGGAGTAAATTTTGATGACTTACCGATACAATTTTTGCTGGACACCATCAACCGTTGCGAGTGTGGATACTGTGTTTGTATTTAATGGGTTTGAACTTATCAAATGGTCAGATTGCAAAGGAACTGGGACTAGATAAGGATGATGTGCAAAAAATGACGACTCAATTACGGCAAGGAATTGTGGATGGCAAAGGTGAAGTGCAATTGTCTGGGGAAGTAGAATGCGATGAAGTCTATGTAACAGCAGGACACAAAGGTAATCCTGATGCGGTCAAAAAAAAGGACGACAGGGACGGACTAACCGCCTCAAAGGAAGTCGAGGTCGAGGTACGCTTGAGAAAGAAAAACCGCCAATTTTCGGCATGATTGAGCGAGGGGGAGAAGTTGTCATTCGGATGCTTGACAACGTCCAACGAACCACGATTGAACCTCTTATTAAAGCAACAATTATGCTAGGTAGCCAAGTTTATACTGATGAGTATGCCATTTACAATGCCTTGACTGAGTGGGGTTATCCCCATAAAACAGTGTGTCATGGAGCAGGAGAATATGCTCGTGACGAAGATGGCGATGGCTTTTGCGAAGTCCATGTCAACACGATGGAAGGATTTTGGTCGCTTTTGCGCTCTTGGTTACGTCCCCATCGGGGGATTTCTCAGGAAAAACTGCCTTTATATCTGGGTTTCTTTGAGTTTGTCCATAATTCCAAAAAACGTGGCAAAGCCCTTTTGAGTTCTTTACTACAAAATCTACTTGCTTAACTCCCCAAAACACCTATTGAGCCAAGCGAATTAGGCTGGGCAGATAACCAGATTCCTGAATTTGTCTAAGCGGAGAAAGAGGGCTTGCTAGATTGATTAAGAGAAACCACATCTGCCTCGTTGCTCTCCCGTGCGACCCGAATAATTAAAGCCGCGAGAATTAAGCTGGCTAAACTAGAACTGCCTCCATAGCTAAATAGGGGAAAGGGTAAACCTGTCGTGGGTAAGGCCCCAGTTGCCACGCCGATATTGAGGAGAGATTGACCAATTAAAACAATGACTACTCCGATCGCCACCAATCGTTTGACCCGATGACGACAACGCATGGCAACCCGTAGTCCTAAGGTGGCATAAAGCAGTAAAAAGAAGAGTAAGCCGATGCCGCCAATAAACCCAAATTCCTCGGCAAAGACAGAAAAAATAAAATCCGTATATTGAATGGGAAGATAGAATAACTTTTGTTGGGACATCCCATAGCCCGTTCCCGTTAATCCCCCAGAACCAACAGCATAGAGACTTTGCACTAATTGATAGCCATTGCCCATCGGATCGGCCCAGGGATCCATAAAAGAGGTAATCCGTTTACGTTGATATTCCCGAAAGCTAACACTGGCCACAGCCGTTAAAACGCCTAGAACGGAAGTCGTTCCCAGATAAATAAAGGGCAAGCCAGAGGCTAGGGCAATTAACCAGATCGTCATGCCACAAAGGGCAGTGGTACTTAGATTCGGCTGAAGTAAAATACCGCCTAAAATGAGTCCAAACATTGCCAGCCAAAGCAGACGAACTCGCCAAGGTAATCGTGGCCAATTGCCAAACAGATAGGCACTCTGAAGTACCAAAAAAGGCTTCATGAATTCAGAGGGTTGTAACAGAAAAGGGCCCAGGGCAATCCAACGAGTAGCACCATTAACCTCAGTCCCCAATCCCAGCAAGGTCAAGAAGATTAAACCCAGAAAAACCAAGATCATCCAAGGTGTGATCTTTAGGATATTGGTGAGGGGCGATCGCACAATGAAGTTAAAACAGATCAACCCTAGCCAGGTAAACAGTAATTGACGCTTGATGATATAAAGCCCATCGTCATAGTTCGCAACCCCTTCAGGATAGGAAGCCGAAAACAGAACAATTAATCCCATTAATAGCCAAGCCAGGGTAAACCAGCGCAATAGTCGAGCTTCTCCCGACCAGGAAGAGACACTGGGATCATAAAAGGGGATAAGATAGCGAACGATAGACTCTTTAATAGACAATTTTGCGTTAAACCTTCTCTTTGACTACACTTCAGGGGGATCTGGATCTAGATTAGAGTTTAGGTCTTTAGGAAGTCAAGATGCTTAAATTTGTTCCTTAGGCCACCAGCGTTGATGCTCATTTTTCTCTCTACAATTCTCCCAAATTTAAAGGAATCATAGCCCAGGTAACATAGGTTCCGATGGGACTCCAGAGTAAATAGGGAATTAATAGACCACCCGCGACTGCTGAAACGGGAAATACCCAAACCGCTAATCCTAAGCCGAGAAAAAAGCCAGTGGCACCGATCGCCGTTCCGACCCGCAGACTTCGCAACTTACACATCACGGGGGTGTAGGCCATAATCACGACTTCTAGGACGAGATAGCCCGCTAACATTGCCCAGGTCAGGGATTGATGGGGAGCCGTTTCCCAAAGAACGGTGGCAGACCAGGCACCACAGATAAAAATACTGATCCAAATCCAGGGAATGGCCCACTCAAAGATTAACCAGGCTGGACGACGCAAACGGTTAAACCAGCGCAAATCCCTCGGTGAAAGACGGTTTAGCCCAAAGGCGATCGCAAAGGTAATCCCACCAATATAAAGCCAAGACGGCAGCATAGACTCTATTCCCGATCAGGCTCGATCTTAAAAGAACATAACAACTATCTTAACTGACGTAAAACCGCTACGGTAGCTTGACCGGTCTTTTGCCAACTAAAGGTTTTGGCCCGTTCTAAACCCCGTTGTCTTAACTGCGATCGCAGATCGGAATCATCACACAATTGTTGCATCGCCTGGGCAAGTTCTTGAACATTGTAGGGATTGACTAATAAGGCCGCCTCTCCGGCAACTTCGGGTAAAGAAGACAAATTAGAAGTAATCACTGGGGTTCCACAGGCCATCCCTTCTAACACAGGAAAGCCAAAACCTTCCCACAGAGAGGGAAAAACCATTCCTAGAGCCTGATTCATTAATATCGGTAATTGGTGATAGGGAACATAATCCAGGCACTTTACCTGTTGTTCAATGCCTAACTCCCGCGCTTGAGCTAATAATTTGGGGGTATAACGGCGATCGCGAGGGCCAGCCAGCCAAAGTTGATAATCCTGGGGTGAAGCTAACTGGGAAAAAGCCGTAATTAAACGAGAAACATTTTTATGGGGATCATGACGACCCAGATAAAGAAAATAAGGCTGAGAAGACGTTTTTACCTTGCTTGAAAGCTCCAAAGGGCGGAAATGTTGTTGATCATATCCTAATAAAATAGGTGTAATTTTACGGGCAGGAATACCTAAAAAATTAATAGCATCATCAGCCGTTGCCTGGGAATTGCAGAGAATATGTTCAGCTTGCCGTAAAACGGCCGGAATATAAAAGTGAAAATAGGGCATAAGTGGAGAAGTCCATTTCGGAAACCGCAAAGGAATCAGATCATGGAGCATCACCACCGAGCGGCATTGAGAAAAGAGAGGAGCTTCAGGAACAGGGGAAAATAATAATTCTGCCTGTAGTGTTTGATAGATTTTCGGTAACTGAAATTGTGTCCAGCCTAGACGATCAAAATGACCTTTTCTACCCTGGGCAGGAGTTAAGTTAGGAGGGATAGAATAACAGTTAAAATGAGGATAGGAATGACTCGTTAATAGCGTCGGCTCAAGAGATTTTAAATAGGGGAAAATATTGGCGGCATAGATACTAATACCAGTGGCTTCTGCTAATAGAAAGGAAAGATTAACTAATAAGGGATGAGACGGAGCAACCTCTAGGGACATGGCAGAGAGCAGACAGGATAAGGCATTAATATATCAAGAAAAATTCCCTGACAGTAGAATTCTTAGCCGAGAAAGAAACCATCTTGCGTACAATGGGAAAAATGTAGTCCTCTGGCCAAAATTATTAATTTTTCATGACCTCTTCTCGTCTCTCTGTCTGTATTACCCTAGGGACACGTCCCGAAGCCATTAAGTTAGCCCCTGTTATCCAACAATTCCAGAAGCATCCCGCCTTTGAAACCCAAGTAATTTTGACAGGACAACATCGGGAAATGGTAGAGCAAGTGATGGAACTATTTCACTTAACGGCCGATGAAGACTTAAAAATTATGCAGCCGAAACAAACGCTAACCGAGATTACCTGTCGCAGTTTGCAGGGTTTAGAACAATTATTCAAAGCGCGATCGCCGCAACTGGTGATTGTACAGGGAGACACGACCACTGCCTTTGCCGCCACCCTCGCCGCCTTTTATCAGCAAATTCCCGTTGGTCATGTGGAAGCCGGACTAAGAACCGACAATATTTATAATCCCTATCCTGAAGAAGCTAATCGTCGCCTGATTTCTCAATTAACCCAATTACACTTCGCGCCTACTCAATTGGCCCTCGAAAACTTAGGACGTTCTGGAGTAACAGGAGAGGTTCATTTAACGGGCAATACGGTCATTGATGCCTTGTTAACGGTGGCTAGTCAAGAACCAGCTTGTCCCATTGCTGGACTAGAGTGGGATCGCTATCGAGTCCTATTGGCAACAGTTCACCGTCGAGAAAATTGGGGAGAGCCGTTAAAGGACATTATCACCAGTTTTGAGCGTATTTTAGCAGAATTTCCAGATACCGCCCTATTACTCCCCCTACATCGCAATCCTACGGTCAGAGAACCTATTCAGCAACGCTTAGGGGAACATCCCAAAGTCTTTTTAACTGAACCATTGGATTATGGTCAACTGGTCGGGGCTATTCAACGCTCCTATTTACTACTAACCGATTCCGGCGGACTGCAAGAAGAAGCTCCTAGTTTAGGCAAACCGGTGTTAGTGTTACGGGAAACGACTGAACGACCAGAGGCGATCGCAGCCGGAACAGCCAAGTTAGTGGGAACAGAGCCTGATACGGTAGTTAATGCAGCACGGGAATTATTGAGTAGTCCAACTGCCTATCAACAGATGGCCAATGCCATTAATCCCTTTGGAGACGGAAAGGCCAGCGATCGTATTGTCAAAATCGTCAGTCATTATTTTCGCATCTAGAAATCCCCGACCATGATCCCAAATTACAGGCTCAAAACCCTTGTCTAATAAGTTGAATCTATGTTATAGTGGTTTCCCACACGGACGTATAGCTCAGTTGGTTAGAGTACATCGTTGACATCGATGGGGTCACTGGTTCGAATCCAGTTACGTCCATAACAAAATTAAATTTTTAGTCCCACACATCTGTTACAACTGTGTACATTAGCTAATTGTTTGTTATCGGCAATACATTAGTGTAATCGTAACAAATTAAGTATCACTGTAACTATCTTTGCGTGGTCATAGATTGAGATTTTCGCCCCCCAAATCCCCCAAAGTTGGCGGGCTAAACTTAAAAATGCAAATTATCACCGTGCTAGGTATAGCAATGGCCAGCGTAAAAATCAAAGATTGTTCAAAAATCTCTAACACTTCCATTCTTAGCTTCCCTTAACTAAACAAATGATGAAACATCAGAAAAGGGAGGAAACTTTGCACTCAGAGGCTCTACTTTTTTGAGGTCATTGACATTAGTGCAGATAGTGGCACAAAAGTTATCTAGCTTTAAATCATTAGGATCTCTGCCAAAAGGATTTTCGATTTCAATGCCAATTTCCTCAACCCCAAATAGGGTAAAGCTGAGAATTGCCACAAAAACAATAGTGTACCAACCAAATTCTCTCACAAATTGAAAGGGTAAAAGCAAACAATAAATTAAAAGGAGTTGTCTGAGATGAATCGCATAGGCTAAGGGGATAGGGGTTCTGAGAATACGCTCGCAACCACCCAGCGTATCTACCATGTTATTCAAAAGCTGCTGCATATCCGATAACTGATGCAAATTAACACAACGACGATGATACTGATGCTGTAAATAATCCTGAATCCAAAGCGCAATCTCCAAGGAAGGATTGTTCATTTGGTGCAATTTAGCATAACAAGTTGGCGATAATAAAACGGCAATTTCTTCATCTAAGACTTCCTGACGTAAATGAGTTTTCATGGCTACTGCAAAAGCCGCTAATAAGTCCAACGTGGCTTCCTTTTCTTGGCGATCGCTTTCTTCCTTTTCTAAGATAATTACCCAAATATGTCTGGCCAGATTGCGAATGTTGTTAATCAGATTACCCCAAAGCCGACGACCTTCCCAAAATCGTTCATAAGCGGTATTTGTCCGAAAGACTAAAAGTAGCCCCAAAACCAAGTTAAGTAGTACGCTGGCCGTTGGTGCCAGACCAATTGAAAACCCTCGTTTGTAAACTAATAACACCAATAGGGAAAAAGCCACACAAAGCAAAGTGCGCGGTAAAATTGCTGGAATAACAGAGCCTCGCCACTGAAGGGCGATCGCAAACCAGTTCCGCCTTTTTACCCAATCAATCGCCATCCTTGACTTCCTAAAACCCCAAGCCTAGCTAATTTTAACGTTCTTTGGCGGTTTGAATTAGTCTGAATGAGTATTGTTCGGAAATGGGTTAAGTCTAGGCAACTCTCTTTTGTCAGAGCAAGAGAGCTATAATGAAGAAAAAAGGCTAGAGGCAAGGTGGGGTATATGACAAAGCCAAGAGCCGCAAAGCCAGTAGTACATTTCATGAATAGCTACGGTGAATTGTACAAAGACTTATTTCCAGAAGTGAGAGCCTATGAATATTTCAAATATTTACTACTAGGATTAATCAGTGATGTAAAAACCCACATTCCGTACTTGGCAACAAGAATTTTAATTAATACGAATAAGTCTAGATTAGCAGAAGTGCTTCCCCACAAAGGTTTCAGGAATCACAATCTGCTGATCAACAAAAGTACGCCTCTTTATGCAGCACAAAAGCACTGATAAACGCACTACTATAGTCTTTCCTTCTCCGTCTATATCTAGTGTTGTGATGGCTAATGATGCCTGCATATAGAGTGTAAATTTTAAATTATTTATTTTCTTCTAATTGGTACGGAATATGGATTACAAGAGAAAGAATATTAATTCTATTACTGAGGAATGAAGGGAAAAAATATGATGAAATATCAGAATTACTAGGATGTTGTAAAAGACAAGTCTGGTACTGGTGCAACAATGGAAATCCAAAAGATATAGAAAGCTTGAGAGACAAAAGAAAGAAAGGAAATCATAGGAAAGTAACAGAAGAATATATAGAGAAATTGACCGAAATAATAATCAAAGAGCCGGAAGAGTTCGGTTATGAATTTGGGCGTTGGACAGTAGCAAGATTAGCAACACATATGGAAAAAGAAACAGGTATATTACTAGGCAATACACAACTGAGAAATATTCTAAAAAAAAAGAAATTTGTCTATATTTGGGCAAAGTATAGTCTAGAAGATAAACAAGATGAGCAAGCAAGAGAGAAGTTTAAAAAGAAATTTGATGAGTATAAAAAGCTTGTGAGAGAAAAGCCGGAGTCAATCCAGATATGGTTTTGGGACGAAAGTGGCTTTAGTTTAAGAGTAATACGCAGAAAACAATGGACAAAAAAAGGAAAGCAAAAAAAAGTTAGAGGAGATAGACGAAAAGGAAGAGTCAATGTAATGGGCGGCGTTAGATATTCTGACAAAAAACGGTGGGTTGATTTTATTACAACTGGTAACTCTCAAAACTTTAAGAGTGTGTTATTGATATTTTACAAAGACATACAAAGAGAATGGATAGAGCAAGGAAATAAAGAGGAGGATTTTCATAAAAATGGTCCGAAAATTGTGATCATTTTAGACAATGCAAGCTTTCACAAAAAGCAAGAAATTCTAGACGAGATTAGGGAAGAAATGCCAAACATTATTTTGGAGTTTTTACCACCTTACGGAACTGGTATCGTCTGATCAAAGTTGGAAAAAGTTATGGTGTAAGGCTTTGAGAAAATAGAAAAATAGTTTAAGACTAGACATCGGCCCGTTTTTATTATACTATTATTATTGTCATTATACCAAAGAAGAAGGAAACAGAAAACAATGTCAATATTAAAGAAAAGCTCTATGGAAATCCTGAATGATGTTGGCTTGTGCCAAGAGAAAGAGGATGCCTTATTCAAGAAAAACTGTCCTCATTGCTATAGTGAAAACGTAAAAATACATTCTCATTATCAAACGAAAGGTAACGGGGAACGTAAAATGTTCATTTGTCAAGAATGTAGTTCTTGTTTTGCTGAGACTTATGGTAGCGTAATCGCTGGCTTAGAAACCCCATTAAGTGAAATTGTAAAAGTATTAAAAGCCAGAATGGAAGGAATAGGATTGAATGCAGCAGCCCGAGTATTTGGCTACGCGAAAACAACAATATTGAATTGGGAAAAGAAATTATCAGGATTACAAGAGACATTATTTTTATACGCCTTAGTGAATGAATTTGTTAAATTAGTAATAGAAGGGGATGAACTATACACAAAAGTTAGAAAAAATAAAGAAGCAAGTGCCTCTGAGGGGTGGACAATCGTGCTCATGGACAGGGCTAGCCGCTTTATTTGGCATTTAAAATGTGGTCGAAAAGAGCAGAAATTATTTCTAGAAGCAATGATGACGGTAGCGGAATTATTTGAAAGGAGTGCAGAATTTCTCCAGTTATTTACAGATGGAGAAAAGCGATATAGTCAACTGCTATTTAATATTTGTCACGAAGTATTAAGGACTGGAAAGCGAGGTCGTCCCACCAAAGTATTACCGAAGGGTCTTGTAGTAAGACTAAAAAATAAGAGTAGTAAACGTCGAGATTCTGAGGGTAAACTAGAGAAAGTAGAAACTCCGAAACCAGAACATCCAGAGACAACAGAAAAACCAGAAGAAAAGGACGTCCATGCCAACCACGTTGAGGCATTTAATAGTGCTATCCGACGCTATTTAGCCGCCTTTCGTCGTCGTACAAATACTTATGCTAAATCTGTTGTGGGATTACAGCGAGTCCTAGATATTTTCTGGATGGTTCATAACTTTGTTCGCAGCCATTTTACTACTAGAGAAGTTCCTGCTGTAGCTCTCGGTATAATTGAAAAAGGGTTAACTTGGGAGCATCCGTGTCAACTTAAAGGAATGGGTTCCCAAATTTGTTGATTGAGAGCGGCCTTTTCTCGATGTCGCTTTCTCTCAGCTTTGACCAAACCAAATAACTTAGCACGTTCAGCCAGATAGGTTACTGTATCAGGCTTTTCTCCTCTAGCAATAGCCTTCGCTACATAGTATAGACTCCGAAACACCATCTCTACTGAGATTTTTTCTTTCGGTTGATTTAGAGCAATCGCCACTTCCCCTACCAATTGATTTAAGACCGTATAGAAAATCAAAGTGCAAATAATCTGGATTTGGACACCATTCTTATTCCCTACCCATAAATAGGCTAGTCCTAAAAGTCTTTTCGTTAATAAAAAGGCTTCTTCGATTGTCCATCGTCTTCGATATAAATCACAGACCTCTTCGGCGGACAGTTGTTCGGGAGACAACACATTTGTTAAATACTGATACCAGATTGTTCCCCATAATACTGAGACTAATCTCACCGGATGCTTGCAAGGATTAGAACGGTAATTTCCCATAATGATAATCTCATCTCTGTAATGACTACCTTGAGACAATACTTGTTTGGTTTTGTAAGATGTACCCGCTCTAAATCTGGTTAGAAAAAACTTTTTAGCTTCTGTTAACTGGGAGCATCTCACCTTTGCAATAAGTAGAAATACTTAACGAGGTAAATGAAAGAGTCAAAAAAGGTAATCATTTAAATAGGAACAGCGATGACGAAGGACTTGTGGTACATTGTCAGAATTCCAACTCGCACCAGTAATTTTAAGACGATGACCAATTTGTTTAACTTGAGATTCGACAGAGCCAGAGCCAATAGAAATGCCCTCTGCCTGCAAATAACCATAATTGACAATCCGATGTTTATGCTTGTTTAAATAAATGGTTCTTCTGGCTTTGCGGTAGAAGATGTATAATAAGATACACTATATGAGGACGACATCGGGTACATCCCGGATAAAGCAGTACATAGAATCTGGGGTAAAATGGAAAAAAACTGATGAGCGAAAAAAGTATGTTACCGATTCCCCCAGAAGAAAAAGCACTGTTAAAACAGCATCTCACCGAATCAGCCCGTATCCTGCGCAAATATACGGAACCAGAGAAACAGAAGGACTTTGGAAGCATCGAAGTAGAAGTCAGAACTCAGATGTTAGAAATTGTGGGGCCAACAATGGGGGAGTTTTTTTTTCAGAAGGGGGAAAAAAACGGTCTGGAAACAAGCGAAAAATCAAAACCCTAGTCGGAGAAGTGGAAATAAGCCAAAAACAAGCCAGAAAACTAAAGGTGTCGCCAAAAATCGTCTTAAGTCCAGGTTTAGAGAAATGCTGTCTAAGAGCCAGTGCGAAAACATCCTACCAACAAGCAGAAGAAGATATAGAGGAGTTGATGGGGATAAAAGTAGGACATAGCAGTTTACATCGCTTGGTAGAACGGACAGAACTGCCCTTAGCTCAAGCTCAGTCAGAGAGTGCGGGGGTCAGTATAGATGGGGGAAAGATTTGTCTGCGGGGCGAGGAGAAGGAAGGGGGACAGTGGCGAGATTATAAACTGGTGAGTCTTCATGGCAATGTCTGTGAAGCCTTTTTCCAAGACCCAGAGGGCTTAAAGAATTGGAGCAATGTTCAACCTTTGTCCCCAATAGTGACCTTTTTGGGAGATGGTCATCCCGCAATCTGGAATGCGGTAGAGAGTTTCGCCACTCAATCGTGGCTGATACGACGAGAGGTGTTGGATTGGTATCATCTCAAGGAGAATCTGTTCAAAGTGGGTGGCTCTCTCAAACGGCTAGAAGCAGTGGAGCATTTACTGTGGCGGGGTTTTGTGAACAAGGCAATAGATGCGTTTGATGGAGTCAAAAGCAAGAGGGCAAAGAATTTTCAAGCCTATTTGACGAAGCATTATCAGCGTATCCCTGATTACCAATACTATCAACAGCTTGGTATTGTGATTGGTTCTGGTGATGTGGAGTCTAAGATTAAACAGGTGGGAGCTAGGGTTAAATTGTCGGGAGCACGTTGGCATCTTCATAATGTTTCTCGTATTCTTCGGCTACGATGTGCTTATCTCAATCACTCTCCTCTTTTGAGTGTCAATGTATTATCTTAAGTGGGATGCACCCGACGACATCAATGTTATTTTTTCTGGAAAATCTTCTGAATTTACCAAAAGTAAACATAAGAAATGTTATTCAAGAAGGGAAACAGGCATTTTTAATACTGAGTTGTCAAGAGGAAGAAGTCAAATGTAATTATTGTGGTAGCTTAACAGATGAATTACATCAGACGAACAATGTACTGGTAAGGGATTTGTCTATATCTGGTCAAATGGTATACCTGAAAGTCCCTCGTCGTAAATTTTACTGTAAAGATTGTCAAAGGTTTTTTACAGAAAATCTAGAATTTATGGAAGCCCGTAGGAAATACACAGTGAGGTATGAAGAATATATTTATGGACGAGTAAATGTGAGCAGTGTGGAACAAGTAGGTAGAGAGGAATCTCTATCATGGGATCAAGTGAATGGAATTTACCAACGTCAATGTGAAGCTAAAAAAAAAGATTGGCAAGGAGTAAAACACCTCGGGATGGATGAAATAGCGAAACGAAAAGGTCATCAGAATTTTGTAACAGTGTTAGGAGATATAGAGAAAGGAGAATTAATAGAAGTGATAGATAGTCATCAACAAGATAAAATCATCGAAGTGCTGATGGAGAAAGAATTAGAGGTGAGGGAAGGAGTAGAACAAGTGAGTGTAGATATGTGGGGAGGATTTCCGAAGGTGATAGAAAAAGTATTTCCGAATGCAGTAATTGTAACGGATAGATTTCATGTAATGAGGGCGGTGAATGAAGAATTAAATAAAATCCGTAAACAGACAAGGTTGAATGTAAAAATTAAGGGAGAAAAATGGCTATTATTAAAAAATAAAGAAGACCTAAAAGAGGAGGAGTTAGAAAAATTAGAATTGGTGTTAAAGCAATCTGCTCGTCTGCGTAAGGCGTATGAGTATAAAGAGTCATTTAGAGAAATATATGAAAAAGTAAATGAGAAGGAAGAAGGGCGATTAAAATTTACAGAATGGTTAGAGAATGCTAAGAGCATTTATACAGATGTAATTAGCACAATTCGTAGGAATTTAGACTCTATTTGTAACTACTTTTTGAGTCGAACGACGAATGGGGCAATGGAAGGAATTAATAATCGTCTTAAACTAATCAAGCGTCAAGCTTATGGATTTATGAACTTTGATAATATGCGAAATCGTTTTTTAGCTTGCTTTTCATGATAAGCTTTAATTATCACTCTTTGTTCAGGAGAACCAAATAAATGATAAAATTCTCAGCTTGAGGCTCTGACCATCCCTCAAAACAGGAGATAGCGGCATCCACTTCACCCGTCCAAAGAAAAGACTTGACCTCCTCAATTCGCTGGAATGACCCCCCAACTTTATAGAGGTTTTCAATTAAGTGATACCAGTCCAAAATTTCAATTCGCTCATGTTTCTGTCCTATCTCACGAAATAAGTTCCAGATACCATCATGTCCATCTCCCAAACAAATTAAAGGCTTAGCCAAAATTTGAGAATTAACCAAATCTAATAAAGCCGAGTTATCTTGAAAAAAGGCAGCTACCCCCAATTGATGAAAACTGACTCCTTTATAATCACGCCAAATTAAGGGTTCTCCCTTGGGAGTTCTGAGTCGTACCTTCCCACCATCTATGCTAATTTCTTCGACTTCTGTGTTAGAGGGTAATTCTTCAAAATGATAGCGATGTACAAGGCGTTGTTGCGTACTGTGAGAAACAGCAATTCCCGTCAATGATTGGATTTTCTTAGCTGCTTTTTCATAAGACTCATCGCCACTCAGTAGCAAACAGTTCTTCTCTAACATTGGACTCATCTGAGTTCGAGGCTTTAGTTCTAATTTCTTCGCTTGTTTTTCTGTAATGGGCAATTCCCCCAAAATACTTTTTACTGTTCGTATCCGACCTGTGGTTTCCTCGGTACTTGTTTTGACAAAAAAATACCTATTTCTGGGTTGACATACTGAATCATTAAGTCTCTGACAGTCTCCTCTATTTCGCCCAAATTATTAAATGTTTTAACTTGAGATTGTTGATAGAGACATTCTCCCAACTCTTGACATAACTCTTGAATCCTTTTTTCATTTTCTGATAACACTGATAACATGAGATTGTTCCTCAATTGGGATAGATTTTGGAAAGTGGGTCTCGACTATTATACTCTCATTTCTTTTTTTGATAAAGTTCGATAAAGTTCAAAGTCTTATTTTTCTGCCCATAAGTATTAATACTTATTGCATAAGTGAGATGCTTCCCTTGAGGAATTAGAATCTCTCATCAAAAAACTTCTTAATGAAGGCGGATTGACAATCCGTTGGGGGCGCAAAATCAAAAACAAGGGATCAAGTATTCTCGCAAGTTAAACTGATGACAGCTTACTGCCTATATTGTGGAGGTTAAAAGTCATGCAAGAGAGGAATCTATTACTCAATTAAAAAGTATTTTGCAACGTTTTCGTACCTTTTTCCCTGAACATAAAGATAAACAACTCTATGGTATTTTAGTTGCTGTTGATATGTCTCTCGATTTACGAGAAAAAACGCTGCAAGAAGGATTTTATGTTGCTCGTATTCACGACCAAGTTTTTGAACTCGATATTCCTGAAAATTTTCAACCCCAAAGTTATTAGTTTGGTTTCCTTTTGTCAAGCCAACCTACAAAGCGGCGATCGCTTATCCATTCTCCATTGAAAACGCCGATTAATTGATAGTGAATAGTTGATAATTGTCCATTGAAAACGCGATCGCTCTTTAAAACAGGATAAAAAACTGCGATCGCCGATAAAATACCTTTATGATAGAGTTACTCAAACTGTTACCAAAGTCACTGACGACATTTTTGTATGCAGTGGCGGCTTTATTAAGATTTTATGGAAACTCAGACACCATCCTCTTCTCATTCTTCCCCTTCACCACGATCGAGTGGAGCTTTCTGGTCTTTGTTCTGGGGTCAGGGTCTCTGGTGGTTAATCTCGGCCTTGAGTGGCACGCTGGAAATCAAAGCAGAAGGGAAGCGGCAGCAGCAAGAACACGAATTGAGGATGAAAACCTTACAGCAAGAGAACGAGAGGCTAGACGGGATGCTCTTGCAAACGAGGCAAGAGAACGAGAGGCTAGACGGGATGCTCTTGCAAACGAGGAAAGAGAACGAGCAACTCGCCATACTCGAATCCAAAATAGATGGATTATTCTCCAAATACAACATCAACTCGAAAGTTCACCAAACACCAGAGCAGCCTTGAGGGATTTTCTAGTATTTTTGTCAGAATATGGTGAGTAGAAAGGCGATCGCCTTTCCAAATCGTTACGATAAAACAGTGATCGCAGATAATCCATTAAAATAGAGGAAATCAAGAATAACAAAGGTAAATAATCTATGGCAACCACCGCAGATGACGTATGGCGACTCCTCGCTGAATTAACGACTGCCCAAAAGGAAACTGATCTACAACTTAAGGAAGTTAGTCAGGCACAGAAGGAAACCGATCGCCAACAAAAGGAGACTGATCGCCAACTCAAGGAATTGGGTAAACAAACCGATCGCCAACTCAAGGAATTGGGTAAGCAAATTGGGGGACTCGGTGCAAAATTTGGTAGCTTTACGGAAGGTCTTGCTCTTCCCTCAATGGAGAAAATTCTCAGACAAAGGTTTGGCATGGAAACGACCAGTCCTAGTGTACGAGTTAGTAAAGGTGGACAACACATAGAAATTGATGTCCTTGCTTATGCTAATGGTGAGCTAAATACTGCCTATATTGTCGAGGTTAAAAGTCATGCTAGGGAAGATTCGATTACTCAATTAAAAAGTATTTTGCAACGTTTTCGTGCTTTTTTTCCTGAACACAAAGATAAACAACTCTATGGGATTTTGGCGGCTGTTGATATGTCTCCCGATTTACGAGAAAAAACGCTACAAGAGGGATTTTATGTTGCTCATATTCACGACGAAGTTTTTGAACTGGATATTCCTGAAAATTTTCAACCCCAACGTTATTAGTTTGGTTTCTTTTTGTCAAGCAAACTTAGGAAGCGGCGATCGCTCTAAATCAAAACTTAAAACCGCGATCACTTTCTTATCTCACCTTTGCTTGGCTTTAATTAGTTTCTGTTCAGAGTGTTTGCCTCTATTATCTCATCTTTAAGATAAAATAGGGAGGATAAATCTAATCAAGGATTAAGAAAATAATATGAAAATAAAAGCCAAGGAAGCCATTAATCGTGTTACGGTCTCTTTAAATAGTGATATTTTTAATCAGTTACCTTCACATCGTCGAGATGCCTGGATTCAGGAGGCGATCACCGAAAAGTTACAACGAGAAAATCAGTTAACGGTTAATTCTGCTGAATCAAAGGCTATTTCCAGAATGATCAATCCCATTCAAGAAGAGGAATGGATAACAATGGGAAACCTTGATGAAACTTTTAATTTAGAACAGATTAATCAAGACCTTAAAGAACGTGGTTATGCGGGCTAAATATTTGCTGCAAGTACATCCTCTTGTTTTTTCTGAAGATTTACCCACTTTACCGAAAGAACTTCAATCTGATTTTGAAAGGCTGTTCAAACCAATTTTACAAATATCTCCCAATAATGGTGGTATTTTAAATTGTCACAAGTTAAAAGGTAGACTTAAAGGCTATCACTCCTTAGAAATAACGTATAACAATCAACAGTATAGATTAGTCTATCGAATTTATGATAAACCTATTCCTAAAAGAGTAAAAGTTATTAGCTTTGATGTTCATGATCCTGCTTATGAAAAAGCTCAACAAAGAGTTTCTTGATGATCGACCTAAATCAAAACTTAAAACCGCGATCGCATTTCTTAAAAATTTCACATTTGGCTTGGATGAAGTTAGCGTAATACTTTTTGGTTATCTATTAGGAGAAGTCGGAAGTTGAAAACCTGCTTGAATAAAGTGTTGATCAAAGCTGAGTGCAAAATTTATGTTTTTATCTTGCATAATAATAAATGAAAGACAGTCAACTAAGCCCCAGCTTTTATCTTGACGTTTTTTGTATAAGTCGAAGGCACGTTCAAAAAGTTCAGGTGTTAATCTTACAATTTCAACGTTTTCTGATGAGGTTAAGTCTTCGATAACCTGTATTGCTTCTTGTTTATAATTTCGAGCTAAGGCATTAGCAATTTCTAGAAAAACAGCATCGGTAATTACCAAGAGATACTGCTCATATAAATCAGCTAAGTTTAAAGCTTGTTGATGATATTGATCTCTTTCATTAATTAGGGCAATAACGAAGCCTGTATTAAGAAATGCTTTGGTATTGCCAATTTATTTTTCGACCTTGAGATAGAGGTCAATATTAGCCGCAAAGTCAACGGGAGCTTGAATTTTTATTTTTTTGAGTTTGGTTAAGGCTCCTTGCTTTTTTTCACTGGTTTTGTTGTTAGCAAAATTTTTGATGAGTCCATACAGTTCTTGAAGGCTGTCTTCTTCAAGTTTATTAAGTTCTTCAAGGATTAATTGTTTGGTGTTCATAGTGAAGTTTCCTAATGGTTTTTCGGGGTTTAGAAAGTGAGAAATTAATCGCTGTCTTTAAAAATTTCACAATTTGGCTTGGTAATTAGTCACCGCAATAAAGAAGGAAATTATTGAGAATGAGAAGCAAATGAAAAAAGTAAAGAATAATGAAGAAAGGAAAGGCGGTTAAAGAGATAGGTTAGAATAGGGAGACTATGAAAAAACTAGACCCAGTTCCAGACTTAAACCAAGAAGAAGTGAAAATGCCATGGCAAAAAGAAGTGGCAAAAGATTGGTATGAAGATTATCAGAAAGAAAAAGAAGAGAACGAAAAGCTGAGAAAAGAATTGGTAGAGTTAAAGAAAGAGATAGAAAAGTTGAAAGAAAAGCTGAAAAAGCTTAACCAAAGAACGAGTGAAAATAGCTCTCAGCCCCCAAGCAGTGACGGTTACAAAAAGAAAGTCGCCAAAACCTTCGGTCAAAAAGGAAAAAAAAGAGGTCCAAAGTACGACCATGTGGGTAAAACCAGAAACGGGTTTGGTCGGGTAGATGAAATAGTAGATTTAAGGATGGAAAAATGCCCAAAATGTGGTGCGTCAGTGGAAAAGCAAAAGGAGACTATCATCAAAAAAAATCAAATAGCTGAATTAGTCAGTAAACCAGTAGAGGTAAGGGAATATGTTAGGGAAAAGTATCAATGCTCAAAATGTGATTGGGAAGGTTATGCCCCACTTCCTTTGGGATGTCGTGAAGATTTTAGCTACGGTGCAACCTTATCCAGCTTAGTGGGATGGCTGGGATATGGGGGAAATTTGACTTGGCTAAAACAACGATACTTGGTAGAAACGGTCTTTGGCATTCCTCTGTCTCAAGGGAGTTTAGCTAAAATGCACCGATGGTTTTGCGAAAGCTTGTATCCTAGTTATGAACAGTGGTGGACTTACATACAGGAGCCTGGAGTCCGTTGTGTGGACGAAACCAGCTATCGCGTCAATGGGGTTAACTATTGGATGTGGGTGGCTACTTCCTCCTCTGTTTGTGTTTTGTTTCTGGCTCCCAGCCGGAGTTCCGATGAGGTTCATTCCCTATTAGGTAAAGATTTTCATGGGCTTCTCAGTACGGACTGTTGGGGGGCTTACCATCGCCAAAATGCCCAGCATAAACAGAAATGTCTGGCTCATATTGGGCGGGAATTGAAGGCCTTGGAAACTTCCCACTTTTCTGAAAATAAACTTTTTGCTCAGAGAGTTTTTCCTATTCTAGAGCAAGCTCGTCAATCCCATCGAGATTATCATCAAGGCAAACTGAGCTTAGAAGCTTTACAACAACAGCGACCCCTAGTAGAAGCTCAACTTCAAGAGGTTCTGGATAATCCGCCGCCCACGGGATGGGCAAGTGATTCCCAATTGTTATCTAATCGCTTTCGACGTTATTGGCATGATTGGTTTACTTTTCTTACTTTTCCTGAAGTTAAACCTGATAACAATGATGCCGAGAGAGCCTTGCGTCCTGTTGTTATTCATCGTAAGGTTAGTGGCGGTGCTAGAAGTCATTGGGGCGGACAACTTGTTGCCATGATGTTTAGTTTTCTTGAAACCATGAGACTTCAAGGTAAAAGTGCGGTCGAACAGTTATCTCTTATTTTATCTTCCTCTGGTCTTTCTCCTCCTTCCATTGATGACTTTCTTCCTCTCTAGTATTTTTGGGGCTTAATGAGAATTAAGCCCCACTTATTGCTGTGACTAATTAGGGCTTGCTGAATAAGTCTGCAAATCGAACCTAGATGCCACAGGGCGCGAAAAATGGTGACTTCAGAGCTCAGTTTCCAGTTTTACCTCACATTTTTCCAGCAAAGTGCATGGATTTTGAGCCTCCAAATGCCATAAACTTGCATCTGATCGTTTGTAAAATGCCTGAAAGTATTGTCTAGCAAGGATTTCATCCTTATTCAGCAAGCCCTAATTACAATTAAATTTTGTCTAATAATTCAAAATAACGTTCTCGACTGATGCCTGCTGTTCGTAAATTGGTCATAATATGGGTAACAGCAACTTTATGGGGGCTAGTTTTGATTACAACAGGTCAAATAACGCCTGGTTTAGTCAAGATTAAATGCTCATCTTTTTAGCGACTAACTGCAAAACCTTCTAGCTCAAAAATTTTGACTAACTTGTGATAGTGAATGGAGACTATTTTTTGTTCTTTTCCCATGATTTTAACTAATAGCAACTAGTTCAGAAATAAGCGGTTCTCGTAAGTGCCATTGATTATTTTGGCGTTTAAATCCTGCTTCTTCAAGGACAATTTCTAGGGTATTCATTCTTTCGCATTCTTCTAAAAATGCAAGTAGGGCTTCTTCTAGGGATGCTTTGGCTTCTGAAATGGTTTCGCCGAAACTGGAGACATCAAGTTCAGGACAAAGGGCAACATAGAGATCGCCTTCTTTAAAAATTTCACATTTGGCTTGGATTTTATTGAACATTTTTTAGGTGTGTTTGAATTAATGTTGCTAAAAACTTTATTGAATCAACTAGATTCTTTTAAATAAAGCCTTTTGTCTAGACAATCAACAACTAAAACAGCTAGTTCGTGCATAACTTCTAACGCAGCTTGTTCGTATGGCTGATATTCTTCTATATTTTTAATAATGTTTTTCTTCCCATGAGCAATTTCATTACGCCGACCTACTAAATTTCTCAGTTTTGCACGGTGAATATCTATCAATTGACAATCAAGACCTACTTTTAAAGAGTTATCTTTTAATAAGTTAGGCCATAAATTTGAATCAGTTTCAAGTTTAACTGAAAACTTAAGTTCTTTTTCAAGTAAAAGATGAAAATCCATAGAAGAAAACTTCCAAATATTATCATCAGATATATCTCCTCTAAACCTTTTAAATGAGTCTGTTAATGATAACTTCACAAACTCATCTTTACACTTTTTTCTTTGGATTTGTAAATTTTCTAATTCTTCCAAGTATAAGTCCCATGTAAATTTACAAAAACCTTCATAATGAGCATATAAGAGCAGCCACATTGCTCGAAGTAAAGCTTGGTAGCGCACAGAATTTTTATCTATTGAGATAACGTAAGCTTTTAAAGAGGCCAATTCTTTCTCACGCCATATTAAATCTTGTTCTAGTTGGTTAGACCAATCATTCATCGTAATAATCCTAATAAACAATTTTGAATAATACTAATTCTTTGTTTAAGTGAAATTCTTTTGTTGGAACTATAACCAGTATAAATCTTGAAATCTTCGCTTTGTATAGCAGAAATTATAGCTTCTCTTGCTTGAGAGTTTATATCTGGGATATTTTCTATCTGTCCAAGAACTCTACAAACCCCAACAGAAATAGCTTCGTAGTAAGCTGGTTTAAGCGAACCTGATGGCTTACCATTTCTGTAAGATAAAAAAGAATATTCTCCTAATGTTGCAGCTAGAAAACTAAATAATTTGTCGAATTGTTTGTCTTCAAGTTCAAACTTAAATTCTTCTTCCTGTAGCAGAATTTTGTTCATGTAATCATCTAGCCAGTCGGTAACATTTCCAGAAAATAGATCAGGTGAATTTTTGGCTGCAAAAAATCTCAAAACCAATTCTTCATCCATTTTTCTATCTTTTAATTCCTGGGACAAGGTAGCGATACATTGCTTGAAGTCATTTGAGGATGCTTTCTTTCTTAAAAATTCATAAAACTCAATACCATTATGACCGACCATTCTTGCTGAACAGTTTCGGATTTCTTGAGCACTTAGTTGTTCCTCTCCTGTATGTAACCTTTGAAACATATGATATTTCAAAAAATCTCTACTTTGCTTTTTAATAATAACGGTTCTAATAGGTGATCTTTTTATTTTTAGTTTTAAAGATAGGGATAAATCGTTGAACTCTTTGCCATTAAGCTCCTTGACAAGATTGCAATCTTGTAATTTCAAATGCGGTAAAATAATAATATTTTCTTCCTGCAAGTCCAAATTCTCTGCTCTAAAATTTAATACCGAAGAATCAATAAATTGAATCACAGAACAGACTCTTTGAAGTCCATCTATCAACTCAAATACTCCTTGTGAGTTCTCAATAACAAAAATTTGAGGAATAGGAAGTTCTAATAAAATAGATTCAATTAAGCGAGATTTTTTTTCATCACTCCATCGAAAAAGACGCTGATAAGCAGGTTGAATAATCAACTCGTTATTTGAATGTAAGCTAATAATTTCGCCGAAACTAAGGTCAAAGGTCTCAGTTCGCACCTCTCCAATTTTTTGATCAATAATTTCCTCTAAGCTACTCATGTAAACTTTCTCCTATAATTTATATTGTTAAATAGAGTCAAATGTTAAATAGAGTCAAAAATTAAGCTGATGTTACTAATCAACTTATCAACATTGTCCTTACGAAAAAACTCAGTTAATTTGCGCTGTTTAGGTTTAATCGGCAATATCTGTAAACCCTTAAAATTCACGGGTACATTTCTAGTGCTTTGCGATAAGCTGCGCTCGTAGAATAACTCACAAAAGCTTGATAACAATTATTATAGCATAAAAGGTACTCGGTAGAGCGATTCACTAATAAAGAAATTTGTGATGTATTTAGAGAATCCAATCTAAAGTCTTAGCTCATAATGGCTTCGTGGTGTTCGTATTCATCAGGTACAACTTCATACGGTTTACGCCAGTTAATTATTCCATTATGTTTATGGTGTAAAAAATCAAGAAAATGAAGCACTTGAGACATTACTGGTAAGTTACGGCGTAACAAACCGTTAGATTCATCAGCTTGTAGAATATACTTCCATAAACCGCCTCCTCTTGGTGTTGAACCTGTAATTAAACAAACGACTGGGAACAGCAAAGGAGTAGAAAAGCTTTGCCCTTGATAAGTGATGTTTCCAATCCGACCATTACTTGACGATTTTGTAATCGAAAACATTTTTAATACGATTACTGAATCTTACAGTTAAAAACTCAATCAACTTTTTTTAGTGAATGTTGATTTTCAATATTGTAGGAACAATTGGGGGCCAATTAATGACCCCGCAACTGTAGCAATTATTCTACACCCTCAATTCGATCCTCAACCTCCTGATACAACTGTTGTAAACGGTCTAAATTTTCTTGAGAAGTTTCCCAATAACCGCGACCATTCACCTCTAATAATGTCCCTACCATCTTACGGAAAGAGTTGGGATTCAAATCCATCAAACGCTTACACATTTCTGGATCATCAATAAAGGTGGTGTTTACATCCTCGTAAACCCAGTTATCTACGGCCCCCGCCGTTGCACTCCAGCCCATCGTATTGACTAGACGCTTGGACAGTTCCCGTACCCCTTCATAACCATGAGAGAGCATCCCCTCATACCATTTCGGATTCAGCAGTTTCGTCCTCGCATCCAGCCGCACCGTTTCCGACAAGCTACGCACCTGGGCATTGGCTGTCGTCGTATCGGCAATATAGGCCGATGGTTGCTTACCATCCCCCCGCAAAGTCCCAATCAACTTAGTCGGATCACTGTCGAAATAGTGGGAAACATCCGTCAAACTGATTTCCGACGAGTCCAGATTTTGGAAAGTCGCATCCGCCGTTTTCAAGGCCCGCTCAAACAGGCCCCGACTCTCCGCCATCATCCCAGGATTATCCGAATCAAAGGCAAAGGACTTACGGCTCAGATACATCTCCTGTAACTCCGCCTCCTCTTCCCAGGTGCTATTCTCCACCGCCAAATTCACATTCGACGAATAGGAACCCGACGCATTCGAGAAAATCCGCGTCGCCGCCTGTCGCACCCCCATCCCCATCTCTGCCGCCTGCTCCAGGCAATGCTTACGGATAAAGTTCATCTCAAGCGGTTCCTCCGCCTCCGCCGCCATCTTCACCGCCTGGTCTAACAAATTCATCTGGTTAATAAACAGATCGCGGAACACCCCCGAACAGTTCACCACCACATCAATGCGGGGCCGACCCAACTCTGCCAAGGACAGCAACTCCAACTTGTTCACCCGACCCAACGCATCAGGCACAGGTTTCACCCCCACCATCCACATAATTTGCGCCAAGGACTCCCCGTAGGTCTTGATGTTGTCCGTACCCCACAGCACACAGGCGATCGTCTCTGGATACTGCCCCCCGTTATCCAACCGTTGCCGCTCAATCAGCCGATCCACCACCACCTTGGCCGATCGCACCGCCGCCTCTGTGGGAATAGACTGCGGATCCAGGGCGTGGATATTCTTACCCGTCGGTAACACATCAGGGTTACGAATCGGATCACCCCCAGGCCCAGGCAGCAGATACTCCCCTTCCAAAGCCTTCAGCAAAGCCCCCAACTCGTTATCGGCACAGACCTGTTCCAAACAGAACTCCAGATACTCAAACAACGGCTTCAGCAAGTCAACATCCACCTTGCCGTACCCCAACCCGTGCAACGTTTCCACCCAGGGAGCCTTCTTACCCAAATTAAAGAAGTTCAGCTTGCTAATCTTAGCCACCCGTCCCTCACTATCAATCTGGGCCTGCACCAACGCCGTCACCGCCGCCCGCGTAGCCAAAGTAATCTCCTGCAACAACTCCACCTCGGCCAACACGCCCCGTGCGCCAGGCGTGCCGAAGGCATCGCTGTTTTTGTACAGTTCTTCAATCTCCCGCCCCAGACTACTAGCAATAATCCTCGGCAACGATTGCAAACCGTCCTCCTCCCGATCCAACGCTGCAATATTCACCAACGTAGCGATCGCCTCCTCCGCCGTCGGGGGTTTACCCACAACGTGCAGACCACAGGGCAACAGCCGCGACTCAATCTCCATCAACTTTTGATAGACCGCACCGACAATATTGTCCCGTGCCTCACCGTCCAAATCCTTAGCATCCCCCTCTGGCAGCACAATATCCTGCTCCAAATTACAGAGCCGTGCCTTATCCATAATCGTATTGACGATCGCCGCCCCGCGTCCCGTCTCCTTCAAAGTTTGATAGGAGCCAATCAACTCACTCAACTCCTTCAAACCCTTATACAACCCCGCATTTTCGGCTGGCGGAGTCAAATAGGAAATCGTCGCCGCATAACTCCGTCGTTTAGCGATCGTCGCCTCCGAAGGATTATTGGCAGCATAATAGTACAAATTTGGAATGCTACCAATCAAATTATCAGGGTAACAATCCCCCGACATCCCCATCTGCTTACCAGGCATAAACTCCAAAGAGCCGTGCGTGCCAAAATGTAACACCGCATCCGCCCCCCAAATCCGTTCCAGATAGGTATAGTACGCCGCAAAACCATGATGGGGACTGGCAGAACGGGAGAACAACAACCGCATCGGATCGCCCTCATAGCCAAAAGTCGGTTGCACCCCAATAAAGACATTGCCAAACGCCTTACCGTAGATCAACAGATTTTGACCATCACTATTCAAATGCCCAGGCGGTTTACCCCAGTTCTCCTCTAACCGTTCCGAGTAGGGCGTTAAGCGTTCATACTCCTCTACCCCCATCCGATAGGCAATATTCAACTGTGGACTGTTGTACTGAGCCTGAGCATCATGGATCACCGCCTCCATTAACTCCTTAGCCGTCGCGGGTAACTCCTCCAGGTCATAGCCATTGCCCTTCAAAGCCTGCATCACCTCAAAAATGGAGCCAAATACGTCCAAATAGGCCGCCGTCCCCACATTGCCCTTATCGGGCGGGAAACTAAACACCGTAATCGCCACTTTTTTCTCCAGTTTCGGCTTTTTCCGCAGGTTCACCCATTTCAATACCCGTTGGGCGATCGCTTCGATCCGATCCTGTAGGGCGATCGCTCGTCCCGTATTGCCGTCCCGTCCCGACAAAATAATCGGCTCTATCGCTCCGTCCAACTCTGGTATGGCAATCTGTAACGCCACCTGAATCGGATGCAAGCCCAGATCACTTTCTTCCCATTCTTCTGTGGTTTGGAAGACTAACGGCAACGCACACATATAGGGACGATTCAACCGTTTCAAGGAGTCAATGGCCTTGGGATGATCCTGACGCGCAGGGCCACCCACCAACGCAAACCCCGTTAACGATACCACTGCATCCACAATCGGCAACGGTTCCACGCCCTTGACGGTCTTATCCCAGAAATACTCATCCACAGGTTTAGAAAAGTCCAGCCCGCCCGAAAAGACGGGAATCACCCGCGTTCCCAAAGCCTCTAATTCCTGTACCATCGCCACATAATGGGCATCATCCCCCGTCACTAAATGGGTACGCTGTAAAATCAAGCCCACACAGGGAGCCAGGGGGTCTTTCAGGTCTTCAGAAATATCATTACGGCTGTTGTACCACTGATAATAGCTTTTTACATCGGCAAACATCGGTACGGTGCGTTCTGCACTGGTGGCCAAGGGATGCCATATCCCCATATCCAGATAAACCACTGGTTCTTGATAGTTGCTCTCTTTCCCTAAGTTGCGCTCTGGATAAACGTATTTATCGGTCAGCATCAACAGGAAGTTTTCCAGGTTATCCGATGATCCGCCCAACCAATATTGAAAGCTCAACATGAAGTTACGCGCATCCTGGGCTTTATCCATCGGCAGATATTTCAAGACCTGCGGCAATGTCCTCAATAGTTTCAACATTGCATCCTGAAAGCTTGCCCCCCCGCTCTCTTTCTTTTTCTTCATAAATTGGGCGATCGCGCTTTTCGACTGGCCGAGTTGGGCCATGGAAAAGGTTCCCAACTTATTGAGGCGCATCACCTGGGGCATGGAAGGAAAGACCACTGCTGCGTCGAGGTGGTCTCGATGGGGTTCCACAGCCGAGACGACCTTATCAGCTAAATCTTCAATAAAGATCAAGGAGGCGATAAACAGATTGGCTTCGGCCACATCTTTCTGAAATTCGGCGTAATTCTGCGGGTCTCTGAGTTCTTCGATGAGATACCCACTGACTTGAATGGCTACCTGGTCATGGTTGCGGTTAATCTTGTGGATGGCTGCCGATAACGCACTCTGATACTGCGACTCCAGCACGACATAGACCACCTTAACAAGGGAACGCCCCTTTATATCTTCAGGAACGATGCGGCGAATGGTGGACTTGACGTGAGTGAACATAATTTCCGTGTTCTCCTAGGATAAGGGTCAGTTTTTAAGGCACTTATAAGTATTTTTACCAAAAAATGCGGCTCTGTGGGGACTTTGGCTGCATTCCGACACAATTTGTTAGACAGGGGAAGGTTTGGGGGTTAAAGCGGCGATCAATTTTTGTATAAATTGCACAGGACAGTTACAATTGCGAAAAGGCTTCTTGTGATCATTGACTTAAGACTTAAAATTCCCAACATCAAGTGAATCACCTACTATAGCATCATTGCATGAAAGAGAAATAATTATGAATAACAAAAGTATCCTAGACAAATTTCTAAATGCACAAAACCAGTTAGTCATTCAATCTTCTGATTTGTCACTGGGTTCTATTTCTTCTATGGTTAAATCTGGAGCAATAGAAATAGCTTCCCCTTATCAACGCCGTGAAAGATGGAATGAACATAAAAAATCTGCTTTAATTGAATCTTTCTTATTGAATATTCCAGTCCCTCCCATTTATCTTGCAGAAGATGAATATGGCAAGTATTCAATCATTGATGGAAAACAAAGAATTACATCAATTTATGAATTCATGTCGCAAGGAATGAAGCTATCTAGCTTAGAAGATTTTACAGCCCTTGAGGGAATAACATTTAATCAACTTCCGACTGAAATGCAAAACATACTAACTATTAGATGTTATTTAAGGGTTATAACGCTATTAAAACAATCTAATCCAAACCTTAAATATGAAGTTTTTAAAAGACTAAATACAGGGGGAGATATATTACTTGCTCAAGAATTGAGAAATGTTCTTTATCGAGGTTTATTAAATGACCTCATTATTAACTTATCTGAAAATTCGATTTTACATCAGCAATTAAAAATCGATGAAAAAAATAAAAAAGAGAATAAACTTTACCGAGAAATGGTTGATGTTGAATATGTCTTAAGATTTTTTACGTTGAGAGAAACATGGAAAAATTTTGGGGGAAACTTTCAGGTAGCAATGGATAAATTCATGGAAGATAATCAAAATGCAGACGCTCAAAAATGCCAAGAATTAAAAGAGATTTTTGAAGAAAGTATTAGTCTTTGTTCTCAAATATGGGGTAAACAAGCCTTTATGAGACCAAGCGGCAAGTCTGTACGCAATTTAGTTGTTCAAGCCTTTTATGATCTCCAGATGGTTTCAGTGTCGCTTTTTCTTAAGCACAAAAATATTATTGATGATAACAAGAGTAAGCAAATTCGAGATGAATTTACAAAAGAATATGAAGCAGATAAGAAGTTTGAGGATTCTATCAGAAAATTCACTTCTAATCCAGAAAATGTGGAATATAGAATTAAAAAAATGAATGAAATTTTAAGCAAGGTATTGAATGTAAATATCTAATTTTACTCATTTTGTATTTGTGAAATTTCTTATTTATAACTATTTTTCTGAAATTTATTTTTTTCTTCTATGGATACGACAGCACGCCATAAATTTCTTGATAGAATCGCAACATTTAGAAACGCCCTTGATTCAGAAATTGTAATCTCTGAAGGTTTAGCTGAGACTGATCACAATAAACGAGCTAGAATATTAAGAAATGGATTAGCGATAATTGGTTATACAATCTTGGAAGATTTTTTGAAAACTAGGACAGGAGAAGTTCTTAACCAAGTTGGTTCGGTAGGAAATGAAAATATACCATTTGAAAGATTACCTCAAGCGTTAAAAGATGCTTCTATCTTTGATGCTTTACAGGGACTTGCTGCTTATATTAAAACTAATAAAAAGGATATAGAAAACCCAATTTCTTTTGTTCAAGAACAGACAAATAAAATTGCTAGTACTCAATCAAATTCCTATGAGTTATCACCTTTTTCTATGGGATGGACTCAAGCTAATGTAACGCAGGAAAATATAAGAGACTCTCTTGTTACATTCGGCATTGATGGAGGATGGAACGCAATTCAACAAGTTACAAGTTTGGCTGGTGTCACACTACTTGCTCCACAGGAAAGTTTTAAAAACGCATACCTAAGACGAAATAAGGCTGCCCATGATGCGGATGCTGATTCTCCTTATGATGATTTATTAAACTATATTAAGGAAGCAACTGCCATTGCGTTTTCTTTTGATGCTTTAATTACGAAAAGTTTATATTTCGTATCCCAACAAGATGAAGGTTATTTACAAAACAACAAAAACTATATTAAAGCTGGTAATCTTAAAATAAGATTTATTATTTATAATAATGGACAATGGAAGCGTTTTGATATATTGCAAGGAGAAGCTATTAATTCATCATCTGATTATCAAGAATTGGTCTCTAGTTTTAGAACAAGACAGACTGGAAAAGATGAAATTATTATCATAAAAAATGAACGGAATGATATTATTGACTGGGAATTATATTCACTTTAAGGGGGAGAAGCAAGCACTTTTTGGAAGGGGAGAATTAGAGAAAGGCGATCGCTTTTTTATTAATTAGGAATTGGAAAGAGGCAATCATTTTTTGAAAGGGAGAAGTGGAAAGGGGCGATCGCTTTTTAGAGAAGGGAATTGGAGAGAGAGCGATCGCTTTTTAGAACTTCTGTTAATATGGGAAGAATAACAGCAAAAATTTTTCTTTATCAAAAATGCAACATCTCAAAATTATTGTAGAAAAACATTCCGATGGTTACGTTGCTTATCCTATCGGTATTGTTGGCGCAATTGTTGGTCAAGGCGATACCTATGAAGAAGCTCTTGCCGATGTTAAATCTGCGATCGCCTGTTATGCAGAAGTATTTGGCAAAGAAATGTTAGAGGATATTCCCGCAATTGAAGTATTTATTTCTGAGGCAGGAGTTGCTGTCTAATGCCCAAATTTCCCAACGATGTCCCGAAAAAAAGAGTAATTAAAACCTTTGAGCTACTGGGCTTTGAGATTATGCGTGAAAGAGAACATATCGTAATGAGACGAGTGAATGAAGACGGAACTGAAACGCCTCTAGTTATGCCCAATCACTCCTCAATAAAAAGTGGAACTTTAAGGTCAATTTGTACACAAATTGGTATTTCCAGAGCCGAATTTTTACGGGCTTATGAGAAACAGTAAAATGTTAAAGCTCTCTTTTAAAGGAGGCAATTAGAGAGAGGCGATCGCTTTTTTAATGGATAATTGACAATGGATAATTATTAACTATTAACTATCAACTATTTGGTGATTGCCTTAAATCATCCCAAACAATTTATGCTAGAATCTAATAAAAAATACAACTTAGGTCTTCGTTATGATCCTAGCATTACCAAAAACCAAACAATATATTCAAAAACGAGAAAACGGCTATTGGATTCAAGAAACACGCATCTCTCTTGATTCCGTGATTTATGCCTTTTTGAATGGAGAATCTCCCGAAACTATTGCTCAAAACTTTCCGTTACTTTCCCTAGAGCAGGTTTATGGGGCGATCGCCTTTTATTTGGCCAATCAAGAAATGATTGATACCTATTTAGCAGAGGGTCAAATTGAATTTGAACAGATACAAAAATCCTTCCAAAAAAATAATTCTTCATTATATCAGAAATTAAAGTTAGCCCAATCTCAGAAAAAACAATGACGAAAGTTCAATTTCAAGCAGACGCTGATCTTAAACAAGCCATTGTAATCGGTGTTACTCGTCGTCAACCTAAGCTCAATTTTCGATCAGCTAATGAGTCTAGACTCGAAGGGATAAAAGACCCTGAAGTATTAGCGATCGCGGCCAAAGAGCAGCGAATTCTTGTCACCCATGATCGTAAAACCATGCCGATAGAATTTGGAAGGTTTGTGATGACAAAAACGAGCTATGGTGTATTAATCGTCTCTCAATCCATTGCAATTAATGAGGTTATTGATACCCTGATTTTGATCTGGGAAGTAACAACGATAGAAGAATGGATAAATCAAATAATGTCTATTCCTTTATAGAACGCTTTTTGAAAGAAGGACGTGGTGACAGGCGATCGCTTTTTGAAAGAAAGGGATTAGAGAGGGGTGATCGCTTTTTGAAAGGGAGAATTGGAGAGAGGAGATCGCTTTTTAGAACTTCTGTTAATATGGGAAGAACAACAGCAAAAATTTTTCTTTATCAAAAATGCAACACCTCAAAATTATTGTAGAAAAACATTCCGATCGCTATGTTGCTTATCCTATCGGTATTGTTGGAGCAATTGTTGGTCAGGGCGATACCTATGAAGAAGCTCTTGCCGATGTTAAATCTGCGATCGCTTGTTACGCAGAAATATTTGGCAAAGAAATGTTGGAGGACATTCCCGCAATTGAAGTATTTATTTCTGAGGCAGGAGTTGCTATCTAATGCCCAAATTTTCCAACGATGCCCCGAAAAAAAGAGTAATTAAAACCTTTGAGCTACTGGGCTTTGAAATTATGCGTGAAAGAGAACATATCGTAATGAGACGAGTGAATGAGGACGAAACTGAAACACCTCTAGTTATGTGTAATCACTCCTTGATAAAAAGTGGAACTTTAAGGTCAATTTGTACACAAATTGGTATTTCCAGAGCTACTGGCTCATCCCCATAATTACCTCCTCAGCAATGCTAAGAAATATTAAGGAATATTAAGGAATATTACGAAACTAAGACTTTCGTCATCGTTAGGTGTACCCTACTGAGAGTAGAAAAGTAGTTAACGCATTGATGTTTTGCGATACGCGCCGGAACAGAGTTGCGATTGAACAACGGTCTCTTTTAAGAAAACGGAAAATCTTTGAAGATATATTTTAGAATAAACGGAATTCAGATTCTTACTCTTAATTCACAGATATTAAAACATAATAAAAATTGATAGCCAATGATTAAAAATAAAAAAAATCACTCAGTTGCTCTATCTAATCAAGACGTAGAAAAGCTGATGGATTCGCCCACTCAGAATACGTTAGAGATTGGAGATAACTGCGATGACGAAAAGGATGATCCGAATCGAGTTCATCTCACTCATTTTATTCAGCCGCATGGTGTTTTCTTTGTTTTAGAAGAACCAAACTTTATTATCTTACAAATTAGTGATAATACAGAAGCCATTTTTGGCATAACAGCCAGCAGTTTATTAGGGAAACCTCTCTCTACCCTATTTGCCAAGGCTGAGATAAAGAATCTCTATCAAAATCTTCAGGATCAAGCGATTGAAACGTTGAGTGCCTTTACCTTTACCAGTATTGTCAAAAATTATGGACAAGAATTTAGGGGATTTGTCCATCGCAATCAACAGACACTTATTTTAGAAATTGAAATTTTAGAATCCCAGGCGACTCTCGACAATAGAGAGGAAAATGATTTTTATAGCTTAATTAAGACTTCACTCCTCAGAATTAAGCGAGCTTCCAGTTTCCAAGCCACTCTAGATGCGATCGCTGCCGAAGTTCGCCACATTACAGGTTTTGATCGGGTCATGGTTTACCGTTTAGACTTGGATAATACAGGGGTTGTGATTGCGGAAAATAAACGAGAAGATTGGGAATCCTATCTGGATTTGCACTATCCCGCCGTTGATATTCCAGAGAATTGCCGTAAACTTTATTATGAAAATTGGCTTCGTACAATTGTAGATGTTAATCGCCAGTCAGTCCCGATTATTCCCGCCAACCATCCCCAGACCCACAGAAGAACGGATCTAAGCTTCTCCATTTTACGCAGTGTGCCAGACTGCCATCTAGAATATTTACGGAATATGGATGTGGCAGCTACTCTCTGTATTTCCCTAATTAATGAACATCAACTTTGGGGATTAATTGTGTGCCATCACGGTTCCCCTAATTTTGTCTCCTATGAAAAGCGGAAATACTGTGAATTGTTGGGACAGATGATGTCCTTAGAGTTAATTAAACGTCAGGAAAAAGAAGCCAAACGTTATTGGGCAGAGATTAAAAATATTCAAACCTATTTACAAGAAACTCTCAAGGATTTAATGCCACTCCAGAGTATTGGGGTTAGTCAGATTTTAAAAAAATATTCCCATAATATTCTAGATTTGGTGAATGCCCAAGGAGCCGTGGCTTATTTTGACAGTGAATTGACTTTGCTAGGAGAAACCCCCGATCGCCAACAGGTACAGAAATTACTTGCTTGGTTTTTAGGCTTTTCTAAACAGGAAGTTTTTGCTACCAATAGTCTCTCCAAGGTTTACCCCGAGGCGATCGCCTTTAAAAATGTGGCTAGTGGCCTGTTAGGTATTTCCATTTTTCTGAATCAGACTTCTTACCATTTACTCTGGTTTCGTCCCGAAATTATTCAAACTGTTAATTGGGGAAGAGATCCCCATGAGACATTACCCGACAATTCCAAAGAAACTCCCCGTCTTTCTCCCCAAGGCTCCTTTGAAACCTGGAAAGAGATCGTAAAAGCAACTTCTCTACCTTGGCAAATACTCGAAATGGAGGCAGCTAAGGAATTGAGAACGACTCTCATGTTAGCGGCTCTAGAATTTTCTCAGGCGGCCCTGCTCAAAGCCAATCATCAGTTATCCCTATTAGCATCGTTGGATGGTTTAACGGGAATTGCCAATCGTCGTCGTTTTGATGAATATATTATGACTGAATGGCAACGGGCAATAAGAGAGCAACATCCACTGTCGTTAATTTTAATTGATGTGGATTATTTTAAAAACTATAATGATACCTATGGACATTTGCTGGGGGATGACTGTCTGAAGAAAATTGCAGAAATTCTTCAAAAAATGAGTCAGAGAGCGACTGATTTAGCAGCTCGTTATGGGGGAGAAGAGTTTGTTTTAGTACTGCCTAACACCTCTCAATGCGGTGCTCAAAAAGTGGCCCAGCGCATTAAAGCGGCCATCGCCCATCAAACGATTCATCACAAAAGTTCTTCTGTGTCCAAATATATTACCCTGAGTATGGGGATTATGACCATCATTCCCAACACAATGATGGAGATGGCCGATTTTATTCGTCGGACTGATCAGGCGTTATTCAAGGCTAAATCAGAAGGGCGCGATCGCATTGTTAGCATGAATTATTTAGAATTTGTATAATAGCAAAAATCAACATTGTACTCAAGGATAGTTTTCTTGACTTTTTGTTACAGTTTTATTGATCTTTTCCTGAAGTATCGGATCAAGCCAGGAATAATAAGCTGGATAGACAGGTAAACGGGAAACCAATTCCCAACCCGATCGCTGAAGTATTTTGCTGAGTTCTTGATAGTCTTGATGGGGATAACTGGGATTAACTTCATCAATGGGGCTAATACCTCCTAAATCTCTAACTCCAGCCTCCAGGCAAGCTAATAAAATGTGTTGATCAACAATTAAATTAGGTGGAATTTGTAGGGTAATGCTCTGAGGTAGTATGGCCTTAGCTTTAGTAATAATCTGCGGAAGTTTCGCTAGAGAAAAGGAACTTATTTGTAAACCCTGTTTTTGTCCTAAACTTTGGGGCTGAATAATCACTTCTTGGATATGACCGTATTGTTCCTGCACTGCGGCGATCGCGGTTAAACTTTCCCACCAATCTTCTTCCCGTTCCCCAATTCCTAATAAAATACCCGTTGTAAAGGGAATCTTTAATTCTCCGGCCCATCGTAATTGTTGTAAACGGAGTTCCGGCAGTTTACTCGGAGCCTGACGGTGAACAGTCTCTAATAATCTCGGTGTGACTTGTTCAATCATTAATCCCATCGATACATTGACCTGCTTAAGACGTTCCATTTCTTGATAGCTTAAGGGGCCTACATTGGTATGGGGAAAAAAGCCGAGTGATAATGCTAATTCACATAAATGATAAATGTGCTGAAACCACTCTTCTCGACGGGGCGATCGCGGATGAACTTCCCCACTCAAAATTAGAATTTCGGTAATGCCTCGATTTTGCAGCGATCGCAATTTTTGATCGGCATTCTCTAAGGACAACCAAGAATCTTGCCCTGGATCAACACGGAAATTGCAATATTCACAGCGATTAAAGCATTCATAGGTGGGTACCAAAGTATAAGCCGGACTATAAGTAATGCGGCCAAGAATAGAAGGTTTAGATGTAATCAAGTCTAATCCCATATACACAGCATGGATATTAACAAATTAAAACAAACTTAACCGAAAAACAACAATAAAAAACACCAACGGGAAAACCCACTGATGTCCTCTTAAATCCTGACTTTTATTTGAAACAAGCCCCAAAAAGGGACTAATTAGGCCTCTTCAGCCGTATAGGGTTTAATGCTGACGATCGTGCCGCCTAAACGGGTAATACGGCGCATTTCTTCGTTCATACGGGCATAGGGCACCTTCATGAAGACACTGCCACTGCGACGGAAATCATAAGCGTTATTACCGCTCTCTTCCGTTTGACGCAGGCCACTAACTTCATAAACGAATAACCGATTACTTGCCGCACCAGCTAATTGACCTAACATAAGCTTTTGTTCGCTCCTAAACTGAAAATTTCTAAGCAAAAAATCAAGACATAAGGAAAAGGAGTGATTATGCTTCCCTACCTAGAAAAAATACTAAATAAAGAGCCTTTTCTACCTTTTCCCCATCTCATTAATTCAGGCTGGCCGGCGTAATGCTGGCAACCTTGCCACCAGAACGATAAATTTGCTCTAAAGTATTGTTCAGTTGTTCAAAGGGAACAATAATCGCCTTATTGCTACGACGAACCTTAGGATAGCCCTGGGACTTCATCCCGGCAATTTCGACGCGGAACAATTTACCGACTTGTCCGAAGGGAACAGAACCGCCCAACGCTTTACTGGGGGTTACGCCAGCTTTAGAAGGACGATAGGCCCAACCACTGTTAGCACCACTGGGGCCAACAATCGCTGATACTGAACCTTGACCTAATTCCGTTGCTAAACGAGTATTACTCCGCTCTAACTGGGAACGATCGCTATTGGCATAACCGCGATAAAGACGGAACAAACGGGGAAAAGCAACCCCGCGATCGCCAATTTGATTATTAAAACGGTAGTAGGGAACAACATTTTCCCCAAAATTTTCTTGATATTCCACCGAATCAATATAGGAATCGATCTCAGCATTAAACCCTTCGTTTTCGTAGAGATCTAAATGAAAGACCACTTCCGACTCATCAAAGGGAGCACGACCGAGCAGATGCTTATAGTTTAATTCGATCACTCTGGTTTGGAAATTGTTATAGAAAAACTTTCCTTTATAGAGTTCGGACTTGGCAGCAGTACGAACAAACTCACGTACATTGATCGAACCATTCCGCAACAAAGATTCTGCACCTTTGAGGCGTTCCGATTCCATCACATAATCGTTGCCCAACACCTGACGATAAACTGCACGGATAACCGCATTAGCATCATCTTGACTAAAATCGGGACGTAACTCAACTGGTTCCGCTCCATTGTAGGGAGCTACCCCTAATCGAGAAGCTGCAACTGTAACTGCCACTGTTTAAATTCTCCTTGCCATTATAAGTTCAATACGGGAGTCTGCAACTAGGCCAACGTAATACTGGTGACAGTACCACCCTGACGGTTGATTTGTTGCAACTGATTGGATAATTGCTCATAGGAGACAATCACCTCCGCACTGCTGCGACGTACACGAGTCGTCCGTCCAGGAGCCGCCCCTTGAATCACCCGCAGACGATAAAATTGATTCCGACTGCCAGCCGAGGTCCCGTGTAAAGATTCACCCGTTGAACCAATATAAATAGGAGAAACACTGTTCTGTGCTAACTCCCTGGTTAATTTGGCCTTGCCATGAGCGCGATCGCTAGTCGCATAACCACGATACAAACCGAATATACGGGTAAAACCAACGGTGCGATCGCCAACTTGATTATTAAAACGGTAGTAGGGAACAATATTTTCCCCAAAATTTTCTTGATATTCCACCGAATCAATATAGGAATCGATCTCAGCATCAAACCCTTCATTTTCGTAAAGGTCTAAATGAAAAATCACTTCCGACTCATCGTAGGGAGCGCGACCGAGGAGATGTTTGTAATTCAGTTCAATCACTCTGGTTTGGAAATTGTTATAGAAAAACTTTCCCTTATAGAGTTCAGATTGAGCAACGCTACGCACAAAATCCCGCACACTGATCGAACCATTGCGGAGTAAAGATTCTGCACCTTTCAGCCGTTCTGATTCCATCACATAATCATTGCCCAATACCTGGCGATAAACTGCACGGATAACCGCATTAGCATCATCTTGGCTAAAATCGGGGCGCAGTTCAATCGGATTCGTATTGCTATAGGGTTCAACACCCAGCCTGGAAGCTGCAACGGTAATTCCCACTAGTTAAATCTCCTTCTTGTTATAGATCAACATAGATACACCAAGACCTGGAGAGTCGGAAGATTGCTAACAAATTGTCAACAGCCCTCCGCCTTTCCAGGTCGTTGTTAAATCGAGATGACTAGCTTAGGGCATTGATCGCATAGTCAATGTAGCCATTAGCTTCGGAAGCACCATCACCAGTCAAACCATGGTTTGCACGGATGTACTTAAGAGCTTCTACATACCAGCTAGGAGAAAGTTCAAAGGTTTGGTTGATTTCAGCCAAGCCAGCGATGAGGTAATCATCTAAGGGGCCAGTACCACCAGCAACTAAGCAATAGGTGATGATACGGACATAGTAACCGATATCACGAGCACACTTGTCTTTACCACGTTGGTCAGCAGCAAAGTTGTTGCCTTGGGTTTGGGTGGTGTAGGGGAATTTGTTATAAACAGCTTGAGCAGCACCGCTTACTAAACCGCTAGCATTAGCACTCAAAGCTTTAGCAGCAGCCAAACCAGAATTAGCTTGACGCAGACGACCAAAAGCAACTTGCAATTCGCTGGGGCTTAAGTAGCGACCTTGGGAATCAGCAGCAGCTACGGCTTCGGTTAAAGGGGTTTTAGACATTTTTCTGGTATCTCCCGGTTATTGTGTAAAGGTTTCCTAGATAGGTAAAATGCAGTAACTTAATTTGCTAGAACTAAGGGCAACAATTAAGCAACAGCAGCAGCAGCGCGATCAAAGTAGCCGCTGATTTCAGCATATAAAGAGTTGCAATCGCCACGGGTAATACCATTGGTATCGCTAACAATCGCAATAGCAGCTTCTTTCATTTTTTGAACGCCAGCAGCAACAGAAGCACCAGGAACACCTAAAGCAACATAGGTTTCACGGAGACCATTTAAGCAACGATCTTCGAGAACGGAAGCATCACCAGTGAAGGTTGCATAGGTTACATAACGAAGGATGATGTCCATGTCACGTAAGCAAGCAGCCATACGACGATGAGTGTAAGCGTTTCCACCGGGTTGGATGAGTTGGGGTTGGTCTGCAAATAAAGAACGAGCAGCGTTAGCGACGATAGCAGAAGCACTACCTGTCAAACGGTTAACGGCATCAATACGTTTCAGACCATCAGCAACGGTTGCACTTAAAGCATCAATTTGGCTATTGGATAGATACTCGCCGCGAGCATCAGCTTGGGAAACAACCCGTGTGAATACGTCAAACATTGAATGAATCTCCTACTTGACTTGGTTGAGTTGGAATTTATAAAGTGGATTCCCTAAAATTTAGGGTTTATCAACGGTTGCAAGAACCGAAAAATGGTTTAAGACAGAGTTTTATCTTGGACACCCTCTCAGAAACTTAGAAATTCTGAGAAAATTTTATCCTTGTCTCATAAACCGAAGGGTAGCTCAAAAAACTCACAGGATAAACCTTGTTCGTCTTGAAAGTTCCCTTAATTAACTTTTATACAATGGGGTGGCCCCATCTGTCTGTTACATCTTGTTAAGTTTTTTCCCGCTTTTTTGTAACGAAATATTAATGGGGGTAGTAAGATCACTTAGGGCAGCCATGGATAGGTATTTGTCAGAGAAATGGGTTTAAAACCCCGTCCTCTAGGACTGCTTTATCCTACATTCAGCATGGCAGTCTGAGTAAATATACTTAAAATATCTCTCCCTGCAAGTTATTTTGCCAAAATTTTACTACCTTAGGACAGGGCAAACGCATCTTATCCGAGTAAGACCTTAAGAAGATAGTCCTCGTCCCAACCAGCGCGTAGCCGTTTATTCTTGATCCCACATTCAGCAGGTTATTTAAGACAAAAAATAATATTGCTGAGAAGAGGAACCCAGGAACGGCAAAATCAAATTCTGTTTATGCGTGAGTTGAATAGAACTAGTTCCGCAGGGGTTTGTGTCTATGAGAAGAGAGGGGACGACGACCATTGAGAGAGGAAGCAATCAGCAATCGGGCGTGACCTCTAATTGATAAATCCTTGTTTAATGAGTCCCTTTGCCGGTAGATACTTCAGAACATCGTATGTCACGATTGATTGAAAAATCGATGTCCAGTAAACTTTTTAAAAACCTTATTTAATATCAACTAGAGGTCGCATCTTCCTTTATTTTACCTCAGACACAAACTCTTGCGGAATCAGGAATATTCGTCTCGATGTCAGCTTTCGCCGTGCTATACTTCAAACGTTCATAATCTGAGATTTATCAAAGCGTTGAAATCGTAAGGTGAGCAAAGAATCAAGCTCCTCCTTATATTTTACGTTAGCATCTTCAAGACATCCTGAAATTGCTGCAGAAAACTGCGTAAAATCTTCATAATATTTTGCGTATAAACACTTCTTCTTCACAAACTTCCACAGTCTTTCAATTAAATTCAAGTTAGGAGAATAAGGAGGTAAGTACAGTAACTCTATTCCTAATGATTCTGCCAACTCCTGCACAATTCGGCATTTTTGATAACGAGCATTGTCTAATACCAACGTAATCGGTATTAATAGTCCTAATTCTGCTATCTTTTCTAGGAGTTCACAAACCTGAGTTCCCGTAATATAAGAACTGTTCGTTACCATAATTACTTCATGGGTAATTGCATTTAATGCTCCTAACACATTAAAACGTTTTCTCCCTGATGGTGACTTAATAAAAATCCTCTTGAAGCACCATATAAAATTTACAAATGCTCCCATTACAAAATGAGAGGCATCTACAAAGAAAACTGCCCTTTTTCCTGCTTTTGCCTCTTCTAGCCTTGGTTCTAGCTCTTTTTCTCTATAGCTATCCTGAGCTTCTACATCTGCTTTTGATGGAATTGTTCCCACCTTTAGACACCTCATTCCTATTCACTTTAAAAATTTTCTGACTTGCGTTGGACTTCTTTTTATTCCCGTTAATTCTTCTATTCTTTTTACTGCTTCATTTATTGTTGCTGGTGGATTTGACTCAAAATATGCCTCAATTGTCCCTTGATGCTCTGTTAACTCGCTTTTCGGGCGATTAAATTTTATTTCTTTTAGTTTTTCTATCCCGCCCTCTTGATAATCACGGATATAGCTTGTCACCGTATTTACTGAAACTCCTGCGAATTGAGCAATTCTTTGATGAGATAATCTCTGACTTTTTAACCATAAAACTTCCATCTTTAGCTGTACTCTAGGATGCGGGTGATTAAACCGACCGTAAGACAACAGTCTTTTGTCTTCTTCCGTAAATTCTAACTTAATCATTTCTCAGCCTCTTGACTACTTTTTCTATTTTTACTATATTATCTCTTATTTTTAAAATTCGCAACTTGTGACCGTGTTCAGTATACTACGAACACTGTGCGCTCGTTTTTGTTCACTGTTTAGCATTTCCACTAACTGACTACGACGATTGACCAAATCGGATAAAGCTACTTGAGATTCTGAGGCTAACGGTTTTGGGCTTGGTTGAAAGGCTTCTCCAAAATGGGCTAATACCTCGGCATCTATTTTGTCCGTTTTCGCTAGACGACCTGATGCCTTGGCAAAATCCCTGGCTCTTTTGGGATTAATCACTGCTACCTTGAATTCTTCTTTTTGCAGCTTTTGAGCTACTCCTCTTTCCATTCCTCCTGTTGATTCGATGATGATTAACTCAATTTTGTATTTTTTGAGTTGTTCGCTTAATTCCTGCCAGCCTGACTCTTGATTGGTTACTTGCAAAACCTTATTCGCTGGACGTAAAGCTATGTCCAACTTGGCTTTGCTGACATCTATGCCAACCCATTGGCTTGCTACTTGAGTTTCCATGCTTTTACCTCTTTACTTTGAGTTTTTATCTTCATTACTCGACCTTGTTCACTACGGGTTCGAGACCCTCTCGATTTTTCGATTTTTCGAGTTTTTGAAGGATTGATGAGTGGCGACCTAGACTAAATCTCGGCTTTTATAACCAAGGGGGAATCGGTCTACCACTCTTCCTTTAAGATACAAGGGGGATCGACTTAGGAGATCAAGAACTATGAGTTTCGAGTTAGACAGAGTTTAAAAATGTCGAATTATTGACTCAGATCCGTATTTTCTACGCTTAAGGCTCGACGGGCAATTTTCGTTAAATAAACAGTAACGGCGATCGTAGCACCTAACCCTATTAGACGTATTCCCCATTGCAGCCAAAAATTTGTCGGCTGTTCCGAAGTCCCAATTTGAGCTAGGCTACCTGCCAAAGAACCTAGATAAACGTAAGTAATCGTGCCTGGAATCATGCCGATTGAGCCGATCGCATAATCTTTGAGAGAAACCTGGGTAATCCCGTAAGCATAGTTCAGCAAAATAAAGGGAAAAAGAGGAGAAAGTCGGGTTAATAAGACAATTTTTAGACCAGCCCTGCCAACAGACTGATCAATCACTTGAAACTTAGGATTTTTGGCAATTTTACGAGCAACCCAATCCCTCGCTAAATAACGCCCAATTAAAAAGGCCGCAGTACTACCCAATAAGGCTCCCAGAAAGACATAGATTGAGCCCAAAACAACACCAAAAACGGCTCCGGCTCCCAAGGTGAGAATTGTCCCAGGAAAAAAACTAACCGTTGCGATTCCATACAGTACAATAAAGGCGATCGCGCCCCAGAGGCCAAGGTTCTCTATCCAGACCAGGGCTTGGTGCAGCAAATTTTGTATGTTGGACATTTGTACTTTTCCCCATTGATTGTTACCGTCAGTCATTTTTCGGTAATTTTTATAGTAGAGCACCACCACAACTCGATCCACTTCCCGCCGTACAACCATAGCAAAAGGGAGCCGTGCGAATTTCCTCAATGAGATCTAGGGTTCCGGCGTTAAGAAGATCCTCAACCGTTAAAGATTGACCATTGGATTGCTTCGCCGCTAAATTTTCCATTTGGTTAAAATCACAGTCATAAATATTGCCAAGATGATCAATAGAAAGTTCTTGACGACACATTAAATGCTCTAGGGTATGGTCATTAAAGTTAGCCGCTAAAAATTGGAGATAAGACTGGTAAAGACGACGATTTTCCAAGAAAAAGCGGGTGCGGCCAATGGGTAAATTGGTAATAGTCAAAAGATGATTAAATTGGATATTAAACTGCTTTTTTAAATAGATTTTGTAATCTTGCTCTAGACTTTTCTGATCAGGGGTTAGAGAAAAATTCTCTCCTTCAGGAATCGGAGGGTTATACACTAGATCAAGAACTAGATTGGTGTCGTGACTATAGCTTAACCGATTTAACCATTGTAACGCTTGAATTGATTTTTGATAAACCCCTTGGCCCCGCATTTTATCAACATTATCAGCTAAATAACAGGGAAGAGAAGCCACAATTTTGACTTGATTTTGAGCACAAAATTCGGGAATATCGGTAAATCCTGTTTCAAAATAAATGGTTAAATTAGATCGAACAATTACCTGTTTTTCTTTCTTTCTGGCTATTTCTACTAAGGCTTTAAAACCATAGAGCATTTCAGGGGCACCTCCCGTTAGATCAACAACTTTAATTTGTGGGAATTGTTGAATGAGAGTAATCAATTGCTCACAAACCTCTGGCGAAATTTCTTCCCTCCGTTGGGGACTAGCTTCCACATGACAATGATTACAGGTTTGATTGCAGCGTTTACCTAAATTAATTTGCAGAACAGTAATTTTCTGTTTAGTGAGGGGAGTTTTTAATTTTTTTTCAAAAGGAATGAAAGTCGAGGTACATTGAGATGGCATAGTGATTTGGCGAAAAGTCTGATAAGAAGATGGTTGTCTCATTGAAACTTGTTGTTACCAATTTAGAACACGGCTAAAGGGCGATCGCGCGGCCTATTCAATTTTGAAGTACATAATGTCTGAATATGTATTATACGATACCTCATAACGATTATCTTTAGCCGTTACTCCCACATCTCCCTCTTTTCCAGGCAATAGCTCTTTGATTCTTTCCCATTGGTCATCCCGTAACGCATAACGCCTTGTCATACTTACATCTTGCAGCAGAACAAAAGAACGATTGGCGGAAAGGGTCAAAAGAGAGGAAAAAAGAGTAAGTGCTTAGGTAAAATTATTTATACATAGCGATCCTTGTGTAGCAAGGCTTTCGGATTTATCTAAAGGGTAATTCATTTTGCATAACTACTTAGGGCTTGCTGAATAAGTATAGAACCCTTGCCGGATAATGCTTTCAATCATTTTAAAAACGATCAGGTGCAAGGTTATGGCCTTTGGAGGCTCAAAGCCCATGCACGTCGTTGGAAAACTGGGGGTTGAAATTGGAAACAACTCTCTGAAGTCACCATTTTTCGCCTCCTGTGGCATCTAGGTTCGTTTTGTGGACTTTTTCAGCAGACCCTATTTAGGTTATTCATTTTTACTGTTGATTCTATCTAACTGGACAGTGGGAAGTTCTCGAGCAGGGTAAGTGAGAAAAGAAAATCGGACATGCGATACCCAAGAGTGCCGTTATGTCCGAAACTGGCTGATATAGAAAATCGATAGCCAGTGCTATCTATCAATTATGCAACTATGTCAGCGACTAGAGCAAATCCTAGAGAATCTCCGTCCCGCCTTTAGCCGAGAAGCAACGTACCAATGGTTTATCCTATTAGCCTGGGGAGTAGTGCTCAACAGCCAACCGAGCGCAATAACAAGCTATGTCAATGCCTTAGGGTTAACAGAGAGCTACTACCATCAGGCACTACATTGGTTTGAATCCAAGGCATTTAACGTCAAAGGACTGACCTTGGGATGGTCGAAGTGGGTAAGTCAGCATGAAAATCTATATCGAATCAAGGAAAAACGAGTGTATGTGGGGGATGGAATCAAAGTGGGGAAAGAAGGGCGCAAGATGCCAGGGGTAAAACGACTACACCAAGAATCCGGAAATGTGGCGAAGCCAGAATGGATAAGGGGGCATTACTTCAATGCCTTGAGTGTTTTGGTGGGAGCAGGAAAAGCCTGCTTTGCCTTGCCCTTAGTGTTGCGGCTAGACGATGGCATCAAGTCCAAAGCAACGGCAAAGGAAGGGAAAAAAGGCAGCAAAAAAGAGAAGACTACTCTAGTCACGAAAATGGGGGAGCTTTGCACTACCTACGCAGAGGCGGGAAGCTATGTGATTTTGGATGCTTACTTCGCTTGTGGAGCAGTGCTCAAAAGTTTTCGCCAAAATGCCTTGCATCTCATCACCCGAGTGCGTTGCTCTACAGTGGCATATGCTCCCTTTTCTTCCGTTCCGACCTTGAGGGGGAAAGGACGACCACGGCTTTGGGGGAGTTCAATAAAACTAGAAAGCCTGTTTGCTCTTGTGGAGGATTTTCCCACCGCTAAAGTCTGGCTCTATGGTCAACAAGTCTCCGTTTCTTATCAGTGCTTTGAGTTCCACTGGGGATGATGTTATAAACCTGTGGATCGATCCTCTGAATCGTAGTCACTTTGCCCATTAGAAAGCTATCTATCCACAGATTCAGAACACTACCCTAAACCCCTTGACCGTAAGCACTTAAAGGATTTTGTATCTTTAGCTACATTCTGAATTTGGAATTGCTGAACCAGCCTGATGGCTCTTGACTTTTTTGAGAAGTCTTGCTTTAATCAAGTTAGACTTAAGTCATTCTATGATTTTGTCTCCTGAAAAGTTACAGTTACGTTTTTCCTCGGAAAGTTTTATTGAAATTAGGGCCAATTGATTAAGATGAGTCACTTTAAATCTCTACTGCCTATTTTGGGAAGCCTCGCTGTTTCCGGTTTGGCTGTTTTAAGCGCAGGCCAAGCATCGGCAGCAAACTTTAATTCAACAGGAACCATTGACGATTTTACTGTTACCCAAGCCGCCAAAGATCCTGGATCAATTTCCATTCCTACTTCTAGTGTTGTTTTTGACAATGCTAGTGATTCGTTTATCGGCACGTCTCGTACTCTAACCGCAACTCGCGTTAGTGGGCCTAACAGTATTACCGCAACGGTTAATGATGTCGCTAATGGTGGGATAGCTAATAACTTTAATGTGGTTTCCCAAACTGGTACCCAAGGAACGGCTGCTTTACAGTACTTGAACAGTTCGGAGGTTTTCGATTTAACGGCGGGGGGGAGGTTTACCGGACTGGCGATGCAAATTGCTGATCTGGGTAATCCCTTTAACTATGACTACAATATTACGGCAAGTGATAGTTTAGGAAATAGTGCGACGTTGTCTGCCCTTTCCTTGCCAGTGAGTGGTAACTCAGCTAGTGTGAGCTTCGATAAGTTTGCTGGTGTGGATTTCAGTAAGCTCAACAATCTGAATTTTACCTTTAACACGGTTGCAGGAGCTAACTTTACGGCTGTTAAGGCGATCGCGGTTCCCGAATCTAATCCTGCTATCCCCTTAGTCTTGCTAGGTGGAACGGCTGTCGTGATGACCTGGCAAAAGCGTCGTCAAAACCAGGCAACGAAATCCTAATTTTATCGATAGATAGAACTTTGTAGCCTAGTGATTCTTTTCTGAGAAAACACTTCGATCATCGACGGAGATAGCCTTTAATGTTAGGGTTATCTCCTATTTTTATGGGCTATGATCCTAATGCAACTTTCTTCTGAGCAACAGCAAAAACTAGCTGCCCCCTTGAAAATTGGCAATATCACCCTTAACAGCCGCGTTTTTCAATCTCCTCTATCTGGCGTAACCGATTTGGTCTTTCGGAGTTTGGTGCGACGCTATGCCCCCGAATCAATGCTTTATACCGAGATGGTAAGTGCTACGGAAATTCATCATCTTCAGCAACTTCCCCAGGTGATGGAAATTGAACCTCAAGAACAACCGATTAGTATTCAATTGTTTGATTGCCGTCCCGATTTTATGGCCGAAGCGGCTCAAAAAGCAGTGGCAGAGGGAGCCAAAACCATTGATATTAATATGGGCTGTCCTGTCAATAAAATTACGAAAAAGGGGGGCGGTTCTTCCTTACTCCGTCAGCCTGTGATCGCCCAAGCGATTGTTAAAACCGTTGTAGAGGCAGTATCGGTTCCAGTGACAGTGAAAACTCGTTTGGGGTGGAACGAGCAAGAAATTAATATTTTAGATTTTGCGAAGGGGCTAGAGGATGCTGGTGCGGCGATGGTGACGGTACATGGACGAACTCGCGCCCAGGGCTATAATGGCTCGGCTTGCTGGGATTGGATTCGACGGGTTAAGGCGGTTCTGACGATTCCAGTCATTGCCAATGGTGATATTTTTTCAGTGGAAGCCGCGATCGCCTGTTTAGCGGAAACAGGGGCAGATGGCATTATGTGTTCACGGGGAACCCTGGGCTATCCTTTTTTAGTCGGAGAAATTGAATATTTTTTAAAAACAGGGGAAACTCTACCTACAAAATCTCCGATTCAACGTTTGCAATGTGCTAAAGACCATTTACATCATCTTTGGGAATATAAGGGAGAACGGGGTATTTTCCAGTCTCGTAAGCATTTAGCTTGGTATTGCAAAGGCTTTGTAGGAGCAACCGAGTTACGGGAACAGGTTTTTCAGATCCGGTCTGTCGCCGAAGGGGAAAATTTGCTTGATCGGGCGATCGCAACTCTACAAAATCATCCCAATTGCGGTTAAATATAACTCAACGGGATCAAGACTCCACTGCTCAATATATCCTGTTATTTTCAAACCATGGCCACCTGACAGCTTAATTTATGACTTTTCCTGAGCCTCATGCTAACAATAACTATCTCTTAGACCATATTGTTTTACTGCAAAGTAGTTATAGAAAATTGACGGGCAAAGAGATCGGTAATCTAGGGTTGCAAGGAAAAGATCTAGCAAAAGCCATTTTTGAAGCTCCCTTCGTCGTCCTTTCCCATGACACTCGTTCCGATCCGATTTTTACCTATGCCAATCTAACAGCTCAAACTCTTTTTGAAATGGACTGGTCAGAACTTACCACCTTGCCCTCTCGGCGATCGGCAGAACTTCCTAATCAAGAAGAACGGGCTAATCTACTAGCAACCGTTACTCGCCAGGGTTATATCGAAAATTATGCAGGAGTACGTATTTCTAAAACTGGTCGTCGCTTTATGGTTCAAGAAGCAACGGTTTGGAATTTGATTGATGAGCAAAAAAAGTATCATGGTCAAGCTGCAATGTTTAGTCGTTGGCAATACCTAAGCTCTCCCTAAACCAGAATTAATTTCTACAAAATTTAAATATTTCTCCCATAGAAGTTTCAAGATTAAACTGCTTATCCTTTTCAATATTGATGGGTAAAAATATCAGTTTTCCACACCACTGGAACGGTGGGGCCCAATCCAGCAAAGGATTGATGTTTAAAGGTTTTTAAGGAAGTCATCGTTTGGGTAAAATAGTAGTCTCTATCTGAATTATCAACAATTAATATGCCTTGCATGGCCAATTTTTTAATGCTATGGGCGATCGCTGCTGGTCTAGCTCTACCATCCACAAGAATCACATCAAAGAAATGATCGGGAAAGGAATCGATCTGGCGAATATAGGCCTGAAAGGAATGGTGGGTAAAATCAGGACTTCCAGACCTGTAGGTATCAGGATTCGTATAGTCCTCTTTTGGACTTTGTTTTTCTAATAATTCCGGTTCTGCCAATCGATAATCCACAGAATCTTGCTGCTCTAAAAGGGTGCGACCTTTAGTTGATAAAAGCTGTTGTAATCAGGGTTCTACAGGGAACCCATATTGATCAAGTTTTGCCCAAAATTGACTCCATCGTTCCTTCGTCAATACCAAAGCTCGTAGGCTCAAAATAATTCCTGCTCCTTTTTCCTTCCATCGCATCCCTGAACAACATAATCGTTGTTTGACCAACGTCTTACAAGCTGCTTCCGTAACACCTGAACCAATCGGATACTTTTTCTCTAAGTATTCAGCATAATCCATTTGATGCTGATGATTCTCGTAATAAGTAATCGCCGCTTGTAGTTTCTCGGTAAGATTCTTAGAATGACTTTTTTCTTCTTTGACTTCTTTCATCAGATTTAGCAGTTCTCCTGCTTTTCCTTTTTCATGCTTGAGTTCTCGACAATTTTCAGTCAACCATTCTTTTTGTTTTGACACGGTATTCGGATGCAACGCTTCTGCCAAGGCACCTAAGTAACCAGAGGCATGATAGAAATCTAATATCTGTTCTTCCGTCTGCTTTTCTAAAAACTTCCAATTTGATTCTGCACCATCTGCTATACCGACAAATTTTGCCTCTGGATAACGGTTTTTCGCTCGCTCAATTTCTCTTTCTAATCTTTCTAGAAAACTCTTTTTTCCATACTCTGGTGCCGCACCTAGATAGATTGTAGGTTGACGTTCGCCTTCACTATCGTATAGGGAAACGGTTCCCACCATTGCTTCACGGTAGCCATCCTCACACATCAGCATACAGGTTCCATCTAATCCTATTCCCACTGTTGCAATTTGGCTATCCTCCTTGGGCGGGGCATAACTCCACGCTTCTTCTTTTGCCTGTACCACACTTCCTACTGCTTCACTCAATCTTTGGATATAGGATAGCGCTACTTTTCTACCATGATTTTCTAATAAATCATTTTTCACCTCTTTGCCTGCCATCCCTGACATTTTTGAGGATACCTGTTTTGCCAATAATGGCGTTGATGTTATGATTATCCTTGCTTCTCTTTCTAAGGGGCAATACGTTTTTCCTCAAAGGTGAACGCTGATATACATGACGATTCACTATAACCTCACCATAAGGTGTTTGATATTCTTTCGGTTGCTCTCCCTTACTCTTCCAGATTTCTTCACCGATTTTTAAGGGTGAACCATCTGTATCTAAATATTTCAAGGCTTCTTTGCTGGCGATGCAACCTACTTCGTTTAAGCCTTTTTGAATATTTATTTCTGTATCCAACATTGAACGACTGAGTTCTAATGTTAGTTCTATTTTTATCTTTGAACCCTCTACATTAATTAGTTTTGCTGTCATCATTGTTTCCTCTTTGTCACTTTTCATCCCATGTTAACACTTTTCTTTTCCTTCATCAACTAAAGGTCACACCCCTCTAAAAGGGGTTTCATTTTTTCATACCAGCTGCGATCATGCTCTAAGGAAACGCAATTAGCCCCTTTGCGAAGCCAAAATAGAGTTGAGCCACCACTGCCATATTCAAATACTTTTTTACCTTTTAAGTCTAAATCTTCTAAAAAATCAATGGCAGCAAATACTAACCAAGGCAATTGATTTTCAATTAAATAATTGTCTGGTAAGCTCTTAAACCATCGCCATAAATATCGACATTGAGCAGGTTTTTTGAGACAAAGCTTGACAATAAACTGTAAATTTTTAATAGTCATAAATATTAATTAAAATTGAGCAACAATGCAATTTAGTTAACGTCACTCAAGCTATTTTAGCAGGATTTAACCTCTTTGATGATTTAACGAAGGAGACAATTTCAAGAGAGCTAACGTGATTCATAACCTTATACCCTACACGACTCATAGAAAAAAATCTGTAAATTTTAACTAATCTAACCATCCCTTCGACAAACCCCAAAATAATGCTACAATTTCTCCTTAAGCTAGGGGTGTCTAGAAATTTAGGCTGAGAAAAACCCTTAGAACCTGAGACTGGGTAATACCAGCGTAGGGAAGCTGTTTATTCGAGGATTTCACATATGCGTACAGAATGGGTTGCTAAACGCCAGGGTGACAGTAATGTTTCCCAGATGCACTATGCTCGTCAGGGTTTAATCACTGAGGAAATGAATTATGTTGCCCAACGGGAAAATTTACCGGCGGATTTGATCCGGGAAGAGGTAGCAAGGGGGCGCATGATTATCCCCGCCAATATCAACCATACCAATCTTGAGCCGATGGCGATCGGGATTGCCTCTAAGTGTAAGGTGAATGCCAATATTGGAGCCTCGCCCAATTCTTCTAATATTGATGAAGAGGTGGCAAAACTAAAACTGGCGGTTAAGTACGGAGCCGATACAGTGATGGATTTATCCACCGGCGGTGGCGATTTAGACGTGATTCGCACGGCTATTATTAAAGCGTCTCCTGTTCCCATTGGCACTGTTCCCATTTATCAAGTTCTGGAAAGTGTACATGGTAGCATCGAAAATTTAACCCCCGATGATTTTCTGCATATTATCGAAAAACACGCCCAGCAAGGTGTGGATTATATGACAATTCATGCGGGTTTATTAATTGAATATTTGCCTTTAGTTAAAACCCGAATTACAGGGATTGTGTCTCGTGGCGGCGGTATTATTGCTAAGTGGATGTTGCACCACCATAAACAAAATCCCCTTTATACCCATTTCGATGAAATTATCGAGATTTTTAAAAAGTACGATGTTTCTTTTAGTTTAGGTGATTCTTTGCGTCCTGGTTGTACCCATGATGCTTCGGATGATGCCCAATTGTCAGAGTTAAAAACTTTAGGAAAATTAACTCGTCGTGCTTGGGAGCATGATGTACAGGTTATGGTGGAAGGGCCTGGCCATGTCCCCATTGATCAAATTGAGTTTAATGTGCGTAAACAGATGGAGGAGTGTAGTGAGGCTCCTTTCTATGTGCTTGGCCCATTAGTCACCGATATTGCACCTGGTTATGACCACATTACTTCGGCCATTGGAGCGGCGATCGCGGGTTGGCATGGTACGGCGATGTTGTGTTATGTAACCCCGAAAGAGCATTTAGGTTTGCCTAACGCCGAAGATGTGCGAAATGGCTTAATTGCCTATAAGATTGCCGCCCACGCTGCCGATATTGCTCGTCATCGTCCTAATGCCCGCGATCGCGATGATGAATTATCAAAAGCTCGTTATAACTTTGATTGGAATCGTCAATTTGAGTTAGCGTTAGACCCCGAACGGGCTAAAGAATACCATGATGAAACCTTACCGGCTGACATTTATAAAACGGCGGAATTCTGCTCGATGTGTGGGCCGAAGTTCTGTCCGATGCAAACTAAAGTGGATGCGGATATGTTAGAGGAATTAGAGGTCTTTCTAGCAAAGGATAAGGAATTAGTCGCTCAAAGTTAATGGGTTAAAATGAAGGTGGGTGAAATTCCCACCTTGGCAATAATTATTGAAAAAAATGCCTACCGTTTGTCAAGTCGGCCCTTACAATTTTATCTTTTTTAGTTCTGATAAAGGTGAACCACCCCATATTCATGTTAGACGCGATCGCCAATTAGTCAAATTCTGGCTTCAACCTATTTCTTTATCCAAAAATCGAGGTTTTAAAGATCATGAACTAAATGATATTTTACAATTGGTAGAAACTTACGAACAAACATTATTGGAGGCTTGGCATGACTACTTTGATGCTTGAAACTGACCCCCTCGCTACCCAAATTGAAGTCACCGATGAAAAGTTAATCGTAAATTTGGTAGATGGGCGCAGTTTAATTATTCCTTTATCTTGGTATCCTCGCCTACTTCATGCAACTCAAAAAGAAAGAGAAAACTGGGAAATTTTGGGAGATGGTTACGCGATCGCCTGGGATGATCTTGATGAACATATTGGCATTGACGGTTTATTGGCAGGTAAATCTAGTGGGGAAAGCGATCGCTCTTTTAAGCGTTGGTTGATAACACGCCAAATTTCTTAAACGAAAATTAGTTTTTAAACACTTGCAAAACAAAGATTCTAAATTTATACTTAAAGTGTCGTCTTCGGGTAAGAATAATGACAGACGAGACACAGAAACTAAATTAAAGACAAATAGGTACTTGCTCAACTATAATCAGGTAAAATTGGGGCAAGTCAAATTCTGGGATTAATTCTCCCGACAACAGAGTACCAGTGAACTAGGGTGTCTTCTATGTCCTATCACATTGATAAAGATAAATATTTAGATGCTCGAATAGAAGGGATAGTTATCAAGCTTATTCCAGAGAGAAAGGCGGGCTGGATAAAAGTAGTGCACGAGAATCAGGACTTCTACTTTGTCAAAAGTCAACTAATTGGCATTATTTTTGAGCATCTTTCTGTTGGGGATCAAGTACAGTTTATTCCCTACCATAGTCCTGATAGAGACTTAAGTTTCGCAAATAAAATTATTTTGTCGAAGCCAATTGTTCATAAAGACGAGAGATTAATTGGGCGTATAAGTCGTATTTTTGAAGATCAAAACTATGGCTTTATTAAGGTTGATGATAACAATGCAGATCGCTACTTTAAAGCACAAGAGTTAACAAATAGAGAATTTGCAGACTTGAAAATTGGTGAACGGGTAAGTTTTATTGAAAGAATATCAAAGCAAAATGCTAGATTTGCAAATAAAATAATTGTCATTGACTCTAGTGAAGATGAACAGGAAAGTAATAGAAACTTTACTCCTATAACTTCAAATTCAAGGTATGAAGGTTATGTAAAAAACATTATAGAGGAAAAACAATCTGGTTGGATTTTTTTAAAAGAGCAAAATGAAGATATTTATTTTGTTTCCACGCAATTAAAAAACATAGAGTATAAAGATATTAGGGTCAATGATAAAGTTGCTTTTAATATTGGTCTTAGCCATGATGGTAAAAAATTCGCGAATAAAATTTCACTTATATCCAATGACAATGATAACAATGTTTTTGAAAACTTAACTGAGCCATTAATAGAAAAAATTGAGATTGATCCTGTATTAGATCTGATCTCTCAACAGATTATTCAGGTTTTTTCTAATATTCAACAGATTACTAATCCTTTTGAATTTGAAAATGGTGTTTTTCTTTTGTTAAGATGTATAGGTATTCATTCACTATATCAATATGACTCTAAAAACCAGGCTGGGAGAGGTGATGGATTTTTTATTATTGGCAATTTAGCTGTTATGTATGATTGTACATTAAGAGAACAATTTGAAGATTTCAAAAAAGATCAGATTGAAAATTATGTCAATAAAATTGATCAATCTCAAATCACTTTTGAGCTTAAAAAACCTAATGGTTCTACATACACGAAGACAGTTAAGATTGCTGGAAAAAATCGTCAGGTATGGATTATTACCAAGGGAAAATCAAGAGAAATTAGTGATTATGGAAATGTTAAAGTTAAGGAAATAGGAGTCAATGATTTAATTTGGCTCTTTAACATTCGGCTTCGTAGCAACATTATTGAAGAGGAAGATTTGTCATCAAATTTTTTGTCCTGTTTAGAAAAAATTGATTTTAAGAAATCTAATTAAAACTTTTACTCATCTATATTTTTCTGTTTTTTGGAAATGTAAATATACAACTTGAGCTTACTGTTGTTATTAAGTTTCCTAAAAAGATTACTATGATTTTTGAAAAATAGTTTTTTTCGACAATTTATCAAAGCAATCTCGTTTTGAAATATCAATTTATCATTAATTCCCAAATTCTATCTGCATTAACCCAAAATCTACTATGTTAACTGTTAACTATCCCCATATCACTAAACTCAAAAATTCCTCCGCTTGTTTAGAACGTTTTCCCCGTATTCGCGTCGCACAAATTGTGATGGATTATCTTGCCTACGGTTGGTCAGTAGAAGAAATGTGTCACCAGCATCCCTATCTTTCCCTTGCAGAAGCCCATGCGGCCATGGCTTATTACTTCGACCATCAAGAAGAAATTGATACTGAAATTCGGGAGGAGTGGGAGCAAACCCAACTAGAAATGAATCAATCGGTGTCTTCTCCTTTTTATGTTCGGATGAAAGCTAGAGGTTTATTATAAATGGCGATCGCTTTTTATATGGATGTACATATTCCCCAAGCTATTACCGTACAACTTCGGCGGCGAAAAGTTGATGTTTTGACTGCTTTTGACGATGACACTCAAAAGTTGCCTGATTCCGAATTATTAACAAGAGTGACAGAACTGAATCGAGTTTTATTTACTCAGGATATCCGTTTTCGAGTGTTGGCACAAACCTGGCAGCAAGAGGGAAAGATTTTTTCGGGTTTAATTTTTGGTCATCAGCTTGGCGGTACAATTGGTCAATTTGTCAAAGATTTAGAATTTATTGCTAAAGCCTCAGACCTAGAAGATTGGGTAAATATGGTTGAGTATATCCCTTTTAAATAGAAATAAAAAACAGTCTCTATCCACAGGATTGCGTTCGACAACAATGTAAACTAAACTTAGAGTAGTCAGCACAGGAGTAAAAATTTTCGTAATTGAAAAATTTGAGAGGTTTTTATGTCAACAGCGACAAAAAGTGAATTAAAGGAACTTAAAGATTTAATACTGGCTCAATCTGATCAGTTAAGGGTTCAATCTGGACAATTAGCCGTTATTCAATCAGATATAGTCAATCTTAAAGTAAGTACGGAAAGAGTAGAAGAAAAAATGAGTAACTTGGAAAGCCGTATGAGTAGAATAGAGGGTACTTTACTTGGTCAGCAGCCCTATGTTCAAAAAATTCCTGATCTAGCGGAAAGAGTGGGAGAACTTAAAAATTGGAAGCAAATTGGTTTGACTTTATCAGGAGCATTAATCGGTGCGTTGATTACCTATTTGGCTAAATCATCTAATCCCTAACGGCGATCGCCTTTTCACAATTACATTAAATTTATGAGAATTAAACAGATTTCAATTACAAAACTATTTGGCATTTTTGACCATGTAATTCCTCTCAATTTAGATGAAAGAATAACAATTATTCATGGAATTAATGGTGTTGGAAAAACTTCAATTTTAAGATTAATAAATGGATTATTTAATGGTCAATATTCAGAACTACTTATCATTCCATTCCAAGAAATAAAAATTGATTTTGACTTTAATACTTCAATTTGTTTAAAACAAAACGCCAAGACTTTTTCAAACTCAATAACTGATGAATTAGGGTTTAAATCCATTATCAGAGAAGTGGTTTATAAGATAGAAGAAAATAACGAAAACAGCGAATGGCTTTATCTTGATAATTTAATAATTCAATCAGATATTAAAAATTCTAATTACACATTATTGAAATTAGACGATTTGCGCAAAATAACAGAAAATGCAGATAGTGACTTTGTGGGAACTTTAAGTCTAAATAAAATTCAATCGCTGGAACTTATAAAGTTAGTTGAGCTTAAAGAAAAAGAACTTAAAAAGATAGGGAAAAGTAAATTGGAAATAATTCAGAAATCAATTTTTTTATATTTTATAGAATGCCAACGTCTTATTAATAATAAATCTAATACTTTAACCGATAACATTGTTATTCACTATGCTTTTGATTTGACTAATAAAATTCAAACACAAAATACTGAATATGGTAAGCTTTCGCAGTCATTAGACAGAACGTTTCCTATCAGAGTCATACAAAAAAAAGCCTCCAATGATCTAACAGAAAAACAATTAAGGCAAAAACTTGTTTACTTAGAAACAAAGCGTCACCAATTAATTAATGTTGGTCTTCTAGAAAAAACAGAAGATTCCAATTTTCCAATCACTGATAATCTTGATGAATCAACTCGTAAATTACTATCTTTATATGTTGAAGATACAGAAAAAAAACTGAATGTTTTTAGTGATTTTGCCTATAGATTAGAGGTTTTTCAAAGAATCATTAACCAACGATTTACTCATAAGACTTTAGTTATTGATCAAGACAAAGGTTTTATTTTAAAAACTAGCCAAGATGAAGTTTTATCTCCTACAGATTTATCTTCAGGAGAACAACATGAGTTAGTCATGCTTTATGAATTATTATTTAAAGTTAAGCCTGGTTCTCTAATTTTTATTGATGAACCTGAAATATCTCTTCATGTTGGTTGGCAAGTCAAATTCTTAGAAGACTTACAAGAAATTGTAAAATTAGCCGATATTGACATTTTATTGGCAACCCACTCTCCTGATATTATTAATGGACGCTGGGATTTAACTATTGAATTAAAGGGATTAAGTAATGAGAGAGTACATTCAACAAAATCCTAATAGATGGGCGGATCAAATTCGATTACGAAGGGATGCTTTTGCTGGAGTATTTCTTATTGTTGAAGGCCACAGTGATAAATTAGTGTACAGTAATTTTGTGAATTCTGAAACTTGTGAATTTGTGATCTCCGATGGTAAAGAACAAGCACTTAATACGATAAAAATTTTGGACAATGATAAATTTACAGGAGTATTCGCTGTTGTTGATGCTGATTTTGATCGCCTAGAAAATAATCTTCCTGAAAGTCCCAACATTTTATTAACGGATGATCATGATTTAGAAGTGATGATACTAAAAACACCTGCATTAGAAAAAGTAATTAAAGAAAGAGGCAGTGAAGAAAAAACCAAAGACAACAATATTAGAGAAATTTTGTTAAAAATAGGTCAAGAAATTGGTTATTTACGTTGGATATCTCAGAAAAACAATTTGTCTTTACGATTTGAAGGTTTAGATTTTGGTAAATTTATCAAAAAAGATACATTAGAAATCGATTACTCAGATCTTATAAAAACCATTAAAGATCATTCTCAAAAACAATCATTAGTTAATCAAGAAATTGAAGAAAAGATTGAAATACTTAGGAATAAAGAACACGATCCCTCGCAAGTTTGTTGTGGTCACGATATTATGCAGATTTTATCATTAGCACTCTGTAAAGCTTGGGGAACTTGTAAGCCAACAGATGTCAAAGCCGAGAATTTGGAAAGAGATCTCAGGTTAGCTTATGAAAGATCCTATTTTTATCAGACTCAACTTTATTTTCTAATTCAAAACTGGCAAAATACAAATGTCCCTTATCAAGTCCTAAATGCGATCGCATCAGAATAAAAATTGTGATAATATTTCTCTATTAAAAATTTGATCTCCGATAAATGATTATCTAAATTTCTAATTATTCTGATTAGCCATAAACTGATTGATTTCTGCCGTATTTAGAATTTACTTATTATTAGAATTTTCGACAGTATATGAACTCACGAGTCTCGCAATAATAACGGCTGGATAAAGTTGACCGACGATCGCCTCTAAATTTGACATAATCATGGTTGCTTTATGAGCGGGTAAAATATCTCCATAACCGACCGTTGTTAAAGTTACAAAACTAAAATAAAAGATTTGACAACTACTGATATCTCCCTTAAAGTCTCCCACAAAGGCTTGAGGAATAATTGTCAAAATGATTTGATAAATTAGATACCAGACAATTCCTAACATTAAATAAACACTAATTCCCCCGCGCAGGGTATCTCCTGTTACTTTGGTGTCAGAAAATATTTTTTGGACAATAAGAAAAACCGCAGTCACGATAAAAATTAAATCAATTACTTGACCCAAAAAATAAAGTATCTTGTTATTTCTATAATCTAAAATAATTGCCACTAAACTAAAAATAAAAGATAAAACTGCGATCGCTCTAAAAATATTTAAAAATTTTCGTTGTATTTTAAAGGTTTCAATGACAAATAAAACCGTTACTAAAAATAGGATGATTAAACTAATTCGTCCGATAATATTGTTTTCATCTACAACAATAAAAACCAAAAAAAACAGAATCAATGACCAAAATAAATGCTGATAGGGATTGACCAGAAATCGTTGCCAGGATCGAGAAAGTCTGTCATACCAATTTTGAGATTTCATTTTTTGTTACAGTTGACTGTTATAAATAAAATTTGTTTAGAAATATGAATAAATCTGAAGTTAAGGCTGAACTTGTTTTAGGCGATCGCCTTTTATATGGATGTACATATTCCCCAAGCTATTATTGTACAACTTCGGCATGATTAGCAAGGGCAACAGAACAGAATCGAGTTCTTTTTACCCAGGATATTCGTTTTCGAGTTTTAGTATAAACATGGTAATAAGAGGAAAAATTTTTTTCAGGTTTAATTTTTGGTCATTAGCTTGGTGGTACATTTGGTCAATTCGTGAAAGATTTAGAATTTATTGCTAAAGCCTCAGCCCCAGATGATTGGATAAATGTGGTTGAGTATATCCCTTTTAAATGGAGAAGGTAAATCTAGTGGAGAAAGCGATCGCTCTTTTGAGCATTAATTAACAGCAAGAGTTACTTCTTCATATAGTTATAATGAAAGCGTAACCCAGGGAAACACTTTTATGGTACAAGCTCCAGCAAAATTAACTTGGACAATTTATGATGTAGAGGTTTTACCTGAGAACCCTGCTATTCAGTATGAGCTTATTGCAGGAGATTTATTAGTGACCCGTACTCCCCATTATCGTCATCAACATATTTGCTCACGGGTAGCGGCTGCCCTAGAGATGTGGTCAGAAAAAACGGGGTTGGGTTTAACCATTATTAATCCAGGTTTAATTTATTCAGATATTGATAGTGTGATTCCCGATGTGGTTTGGGTGAGTCATGGTCGTTTGGCCCAAATTGAAGATCAGTCAGGCCATTTAACAGGTTCTCCCGAATTAGTGATTGAAGTATTATCTTCAGGTAAGGATAATGAAAGACGGGACAAAGAAACTAAGTTAAAATTGTATTCGATTCAAGGAGTCCAGGAATATTGGATTATTGATCGCTTTAAAAAACAAATGGAGATTTATCGTCGAGAACAAAATCAACTCACTTTAACAGCAACATTAATGGATCAAGATGAGATTTATTCGACCTTGTTACCTGAATTTACTTGTCGGGTGAGTTTCCTGTTAGGAGATAAAACTGGGAGATTTTAGGGAATGGTTACGCGATCGCCTGGGATGATCCCGATGAACATATTGGTATTGAAGGGTTATTGGCAGGTAAATCTAGCGGGGAAAGCGATCGCTCTTTTAAGCGTTGGTTAGCTACAAAAGTTACTTCTTCTGTAGCTCAACAATAATCTGTTAAAATAGGAGAGAAATTCTCAGCTTAATTACGTATTTCCTTATGAGATGAGAAAATTAACGTTTGACTGGGACCAAAATAAGGTAGTGTTCTGAATCTGTGGATAGATAGCTTTCTAATGGGCAAAGTGACTACGATTCAGAGGATCGATCCACAGGTTTATAACATCATCTAGAGTATTTAGTAAAGCGTTAATTTAATTCCTCGAATCGCCTGATCTAATAATTCTATTGGGTGCATCAAAGGAAATGACTTACCTTGCTTTTGAAGATGTTTCTGAATTTGCAGAGAACAGCCTGGATTGGCCGAAGCAATTAGCTTGGCTCCCGTATTCAATAAATTCGTTACTTTTTGTTGCCCCAGAGCATCGGCAACTTGCGGTTGTAACATATTATAGACCCCTGCACTACCGCAACAAAGAGCCGCATCGATCGCTTCCTTGAGATTGAGATTAGGGATTTGCATCAATAATTGTCGGGGTTGTAAACTGATTTTTTGACCATGTAATAAATGGCAAGCATCCTGATAAACCACCGTTAACATTTCATCGCTAATGGGCATTAAAGGCGTTACTAAACCTACTTCTGCTAAAAACTCCTGGACATCCCTAACTTTCGCCACAAATCGCTGGGCCTTTTCTGCATAGTCTGGATCATTCGCCAAAATATGATGATATTCCTTGAGCGTATGACCACAACCCGCCGCATTAATAATAATAAAATCCACATTACTATCCGCAAAACTATCAATCATCTGACGAGCTAATGCCTGAGCCTGAGCTTCCTGTCCCTGGTGAGCCGGTAGGGCAGCACAACATCCTTGGGTTTTGGGAATCACCACTTCACAACCGTTGGCAGTTAATACCCGTGCCGTTGCCTCATTAACATTAGAAAAAAAGAGTCGTTGCACACAGCCCAGAACCATCCCTACCCGATAACGTTGTGTTCCTTGGGCTGGAATACAATCAGGATAATTTCCCGAAAAAGATTGACGGGTAATTCTCGGTAAAATCGCTTCCATTGCCGCTAAACGAGGAAAGAATTTTTCTAATAAACCACTCGCTCGTACCAGTTTTTGTAAGCCTAGATTTTGATAAATCCAGAAGAAAGGTAATAGAATTTGTAAACGTTGGGGATAGGGAAAAAGATTAAAAATGAGCCATCGAATTAGGCGATCGCCGAGGGAGCGAGGTTGATTGCGTTCCACTTGAGAACGGGTCGCGCTAATCAGTTGATCGTACTGCACACCAGAAGGACAGGTACTCACACAGGCCAAACAACCGAGACAACTATCAAAATGTTGACTTGTCGTGCTATCTAAGGAGGCTTGCCCTTGGTTAATAGCATTCATCAAGTAAATGCGTCCCCTCGGAGAATCCATTTCTTTGCCGATAATGCGATAACTGGGACAAGTTGACAGACAAAAACCACAGTGAACACAGCTATCGATCACCTTTTGGGAGGGAGGATTTTGGAGATCAAAACCAATTACGGTTTCTTCTAGCTGGGTTTGAAAATCAAAACTGGCAGGATGATCGGTAGTATTCATGGAGGTTTAGAAGGTTATCTCTGACGATAGCACAGCCTTTTCTACAATGCCTTAACACAACATTAAGGTCAAGTCTCAAAAAGGTTGAATCCGATAAAACATTTCACCAAAGTTTTATTAAAAAAAGAAATCAGCGATCGCCGCTTTTGAGGCTAAGGGGATTTTATTTCTTTAACAGGTGTCCCTAAATCAGGCATAAACTCTGGTAAAAAACTTTGATCCGCTAAGGTTCCCAAACGGTGAGGTTCAAATAATTCCGGCGATGGAAAAGAACGATTATCCGCATCCACTTGAGAAAAGTCTTGGGGATCTCCGGCTGGCAACCAATTCAATAGTAGCAAAGGTAATAGTGTGGTTAAATTGGTAATAATAATTAGGGGAGCTAAATAGTCAAAATTAGTTTCCGTTACCCCTAACCAATGAGTTAGCAAAGCCCCTAATTCTTGAGACGTTAATCCGGCTAAATTCCAGATCGACATCAATAACGCAAATAAAGTGGCCTCAATTCCTTTGGGACAAAGACGCGCCGAAAGCACTAAAACGGGCATAAAAGCCACTTGACCAATAACCGTTAAAACCAAACTATCCCCCAGACTAAACCAATGATCGTCAATGCCGATCGCCCGATTACTATGGGTGACAAGGATCAGGGAAGTAAAGCCGAGTAAACAGGAAATCACTGTGCACCAGCCCAACATGGGACGAAAGGGAATCGTTTTTAAAAACTTTTGATATAAACCAATACCAATTAAACCGGCCAAGCTCGTCACCAATCGTACCCGTCCCAAAAATTCTGGCTCAAACCCCAGTTCATTGGTAGTAAAGTAAAAAAAAGCTGAATCTGCGCTAGGGGTTGCCTGCCACAAAAAAATAAAAATTGTGGGTAATAAAATGGATTTCTGACGAATCGTTTGTCCTAATTGTTGTAATTGGTTTTTGGTATTAGCAAGGGGATTCTTGAGAGAAGGCGAAGCGGGCTTTTCTTCCCCAATCAAAAAAGCCGAAAAGGAAACCAGCAAAGGAAAACAAGCCGTAATGACAAAGATAGTTCTAGTACTAATTTGTTCTAGCAGTAAACCACTAAAATAGGCCGTTATCAGTCCTCCCAAGGCCGCCGTTCCCCAGGTGAGCGATTGCAGAGAACCAGCTTTACGGAGGGATTCCTGCTGGGCCCGTTCTACGACCACCGAATCCGCAATCACATCACTGACTGCCACCGATAAGGATGTCACCAAGAGAGTCAGCGTCACTCCCCAAACAGAATTAACCATTGTGGCTAACACCAACCAGGATAGACTTCCCAATAGTCCCGATAGAATCAGATAGGAACGCCGACGGTAGCCAAACAAGGGTAAACCATCGGACAAAAAACCAAAAAGCGGTTTAATAATCCAAGGTATGGCAGCAATTCCGGTTAAGGCTCCCATCTGGGCCGGACTCAAGCCCAAATCATCTTTGAGGAAAAAACTAACGGCCAGGCGAGCTAACCCTAAGATGCCCTGAACAAAATAAACGCTCAAAATAGCGAATAATTCCAGTGTCGGCTCATTTCCAAACAAAAAAACGGTTTTTAAACGCTTTTTAAACGATTCCAGGGCAGATAAGGAAACGACCATAATTAAATGTAAAGATTCATTACGCTGATCTTAACGTTACTATGGATGAAACATTCGAGAGTTTTTTTTGTCATCAGGTTCTATGCAAATTCCACTGCTAGATAAAATGAAAAATCCTCTTCCTATGATCTTGGGGGCATTAGGAGCAGGCCTTCTAGTGGTTGGATTCCTGACCTTTCGGATGGTACAGCCATCTGGCAGCACTTTAGACCTAGAAAAATATACGGTAACGGCCACCCAGGAAACTTTAGCGGTAGAAATTAAGGCCAGTGGAACTGTTCAACCTGTTCAGACAGTGAATATTAGTCCCAAAACGCCTGGTCGTTTAATGCAGTTATTTGTAGAACAAGGCGATCGCGTGCATCGGGGTCAACGGTTAGCCGTGATGGAAAACCGAGAAGTGTTTGCCGAGGGGATGCAGTCCCAAGCTAAATTTGAAGAGACTATTGCCCGTTTTAAGGAACTACAAATTAAAATTCCGATGGAATTGCGGCAACGGGAAGCCGACGTTAATCAGGCTCAAACCAGAGTAGCCCAAGCCCGCTCCCAATTGGCGATCGCCCAGGATAGACTGCTCCAGGTACAGGCCAGAATTCCCAAGGATATCGATCAATTTCGCGCCCAACTGAATGCGTCCGAGTCTCGGCTTCAGTTAGCTGAAAACCGTATGAATCGCAATAAGAGTTTAATTGAAGAAGGCGCGATTTCCCGCGATCGCTTTGACGAAGTTTCCAACGACTATCTCAGTGCCAAAGCCGGTTTAATTGAATCCCTGGGCAAACTTGATCAGGCAAAAAATACAGCCGATCCAGAATTAGGACAAATTGAACAGCAAATTCAACAATTGCGGGCGGCGGTGGTTGAATCAGAACAGGCCCTCAAAGGACAAATTGCTGCCTTTGAACAACGTCAATATACGGCCAAGTCCGAACTGGCTTCTTTAAAGGCGGTGGCGGCGGCGGCCCAGGCAGATCTAGAGCGGGTGAAGATTCAGTACCAAGATACTTTTGTTACGGCTCCCTTTGCTGGCACGATTACCCAAAAATTTGCCACCGTTGGGGCTTTTGTGACTCCTACCACCTCGGCTTCTAGTACGGCTTCTGCCACTTCCACTTCCATCTTAGCCCTGGCCAGGGGTCTAGAAATCGTGGCCAAAGTGCCGGAGGTGGATATTATGACCCTTAAACTGGGTCAAACGGTGAAGATCACGGCGGATGCCTTTCCCAATGAGGTTTTTCAAGGTAAGGTCATTCGCATTGCCCCAGAAGCGATCGTCGAAAATAATGTGACTTCCTTTGAGGTAACGGTTGCGCTGATCACCGGACAGGAAAAACTGCGCTCCAAAATGAATGCGGATGTCATTTTTATGGGAGATAACCTCAAGGATGCCTTGACCGTTCCCACCGTGGCGATCGTCACCTTAGCGGGCAAAACGGGAGTTATGATTCCGGGCAAAGATAATCAACCCAAATTCCAATCCGTTAAAATTGGTCTGGTCTTAGATGACAAAACCCAGATTCTGTCAGGTATAGATGGTGGGCAACGGGTTTTTATTGACCTTCCCGAAGGCAGTCAAGATCCGCAATCCGATAAAGATAAGTAAGATAATTACCACTATTTCTCCAGTCCCTTACCCTCGATACACTATGGAGTTTGTAGAAAGTTTAAAAATGGCTTCCTCTATGCTCATGGCCAATAAGCTCCGCAGTGCTTTAACCATGTTGGGAATTATTATTGGCAATGCCTCGGTGGTGGCCATGATTGGCATTGGGGAAGGGGCGCAAAAGTTAGCAACGGATAAATTATCGGCTTTGGGCCCGAATGTGATGTTTGTCTTGCCAGGTTCTCGTAAAGCACGCAATGCTACCTTTGATTTACCTCGAACTCTGGTTCTAAGTGATGCAGAGGCGATCGCCGCCCAAGTGCCAACGGTCGATGGTGTAGCGGCGGAAATAAACCGACGGATGTTAATTAGCTTTCGTAATATTAATACTAATGGCATGGTGATCGGCACAACGCCGGACTATCAAAGTATTCGCAGTTACTATGTCAACAAAGGGCGTTTCCTCAATCAACTGGATCTAGAACGGAGTAAACGGATTGCGGTCATTGGAACTGAAATTGCCGATCGCTTTTTCAAGACCCAAAATCCCATTGGTCAACAAATTCGTGTCAACAATATTAGCTTTGAAATTGTGGGGGTGATGGAGTCAAAGGGATCATTTATGGGCAGCAATCAAGATGAATCGGTTTTTATTCCGCTCGATACCATGATTAGTCAAATTGTGGGTCGGACTTCTCCCTATGGCATCGAAGTGAGTTGGATTAACGTCAAAGCGAAGAAACCAGAAGATATTCGGGCGGCCCAATTTCAAATTGAGAATTTACTCCGTCTGCGTCACAAAATCCAAAATGATGAAGATGATTTCGGGGTAGAAACAGCTAAACAAATGCTGGATATTGTCGGTACGATTACCGGCGGTTTAACCATTATGTTGGCCGCGATCGCCGGCATTTCTCTGATTGTGGGCGGTATTGGGGTGATGAATATTATGCTCGTCTCGGTCACTGAACGTACCCAGGAAATTGGACTCCGTAAGGCGATCGGAGCGGGCAGTCAGGACATTATGATTCAATTTTTAATCGAAGCCGTCATTGTTTCGGCGGTGGGGGGCGTGGTCGGAATTGCCGTCGGTTGTAGCATTGTGGGCGTGATCGGTCTGATTTCTCCCCTATCCGCTACTGTTTCTGGCAATGCGATCGCCCTTTCCTTGGGCATATCTGGTGGCATTGGTCTCTTTTTTGGGGTGGTTCCGGCCCAACGCGCCGCTAAACTGGATCCCATTGTTGCCTTGAGAACCGCTTAATTTTGACTTGCAAATCTTATCGGGGAATGGGCAAGGAAGAAGGATTAGTTGGTAAGGGAGGAGAGGTTGGCATACGGGGAACTGTGGGAGAAATGGGCAGGGTGGGAGAGGTTGGTATGCGGGGAACCGTGGGAGCATTACTGGGGAAGGGTGCAGTAGCAGGTAGAGCGGGCGTTTGAGGTACACTGGGGGCCATGGGCACTCCCCGTGCAGGGCCAATAATATCAGTGACGACTAATTTTTGATTAGCAGAATAGCCTGAGAATGTCCGTGTCGCTAAGACTTCGATTTCTACCCCTAAGCCAGGCTTTAAATATTCGGCGGGAATGGGTAATTGACCAATATTTAAGGTAAAGCGATCGCCATTAATGGTGACTAAATCATCGGGAAGATCGCCGGTATATTTCGTAGAATAATCTGAAACGGGACGAAAACGAGGATCCGATTGGGTAATACTATACTTAACTTTAAATTTGGTCGCAATGAGATTGGATTTATCGGCCCGGTCTGCCAGAATCAACTTGAGATCATTACCATTACCCGCCAAAGCCACTTCCTCTAAACGGGTAGCATCCCCCGCTAAAATGGCATTATAAACCACAAATTCTGTCACCGCATTGCGTTTTTGAGTCGTTCCCTCCCACCAAATATCTGAGGGCAAGGTTACATTAATTTCCTGTTGATCATTTAAGGTCAAGGTTAAATTTCGATCGGCAAAATTACTAAAGGCCTGCGGTGCATTCCAGATCAACAGAAAAGAGCGTTCTGTTCTTTCGATTAACGCTAAATACTCATCGACCACAACCGAACCAGGGGCTAATAAGGCGATCGCTCCCTGACGAGTTTCCCAGCGATTTTTAGAAAGCGTAAAACCCTGATCCTTCAAGGTCGCCATGGTAACAGCGGCGGAAGGCCTATCTGGTTCCAAGGGTTTATTCAAGTTAATCAAGGTTAATTTGCCTGGCAAGCCATCCCGTCCTAAGAGGCCAGCGTTGCCATTCACGCCGCTACGGCCATTGAAACAGCGAAATTCTTTAGTGCTGCATCGATAATCTGGATCCCCTGGATTCCCAGAACAGGTTTCCACCGTCCAATAGGGTTTACTACAATTACAGCCCTGACTACCTAGCCCCCCGGCCCCTGGTTGCCCGCCTTTTCCCCCCGCCGCATTCACAAAAATTTGCCGCAGATTACTGGGATTAGTCGAATAAATACTAATAGAACCCCCGTTACCCCCATCACCGCCATTGCCACCATTCGCTCCATTTGCCCCATCCGGTGCGCGAAGATCATAACTCACTTGCTCCGGTTGATTTTTGCAGTCCGCCGCCGTTGCATCCCCCCCCCTTTGACCGTTTTCCCCATCTCGCCCAGCCAAATTGAGGGTTAAGGGTGAACCATCGGCAAAAACCGTTAAATTATCGGCATTTAAAGCATTCTTCCCAGCCTCCCCGACGGTGCCATTCTGACCATTACTGCCAAATCGTTGGGTTTCCGTCCCCTGGGCCACCACAAAACAATCATCATTCTGGGAGTGAGTTGGAGCCGCGATCGCTCTCAGGGGAGAACAGAGCAAAGGGATTAAAAAAAACGATAAATAACCGTAAGGACGCATAGCCAAAACGCGACAATTGATACAGCCGATAGATAGGAAGAAGTCCTAGGGATGACCCTGAGGTATCAGTAATTGTTTCCTAAAGCCATCAACAGAAGATTTTTCGCTTTTTCGGCTCTGGTTACTTTGCAGATGTCCCCTACAGTCCTAAACTTGACTTGAGAGGTGTAATAGGCAGTCGTGAGGTCTTCTTGTGAAACGAGTTTTAGCGATTATTCTTGGCGGTGGAGCGGGTACCCGTCTTTATCCTTTGACGAAACTCAGAGCGAAACCAGCCGTTCCCCTAGCAGGTAAATATCGATTAATTGACATTCCTGTGAGTAATTGTATTAACTCGGAAATTGTCAAAATTTATGTTCTGACCCAGTTTAATTCTGCTTCCCTCAATCGTCACTTGACCCGTACCTATAATTTTGCGGGTTTTCAAGAAGGCTTTGTGGAAGTTTTGGCAGCCCAACAAACAGCAGATAACCCCCAATGGTTCCAGGGAACAGCCGATGCGGTGCGTCAGTACCTTTGGCTATTTAAGGAATGGGATGTAGATGAGTATCTCATTTTGTCAGGAGATCATCTCTACCGCATGGATTACAGTAAATTTGTCCAACGGCATCGGGAAACCAATGCGGACATTACCCTATCTGTTGTCCCTGTCAATGAGAAACAAGCCCCTGAGTTGGGATTAATGAAAATCGATCAAGCTGGTCGAGTGGTGGACTTTTCCGAGAAGCCTAAAGGTGATGCGCTCAAGGCGATGCAGGTTGATACGACTTTGTTGGGACTGACAGCCGATAAGGCCAAAGAGAATCCCTATATTGCTTCGATGGGAATTTATGTCTTTAAAAAAGAAGTTTTAACAAATTTATTGGCTGCCTATCCCTCGGCGACCGATTTTGGCAAGGAAATTATTCCCGCGTCTTCTCATGATCACAATTTACAAGCCTATCTTTATGATGACTATTGGGCAGATATTGGAACCATTGAGGCTTTCTATGATGCGAATTTAGCCTTAACTCAACAGCCCTATCCGCCTTTTAGTTTCTATGATGAAAAAGCACCTATCTATACCCGTGGTCGTTACCTACCTCCTACCAAAATGTGGAACTGTAATGTTACAGAATCCATGATTGGTGAAGGTTGTATGCTAAAAGATTGCCGGATTCACCATTCTGTTTTGGGTATCCGCAGCCGTATTGAATCTAACTGTGTTGTCGAAGATACCTTGGTAATGGGATCTGACTATTACGAATCTCGGCCTGAACGTTCTATTAATGAAGACGCGGGGATTATTTCCATTGGTATTGGTGCCGGTTCAACGATTCGCCGTGCCATTATTGATAAAAATGCTCGTATTGGCAAAAATGTGATGATTGTCAACAAAGAAGGCATTGAGGAAGCAAATCGAGAGGATTTAGGCTTCCATATTCGCAATGGCATTGTGGTGGTGTTTAAAAATGCTACTATCCCCGATGGCATGATTATCTAGTCAATATGACTGAACTTTTGTTTTGATCCCCCTGAATTTTTAACGGATAATTTAGGGGGATTTTTGTGGGCAAGTCTAATTTTCTGTCCAACTGGCTCGCCAAGCCATTTCTGCCTCTGATCGCAGGTATTCTCGTTTGAGTTGACGATACTGTTTGCGGAGCTTATTGAGTTGTTCTCCCAGATTGCGTAATTGCTTACGCGTTAAACTTAAATGAACATCGGCAAATTCTAGTTCAGAAAGCCGTAAATGAATGGCTGCGATTTTCAAGATTTGAGAGTTTTTAGCCATTTCTTCCTCCTGATTGTCCTCTTCATCTTCGTCTTCATTGGTTTCTAGATCTTCATCCTCTGGTTTTTCTGATTTAGCTTCTGCTCTGCGGGTTTCTACCACAATACTTAAAATATTAGGCATTCCACCCTGTCCCATATTCATCCCCCCTTCTTCTGCTTGCAGAGCCATTTCCAGAATTTGAGGAGGTAGCTTAGGGGACAAAATTTCTACTTTTTGCAGCAAGAGATTTGTCTCATGGGAAATATCCGTTAAATGTCGGTTCATTTCCCGCTCCAATTCTCGGCACCAATGGTTTAAATCTTCAGGACTGTTAACTATTAAATGGGGTTTTGGTGGCTGAGATAATAATGCTTCTAAACCTTTAGGGGCGGCAAATTCCTGATTATCTAAAGGAACTGTTTCTGTCTCTTCCAGTAGAGGAGAAGTGACTTCTAAGGTTACTGGACTTAAGAGAATGCCTTTAGAGGCTAGTTGAGTGAGTAATTTGGGCTGGAAATCTCGAACAATATGGCGAATTCTTGCCTGGAACTTTTGCCGTTGATTTAAACTGAGTGTTAGGAAAATTTCGGGATAAATTTGGGTACAGATTTGATGAACTGCAAAAATGAGTTGCTGGTTGACAGTTTGTGTCAAAAAGTTTAGGTGTTGTTGATAAAGATACCTAAGTTCTTGCCAAAGCTGCGTGGTTTGGGTTTCTATATGGGTTAAGTTGTCTCGAATACTGGGTAAGGATCTCATTGTGGGTTGAGGAATCAAAAGTTTTTGTGTGTCGTCCCAATTCTGGTTGGCCCATCGATAAGATTCAGTCTTTATTCCCTAGCCCCTTGGAAAAGCTACTGTGTACACACAAGTCAAGTGTAAACTAAAAAAAGGGAAAAAAACCAAAAAAGAGGACTGAAAAATAACCAACCCGATACTAATTCACGCTAAACAGGCAAAAGGAATCGTGCCGAGCAAGTAGGATTCTATCGTTTTTTAGGAAATGGAAGGGTAGAGGCATCAGAGCTAATACAAAGCTTGTCAGAGCATTATTTACTTCTGTCTCCAACATTGAGCGACTGAGTTCTAGTGTTAGTTCCATTTTTATCTTTGAACCCTCTATATTAATTAGTTTTGCTGTCATCGTTGTTTTCTCTTTGTCACTTTTCGTCTCATGTTAACACCTTTCTCCTTTTCATCAACTAACGGTCGCACCCATTGTAACTATAACTCAAAAGGAAAAGTAAGATCAAAAATCTGTTCCACTTCATAGGGACAAACTTGAGGCAGATCATCGTCATCTAACGGCGTTTCTCGAACCACTAAATCGATCGCATCTTGATAGGCTAAGGCGATCGCGGTTAATAGATAGGGCTTCAAACTCGGATTATCTGCTAAATGCTCAATAATGCGACGACGTTGTTCTCGAATGGTCGCTTTCCAACTTTTTCCCCGTCGTTCAGGCTGATAGTCCCATTTTAAAAGATGACCGATTAAAATACCTAAACGATTTCTGAGTTCTTGTCGTTGTTGCTTGCCCAAAGATTCAATTTCCTCTGCCAAATTAATCCGATCTAAAAACTCTAATTTTCCTGTTAATAATAAATCCGCTTGCTGTTGAGTCCAAGCATAAAAATCTAAATCATAAAGTTGATTTTTCATCATTTTACCTCAGCCAGAAAAGCTTAATAATTGAAATAAGTTATTAATAGAAAATCGCCAGTCTTGAAGGCATTCTAAAACAGGTAACAAATCTTCCTTTTGATAATATAGTGGTAATCTTTCCCCTTGAAAAACTAAAACCATACGATCCTGGGGAAAAGTCATTTTACTAGCAGAGAAAAACACCCTCTGGCTATAGGAATTCACATGAAGGATCCAATCTAGTGCTAGCCACCATCTTCAAAGAGACCACTTAAACGCTCTACTTCCGTTTGGGCTGTGTACATCGGTGTTCCGGCTAAAATTCCAGTGACGTTACGGAAAGGTTTACCAATGTGCATCCCCTGATAATCGATTGAGAACTCTCGAATATCCTTATCGTGCATAGAACCACGCATTTTTAAGACCGTAATACCGCGTCGCATTTCGCCATACATTTCCACGTAACGCAGGAGAATAATTGAGTCGGTAATGGTAGAAATATGGGCTTCGGTAATGGAAGAACCGCCCAACAGGGTAGGAGTTGTTGAGGTAAATAATCCCCCAATTTCCTGTTGTTTAATAAAAGAGGTTAGACCAATAATAAATTCTCGGAATCCTTTTAAGGTTGAAACTCGCTCCAAGGCAGATAAACTATCTACTGCCACCCGATTAGGCTTAAATTCCTGGATAATATCCTTCATCATAATCAGATGATTTTCCAGGTTAGTGGTTTCTGGATAGCGACAAATCACCTTTAATTTGCCATCCTTTTCCATTTGCTTAAAATCAACGCCCCAACCCGTCGCATTGCGAAATAGTTGTTCTCGACTTTCTTCAAAGGCAAAAACGAGACAGCGTTCTCCATTGGATACTCCCCCTGCCATAAATTCCGTTACCATCAGGGTTTTACCCGTGCCTGTTGCCCCAGAAACCAGAATAATCGAATCTCGAAAGAAGCCGCCGCCACACATCCGATCTAATTCATTACTGCCAGAGGTGATGCGAATGTTAGAGGATTTTTGTTCAAGTTCGATCGCCGACAGAGGAATAATGACCACGCCTCGTTGGGGAATAATGGTAAAAGGAAACTCGCCTTTTTGGTGATCCGTACCCCGATATTTCAAAATTTCAATGGTGCGACGACGCTTTTCATCGGCTAATACATTACGGAGAATGACCACATTATCAGCCACAAACTCCTCTACACCATAACGACTAATATCTCCATACTCTTCGGTTCTCTCTGCCGTCATAATGGCCGTCACTTCCAGTTCGCGCAGGGCAGAGGCCAATCGAAACAGATCATTTCTAACCTGGGCACTATCGGTAAGATGGCTAAAAATCGCCCCCAGGGAATCCAGGGACACCCGTTTCGCTTTATATTTACGGATAGCGTGTTCAATGCGAGCAATTAAGGCTCCCAAATCATAATCTCCGGCCACAACCGGCTGTTCTCCTGGTTGGGGAGAGGCATCCACAAAGGCCCATTGACCCTTCTCTTCTAATTCGCGAATATTCCAGCCAAACCCCCGCATATTTTTTCGTAGTGCCTTGGGGGGTTCTTCAAAGGTGATAAATACACCATTTTCGCCACATTTAATGCCTTCTACGAGAAACTGACAAGCAAAAACCGTTTTAGAACTTCCGGCTGTCCCTGCTATTAATGTCGCCCTCCCTAAAGGCAAGCCACCCTGGGAAAGAAAATCAAATCCAGGGATTCCAGTTTCCAATTTTTCAATAAAATCTTTATCGTTATCTAGACTCATCAGTATGCCTTGAACTGTCTGGGAGAGAACTAAAGTCGCTTGGGGCCGAGGAATAGCCTTAGCTATTATGTCATTAATTTCTGTTTATTGGGCCAGAAGGCTCGGTTTCTCCTGTCATCCCTGGCTAACCCCCGCTAATTTTGGCTTTATAGCCTAATTTCACTAGGTAATCGAGGATCTTTTGACGATGATCGCCCTGAATTTCGAGACTATTCTCTTTGAGAGTTCCACCACTGCCACAGTGATTTTTCAGATTTTTGAGCAATTGGGTTAGGGTTGCAGAGGAGGATTGGAAGCCGGTAATGGTGGTGACGGTTTTACCTTTACGGCCAGCGCGGGAAGCTTGGACTCGTAAGTTTTGCTGTTGGGGCGGTAGATCGCTTTGAGCACGTTCTGTGGCCGGATTAGCAGGAGTATTCCCAAATTCTTGGTAAATGACGCGATCGCGGTGGAGTGGATTCGGTTTGGCAGCCATAGAAAAAGCAAAGTAATGCTAAAGAAAGTCGAAATTTGAGAAAGGGGATGTTAGGGTGAATAGTTAATATTGTCGCTTGATTTTGGAATGTTGCGGTTACTTTTGCCTCGATTTTGGTTCTGTGTTTTGCAAAGTGGCCTGGTTTTAGGGGCGATCGCGGTTACGGTTCCTGGGTAAATGCCTTACCGTCCTCCCCCTTAGCTGACCATCAGCCCGTTAAGATATTTCTCTTCTGTTAGACTAGGAAGACATTTTCAGACCTCAAAGACTAAAGTCCTTCCATAGCAAGACTTTTGAGCTATTAAGTTAGGAGGAAACACACATTTTATTTTATCCTCAGAAATAACGACAGAATCCTTGTTGAGCAAGAATGGGTGTAGGATTTGAGATTTAAAATTATTTCCTAAAGTAACACAAGAGAGATAGCTATTCCGTCGCTATTTCTGAGTTTATTTTTTACTTCCTCTTAACCAGTACGGAATATGGGTTTAAAGGGGCGATCGCTAGTTGTGGAATATTGAGGAGGCGATCGCTGTTTGTAGAAATGAGATTTAATGAGATTTGGGGAAGTGATCGCAGTTGATAGAAATGTTGGGGAAGCGATCGCATTTTGTAAGGATTTGGATTTGAGGAGGCGATCGCCTCTTACAAATTTTTTTCGTGTAGGGGCGATCGCGTTTCATATTTTCAGAGTTTACGACAAGGCGATCGCATCTTACAAATTTTTTTTACCTGTAAATAGGGCTTGCTGAAAAAGTCAAAAAACGAAAGAAATGTGGGTTAGGGAAGTATGGACTGAAAAAGCATAGATAACTTATCCTTATGGAAACAAATCAAAATACAGATTTTGTTTAATCTATTGTTCCTTTCTGTCTAAAAAGGTCAACACAAATCACTCCTCACAAAAGAGAGGAAAATTAACACCATTTTTCACAAGAAAAACGACTCTACAACTTTTTACTTTTTGTCTTCTGAAGTAGAGTAGAAAGATTCATTACCAAAAAGTTCATCGCAATTACCGTTTCCGAGGTCTCAGGTAGTTTGGCCATCACTCGACCAAGACTAAATTTCCTCTTTCCCTGTCCGAATTTACCCTCAATGGCATTACGCACTCTTTCATCTGAGCGTGCCTCTTTCTTTTTTTCTTTGCTCACCTCTTTCGGCGGTCTTCCCAATCGGGGACCACTCATTCTTATATCCCTTTCTTTACAATAAGCTCGATTCGCTTTTGTTCGATAGATTTTATCCACATGAACCGATTCCGGATAACATCCTGTTTCCCTTTTATATTCTTCTATTGGGTGCGACCTTTAGTTGATAAAAGCTGTTGTAATCAGGGTTCTACAGGGAACCCATATTGATCAAGTTTTGCCCAAAATTGACTCCATCGTTCCTTGGTCAATACCAAAGCTCGTAGGCTCAAAATAATTCCTGCTCCTTTTTCCTTCCATCGCATTCCTGAACAACATAATCGTTGTTTGACCAACGTCTTACAAGCTGCTTCCGTAACACCTGAACCAATCGGATACTTTTTCTCTAAGTATTCAGCATAATCCATTTGATGCTGATGATTCTCGTAATAAGTAATCGCCGCTTGTAGTTTCTCGGTAAGATTCTTAGAATGACTTTTTTCTTCTTTGGCTTCTTTCATCAGATTTAGCAGTTCTCCTGCTTTTCCTTTTTCATGCTTGAGTTCTCGACAATTTTCAGTCAACCATTCTTTTTGTTTTGACACGGTATTCGGATGCAACGCTTCTGCCAACGCTCCTAAGTAACCAGAGGCATGATAGAAATCTAATATCTGTTCTTCCGTCTGCTTTTCTAAAAACTTCCAATTTGATTCTGCACCATCTGCTATACCGACAAATTTTGCCTCTGGATAACGGTTTTTCGCTCGCTCAATTTCTCTTTCCAATCTTTCTAGAAAACTCTTTTTTCCGTACTCTGGTGCCGCACCTAGATAGATTGTCTGTTGACGTTCTCCCTCACTATCGTATAGGGAAACGGTTAACGGTTCCCACCATTGCTTCACGGTAGCCATCCTCACACATCAGCATACAGGTTCCATCTAATCCTATTCCCACTGTTGCAATTTGGCTATCCTCCTTGGGCGGGGCATAACTCCACGCTTCTTCTTTTGCCTGTACCACACTTCCTACTGCTTCACTCAATCTTTGGATATAGGATAGCGCTACTTTTCTACCATGATTTTCTAATAAATCATTTTTCACCTCTTTGCCTGCCATCCCTGACATTTTTGAGGATACCTGTTTTGCCAATAATGGCGTTGATGTTATGATTATCCTTGCTTCTCTTTCTAAGGGGCAATACGTTTTTCCTCAAAGGTGAACGCTGATATACATGACGATTCACTATAACCTCACCATAAGGTGTTTGATATTCTTTCGGTTGCTCTCCCTTACTCTTCCAGATTTCTTCACCGATTTTTAAGGGTGAACCATCTGTATCTAAATATTTCAAGGCTTCTTTGCTGGCGATGCAACCTACTTCGTTTAAGCCTTTTTGAATATTTATTTCTGTATCCAACATTGAACGACTGAGTTCTAATGTTAGTTCTATTTTTATCTTTGAACCCTCTACATTAATTAGTTTTGCTGTCATCATTGTTTCCTCTTTGTCACTTTTCATCTCATGTTAACACTTTTCTTTTCCTTCATCAACTAAAGGTCACACCCCTTCTATTCGCGCTTGTAAATCTCCCGATTCGTTGTAATTATCCCAACTTAATTTGTCTAAGAAGACAAAGCCATTCACATTACTTGCCGATATTTTAGCTCCAAACTCTACTGCTTTTCCCGCTTTTCCACGCACTATTGGACGCACGTGAGGTTGGCTTACACTCACAATTCTGTTTTCTACTTTATTTGTCTTTTTTTCATACATTTCTAACTGTTGCTCATACACTTTTCCTATCGTTACAAGCTCTTCTTGCTCTTTTTTCGTTAGTTTTTCTAACTTTGCTCCCTCTTCTATCATTTTTTCTATATCAGACAAGTTTCTTTTTATATATCCTAGTTGTTTTTTTGTTCCTTTTCTTCTTTCTTTTTTTGACACACGACGTTTTTTTGCTATGGCTAAGTACTCTTTTCTTGCCACTTCCCTATAAGTCCTCGGCTTTTCTTTCCTTTTCTCTTTTATTTCTTCATACAGCTTATCTATTATTTTTTCTGTTTTTTCTCTGGCATCATTCAATATTCCTATATCCGTTGGATATTTTATATCTGCTGGTGTACAAGTCGCATCTAACAATAACTTTCCTTCATTTTCTTTTTTTTCTGACGCTACACCCGTCGCTTTTTTTTCTATTTCTTTATTAATTTTATTTATTAATTCCATTCCTATTTTTTTACGAAAATGAACCATCATTGACGCATTAAATGCTTCTTTGCTACTATAGCTTTCCATTCCTATAAAGTACTGTAAATAAGGGTTCTCTTTTATTTGTTCTACTGTTTCTCTGTCACTTTTTCCTGAAATTTCTTTGATAATTAATGCTCCTAATGCCATTCTAAATGATTTGGCTGGGGCTCCTTTTTTTTCTGTGAAGTTTTTTGCATATTCTTCCTCATATTCTTCCCAAAGAATCATTTTTGACATTTCTATCCAACGATTTTCTTCGTCTAACTGCCCGCCGAACAGATTTTTCAAGTTTTCTGGTGTTTCAATTGAGTACTGTTGCTTTCGGTACATCTGCTTTCTCTCTTCTTAATGCAATGGTTTTGAGGCATTCTACCCTATTTTCGTGCATTCTAGCGGTTCTTAATTCGCCTACTATTTTTCTCCGTAAAGGTTTCAGCTTTTTTCAGCAAGCCCTAAATAATTCGTTGATAGATTATCCTGTGAAACGGTACGATAGGGCTTTCGAGCTCGCGTCAGATGTAATCAACGAAAATTTTACAGCAAGATCCTTTCCAATCTTTTTTATTCTCTTGTTTTACACCTTTTCATACCATTTTCTACCTGCACGAATAAATAAAGACACTAACGAGTTTGTTCTTCACTCTGCTGCGTCCTAACCTTTCTGGCTATGGCTATACTTAACGTAAACGGGCTGATTGAATTAATAACAAAATTCCGGCCCCAAATCCCAATAGATTTGGCAACCAAGCCGCCATTACTGGACTTAACACGCCCCAAATGCCCATGGATTCACTGAGAAATGAAAGCAAATAATAGGAAAAAATTAAGCCAACACAGATGCCAAAACTCGTTGCCTTATTAGTATTTTGAGGACGAATCCCGATCGCTGCCCCAATGATACCGAAGACAAAACAAACAAAGGGCAAAGACACTTTTGACTGAATCCGCACCTGAAGTTTCCGAATTTTTTTATCATCTCCGCTCAGTTTAATAATCTCTAAATAGCGTTTGGCTTGACCAATACTCATTTCCCCATCGCCGCGATCGCGGTTTAGTAAATCCAAAGGGGTACGGGGTAAAGCCAATTGTTGATGCTTAAAACGGACAATATTACGATAGGAACCATCGGGGGCAATTAAGTAAACAGTACCATCATAAAAATCCCAGGTATTTTCCATAATATTCCACTTGGCCGATTCTGCGGTTAAAACCTGATTAACTCCCGCTTGAGAACGGTCTAGAATCGTCAAACTTTTCATCTTTTCGCCATTAAATTCTTCTGCATAGAAAAGACGTTTTAAAATCGTTTGTTCACTGCCATCGGGTTGCCTTTCTTTACCATACTCAGGATAGATAATATTGCGTTCCTGGGTGGGAGGATGGTCGCTACTAATGGCCCGTTCCATCGTCATTAAGGCTTCATAATTAGCTGCGGGGGCGACTTGATCATTAAAAATAAAAGCACAACCCGTTACCACCATACTAAATAAAAGAGCCGGAACGATCAGGCGATAAATGCCCACCCCAATACTTCGCATAGCAATCACTTCGCTGTCACTGGAAAGACGACTATAGGCCATCAAACTGGACAACAGCATGGACATGGGAAAGGCCAGCACAACAAAGGCAGGCATTTTTAAAAATAAAATCTTGACGGCAATAATTAACGGTAAGCCAGATTCCGTCACCCGTCGTACCAAATCAAATAGGGTGCCAATGGATAGGGCAAGGGAGGTAAATAAACCCATGCCAAACAAAAAGGGCAAGAGTAATTCAATAAAAATATAGCGATCCATCACCGATAGGCGCGGTAATCTGATGGGCAATTTTTTAGGGCGATCGCTATTCATAACCAGAATGCCAAGGTCTCAAAGTAAATAGTCTGTACAAATTCAGCTAACGGCGAACCAGTGGCCCTCTACCTTAGCCAAGGAAATGAGCAGCAACCCTTCTATAATTGGAACTTTTCACCCAAATAATATTGACGCACCAGGGGATTACTATAAAGTTCCTCTGCACTACCAGCCGCTAAAATTTGACCATCCCGCATAATATAACCCCGATTGGTAATCGCTAGGGTTTCCCGCACATTATGATCAGTGATTAAAATTCCCATCTGACGTTCCCGTAATTGGGCAATCATCGTCTGAATTTCGGCAACGGCGATCGGATCAACCCCAGCAAAGGGTTCATCGAGTAACAAGAATTGGGGGCCTTCCATCCCCACCGCTAAAGCTCTGGCCAATTCCGTCCGTCGTCGCTCTCCACCAGAGACCTGGGAACCTTTCGTATTAGCAACTTTTTCAAGGCGAAACTCTGAGAGCAGTTGTTGAAGACGATATTGGCGTTGGGGAAAAGAGACCCCTGTCTGTTCCAGGGCCAATAAAATATTTTCCTTGACACTGAGATGGCGAAAAATACTAGCCTGTTGGGTTAAATAGCCTAAACCCAGTCTGGCCCGTTGATTGAGGGGAAGACTGGTAATATCACGCTGATGTAACCAAACTCGCCCAGTATTCGGTTTAATCAAGCCCGTTGCAATATAAAAAGTGGTCGTTTTCCCTGCGCCATTGGGGCCCAACAGTCCCACAATTTCCCCCGGCGCGACTTGAACATTAACGCGATTGACGACACAACGTTTGCCGTACAGTTTATGGATATTCTCTAAAACCAAGGTCACAATATAATTCGCTCAACTAGGTCGCTCAAAAGACTAGGGATTAGCATTCAGGGGCGGTAAGGTGGGTAATGATTCATCTAAACCAGGGGCCGTTGAAGCAGGGCCAGAGGCATTAGAGTTATTTTCCTGGGTTTCTTTGACTAAATAAATGGATTCAACCTGCTGACTCGTTTGGGGATTAGCCACAAATCGCCCCTCATCAATTAGATAGGTCATCACTTCAGCCCGCATACTATTGCCATCTTGCAATACATAAACATTGCCACTGAGAACTAATCGCCGTTCTCGACTAAAATACTGAGCCTGGGCTGCGGTGGCCTGCATCTGTCGAGCCGGATAATAAACTTGAACGTTTCCCCGTGCTGTCACTACCCCCGTTTGAGAATTGGCCTCTTGAATGTCTGAACGAACCGTCATGGGACTAGCTGGGGCTGGAGATTGGGCTTTAACCCCTTGAGCGCCGTTACTCAGCAACATCGAACTTCCCGCTAAGGTGATGAGCAGTAGGATAGAGCTTTGCCAAAATTTTAGGGATGACTGAATAGGGGCAGCAAGGAACTTCATACGGGGTTTTAGGCAAAGGTAAGGAGCAGCTAGTCTCAGTTTACTCAATTCTGAGAATTTTCGGGTAAAGCCAAAGTTCCCCTAAAGCCTGGTTCTCGATCATTAGTTTTTCTTATGCCACCGATCGCAAATGTTTTCGTCTCAACAATCATTCGTTATTATTAACATCAAAACGGTTATTGTATTTTAAGTACTGCGTGAGGAGGATAAAATTTTGGTATATATTCCTGATGAGATGGAAATGCAGGGGGATTTTTCAGATATTCCCCTATTGTTAGATCCGAAACTATTGCGGATGGCTCGGCGTATTTACCGTAGCTACTGCGTTTTGCATCCCCGCTCCTCTCGGCGGCCCTTAGGGATTGCCATTCACAAGGAAACCCATCGCGGTCAATTGATGTTTAATAATAAGCCTATTTTGCTACCTGGAGAGTGTTTTGTACCTGTAAAACAACTGGAGACTGAAGTTCGATAAGGTTTGGTCAAGGTTGAATCGCGATCGCCTGTGTGGAATTTTAATCGGGAAAGTACCGGATAGTTCGCTAGGGGGAATTGACTCTGCTGCTTTTTCTTGTTTTCCGATGTTACGACTGATGGTAGGAATAGGTAATTGTGTTTAATTCCATTCTGGTTGCCTTAGACTGTTCAAAGGATTGCACTCCTGTTGTGAAAACCCTGGATGCTTTGCGTCTTTCTCCCCAGGCCAGTCTTCGCCTTTGTCATCGGAAAAAATGGGTAGAAACCTCATCCTTTATCGATAGCGGAGGACGGCTTTATATGAGCGGGTTCAGCAATTCTAAATTTGAAAAACTATGAAGAGTTGGCAGTGGGAAGAGGGTCAAACTGCTCAAGCATAAAATTAAGGAGGTGTTACCAGCTATCAAAGAGAAAATAGGTAGTAAGAGTGCGTAAATCCTGTTGCTGACTTTTTAAGCCTTTTGTCCTGTGCTTAGAGTTAAACTATCAAGCCTTATTGACGGGTAACTTAGCCCAGGTTCTAGTCACCTTACAAAAAGGTTTAGACTCGCCAGAACATTTAAGCTTTGTAAACAAATTAGCAACTTTAACTTAGTCAAATCTGGCTATCTTTAACCGCATTGTACCTTTGCTTAAAGGCCTGTTGCTGTTGATGATGATCCACAATGGGGTCATAGTATCCCAAGGCACGACGTTCCAAGGGAGAAATTTTTCCCGTTAATAAAGCCGACGTTTCCAGCGATCGCAGTTCGGGCAACCATTGACGAATATAATCAGCTTCAGGATCAAACTTTTGGGCCTGGGTAAGCGGATTAAAAATCCGTAAAGGACGGGGATCCATACCACTAGAAGCACTCCATTGCCAACCGCCATTATTGGCAGCAAGATCGCCATCATAGAGTTTTTGCATAAAATATTTTTCCCCCCATTGCCAATTAATAATCAAATCCTTGGTTAAAAAACTAGCCACGATCATCCGACAACGATTGTGCATCCATCCCTTTTCATTTAACTGTCGCATGGCCGCATCAACAATCGGATAACCCGTTTTTCCGTCACACCAGGTTTGAAAATAATCAGGATTATTATCCCAGGGAAATTGTTTAAAAAGATCTCGATAGGCTCCTGTGGTCAAAGCTGGAAAAAAGTAAAGACAATGTTGATAAAATTCTCGCCAAGCTAACTCCTGTTGCCAGGTTTTAATACTGGCATTGGTTTCTTCACTACGACTGTTTTCCAGCGCGTCTAAGGTTCTTTGCCAAATTGTCCGAATGCCGATCGCGCCAAATTTTAAAGCCGCACTAAGTTGAGAAGTTCCGGCGATCGCGGGAAAATTGCGTTGTTCTTGATAATCACTGAGAGCCTGATCCACAAACCAATCTAATTGAGCTTGGGCTGCTTTTTCTCCAGGTTCTAAGGGTAAAGTCTGGGGCCAAATAAAGCCTAATTCCGTCGCAGTGGGTAAGGGAATAGATCTGAAATTTTCATCTAAACTTTCTACTAAATTTAATTCTGTTGGGGTCAAACCGTCTAAACCATTAGGAGTGGATGCAATGCGGGCTTTAGGTTGTTGAGACCAGTTTTTCCAAAAAGGGGTATAAACTGTATAGGGTTGTTGATTTTGAGATAAAATTTCGCCTGGATAATGTAGCAGTTGATCCCAACCCGTTTCTACCATAATGCCCTGGTCACGTAGAGCCGTAGCCACTAATTGATCTCGTTTTTGGGCATAGGGTTCACAGTCTAGATTCCAGGCTACAATTTTTGCCCCTAAGACTTGAGCTAAATTCAATAAAATATCCGCAGGGGAACCCGAAAAAATTAACAGTTGACTGCCTAATTGCTGATAACTTGTCTGTAATTCGGCTAAACAACCCAGTAAATAAGTAACCCTAGCGGGAGCTAAATCATCGGCGGCTAAAATTTGGGGATCGAGACAGAAAATACCAACAATTTTTGCACTTTTTTCCCGTGCCTTGGCCAAACCTAAATTATCATTGATTCGTAGATCACGACGATGCCAAAAAAGGACTAAGGGATTCATAACATTAACCGACCTAAAATTATGCTGCCAAGCTCAGTTTCATGAGAAAATAGCTCGTAATGGTTTTGGCATCAATGGCTTGACCCGCTACAATTGCCTGTTCAAATTCAGCAAAGGTCATCAAAACCACTTCAATATCTTCATCCTCATCCTGTTGAGGCGGTTGGGCTAACTTTTCTAAATCCTGGGCTAAATAGGCATAAATATATTCATCGGAATAGCCTGGTGCTAAGGGAAATTTTCCCAGCGATCGCCATTGGTAAGCTCGATAGCCTGTTTCCTCCTCCAGTTCACGCTTAATGGTTTCCGCCGGATCTTCGGTCGGTTCAACGGTTCCAGCCGGAAATTCTAATAAACGTCCTTGCAGAGCAAATCGATATTGATTCACTAAAATCAGACGACCATCAGCAGTTAAGGGAACCGCTAAAGCTCCTCCTGGATGACGAATACATTCACACTCACCTTCTACTCCATTGGGTAAGCGACGCTGACAAACTTCAAAGTCAAATTTACGACCTTGATATCGCAAACGTTCTTTTAACAAAAGACTCGGCTCGTTACTCGATGTCATAGAAAAATAGACCCCAAAATGAAAAAGGATAATAATATTAACTGGCAATCAGATGAGATTTGTCTAAGAAAAATTAAGCTTATTGTAAGTTGAGAAAACTGTCTAAAGCCGCAATCATGGTCGGTGGCCAACGGCGAATTTCTTTGACCCAATCTAAATTTTGATAACGGCTATCCATGCCCACGGCTGCTACCCAATGACTTTCGGCTTCTCCCTGTTGTCCGGCTGTCCAGAGGGCTGCGGTTAAAGCGGCTCGCATATCGGGAAACATGGGATATTTACGAACCAGATCTCGCATGGTTTTGATCGCTTCGGCTTTTTTCCCCATTTCGTAGAGAGCTAAGGCTGTATTGGCCCGTGCAAAGGCAAAGTTCGGGGCAATTTCTGAGGCTTTTTGAAAATCGGTTAGGGCCTGTTGCCAATTTCCTAAACCCCCTTCCGCATTGCCACGATTGTTATAGGCCATGGGATCTTGGGGATCAATGGCTAAGACCTGGTTATAGTCGGCGATCGCTGCTTGAAAATTGCCCTGGGCTTCGAGGGCGGCTCCGCGATTGAGATAGGAATCGGGCTGATCGGGGGCCAAGAGAATCGCTTGATTAAAATCCTCAATGGCTTCTGCTATTTTATGCTGGCTAACCCTGGCATTACCTCGGTTGCTCCAGACCGCCGGATTAGTGGGAAAATCCGTAATTAAAGTTGTCCAATAACTTTCTGCCTGGGCAAAATCTCCCTTTTCGGTGGCTTCAAAGGCTTGTTGGGCGATCGCTTCCCCTGCCTGTAATTGTTCTTCTGTGAAGGAGGGAAGGTCAAGTTCTGCCGCCTGGAGGGGAAAACTGACTAGCAGCCAAAGACACAAAACGGTTAATCCAGTCCAAAACCAACGCAACATCAGGGGTTCCTTAATTTTGTAAAGTTTGTTGTCAATTAGACCCCATTATTACCCATCTCCTGGAGATAGGCCTGATAACCAACATCTTCTAGCAAAGCTTGTTTTTCTAAAACCAGATCTTGCAGAGCCTGACGATAATCTTGAAGTTGTTGCTGAAGACGGGGTTCATAGGCTCCTAAAATTTGCACGGCCAGCAAACCCGCATTTTTAGCATTACCGATCGCCACTGTGGCCACAGGAATTCCCGCCGGCATTTGCACAATGGAATAGAGAGAATCAATCCCTTGAAGGGTTTTGGTTTGAATCGGAACACCAATCACGGGTAACGTTGTTAAGGCTGCCACCATACCAGGTAAATGGGCGGCTCCACCTGCTCCGGCAATAATGACCTTTAAACCTCTTTCCCTAGCGGTTTTTGCATAGTTCACCATTCTTTCTGGGGTACGATGGGCCGAGACAATGGCCACTTCGCAGGCAACCGTAAAATCATCACACACCGCGATCGCCGCTTGCATGGTTGGTAGATCGGAATCACTGCCCATGATGATGCCGATAAGGGGAGAAGGAGAAGTCATAAAATCTAACTGAATCCAATCATAAAATAGCAATAATCTCATGTGATTGTAACCGAGTCCGTCTTCTGCATTGGACTGATCTTTTTTAACCCCGTACCCCATGACCGCCTTTTTCCCTGCCCTAATTTCCGTTGCCTTAATGGTCTTATTAGGCGCGATCGCTGGCCGAACCCTTTCTTTAGAGGTGCACACCCTCTCCCAACTCAGTGTTTATATCTTGGCTCCCGCCCTAGTGGCTGACGGACTCTATCGCAATCATCTATCTCTGCACAGTGCCTTCGGTTTACTGGCCGGTTTTACCCTAATTTCTTTGATTCTTTATCTGGTATCTGGTGCTTTGGGGATTAGGACAAATACTGAAGCTGCCAACCTTAACTCGCAAGAGTCTTTTGGCTACTACGCTATTACCCAACAATGGCAATTTGGGCTTACCCCTGCTGGCCTTTACCCTGGGAGAAGACGGTTTACAACGGGCCATTATTTACATGATCGGCTCTAGCATTCTCCTCTTTGGCATTCTTCCCGCCCTTTTAGCCGGCCATTCGGTTCGTTCCGGCTTAACTCTCACCCTCAAATTACCCCTGATGTGGGCGATCGCGGGAGGGCTAGGACTTCAGGTTTGGCATCTCAAATTACCCGCCAATTTAGAAGTTACCCTTAATCAATTGGGACAAGCGGCTATTCCCATCGCTTTAATTATTTTAGGGATCCAATTAACTCGTACTCGTTTTGGGCTAGGTCGTCATGAATTAGGGGCAACGGCCCTCAAACTGCTCTTAGCCCCTCTGATTGCCTATGGGGTAGGAATATTGCTTCATCTTCAGGCGATCGACCTTCAGGTTTTAATTCTCCAAACAGCTATGCCCACCGCCGTCAATACAGTGGTGTTAGTAACAGAATTTGGAGGAGATGCAATTAAGGTTGCTCGTACCGTCGTCTCCTCTACCCTAGCCAGTTTAATAACCCTTCCCTTTTTACTCTGGGCCACAACTCAGATGGTTGCTCATTAACAGGCTTGTAGGTGCGATCGTGATGTAAGCTTTCAAAAGCTCTATTGATCCTCTGATTCTCTTTTGTTAGTCTAAGCAGAGAAGTAGCAAAAGTCGACGTTGCTGATTCGAGATATGAATCTTCTGGCATGGAATTTTTAAAACCTAGACTCAAACTGACTTTTAGATGTGTGCAAAATTAACATTCATCGCTTGATTCAGAAACGCCAAAATTTTTTCAATTTCTCTCGACTGAAAAAGGGATCACTCATCAGAAAGTATTAGATTCCTTGAAATAGTTGTTCTCTCTAAAGCTTGGTTGTCTAGATTTTACTCAATCTCTTTCTGCTATATTACCGCAACATTAATCTTGAATGATCGCTCTGTCACTGCTCATTACCACTAAGATGTGCTAATCTTTGCAGGATATTTGGTAGTCAGTGATATGAAGACAACAACGGATAACGCTCTTCTTTGCGCCCAGGGACTCTGTAAAAGTTTTGGTGGTCTCAAAGCCGTTAATAGTGCGGGGATTACCGTACAAAAAAACAGTATAACAGGCTTAATTGGCCCCAACGGTGCAGGCAAAACCACCCTATTTAACTTGCTCTCTAATTTTATTCGCTGCGATCGCGGTGAAGTCATTTTTGATGGTAGCCCGATCCAACAACTCCATCCCCATAAAATTGCCCTCAAAGGTTGTGTGCGTACCTTCCAAGTCGCTAGAGTATTATCCCGTTTAACGGTTTTAGAAAATATGTTACTAGCCACTCAACAGCAAACTGGGGAAAACATCCTAAAAGCCTGTTTCCATCAGGGTAAAGTCAGACAGGAAGAAAGACAGAATCGGGAAAAAGCCCTAGAAATTTTGGAATCCGTCGGATTAGCGGCCAAAGCCCAGGACTATGCAGGAGCTTTATCGGGAGGACAACGAAAATTGCTAGAAATGGCAAGAGCCTTGATGACTAATCCCAAACTGATTTTGCTTGATGAACCCGCCGCCGGTGTCAATCCCACCCTAATTGGCCAAATTTGCGAACATATTCAGAACTGGAATCGCCAAGGCATCACCTTCTTGATCATTGAACATAATATGGATGTGATCATGTCTCTCTGTCACCACGTCTGGGTTCTAGCAGAAGGAAGTAACCTAGCCGATGGCACTCCCCAGGAAATTCAAAACAATCAACGGGTACTGGAAGCCTATTTAGGCGAATAGACAACAAATCGGCTATAATCATAGTTTTGGGATCAATAATTCACCAGGAGATAATACCTGATATGTCTCGTTATAGAGGGCCACGCTTGCGTATTGTGCGACGACTGGGAGAACTCCCCGGTTTAAGCCGCAAAACACCCCGTCGGGCCTATGCCCCTGGTCAACATGGCCAAAATCGTAAAAAACGCTCCGAGTACGCGATTCGTCTCGAAGAAAAACAAAAACTCCGCCTCAACTACGGTATTACGGAAACTCAATTAGTCCGCTATGTGAAAAAAGCACGTCGGGCCACGGGTTCTACTGGTCAAGCCTTACTCCAAATGTTAGAAATGCGTTTGGATAATACCGTTTTCCGTTTAGGGATGGCTGGAACCATTCCGGCTGCTCGCCAATTAGTCAATCACGGTCACATTACCGTCAATGGCCGCGTCGTTGATATTCCTAGCTACCAATGTCGTCCGGGTGAAGTGATTAGTGTCCGCAATAAGGATGCCTCTCGCAGACTGGTACAAACTAATATGGAATACCCTGGTTTAGCCAACCTCCCGACCCATCTAGAATTCGACAAAAATTCCTTAGTTGGCAAAGTCAATAGTGTGATTGAACGAGAATGGGTGGCGTTACAAATTAACGAATTGTTGGTCGTTGAGTACTACTCTCGTAAGGCCTAACGGTTTTGGGAAGAGGAATTGGGAAGAGCCGTCAGTTCTCAGTTCCTATACCTCCCTTAATTCATTTTTTTATGCCGAAAAGCCTACAAGGTAAACTAAAATTGCGCCTTACTCTAAGGAGGTGATGATGACTGTGCCACTTATACTAGAAACTGATCTCAGGGAAGTTTTAGGAGAAATCAATCAATCACTGAAACGAATGGATGAGCGTCTTAACCGTTTGGAAATAGGGCAAGCTCGTCTTGAGGAGCGTTTACAGGCAACCCAGACTCGATTAGAGGAACGTATGGATAATGTGGAACAACGTCTAGAAACAATTGAAACGGAGCAAAAAATCTTAGTGAAGGATGTGTCTGATTTGAAGGGGGTAAAGGCGTTGATTGTGCCAATTGTGGTAGCCGTAACGACTAGTGTTGTGACACTATTAATCCGAGCGATTCCTAATCCCTAAGCCTTGCTTGAGTGTTTTACACGAAGGTTCTCGCTCTTTCATATTCATTAAATTTTCAGAAGAAACCCTTGGGAAAAGTCATGTCAGAATTTAATCAAAAAGCGATTGACAGATTAAACCGTTTAGCGGCGCAGAAGATTTTTGAAAAAATGCGTAACTTGCAGATGTTGGCAGAAGAAAACTCGAAACGTCGCTGGATTTGGGAATTACTGCAAAATGCGAAAGATAAAGCCGCTATTGACTTTTCCGACGAGAAAGTTTCAGTTGTTATTGACTATAATGAATCGCTAGAATTTCAACATAACTTTGGCTATTTTACGGTTGCTAATGTTGAAGGCTTAATTCAACAAATTAGTTCGGAAGATAAGGATCGAGATAATGCCAATCTGGACGTGAGACCCCAGACTACAGGACGTTTTGGTACAGGTTTTATTACTACTCATTTGCTCTCAGAACAAGTTGAAGTTAAAGGTATTTATCAAAAAGAGGACTTAACTTTTTCAAAAATCTGCTTTCCTTTAGATCGTAGTGGAAGAGACTTAAAAGAGTTAATTGCTAGTATTAGCTATTCCTTTGAATGTGCCGAAAAAAGTTTAAGTCAATCTGAAAGCATATCAGAGCCAGCTTTTTCAGAATTTAACACGATCTTTACTTATAAATTAGATGAGCAAGGACGAGAAATTGCTGAAATTGGACTTCAAGATTTAGAAAATGCCTTGCCTTATACTTTGATTTTTATTGATCGGATTAATTCAGTCAAGACAACTCAAGCTGGACAAAGCGTTATTTATGAAAAAGTCGGTTCTCGAAACCTAACCGAAAAAATTAAACTCATTGAATTTAACAGAGTCAATGACGGCATTTTTGACAAATTATATTACATCTATTTATCTGAAAATTTGACCACTATTGCCATCCCAATTACTTTAGATAATGATGAAATTGGAATTATTTCTTTTAATCAATCTTTACCTCGATTATTTTTAGATTTTCCACTAATCGGAACTGAAAATTTTTCTTTTCCTGCGATTATCAATAACCCTTTTTTAGAACCGACTGAACCTAGAGATGGAATTTTTCTAACTGATAAAAGTGAATCACACGTTATTCATAACAAAGAAATTATACAAGAAGCCGTTTCACTTTATCTTAGCCTTTTAGAATATGCTAGTAATCATAGTTGGCAAAATTTATATTTTTTAGCTAATACGAAGTTGCCACAAGAGAAAGATTGGATTTCCCAAACTTGGTATCGAGATAATGTACAATCTGTTTTGCGAAACAATCTATTAAATAGTGAAATTGTCTATACAGATGATTTAGAAAATCCTAAAATCAAATTGCAAGATGCTCTATTTCCCTTTAGTAGCTCATTAAACAAAGCTTTAAAGGTGTGGGATTTTGCTAAATTATTATGGTTTGATCGTTTACCCCAAAAAGATCATTTGGAGTTTTGGTTTGAAATCATTGATAAAACTTGGCCCGATTCGATCCGTTATGGAATCAAAAACTTAGCGAACGATATTGCGAACTTGTCTAGTCTTGAGCAACTTTGCGATCGCATTAGCAAGCCCGAAAATGAAACTCTTGTCTATTTGACAGATGTTATTGAATTTGTCAATCAAGATAATGGCAAGTTATTAGATGATTTTGCAATTATTCCCAATCAGTATAATGATTTCAAGAAAAAAGGAGAACTGTGGTTAGACGATAATATTCCTAACCAACTAAAAGATATTCTGGAACTTTTAGGTGATAACTGGCGCACCAAATTAAAGCATAGTCAAATTACAATTGCCAATTTAGCTGTTACTAAAAATCTTTCGGATATTGTCAATCGCATTAACCCGATTATTCGAGATAACAAAAATCCCAATATTCATTCTGCTGTTTTACATTTACTTAGTTGCTCTCCGCCTGAAAGTAAAAATACAAACGAGATTTGTCAACTGCGAAAACAATTCTGGCAATTTGCGACTGATTTTTATCCAGAAACGCCCAAACAAAAATATTTAGGAAATTGGGACAAAGCAATTTGGCAGGAATGTGACAAGCATTTTGTTCAGGAGCTTTTTACAGATATTGCCAGTAAAGAAACTATTTCTGAATTGAATAACCATCTTCAACAGGATGCTTATCAATGGCTAAGTAATTTGATTAATTTTGTGGTTGAGAAAGATTTTTTGGTTAATGTTACCAACGATAAAATTATCCCCGATCAACAAGGTAACTTACAGGTAATTAACGATCTCTTTATAGATTCAGATATTGATGAAACTCTTAAAGATATTCTTGAAGAGCTTGGTTACAATTGCCGTAGTGAATTAATTGATAATTCAATAATGTTAATTCCTAGTGTTATTTTGTCTTTAAATATCAAGACTAAGAATATCAGTGAAATTGCTAGTGAAATTAGCAAGAGAGTCGAGAAAATCCTTCAGAATGAGGGATTAAGTCAATCGAGAACTGAAAAACATAAAAAGATATTTGCCCAGTTATTCATTTGGTTTAATGAACACGAGTCTTTAGCAAAGGAATTTTTCTTACCGCTTTACGAAAAACGTCATCGCTTACAGACTGACGAAGAGATTATCAGCAATATGAAATTTAAAGCAGATATTCTCAGTAACTCTAATGGATACAATGAGGAAGAAATTCTGAAAATAGTCAATATCCCTAAAGAACGATTAGCGGTTTTACCAGAAGATATTTCCCCAGAAGAGTTCAACGAGTTTATTGAAAAGTCTCGACAGGAAAAAGCTGCGGCAAAAGCTCAAGAATCATATTCACCTGATGAACTATCGCCTGAAGACTTAGAAAACTTATTATTGAGTTTAGCCATTGATTCCCCAGAAGAACTAGAAAATGCTCAATCAAGATTCTGTGGCTCTTACATGGGGCGGTGTTTGGCTCGTATTGCTAAAGGTTATAACTTTGAATACGTTCAAGCAATTATTGCCAGAGCAAAACGGAATATTCAAAAATATCTTAGTCAACATCCCGATTATGACTGTACAAATTGGTGTGAAGAGTCAAAAACAGTTATTAATGGTGTAACAAAAAAAGGACGCTCTATTAAATTAGTTTTACGTCCGTCTGATGGTGGTCAAGTTTATATCTACTACGATAATGAATTTACTGCATTAGAAAGCCCTGATTCAGAGTTATGGATTGATGATGATCAAATACAAAGAATTTTAACTCTGGGCCAAATTCTGAGATATACAGGGATTCATTACATTAAGCTGTAGTTTAATTTCCGAATAGTTAAAAACTGTAACATAGGAATTGCTAGAGTTGAAGTTCTGCATAGACGAGGCTTGGGGTTCGTCGTAACTGAAAACCAACCTTTTCACAAACTCGTTGCATGGCTCGGTTTTGAAGCAGAATATCGGCCCGAATGGTTTCTAGTGTTTCATCTCGACCAATTTGCACTAAACGCCGCAGTAATTCTGAGCCTAAACCTTGACCATGCCAAGGATCACTGACTAACATAGCAAATTCACCTTCTTTGACACCATGTAATTGAGTCAAGCGTCCCACTGCTAAAATCTCTGGTTCCTGGGTTTCAGGATTGAGTAAGACTGCAACGAGGGCCATTTCTCGGTCATAGTCAATAAAACAAATGCGGGTGAGCCGTTCGTGAGCAATCAAAGAACTCTGGGCCAAAAGATGGAAATAACGGAAATACACACTCTGCTCAGAAAGGGTTTGATGGAACTTGACCATTAAAGGTTCATCTTCGGGACGAATGGGGCGGATTGTCACCGTTTGACCATTGCGTAGTTGATAAGGAGCAATGTATTGAAGTGGGTAGGGACGAATGGCGGATTTAGGTAAATCACTATCCGCTAGACTAGCGGGATGGAGAATAATACGAGCGTCTAGGGCTGTAATCCGTTCATTGGAAACCAATAAGGGATTGATGTCAATTTCTTTGATCCGAGGTTGTTCTACGACTAACTGACTAAATTTCACTAATAAATGCTCTAGGGCAGCAATATCGATCGCTTTTCGTCCCCGTATTCCCTGAAGGGCTTTATAGATCTTGGTTTGTTCCATCAAACGACGGGCCAGTGTGGTGTTAAGCGGTGGTAAGGCGATCGCCCGATCTTGGAAAATTTCGACTAATTGGCCACCTGTACCAAACAATAAAACCGGGCCAAACTGCGGATCGAGACTACTACCAATAATTAATTCATAGCTACCATCGGGATTCAGCATCGGCTGTACTGTCACCCCCAGAAAATGCTCTGCGCCCACTTGTTTTGTCACCGAAGACCGAATTTCTTGATAGGCCCACTGCACCGCCTTCGCACTGGTCAAATTAAGCTGTACCCCTCCCACATCGGTTTTATGGGTAATGGTTTCTGACCAAAGTTTCAAGACCACCGGATAACCAATTTCTTCCGCCAGGGCCAGAGCCTCTGACTCCGTTTTGGCAATCCCTGTTTTGACCACTGGCAGACCATAGGCTGCCAACAAGGTTTTGGATTCTACTTCTGTTAGTAGGGTGCGTCCGCTATTAAGAGCCTGCGTGATCATTTCCGTTACCTGAGAGCGTTCTGGAATGTTATCCTCATCTCTCGGTAAAGTCGGGGTTTCATAAATTCCCTTCAGATTATAGCTATAGTGCCATAGCGCATTAAACAAACGGGCCGCTGCATCGGGATAACGGTAAGTGGGAATATGGTTTTTATTGAGAATTAATTCCCCTTCTGAGACTTCCTCGCCTCCCATCCAACTGGCAATAATCGGTTTCTGGGTAGCCAGGGTTGAAGCAATTAATTGTTGGGCCGTTTGGGTTGGATTGGTCATGGCCTGGGGAGTCAAAATCACTAAAAGCCCGTCTGTATTGGCATCTTCTAGCACAATCTCTAAGGCCTTCGCATAGCGATCGCTGTCCGCATCTCCCAAAATATCAATGGGATTACCATGACTCCAATGGGATGGTAAAACCTGATTGAGTTTCTCCAGGGTTGCTGGTTCTAATTCCGCTAACTGTCCCCCTGTCTTAATTAACGCATCGGTCGCCAATACCCCCGGCCCACCAGCATTGGTAATAATTCCTAAATTGGGCCCCTGGGGATGACGAGGCTGCTTGGCAAACACTTCGGCTAGGTCAAATAATTCGGAAATACGTTCAACCTGTAAAACGCCACAACGACGAAACGCTGCTGCTAATACTTCTTGACTGCCAGCCAAGGCCCCTGTGTGGGAAGTGGCCGCCTTGGCAGAGGCTTCAGTTTGACCCGCCTTAATAACGACAATCGGTTTAGTCAGAGCAACTTCCCGCGCCGCCGAAAGAAAAGAACGGGCATTAATGATGGATTCCATATAAAGGACGATCGCTTTAGTTCTGGGATCATCGCCTAGGTAATAAATTAAATCTCCCCAATCCACATCTAGCATCGAGCCAACTGAGACAAAGGCACTAAAGCCAACGTGTTCAGGAAAACTCCAATCCAATACCGCCGTGCAGAGGGCCCCGCTTTGACTAATAAAGCCTAAATTTCCAGGTTGGGCCATCTTACTAGCAAAAGTGGCATTCAGTCCGCTATGGGGATTCATTAACCCTAAACAGTTGGGCCCGATAATTCGCAGTTTTCCCAAGGCGATCGCTCGAATTTGTTGCTCTAAGGCCAAACCTGCTGCCCCAATTTCCCGAAAACCCGCCGAAATAATAATGGCTCCCTTGACTTCCACATCAATGCAATCTTGAATGATAGCCGGAATGGTTGGGGCTGGAGTTGCAATAATGGCTAAATCAATGGGAACGGGAATCTTTTTGACGGAAGCATAGGCCGGAATGCCTAACACGTTGCTACGCTTAGGGTTAACGGGGAAAATACTACCCCCAAAAGGATTACTGACTAAATTCCAAATCAGGGTACGACCCACACTATTGGGCTTATCGGTGGCACCAATGACGGCAACGGTTTTGGGCGAAAAAATAGGTGAGAGCGGTTGACGCTGAGACCCCAAAATATCATAGGCCGGGTCAGCCGCAAATTGAGCAAGAGACTGAAACATTTTTTCTCCAGAGGTGTAAAGACAACAGGCTAGGAGAATCTCGTCGCTGATATATCCCCCCAACCAACTTTGGAAATAATCACAGGTTCACCAATGACGTTGACAACACCAAGGGTTTCTAAAGCAACATCTACATAACGCGCTGTATCATGCCCCATTGCCCGTACAACACTTTCTAGACTTTTCCATTGGGCAGAAGGAAGTTTAGCCGTTGCTGGTAAATGTAAATGCCATCCCAACATAGAGATTAAACGCACTAAATCATAGGCCGCTAGGGAGTTCGTATCAGTTGCAGCTCCCAGATCGGTGGAAGATAAAACAGGGTTTCCCATTCTAAGAGTAGTATCAGTAACTTCAGCAGGACTGACTAAAGGATCGGAAGCATAGGAACCTCGAAAATCTAGGGTATTATTTCCTGTTAATTGCTTAATCCAATTGCTTAAAACTTCTCGTTTGGTAAAGCTTTTAAATAAAACACCGATCGCATTAGAGGAGGATAAACCCTGATAACTCACCATATCTTTGACTAAATCGTGAAAACGATAGCGGGTGCTTGCTGATTTGATAATGACACAATCATCAACGTCGGTGTTAATTGATTTTTGATTAATTTGACAAACTGCGTTTAAAACACCAATAAATTTACTAGTACTCCACCATAAATTAGTAGAATTTAAGGCATTTTTTCCCAACCAATGGGCTTTGATTTGGCTTCCACCGTCACTAAAACTACCAATACAAAGACAAGCATGACTGATATTACTGGAAAGAAAGCTCAAACCATTATTATCAATAGTTGGTTTTTCTCCTAAATCGGGATAATCACTAAAGTTAACGACTGTCCCTGTGGATAAAGTGAAACTGTCACCGTAGGAAATAATTGTAGTTCCATCAGGCTTTTGTGCCAAAAAAGTGGGATAGTCAGCAACGAAAGATTGGAAAGGAGATTTTGCTAAAGTTCGAGCAACAAAACCTGAACCAGGAGTATTGCCATTGACAATTGGTGATTTGTTTTGAATAGCCTGCAAACGGGCAAGAATTGAACTTTGGGTAGCCGTTTTTAAGACTGAATCAACCTGTTTTGTACTTAATAGTTTCTGAGCAATAGCTTTATTAATGGCGATCGCGGTGGTCGGCAAACCCGTTAAACCCAATGCCTGACAAAACGTTCCCAATCCTTTCCAAGTAAAGGTATCCCGACCATCATTGCCAATGTCACCGTCAATCCAGCCGCCACCAGGATAAAAACCCAAATTAGCAAGTTTAGACTGAATTTCCATCACTAACTTTTTATCGGCTCTGAGTTGAGATCGGGTCAGAACTATATTGGTTGTAATAATGTCTTCAAGTGTTGCCATTATGATTTTCTCCTAGAATAAGTTTTTGATGACTACAAACCAAGGACGAGTCGCGTCTTTAACTTTACCATTAGCATCTAGCTTAAGCGTTTTTTGGGTGACAGAATCACTAACATTACCACCGATAATATCAATTTCATTTGACCGTTTAGCGACGACTAAATCACAGTGAGAAATATAATTACTGGTGGTATCATAGGTAATTCCTTTCTCACGAGGAGCGCAAACTAGATCACCCACTTCTGGGGAGATTTCATCAATTTTAAAAGCAATAAAAGCCGCATCTTTTGCTTGGTCTTTACGCTTTTTGATTGCACCTCGAATATAAACTGAATGACTCGCATTATATTGAAACTGATTACCAGCCCCTGATTGTTTCATCACCCAAGAGATAAACGCGGCTGACCAGGGAACATTGCCAACATCAGTCGGATTGTCAATATCTCTTCTGCTAAGGGCTTCGTTCCAGTATTGAACAATGCGTTGCCAAAAGCCATCTTCCCGTTCCTTTTTAGTTCCCTTTTCAAAAAAGTTCCATTCACTTTCAGCAGTATCTTTTAGCTTTGTTTTGAAGTTTGAATCAGAGGAAATATCAATATGAGGAATAAATCCAAACCATTTTGTTTCACCATCTTTAGGAGTTGCTAATTCAATTTCCCAATGAACATTACTAGCAGAACGATAATGAATAATATCGAGAGTTTCACCCTTAGCCAAGGCGAATTTTTCAGAATCAGGGAGACTACTACTAGCTTGAGGGGATTTCTTGATAACCGTGTTAACGAGAGCAGTCAGTGTTTTGTTAGCCATGATGATTTTTCCGTAAAAATAAGGTTGATTGGTTTAAACAAAGCGATCGCTGGCAAGTAAAGTGGCAAATTCAGCTTGTCGGCTTTCAGGAGTATCTCCATCAGCGCCTAAGTCAAATAAACTGCCATAGAAGAAATAAGAATAACCCGCAAAGTCGCGATCGCGGGTTGATTGAGTTTGACTGCGAATAAGATCAAGATGAACTCGTTTTCCATTTAGACCCGATAAAATACCAATAACGGTTGGTATATGCTTGCGGGCTATTTCTACTTCTGTTTTAATAATTTCACCGTTGAAAGCAGAAAGACTAGGACGATAAACTTGAAGAACGATCTCTTCTGCAATCCCTTCCTGTTCCCAGGCTTGCCAATCAGCGAGGAAGTTATCAATAGAAAAAGCAAGCGGGTTTGGAGAAACAGAAACAATACAGTCTTTTTTGATTCCTTTAACCGTGTTAAAAATTAAACGTAATAGTTCGGTAACTTTGCTTTTTCGCCAAACTTTAAATTTTTCAGAATTAGGATTACTGATTGGATTTGCTGCACCAGGATTTTTGCTCTTAAAAAGTGCAATAGTAAAATCATCAAATCCTATATCCTTAGGAAGACCAAAATGATCATCGAGTTGAATACCATCAATTGCGTAGTCTTGTACAAGTTCACCAATTAAACTTTTAAAGAAACCTTGTACTTCAGGATGAGTGGGGTTCAGCCAAGCATTACCATTGACAATTTTTCCACCAGTATTAGTTTCCATTAACCATGCTGGTTTATTTTTTGCTAAAGATGAATTAGGGGGAACCATTAGGCCGTATTCTAACCAGGGAATAATCCGAAACGGTTTTCCTAAATCCTGGTTAATCTCAATGATTTCTGCGAGAATATCTCGTCCTGCTAATAATTGCTGAAGATTAGCGGAATGTAAGTTTGCCACATCAGCATTGACTGTATTATCCGCAACAGTAGATCGAAAAAAGACAAAACCATTATTCCATACAACCGGGTAAAGCGTGTTAAATCCAGATTCTTTTAGTTTTGTTAAACCTGTTTGAATATTGTCTTTAGAGAAAAGAATATCACTGTCAATACTAGTCAACCAAACGCCTCGAATTTCCTCAACTTGAATATGATCAGCAAAGAAAAAGATAGACTTACCTAGACTTCCTAATGGTTCTTGAAGTTGTACCAGAATATGATTGCCCTGTTTAATATAAGATTTAATGCCTAAATCTTTCCCTTCATTGCCAACATTAATAAAGAGCTTTTGACTATCTGATAGAGTATTTGCTGGCTTTGTGGATAATTTTGCAAAGGTATCTTGGATGATTTTTAGAGTAAGCATTTGTAGAATGTAAAGGTGAAATGAATTGGAATTTAGTAGAAATTAGGGTGAGTTTTCATCACCCCATTAGATTGATTACAGTGAATAAAACTCCTTATAATCAACGCTCACTGGCAGAGGAGTCGTTTTTAGCACAAAGACCGCATCATTAAAAAATTGAATAAAGCGATCGCAGTGGGCTGAAGTCCCGATAGGAAATTGACGCATCCGCCAACGATTACTCGAACTCCTGTTTTCAATAAGTGAACCCGCATTATAAGCACAAGCAACTTTCGGTGGGTCTAATAATGTCTTTGAACGTTGATCGGCAATAAAAGAGGTTCCTGCTTTAATAGAAATATTTGAGTTTTTAAGATCGCCTCGGTCTATTTTTCTGTCATGAAGAGTTCCGCGTGCAGTAGAAATTAAGGTTTGCATTAAACCGACACTAATTTGATTCGGAGTTCGGATATCATCAATATAGTCAGGCTCTTTGCGAATTGCGTCAACTATGCCACTCGATTCAGTAGCAATCGTCGCAATAATAATCACCGCAGGAACATTAAAGGCTTGTGACCACTTGTTAATGTCACTATTAAAATTTGTCCAAATTGTAGTTGCAGTAGTGGGAGTTCCACTGGTTCTTTCAATACCGCTACCTTCAATTTCAACTCCATCGGTTGTTAATCGCCAACGAACCCCATTGTTAAAAGCGCGATGGAAATCTGCCAAGGGATTATTAGCATCACTGCCATCAAGATCAGGAATTTCGAGAACTTGACCGACTGCAATTTGGTTCGGATCACTCAGATCATTTGCTTCCTGAATAACAAGAAATTGTGATGCGTTCCCATAGAATCTGAGGGCAATCCCTCTGAGGGTATCTCCCGACTTAACGGTGTAAGTTTGCATAGAATGTGTTTATCTCCTTAAAATTTGGAACGACTTCATTGCTTAAGTTCAATTTGCGACTTTTGGGCGCAAGGCTTCATCCGTGTCAACTTAACGTGTAACTCTTGCTAATTAAGGCTTTGGAACCGTTTGATGACGAGCCGTTGAGCCTTATTTCGGAGGATTAGAAACTATAACGCTTGATTAATCGTTGATTGATGATGGGTTAGCATCGCATAATCCATCCTACGATCCTTATTTAGCAAGGCTTTTGGCTTAAGTTGACACCAATGTATATCAGCAACTTCTGGTTCAATGACCTATACCGCTTTTGTGAAATTTGTTGATCGCCGTTTTACACCAGGTAAATTAAGAACTTTTGCCTTTACTTTGAGGTGTCCAACTCCTATGTCTTCTGGTAATTTTGATGGCCGAGATACAAATTTGGCCGTAGCTGTCACTGAAATTATTCGACGTATCTTAACTGAAGAGTTAGCCTAAATCAGCATTTTTGAATTGGCGAAGCTTTAGCTAAAATTCAATCAGAAGCCCCTAAACGATTTGCAAAATTAAAAACGAATAGCGAGTCAGTGTTGAAATTGGATCAACCTACGTCGGGACAACTTTTTTCGCTTAATACACCTGTCACTTTTTCTGGCACGGCTAAACCTGAAGTAACAAAAATTAAAGCGACGATTGGCCCTGGTGGCCCCTTTGCGATCGCCGAACTGACTGACGTAGCAAATACTTGGACATTTACTCAAACCTTTCGTAACCCAGGCAAAGATCGCCCTGTTACTTTGCAACCTTTTAATTCTCAGAACCAACCTCTAAAAGACTTAACTTTTACTATTACTATTACTATCGAATAGGAGTTAATTTCAATGACATTACTAACACAAATCGTGATCATTTTTAATGGCTTAATTCATTTTGGTTTTGCAGTGGGAGAGATTTTCTTCACTACTTGCCTGTTAGAAGAACTATTTGGCTTTTCCCCTGAAGATGCTATTAAAACTGCCCCGATCGCCAAAAACGCAGGAATTTACAACAGCTTTATTGCCGCAGGACTCTTTTGGTCAGTTTTTGCCAAGGAAAATGCTTTTGAATTACGACTCTTTTTTCTGATTTGTGTGGCGATCGCAGGGATATTTGGAGCCTTAACCCTTCCCAGCAAAGACCCAACCCAACCTCGAAATATCAAAACCTTGTTTCTACAAACCTTACCCGCTACCATTGCTATTGTTTTAGTCTGGATAAATTAAGACTTTTCTACTAACCATTAGGAGGAACCTAAATCATGATTAGCTTAAAATTTTCCATTGTTTCTGCTGACCCCCTTAAACACTTTGGGATTTGTGACGCATCGGCGGCTGTACCTTTTGGAGAAGATCGTTTTTTTGTCGGGAACGATGAAGATAATATACTAAGATCGTATGATTCTCATCAGTCTGGTAAAGTTATTGAAAGTGTGAACATTAATGAACATTTTTCTCCTCAAGATGACGAAGAAATTGATATTGAAGGGGTGACAACTCTTGGTGATTTTTCCTATTGGATTACCTCCCATGGACGGAGTAAAAGAGGAAATTTCAAAGAAAAACGTCATCAGTTCTTTGCTGTTCAATTTTTTGACAATGATGCAATTTTAGAGGTTACGGGGCGACCTTACCAGAAATTGGTTTTACCCGATATTTTAGAAAATCCTCTATTCAATCAATTTAATCTTAAAATAGCAGAAAAAATTGCCCCAAAAGAAGGAGGTTTAAATATTGAAGGTTTAACTACAACCCCTGAAGGAGACTTGTTAATCGGTTTTCGTAGTCCGCTTCCTGACAATAAAGCTTTGTTAGTTCCCCTCAAAAATCCCTTAGCATTAGTGACTCAAACCGACACTAAAGCGCAATTTGGTGAGCCTATTTTATTAGACTTAAACGGATTTGGAGTCCGTAGTATTGAGTATTGGTCAGTCATTAAAGCCTATATTATTATTGCTGGTGAAGTGGGGGGCGGCGATCGCTTTGCCCTATATTTATGGTCTGGCAACCCTAACGAAAATCCTGAACTCATTGATTTAACTCTTCCTACCGATTTTCGTCCAGAATCCGTTTTATTTTATCCCCACCTCAGCGATCACTTTCAGATTTTAAGTGATGACGGTACAATTCGACGGGTAGATGGTCAAGAGTGTAAGGACATTAAAGATAGTGAGAATCCAGAAAAATACTTTCGGAGTATTTGGGTTCAGATCGAGTTAGATTAAGAATAGAAAAATTGTCTCATTGCGATCGCGTTTATTAAAAACCAAGGAATGCGATCGCTAATTATTTTAATCCAATAAACATCCAGAAATATTCCCTGGGTCAATGGAGAAAGGCTATAAATTACTAGGTTTGGCTAACTCACAACTCTCAATGGTCGCTATCCTCTACTTTCTACTCCCCACAAACTTCTGCGGAACTAGAACTATTTTTCCATTTCCTCCAAGCCTTACACCATAGATTTTTTCGGCTTTGATCAGACTACGCCAGTGCCTAGAAACCAGAACTAGCAAAAAAGCTTAAAACACTGTTAAAGGTCGAGCACTAACAGTCTGAAGGGTAGCCGATTGCTGATTAAACCAATCTAAAAGACGATTTAAGGCCCACCAGCGATCGCTGTCTCCTGATAGCTGTTGACCTTTTTGACCACTGATATAACCGACATGGCCACCAAAGCGAGTTAACGCTAGTTCAATGTGGGGATTGTCTGCGCTTAAATCTTGTAGCTCTGTCACTAAGGCCGGGTCAAAGAGAGGATCATCGGCTGCGTAGAGAATGAGAGTGGGTTTACGCAGTTGGGATAATAGGGGTAAGGCACTACTGGCAGCATAATAATCTGAAACAGTAGCAAAACCGAGGCGAGGAATGACTAATTCTTGATCAAAGCCCCAGATACTAGTGGCTCGTTGAATAGCATCAGGATCAATGTCCTGGGGATGATATTGATGCAATTTCCAAGCTAACTTATTTAACTCTTTAGTAATAGCCTTTTCCACATATTTACCCAAGGGATGGGCCATTAAATAGCGCAGCGATCGCTCTGAATCCAAGCTCGGACAAATTACCGCTCCCCCCCCAATATCGGTTGCCTCTAAATTGAGATCTCTTCCCCAGGTCTGCACCGTTTGAGCCATTTTGACCCCCCAGAGGGCTAATTGTCCTCCTAGAGAATAACCCGCTAACCAAAGAGGGGTAGGACAACCAAGAGCCTTTGCCTGGGAAGCAATTCGCACAAAATCCTCCCCTTCATACAGGCCATCGGAAGTTAGGGTTGGCGATAATTCTGCTGTTTTCCCATGGCCTCGCCAATCAAATAAAACTACTGCATAGCCTTGAGCATAGGCTTTTCTGCCCAATAAACGTAAAAACCATTGATTGTCTAGATCGCCGGTAATCCCATAGGTTGCCACTAAGGTTGCTTTCGCCTGGGGAGGAATGGCAATTTGACCATAGATCGGCACTCCCCCCGCACCCCAAAAGATACGGGATTGATAAGGCGGTTCGGCTTCAATTACCGTTTTTTCCCAAGTCCGACTCGCATACCAAGCTGAGTACAAGGTCATCGCAAAACCTTGTCGTAGATACCAAGGCGGCAAAAAAGACGCAAGCATAAATTTTGAAGTAGTTATTGACCGATAGGAATTTTGTCAAAACCGAGGGTCACTTTTTGTTGAGGATAATCCGATAATTTTAACGAAATAAAATCACTATCGGTGATTACACTAGCAGGAATTTGAATTGTCCCCCTATAGGGTTTGCCACCAGCCGGTAAAGTGTCTGGTAAATCTTCGGCGATCGCATTAAGAGATTGACCATTGCTATCCTTGACTTCCAAAAAGCTATAGAGAAATTCAACAGGTTTGTTCCCCGTATTCATCAACTTCACAGAAAGAATGAGAGAGCTTTCCTGGGATTGGGCCCGTTCAATGACCAGTTTAACTCCCTGGGATTGGGTGGTTAGGGGAAAAGCATCATTAAGGGACTGATCCGTTAGTTTTTTTTTGCAGATGACTGACCCTCAGTCGAAGGGGATTGAGCTGTAGCGGTTGATGACTTGGTTTTTTCGGTTTTAGCTTTAGCATTCTTAGACTGGGCGGAATCTTTAACATTGGCCTTAGTAGTTTTTTGTTGAGAGGCGATGTAGGCTTTAACTTCCTTCGTAACTTTACTAATATTTAAGGGCTGAAAAGCAACTTGAGGCCGACTTTCTCCTGCTTTAACAGCTGGTTTATCAATCAGTTTTTGAGTTGGATTGACTTCGGGTTGAGCGACTCCTTTGATCGCTTCTTCTCCTAGTTTAAAAGTTAAAAATCCACTACCAACAGAACTGAGCGCAATCAAGAATAATAAGGCTAAGGGTAATTTGTGGTTGGCCAAGGTGTTCAGGGTTGTAATATTTTTCATAATATTGACAAAGTTTAATGATTGCTCAAAGATAGCCGGATAGACTAGAACAAAGGGACTGCTCTAAGAGGGGGATTGGCAATTGTGCTCATCATACTGTGTCTTCCGTCAATAAGCAACTCTACTCAAATATCTCTCTTGTGCCAGAGAAGGAGAGCTATAATGAAGAAAAAAGGCTGAAAGCAAGACGCTGATTTTATTCACCTTTTTCGACGTTCAACACTTCTGGATTAAATCGACTAATTTGATGAACTTAATTAAATACAATTGTGCCGTAACTAGAAACCCAAGGATCAAGTTTAAACTCTTCTGATAAAAAATCAATAAAAGATGTGATTTTAGCAGGATAAAAACGGCTGCGACGATAAACTGCATGAATAGGTAGGGCTTGCTGAAAAAGTCAAAAAACGAAAGAAATGTGGGTTAGGGAAGTATGGACTGAAAAAGCATAGATAACTTATCCTTATGGAAACAAATCAAAATACAGATTTTGTTTAATCTATTGTTCCTTTCTGTCTAAAAAGGTCAACACAAATCACTCCTCACAAAAGAGAGGAAAATTAACACCATTTTTCACAAGAAAAACGACTCTACAACTTTTTACTTTTTGTCTTCTGAAGTAGAGTAGAAAGATTCATTACCAAAAAGTTCATCGCAATTACCGTTTCCGAGGTCTCAGGTAGTTTGGCCATCACTCGACCAAGACTAAATTTCCTCTTTCCCTGTCCGAATTTACCCTCAATGGCATTACGCACTCTTTCATCTGAGCGTGCCTCTTTCTTTTTTTCTTTGCTCACCTCTTTCGGCGGTCTTCCCAATCGGGGACCACTCATTCTTATATCCCTTTCTTTACAATAAGCTCGATTCGCTTTTGTTCGATAGATTTTATCCACATGAACCGATTCCGGATAACATCCTGTTTCCCTTTTATATTCTTCTATTCGCGCTTGTAAATCTCCCGATTCGTTGTAATTATCCCAACTTAATTTGTCTAAGAAGACAAAGCCATTCACATTACTTGCCGATATTTTAGCTCCAAACTCTACTGCTTTTCCCGCTTTTCCACGCACTATTGGACGCACGTGAGGTTGGCTTACACTCACAATTCTGTTTTCTACTTTATTTGTCTTTTTTTCATACATTTCTAACTGTTGCTCATACACTTTTCCTATCGTTACAAGCTCTTCTTGCTCTTTTTTCGTTAGTTTTTCTAACTTTGCTCCCTCTTCTATCATTTTTTCTATATGAGACAAGTTTCTTTTTATATATCCTAGTTGTTTTTTTGTTCCTTTTCTTCTTTCTTTTTTTGACACACGACGTTTTTTTGCTATGGCTAAGTACTCTTTTCTTGCCACTTCCCTATAAGTCCTCGGCTTTTCTTTCCTTTTCTCTTTTATTTCTTCATACAGCTTATCTATTATTTTTTCTGTTTTTTCTCTGGCATCATTCAATATTCCTATATCCGTTGGATATTTTATATCTGCTGGTGTACAAGTCGCATCTAACAATAACTTTCCTTCATTTTCTTTTTTTTCTGACGCTACACCCGTCGCTTTTTTTTCTATTTCTTTATTAATTTTATTTATTAATTCCATTCCTATTTTTTTACGAAAATGAACCATCATTGACGCATTAAATGCTTCTTTGCTACTATAGCTTTCCATTCCTATAAAGTACTGTAAATAAGGGTTCTCTTTTATTTGTTCTACTGTTTCTCTGTCACTTTTTCCTGAAATTTCTTTGATAATTAATGCTCCTAATGCCATTCTAAATGATTTGGCTGGGGCTCCTTTTTTTTCTGTGAAGTTTTTTGCATATTCTTCCTCATATTCTTCCCAAAGAATCATTTTTGACATTTCTATCCAACGATTTTCTTCGTCTAACTGCCCGCCGAACAGATTTTTCAAGTTTTCTGGTGTTTCAATTGAGTACTGTTGCTTTCGGTACATCTGCTTTCTCTCTTCTTAATGCAATGGTTTTGAGGCATTCTACCCTATTTTCGTGCATTCTAGCGGTTCTTAATTCGCCTACTATTTTTCTCCGTAAAGGTTTCAGCTTTTTTCAGCAAGCCCTAGGTAAAGGTGTAGGTTGATAATCTTGTAGTACAACTTCAAGGTCGCCTCGATAAATTTCATCGCCAAACATCCAAACCGGCGCGATCGCAATTCCTAAACCCGACAATACTGCTGCACGAATGGCAACCGAACTATTGGTTTGAAAACAGCCTTTCACTAGCACCTTAATCAGTCCTTCTTTGGTCTGAAAATGCCACTCATTCACCGTTGCCAGACGAGTATAAACGATGCAATTATGGTGAACTAAATCTTCGGGAGTTTGGGGTTCACCTGCTTGCTCAAAATAACCAGTGGTGGCCACTGTGACTCGACGTGTTGTACCGATGCGATCGCTGATCAAAGCATTATCCTGGCGATTACCAATGCGAATTAAGAGATCTAAACCTTCCTGAACAATATCTACAAAATAATCTGCCATCATCAGATCCACCTTGACATCAGGATAGCGACTCATAAAGGCTTTTAGGCGAGGAACAATCTGCATTTGTCCAAACAGCACGGGACAACCCAAGCGCAAAATACCCGTTGCTCGTTCTTTTCCGGTTAAACTGGCCTCTGCCTCCGCCACGGTTTCCAAAATTTGCTGACAGTATTGATAGTACTTTGTTCCCTCCTCTGTTAAGCTTAAATTAGTGGTAGAACGAGTCAGTAATTGTACTCCTAAATATTTTTCTAAAGCAGCAATTTGTTTACTAATGGTGGGTTGGGTTGTCTGTTGTTCCCGCGCTACGGCAGAAAAACTATTCATTTCAATCGCCCGAACAAAACTCTGCATACAGGCAATGCGATCCATAAGTCCCTATTCCAAAATGGCATATACCTTATTCTATTTTGCCTGCTTCTCAACGAAAGTGAAATAGATGATGATGATCTCATCAACCGCTCTCACCCCAACCACGAAGATGTTAAAACTCAAATCTCTCAGTCCTTTACTCGCACCTTTCGCGATCGCGACCATGATCAGCGTGGGAGATGTGGCCATTCATAGCTTTATTCCCCAATTTCAAAACTCAGTGGCCGCGATGGAAATGGGAACTCCGGGGATGACGGCTCAGGAAAAGATTGAAATCGTCACTAAAAATAAAGGACAAATTGGCAATGGCGATCAATTACGACGCTTTTTCTTTGGTGATTTAGAGCCGCTTGGGGTACAACCTGGTGGTGCTGGAATGGTCGTTAATCTTTACAACAAAGCTAATGATGTCACCTTTTCCTATTGTGCCACCTATGATGTGGTTGTTGCCGTCAAAAAAGGAAAGGTTGTGAAGTTTCCAGCCGACGAAGTTAAATAATTTTCCCTGCAATATTATTGGTCACAAATCCCCCTTTGCAAAGATAATTTAGGGGGAAATTTTCCAACTTTTATCGGGAAGTTTTGTGAATTTACAACTTGAACTTTATAAATTTCAACGGGAATTTAGGAAAAAATTTCCTTCGGAAAAAGTGGCGATCCTACAAGAGGCAACTCAGAATTTAGCCAGAGATTTTCAAAATCGAAGAATCTTAAGAGTTGAGGATAAAGCCCCTGATTTTGTCCTCTCCAATACCAGAGGCCAATCGATCTGTCTCTCTGAACAGTTAAATCAAGGAGCCGTTCTTCTCAACTTTTATTTTGGTCATTGGTGTCCCTATTGCAATCTAGAATTGCGAGCCTATCAAGGACTATTAGTCAAAATTCAGGCCTTAGAAAGCTCAATTTTAGGGATTTCTCCTCAAACTGCCGAGGCCTCCCAAAAAACGGCCCTTAAAAATACAATTACCTTTGATCTTCTCAGTGATCGTAACTGTCAAATTGCCCGTGATTATGGCCTTGTTTTTGAGGTTCCTGATTCTCTTCGGTCACTTTATACCGAATTAGGTCATGCCCTTCCTGATTACAATGGGACTGACGATTGGCTACTTCCAATTCCTGCCACTTTTATCATCGATCGCCGGGGTCATATTGCTCTAGCTTATATTAATGTGGATTATACTCAACGCTACGAACCCACTGACGCGATCGCTATTTTGCTATCTCTTTTTGTGGCAAATTAATGGAAATTTAGTTTGATTTTCTCCTAGTTATAAGTTAAAGGATTTTTAAGATGGAATTGCAAGATATCTTGGCGTTATTACATCCGGCGATCGCTATTGTAGTGGTCTTTCCTTTAATCGGGATTGTGGTCAATCGGGCGATTCTCACTCGTCAACGTCGTTTGCAAACTAAAGAGGGTCAAAAAAGTAAAATTCCGCCGATGGTTGGTTCCGAACATGTGGCGATCGGTAAATTATTGAGCAGTTCAGTCGTTGGTGTGGCTTTACTCGGTATGACCTATGGCATCTTCTCCAAAATGTGGAGTCATGATCTTTTTACAACGGAACCTCTGCGAGTTTTGGGAGTTACCATTATTCTGCTATTAACGATTACTGCCTTTGTCTTCTTGTTTAAGTCAAAAGCTAAACTGGGAAGAGGCATTTTTGCTACACTAACAGGAATGGGACTCGTTCTCTTAGGGAGTCAGCCAGAGATTTATCGACGAAACAATGAATGGTTTGTTTCCCATTTTTACTATGGCATGATTGCCGCTTTATTGATGGTTTTTTCCGTTGCAATTATTCAGGATATTTATCAAGATCGCCAAAACCGTTGGCGCACTGTCCATATTATTCTCAATTGTTTTGCCTTACTATTGTTTATCGGTCAAGGAATAACCGGCTCTAGGGATTTATTAGAAATTCCGCTCCATTGGCAAGAGCATTATATTTATCAATGTGATTCTACTAATAAAACCTGTCTACAATTTAAATAAATCTGTTATTTGAGATGGTAAAAATTAAAAATCATGAAATTTGCTAATCATCTAGAGGAATTTCTGAAGCAATTTCCCAACCCAGCCTATCTTGGTATTGCTGTTTTGATCTTTGCAGCGTCGAATTCCCTCACCCGTAAAATTGTTGAAATTGGCCAAGCTCATTTGATTGATGGCAGAAATCCTATTTCCCTTTGCAATGTTTTATTTGTGGGAAATCTTTGTGCTTTGGGATTAATGTCTCTCATCTTTCATCAAGATTGGAAACTCGAAAAACTGAAAACTATCCCTCGTAAAGATTGGATTGGCTTAACGGTTACAGGTATTTTATCAGGGGGCATTGCTCCGGCATTAATGTTTACTGCCCTGGGACAAGCAAACGTGACTAACGTGGTTTTAATTGGCCGTCTTGAACCCCTCTTAATCCTCGCTTTGAGTGTTTGGTTTTTGGGAATTCGCCTTGATCATTGGACAGTGGCAGGGTCTCTCATTTCCTTTGCTGGAATTGTGGTTACGGTTTTATTAGGAAGTTTAGGTCAAAATCCGGCGATCGCGGGTTTTCAGATTGGAACGGGAGAACTTTTAGTGGCGATCGCTGCTGTGATTGGTGCGATTTCTAGTGTTACTAATAAATTGCAGTTACAAACGATTCCCTTAGGTATTTTCTCCATTTATAGAAATATTTTAGGCACGATCCTTTTCTTTATATTAGCCAATATTCTATACGGGCCAGAACATTTTATGGATGTGTTATCCCCTTTTCTTTGGCAATGGATGTTGTTGTATGCTGCCGTGATTGTCGTTATGGGTAAACTTTGCTGGTTAGCAGGTCTAAAAAATGCAACTTCTACCGAACTCAATATGGCCAATTTATTGAACCCAATGCTGGCTATTTTTATGGCCTATTTGATTTTAAGAGAAATCCCCACCTTTGCTCAATATTGTGGTGGTATTTTTTTATTAATTGGCTTTATTTTAAGTTTGATTGGCAACCGAACACAAATTAATAAAACTCCAAGGCTAGAAAAAATTAATCCCCGTGAAGCAATGGAAATGTTTATGGGATTTCGAGGGGTTTAATTGATTAGATCAAGCTTTTTCTGGAGAGCATTAATTTTGAGGAATTAATAATTATCTTAAACTAATCAAGCGTCAAGCTTATGGATTTATGAACTTTGATAATATGCGAAACCGTTTTTTAGCTTGCTTTTCATGACTAGACAGTGGGAAGTTCTCGAGGGGGGTAAGTGGAGAAAAGAAAATCGGACATCCGATACCAAAGAGTGCCGTTATGTCCGAAACTGGCTGATATAAGAAAATCGATAGCTAGTGCTATACTCTGAACGGGTTGGAGCTTAACTTTTTGAAAATGCTTAAAACCCACATTCCGTACATAAAAGAAGAACAAAGAAAATAAGAAAAGCACCTATGACAAAAGATAATACTGACAAGTAGTAGCCCCAAAAAAGCCGAAAAGCCTCTCTCGCTCAAGCGTGAGATTGATAATTTGGGAACAATTATCCAGTACAACCCAATGAATCCCCCTCAAAGTCTGAAAAATCCAACGCAGAGTCGGAGGTTGAGTCGGCTTTCCCAACTGATTAGGCACAGTCTCCTCCTGCTCTGCCAGAGCCTGTCTCAGTTTACGTTGCCCCAAGCTGTACACCAACAAACACAACGCCATAATGAAAGTCAATGCCATAATCCTCTCAGGGGTTTTGAGGAAAACACTCGAAGCATAAAAACAAGGTTTCTTGCAAACTTGTTGACATCCTCACCGCGCTGAAGCGACGGAGATTCCTATCTACCTAAACAAACTAAGTTGAATAGGCAATAGGTGGGTTGACACTTCATCGGAAGCAACTAGCAAACTAGATTTACGCCGTCCTCCATGTCCGTTTTGAGTCTCGGAAAGCCCTCCCGCGACCTTGATGTTTCTAGCGGCGTTTACATCTCTATCGTGGGTTTTCCCACAAAAAAGACAAGTCCATTCCCTGACAGAAAGTTCTTTTTTTCCGCCAATTTGGCCACAACTTGAACAGCGTTGTGAAGTCGGTTCCCAACGAGAAATTACCCTAAAATCACGCCCATACATTTCCGACTTAGCTTCTAACATAGTCCTAAAACTACGCCAACCTAAATCGGAAATAGCGCGAGATAACTTGCGATTTTTAAGTAGGGCTTGCTGAAAAAGTCAAAAAACGAAAGAAATGTGGGTTAGGGAAGTATGGACTGAAAAAGCATAGATAACTTATCCTTATGGAAACAAATCAAAATACAGATTTTGTTTAATCTATTGTTCCTTTCTGTCTAAAAAGGTCAACACAAATTACTCCTCACAAAAGAGAGGAAAATTAACACCATTTTTCACAAGAAAAACGACTCTACAACTTTTTACTTTTTGTCTTCTGAAGTAGAGTAGAAAGATTCATTACCAAAAAGTTCATCGCAATTACCGTTTCCGAGGTCTCAGGTAGTTTGGCCATCACTCGACCAAGACTAAATTTCCTCTTTCCCTGTCCGAATTTACCCTCAATGGCATTACGCACTCTTTCATCTGAGCGTGCCTCTTTCTTTTTTTCTTTGCTCACCTCTTTCGGCGGTCTTCCCAATCGGGGACCACTCATTCTTATATCCCTTTCTTTACAATAAGCTCGATTCGCTTTTGTTCGATAGATTTTATCCACATGAACCGATTCCGGATAACATCCTGTTTCCCTTTTATATTCTTCTATTCGCGCTTGTAAATCTCCCGATTCGTTGTAATTATCCCAACTTAATTTGTCTAAGAAGACAAAGCCATTCACATTACTTGCCGATATTTTAGCTCCAAACTCTACTGCTTTTCCCGCTTTTCCACGCACTATTGGACGCACGTGAGGTTGGCTTACACTCACAATTCTGTTTTCTACTTTATTTGTCTTTTTTTCATACATTTCTAACTGTTGCTCATACACTTTTCCTATCGTTACAAGCTCTTCTTGCTCTTTTTTCGTTAGTTTTTCTAACTTTGCTCCCTCTTCTATCATTTTTTCTATATCAGACAAGTTTCTTTTTATATATCCTAGTTGTTTTTTTGTTCCTTTTCTTCTTTCTTTTTTTGACACACGACGTTTTTTTGCTATGGCTAAGTACTCTTTTCTTGCCACTTCCCTATAAGTCCTCGGCTTTTCTTTCCTTTTCTCTTTTATTTCTTCATACAGCTTATCTATTATTTTTTCTGTTTTTTCTCTGGCATCATTCAATATTCCTATATCCGTTGGATATTTTATATCTGCTGGTGTACAAGTCGCATCTAACAATAACTTTCCTTCATTTTCTTTTTTTTCTGACGCTACACCCGTCGCTTTTTTTTCTATTTCTTTATTAATTTTATTTATTAATTCCATTCCTATTTTTTTACGAAAATGAACCATCATTGACGCATTAAATGCTTCTTTGCTACTATAGCTTTCCATTCCTATAAAGTACTGTAAATAAGGGTTCTCTTTTATTTGTTCTACTGTTTCTCTGTCACTTTTTCCTGAAATTTCTTTGATAATTAATGCTCCTAATGCCATTCTAAATGATTTGGCTGGGGCTCCTTTTTTTTCTGTGAAGTTTTTTGCATATTCTTCCTCATATTCTTCCCAAAGAATCATTTTTGACATTTCTATCCAACGATTTTCTTCGTCTAACTGCCCGCCGAACAGATTTTTCAAGTTTTCTGGTGTTTCAATTGAGTACTGTTGCTTTCGGTACATCTGCTTTCTCTCTTCTTAATGCAATGGTTTTGAGGCATTCTACCCTATTTTCGTGCATTCTAGCGGTTCTTAATTCGCCTACTATTTTTCTCCGTAAAGGTTTCAGCTTTTTTCAGCAAGCCCTAAGTATTCCCGATGTGTTTAAATCCTCTAGCACAATCGTTTGGTTTTCACGAATGAGCCGAGTGGATAGTTTATGCAAAAAGTCGGTACGAATATCTTTAATCTCTCTTGGGTTTAATTCCCCGCTGCAAGCAGCGAAAAAATTAAAGTTGCACTGGAAACCGTCGGTTTACGAGCAAAACATCTTCCATACCCCGCCCGCTTGCGGCGGGGAAATTTTGATTAGAATAGCCATGTACCCGAACTGCGGCGTTCAACCCCATTCCCTCCATCCTAGCTTTTAATACATTTATAATTTGACTCAATGGAGTTTTCAATCTTGCGATTACCGTACCATGAGTTTCAGCAAAATAGGAGCGACACTCCTGACAGATAAACATTTTACGTTCCCCGTTACCTTTGATTTGGTAATGAAAATGAATTTTTGGGTATCAACTTAAGGCGGGACAGCTTATCCTGAAAGGGTTTTAGCTTTCGTCCTATAGAGTAAGCCTTACAGCTATTTCCACTAGGCAAGACCCAGAGCAAGGTGTCCCATTTTACGCTGCTACCCGAATTTTTACTTTTTCGCTTAGCAATGAGGACAGTTTTTCTGGAATAAGGCTTCTTCTTTCTCTGGGCATAAGCCTAGATTATTCAGGACTTCCATCGAGCTTTTGTTCAATGTTGACATTGTTTTCTTTTCCCTTATCTTTGATATTATGACAATAATAATAGTATAATAAGAATGGGATTGTGTCCAATCTTTAATTATTTTTTCGTTTCCTCTAAGCCTTACACTATAACCTTTTGCGGATTTACTCAGACGATACCAGTGCCCTGGCAACACCTCCTTAATTTTATGCTTGAGCAGTTTGACCCTCTTCCCACTGCCAACTCTTCCTAGTTTTCAAATTTAGAATTGCTGCTATTGGAGAGAAAGGCTTGGCAAGACAACGGAGTTAGGCTACTCTCAGGATAATCTTGTCGTTTCTGGTGCGGGAACTACCCTGTCTTCTTTGACATCCTCTCCGCCGTAGAACGGCGAAGATTCCTAAACCTCACAATTTAGGTTTCTGCTTCATTCACCGTCGCATACCACAGTTTTAAAAACCATGTACTGTCTTACACAGAGTCCACAGACTTTTACCCCATTTCAGAAACCCGATTCCGTGTGTCCCACAGTATGGTTTCAGCAAAATGCTTTTTGTACTTGTTGCTTAGACTTTTTACCTTGCCAAGCCTTTCTAGCAAGAACCCCCTAAGCCTAGTTTTCAAGATGCGATGCCGACCACTTGGTTTTCGTATTCAGCACCTCGATTCTAACACCTTGTAAAGCCGTCCTAGAAGGACGGGGTTTCAAACCCATTTTTTCTATGACTGCCAAACCTAATGCCCGTTCTCAATCAAAATTTCGGTCTCTGCGATCGCTCCTCGAATTTCTCTTCATGACTAGTGCGATCGCCCTTTCTGCCGGTATTGGTTTTGGAGCCGCGATTCGTTTTGGCCAGCCCCAACCAGTCAATGCCAAAGGAGAGTCCATTCCCGCCGAACAATCCTTTCCCCCCCGCCCCGATTGGCCTGGATCAAATCCCGAAAAGCCATCAGCCCCATAAAGTAATCCAGCCCAATCCATCCCGATCTAATGAGAACCGGTTAGAAGCGAGTTATAATTTCGTTATAATTTGTTACAAAAACTTAGAAGTCTCCTGTTATGCAGAATCCAGTCCTTCATGCCTTTTTTTTAGGGCGAGCCTTTGCCGAAGTTCTGACGGAAAAAGTTGAGGACAACTTGACTAATGCCCTCAGTGAATGGGGGAAGTTTGATGCCGAGCAACGGGAGCATCTCCGTCAGTTTATAGTCGAAGTGCAAGCAAGAGCCTCCCGTGAGGTAGAGCAGAGTAGTACTATGATTGCCACCCTGGATGGTCTAGTTAGTAGTGATGACCTACAAGAAACCCTCGATAAATTACGAGCCGAAATTGCCAGTCTCAAAGCTGAATTGAAAAATTACCGAGAAACGATCCTCTAATCGTAACCTCATTCTCCGTACCAAGACTTCCTGCACTAACTGTAAAGATTGCCGGACTCGATCACCGCATCCCAGCGATCGCCTTCTTGCTAAAAAATTCATCCCCTAAAGCCTGTGTCTGCCCTATCTCGTAACGTTGATCAACCCCTTGCCTATCATTCTGCGACTGTGTCAACAAAACGTATAACCTCCCTGGCAGCAGAAAAACAATATCGTTGGAATCAAGAAAACTATTCCATCACCCGTCGTCGCCTCGACATTTGGCGGTTTGTTCTAACCCTACTATTCCAATTTTGGCTAAACAGTAAACAATGGAGTTATCAGCGTGAAGGAGGCTATAGCGAAGAAAAATTAGCCCGTCGTCGTCAAAAGCAAGCCATTTGGATTAGGGAAAGCTTACTTAACCTAGGGCCCACCTTTATTAAATGCGGTCAGCTTTTCTCTACCCGTTCCGACCTCTTCCCCTCCGAATACGTTACAGAACTCTCCAAATTACAAGATGAAGTCCCAGCCTTTAGTTACGAACAAACCACAGCCCTGATCGAAAAGGAACTCGGTAAACCCCTACACACCCTTTTTCACAGCTTTGATCCCATTCCCCTCGCCGCCGCCAGTTTAGGACAAGTCCACAAAGCTCAACTGCATAGTGGCGAAGAAGTGGTGGTCAAGGTACAACGTCCCGGATTAAAAAAACTATTCACGATCGATTTAGCCATCCTCAAAAAAATTGCCTATTACTTCCAAAATCACCCCAAATGGGGAAAAGGACGCGATTGGCTAGGAATCTATGAAGAATGCTGTCGAATCCTCTGGCAAGAAACCGATTATCTGAGGGAAGGCCGTAATGCCGATACCTTTCGTCGTAACTTTCGCAATGAAAATTGGGTAAAAGTGCCTAGGGTTTATTGGCGATATACCGCCAGTCGAATTCTGACATTAGAATACTTACCTGGCATTAAAATCAGTCATTACGAGTCCTTAGAAGCGGCCGGCTTAGACCGTAAAACCTTAGCCCAATTGGGAGCCAGGGCCTATCTCCATCAACTCCTCAACAGTGGCTTTTTTCATGCCGATCCCCACCCTGGTAACTTAGCCGTGAGTCCAGAGGAAGGGGCACTGATTTTTTATGACTTTGGCATGATGGGCGAGATTACCCCTGAAACTAAGACAAAATTAATGGATACCCTGTTTGGGGTCGCTGAAAAAAATGCCGATCGCATCATGGAGTCCTTAGTCGGTCTAGGAGCCTTAGTGCGATCAGAAGACATGGGGCCCATTCGCCGCTCCATTCAGTTTTTGCTGGATAACTTCATGGATAAACCCTTTGAGGAACAATCCATCACTCAAATCAGCGAGGATCTCTACGACATTGCCTATGGCCAACCCTTTCGTTTCCCAGCTACCTTTACCTTTGTCATGCGTGCCTTTTCTACCCTCGAAGGAGTCGGGAAAGGATTAGACCCAGATTTTAATTTTATGGCGGTTGCCCAACCCTTTGCCCTACAAATTATGAACAATGCCAATGGCCCTTCCCCCAATAGCTTTATGGATGAGCTAGGACGACAAGCTGTTCAAGTCAGTAGCACGGCTTTTGGCCTACCACGACGCATTGAAGACACCATTGAAAAACTAGATCGAGGTGATCTCCGCATTCGGGTTCGTTCTAGTGAATCTGAACGTCTGCTGCGACGTATTAGCACCATGCAATTAAGCACCAACTATACGGTTATGATTGCAACCCTGCTGATTTCAGCAACCCTATTGTTTGTAAACCACTATGTCATGATTGCTGTTGTTGTGTTATTAATAGCAATAGTGCCTGGTTGGGCGTTCTGGCAGTTAATGAGACGAATAGAACGTCAAGACCGAATGTTTTAGAGCCTAATCACCCTAATAAAATCCTAATTTGAGCAAGTGTTGGAAGTGAATTCACCCAAGATCATCCGTCGTTTCACCGGGCAGACGGATGTTGGACTCGTTCGTTCTGTTAACCAGGACAGTTTTTATATTGACGAGCCAGAAGCCCGTTTTTTAATTGTTGCGGATGGAATGGGCGGTCATGCTGGGGGACAGGAAGCCAGTCAGATTGCCACCGAATTTATTAAGGATTATTTAGAGGAGCATTGGGAATCAGAGACTCCCTCCCCCGAACTATTAGAAGCTGCTTTGTTAAGTGCTAACAAGGCCATTATTGCTGATCAAGAAGAACATCCTGAACGGGGAGATATGGGTACAACCGCTGTGATGATTACTTTTCGGCACGATGGTGCTTGGCGGGCCCACGTTGGTGATTCTCGACTCTATTGTTTTCGGAATCAAAAACTCTTCCAGGTCACAAAGGATCACACCTGGGTTGCTAGGGCCTTGGAAATGGGAGATATTGATCGAGAACAGGCTAAAGTGCATCCCTGGCGGCACGTTCTTTTCCAATGTTTAGGAAGACGAGATCTGCATCAGGTTGAAGTTGCGCCCCTAGAGGTTCAGCCCCAGGATACTTTCTTGCTCTGTAGCGACGGTTTAACAGAAGAAGTTTCCGATGAGAGTATCGCTGAAATTTTACAATTAGATAAAGCCCACCCTGATCTCGCTGCCGAATTAATTGAAGAAGCCAAAAATGCAGGTGGGTCTGACAATATCACCATTGTCCTCGTCGCGCAGGATGGGCCTTGGTCAGAAAAGGGAAGCTAGAACGATTGCTAGGCAGGTTTTTTCAACCTTAACTTATTTTGGTTTCCGTCGGGTCTCAACGACAGCGATCGCGCTGTATCCCTAAGCCATCAAGTCATTGTGGTCTTGATTAATAACCTTAACTATTCACAATCAAGGATTAACCGCTATCCCGATCCCCAGAGATGGTAATCTATTAGATGGCAAATTTCATTAAAACTTAACAGTTGTCCTGTAGTCTAATTTTAAGTAAATTCCCTAGACAATCAGCATGGTAGCCGTACAAGAAGCAACTAACGTTGGCAAAATTACTCGTATTATTGGGCCCGTCGTCGATGCCCGGTTCCCCAGTGGTAAACTGCCCCGCATTTATAACGCCCTCAAAGTTGAAGGCCAGAATTCCGCCGGTCAGACTGTTTCCGTCACCTGTGAAGTACAACAGCTTTTAGGGGACAATCAAGTTCGTGCCGTAGCGATGAGTACTACAGACGGATTAGTACGAGGCATGGATATTGTTGACACTGGTGCACCAATTAACGTTCCTGTCGGTAAAGCCACTTTAGGCAGAATTTTCAACGTTCTCGGTGAACCCGTTGATGAAAAGGGCCCTGTGAATGTCACGGAAACTTTCCCGATTCATCGCCCCGCTCCCAAACTCACAGATCTAGAAACCAAACCCAAAGTTTTTGAAACTGGTATCAAGGTAATTGACCTGTTAACTCCCTATCGTCAAGGTGGCAAAATCGGTCTCTTTGGTGGTGCAGGTGTGGGCAAAACCGTCATCATGATGGAATTGATCAATAACATTGCCATTCAACATGGTGGTGTCTCGGTATTTGGAGGTGTAGGGGAACGTACCCGTGAAGGAAATGACCTCTACAACGAAATGATCGAATCCAAGGTAATCAACGCTGAAAATCCTGAAGAATCGAAAATTGCCCTCGTTTATGGTCAGATGAACGAACCCCCCGGAGCCAGAATGCGGGTTGGTTTATCGGCTCTAACAATGGCAGAGTATTTCCGTGATGTGAATAAACAGGACGTATTACTCTTCATTGATAATATTTTCCGTTTTGTACAAGCGGGTTCTGAAGTATCTGCGCTATTAGGACGGATGCCCTCTGCGGTAGGATACCAACCCACCCTGGGTACAGACGTTGGCGATTTACAAGAGCGGATTACCTCCACGAAAGAAGGTTCCATTACCTCCATTCAAGCGGTCTATGTACCAGCAGATGACTTAACTGATCCGGCTCCTGCCACCACCTTTGCTCACCTAGACGGAACAACAGTGCTATCTCGTGGTTTAGCGGCCAAAGGGATCTATCCAGCCGTTGATCCCCTAGATTCTACCAGTACAATGCTTCAGCCCAGCATTGTTGGAGGGGAGCACTATGGTATTGCTCGTGCAGTACAATCTACGCTGCAACGTTATAAGGAATTACAGGATATCATCGCCATCTTAGGATTGGATGAATTGTCTGAAGAAGACCGTTTAACGGTTGATCGGGCCCGGAAAATTGAACGGTTCCTTTCTCAACCTTTCTTTGTCGCGGAAGTATTCACCGGTTCTCCTGGTAAATATGTCACCTTGGCAGATACGATCAATGGTTTTAAATCGATTCTTGCTGGCGAATTAGATAGTCTGCCTGAACAGGCTTTCTATATGGTTGGCAATATCGATGAAGTTAAGGCCAAAGCTGAAAAACTCAAAGGCTAGATTGAATTGATAGTTGATAGTTGATAGTTGATAGTTGACAGTTGATTTGACAAAAATAGGGTTTATGTCGGACTCTTGTTATGGTCAGAAATCCATTCGTTAATTATCAATTATCGCTCATCAATTATTAATTGTTAATTATCAATTATCCATTAATAGAAAAATGACGTTAACAGTACGGGTTATTGCCCCCGATAAAGTGGTTTGGGACGAGGTAGTGCAAGAGGTGATCCTACCTAGTACTACCGGACAGTTAGGAATTCTTAGTAATCACGCCCCTTTACTAACAGCGTTAGATATTGGTGTGATGCGAGTTCGTCCAGGCAAAGACTGGAAAAATATTGCTGTTATGGGTGGCTTTGCTGAAGTTGAGAACAACGAAGTCAAGGTGCTCGTCAATGCAGCAGAAATTGGAGACAATATCGATCAAGAAAAGGCGCGGACAGAATACAGCGCAGCCCAAGCCAAGTTTGAAGAGGCAGGTCGCAGTGGCGATAAACCGAAACAATTACAAATGGCTCAGTCTGTTAAAAAGGCAAGGGCACGTTTGCAGGCCGCCGGTGGTTCTGCAAATTAAGTTCACTGTGTTATTGCAGCAAAGACACGAGGGGGAGATTTGAACTCCCCTTTATCGTTTGGGGAAATTGGAGGAGAATTAGCCTCCCTTGGCAAAACTTCCCATGACGAGGGCAGAAAGCAAGATACCCGGAACTAATAAAACGATTAGCATTAACAGTTGGTCAGGGGTCATGGTCAACCTCACTATTTTGGTGTTGATTTTGCCTAAGTCATATCACAATTTTGATCGGTTCAACGAGGGGCAAAGAAAGCCAGTTTAAAAAAGTTAGCTAACTCCGCTAATGCGTTTTTCTAGATATTGCCCAATCATTTGTTCTTGACCGGCACGGGAAATAAGGGTTTGGCGGGTACGGTATTGGTCGCCGATCAATTTGAGTTCTTCTTCAAAAACGGAGCCACTATATTCTGTTTTCAGGAGCATGGTTTGGGGGTTGGTAAAATTGTAGATCGCTGTTACGGGTTTCGGCGTTGCAAAGCCGCGATCGCGGTAAAGAATATTGTCTTTAATCCCAAACAGGGTAGAACCGACCGAAGGTTTGCGAATAGTTCCTGTATAGTCACTTTCCCAGGTGACATAGGTTCCGCCGAGCAAAGCTTGTTCATCGTCTAGTTCGTGTAGGGTGGCTAAATGCTGTAATTCCGAACAGCCGGCTTCTAAGTACTGAATTTGAATAAAGCTTTCTACGGTTTGGGTTTCTATTTTGGGATTCAGGGTGTAATAACGTCGCTGAGAATGCCAGAATCCGACACTATGACGAAAAAAGGCGATCGCTGAGGACTCTAAAGATGAGATAGATAAAGTACTAAGGCTCATAGGGTAGGCAATTTTAATTGCAGCAATGGACTTTGAGTTAAAAATGTCAAGCTTACTTAACAAATTGTTACACCTTGTTTACTGTAGCATAGAAAATTATAATGGACAGCAACTTGTGTACTAAAAGGTAGCATGGGAAGTAAATTGCCAAAACTTTAGAAAGAATTGCCAAAGAATTCTGTTAGGATCGCTACCTTTACCCCACATTCCGCAGGTAGTTCAAGAGATAAAGTAGTATTTTTGACAGGAAGAGCCAAGAAAAGAAAGAATATGTTTGTGGTTAGAGGTCAAATTAACGATAGCCTGAATACCATCAATCTCTAACCAACGGATAAACAGAAAAGACTGAAAGACCCAACGCAGAGTGGGAGTAGAGGTAGATATGTCTTTTTGATTAGGAATGGTCTGATGGGAAGCAGCCAAAGCCAGTCGTAGGCGACGTTGTACCAAAGTGTAAACCAATAAAGAGACAACCATAATCATCATCAAAGCCATAATGCGTTGAGGATTCTTGAGAAAAAGAGCAGAGGCCAAAAAGAAAGGGTTTTTAAGAAAGCGAAAGCCGCGCTCGATGACTTGTTGAGCCTTATATTCAGCCAACATCTGGTCGGGACTCAAAGCCTGAGAATCAAGAACATTAGTAGCTAAAATAAAGCTTTCAGCCCGTTGAGATCTTGCCTCAAGGCGAGAAGAATCAAGGCTTAATTGGCCCGTTAAGCGGTAGTGAAAACCGAGCGGGGCGGCTCCTTGTTTCGGCCTTCCCCCTGCATAGTAAGGAATGGTCTGCACCGCCACTGGACTGATACGGTCTCTTCAATTCTGAAGCGCATAATGTCTGACAATATATTGTAAAATACCTCATAGGGGGAGAATTTTCAGGTCATTTTGATCAGATTTTCTTAGTTCTTTTAGCTCTCAATTAAGTCTAATTAATGAGTTAACAGGTGATAAAATATACTATCTTACCGATAATCGCCGTTTCTTTATTCATATTGTCCACAACCATTAGTTAATATGGAAACCCCGTAAATTGGGTAGGAACGGTTGAATAAAATTGAGAAACATATTTTCTTGACGAGCCTGCATCCATACTTTTCCTTCTCCTCTAAAACGACAGAGTCGGCCGCGCCCGCCCCAAAAATCCAGCTTAATTTTTTCCGTCGATAACCCTTCATTGACATTTACCTCATATTGTAAAGTGTCCTCAAAGGCAACAATATAGTCAGGATTAAGGCTTATATCTTCCGTAATCGTTAGCTCTAAAAAGCCCCCATAACAACTAAACCAAAGATCTCCCTGTCCTACTAACCTTAAAAGAAAATCAGAATCATCATTATAAAAATCTTGCATTCCCGGAAATCGTGGATCAATTTGTACTGTCGGTTTACAAGCAAGAAAAGAAGCAGCTTTGATGAGAATACCTTGCTTTTCTGTCACATAATAGTGGTGAATATCTCCAGGTAAACTGGGAGAGAGAAAAAGCCGACCGGGCTTGGTATCTACCGAAAATTGATTGAGGCAGAGAGGTTCTGTTCCCAAACTATTCGCTAAAATCTGCAATAATCCCCCCTGAAGTTTTGTGAGTAGTGTCACTTGTACATCCATGGATGACAGTACCGAGGCTTCTACTAAAACCGTCTTATGGGGCTTTAAGCCAATTACTAGAATAGCATAAAGAGAACTATTATCAATCGTGAATTCAATATCATATTCTTCGAGAATTTCTGGCTTTTTCTCTCGTTTTTCTTTGACATTTCTAACTAAATTTTCTTCAAAATTATCTACCATAATTTTAATTTTTATTAACTAGAGAAATTAGGAACGATAGAGCTTAAAATTTTTGAGATGCAAATCTTGCCCCAATTGTTTGGCAAAGGCCCTGGGGCGATGACTTTGACAGATAATTTTTCCCTGGCCTTTGAAATGGCAAAGGATTTCACCTTTTGGTTGCCAGAATTGCCATAGAGGAACGGGTGGAGATAAAACTCGAACTTTAAGACTACTTTCAAAAGCAACAATATGTTCAATATTGATAATATATTCGCCCTCGTCCTCCAAGTCGATATCGTAGATCTTGCCAAAGGCCGCCACAATAACGGTTCCATCCCCGACTAAATTTAACCAAGTAGCCGTTTGTAGTGAAGATTTGGACTTAGCATCCGTTTTAAAATCTCGAAAACCTAAAAAGATTTCTAACGTTTTGCTAGAGGCCAGATATGCACTCAGACGCAGCACTAATTTATGTTGAGAGATCGTATAAATGCCTAAGCTACCAATTAAGGATGGAGCCAGATATAATTCCCCTCCCTGGGCATCCGCTTTAAAACTGTTGAGAAATAGCGATCGCGATGTTGTTTTTTCTCCACTCTTCCCTTCTCTTCCCCGACGTAAAATGGTATGGATTTGAATATTTCCCTTGATGGCAATTAAGGCCCCTGCTTGAGCCAAAAGTTCTTCTTCCTCGCTTAAGAAAACCTGGGCGATCGCCATTGAGGGTTGGTGTAAAATATCAACTTTCATGGATAGAACCTAGGAACGAAATTTAGTGAACAAATATCGGGTTAGGCCACTGCGACTGTGAGATTGAAGATAGACAATCCCTCCCCCTAGTAACTGACTAACTATTCCTTCTCCAGAGAGTTTAGAACCTACCAATCCCTTGGGGAAATCGACCTTAATACGAAGTTTAGAACTATAGGCCAACAAGTGCCTCTGCTCAACAATAAAACGTTGATAAACTTGATATTGGGCAAAACGACCGTAGCTACCAATAAAAACCCGACCGCGGCCATAGAGTTTTAGACCCACTAATCCTTCTCCAGCGAACCAACTAGACCATCCAAGCCACTGAATCCCCAGGCGAATGCCGCCAGTATGGGCAAGAAGCACATTGGGTTGTAAACAGAGGGCACTTTTGGTGATATCTAGACGTACAATGTCACCCGGCAAAGATTTACTTAAGATGATGGTTAAAGGCTCCTCGGTGGGATTGTGATAAACCGTCATCCAAAACGGATTGGGGCCTAAACACCAGCGCAGTAGTGCAATAATCAGATCTCCTGCCATCTGTTGACTAACGACAATGCCCGCGTCCATACTTACCAAGTTGCCAACCGCAGTGGCTATTCTCTCACCTGGCTGCAAAGTGATCGAGAGCATGGAGAAGGCGGGTCTAAAGCGAACCTTATATTGCACGAAGAATCTAGAGGAAAGTAGGAATAAGGGAAGTCATCCTGCTCTATTATCGACAATTTTGTCAAAATCCCAACCCCGCTGCGACGATTCTTAAAGAATCCCCCCAAACCGCCTCAATTACACTGGGGCTTCTTCTAGGATTAACTTAGAACGCGTGATATTATCTGGAATCGTAATAGGATAACGTCCATTAAAACAGGCTGAACAGAAGTGGCTGGTATCTTCTCCCGTCGTTTTTAACATACCTTCTTGACTAAGATAGGCTAGGGAGTCAACGCCAATTTGTTGAGCAATCATGGCTACTGATTTCGTGGCAGCAATCAGTTGATTTTGATTATCTGTATCAATGCCATAGAAACAGGGATGGGTGACAGGGGGTGAAGAAATACGCATATGGACTTCGGTAGCACCTGCATCCCGCAGAGCCTTAACGATTTTTCGGCTAGTGGTTCCTCGTACAATAGAATCATCGACAATAATGACTCGTTTGCCCTTGAGCACATCTTTTAAGGGGTTAAGCTTCATCCGAATCCCCGATTCCCTCATGTGCTGAGTCGGTTGAATAAAAGTACGTCCCACATAACGATTTTTAATGAGACCCTCTGCATAGGGAATACCAGAAGCCTGGGAAAAACCGATCGCCGCCGGAATACCAGAATCAGGAACCCCCATCACCAGATCGGCATCTACAAAAGATTCTTGGGCCAATTGCTGACCAATCCGCAGCCGATAGGTATATAGCGTCTCATCATGCATGATGCTATCGGGACGAGAAAAGTAAATCATCTCAAACACGCAGAGTTTTTTGGCCGGTGTTTCAGCCCAAATGTGAGACGTTAAACCCTGCTCCGTAATCCAAACTAGTTCCCCTGGCTCCACATCCCGCACATAGTCCGCTCCGATAATATCTAACCCGCAGGTTTCCGAAGCCAAAACATAACGCACTGGAACCTCTTCGGATTCGCTGATCAGTTGTCCAATCACCAACGGACGAATACCATTAGGATCCCTCGCTCCCATTAAACCGACCGATGTACCGATTACTAAACTATAGGCTCCAGAACAGAGCTTAAAAGCATTGGTAGCAGCCGTTAGCCAATCATTTCCTTGATCCACTTCCTGGGCGATCGCCACCGCAATCATTTCTGAATCGGTGGTGGTAATAAAATCATCACAGCCCCGACGTACTAATTCGGCTCGCAATTCGACGGTATTGACCAGATTACCATTATGGGCCAAGGCCAAAGCCCCTAATCTGGTCTGTAAAATGGCCGGTTGAGCATTAACTCGATGACTAGAACCAGTGGTGGAGTAACGATTATGACCCACCGCGATTTGTCCGACTAACTCCTTCAGGACAGTTTCTTTAAATACCTGGGAAACCAAACCCATATCCTTGTGGCAATGAATCGCTTCTTGATCAAAAACGGCAATACCGGCAGACTCCTGTCCTCGATGTTGGAGAGCATAAAGACCAAAATAAGTCAGTTTTGCAACTTCTTCTTCTGGGGCATAGATCCCAAAAACACCACAGGCTTCTTCGGGTTTATCGAGATCGAGAGTGTCAACAAACAGACTGGCGGGGTTTCCCGTTTGATTGGCGAGCATCCTTGTTATGGGACTCCTTCGTTAAGCGAATAGGGGGCTAAAAGGACTAAACGGGTAAATTTTTAGTTTTTTAAAACCAGAAGTAGGTTTTCTTAACAATTCTTTAACCTATCTTAGCAGCAAAGCGAAACTGACTTTGCTCAATTTCCGGCTGAATGGGATCACCATAGTCTGATAGACTGGACATATGAAATTCTAGAGTAATTTTTTTCAGGACGTTCTCAATCATGGAAAGTGTTGCTTACATTCTGGTCTTGACGATGGCCTTAGCCGTCCTCTTCTTTGCGATCGCTTTTCGGGAACCTCCCCGGATTCAGAAATAGCCGCAGCGTTAATCCCCTTTCAGAAAACCAATATTAACCCCCAATTAAAGGACTATCTGGTTGTAACTTACTTAACAAAAGTAAGCTAAAATGCACAGTATAGTTCCTTTTTTTGTTATCTTTTAATCTCCTAGACAGTATTGGGAGATAACTCAAATCGGAATGCTGCTATTGGCTATCCTAACCTTTATGGATATGAATTATGCAATGCCCCTACTGTCAGCATCATAACAGCCGTGTTCTAGAATCTCGTTCTAGTGAAGGTGGACAAAGTATCCGCCGTCGTCGTGAATGCCTAGAATGTAAACATCGATTCACCACCTACGAACGGGTTGAATTTGTCCCGATTACTGTGATTAAACAGGATGGAAAACGGGAATCTTTTGACCAATCGAAACTTTTAAGGGGCATGGTTAGAGCTTGTGAGAAAACAGGCATCACCCTCCAACGTTTAGAACGGATCGTGGAAGAAATTGAAGCCCAACTCCAACAACGTGCTAAACGAGAAACCACTAGTGAAGAAATTGGCAAACTGGTTTTAAAGTATCTTCGCCAGGAAAATGAAGTTGCCTATATTCGTTTTGCTTCAGTGTACGGGCGTTTTCAGGGAATTGCTGAATTTATGGAAACCTTGAACCACTTGCAAAAAATCCCAGAAGTGGCAGAGATCTCAGAAGAGTCCAAGGACTGGACGGAGGAAATGCCTTCAATGGTTCTTTCTTCCTAACAGAAGACAGTTTTTTGTCTTGACATTAACACTCATCGTCTTAACTATTTTCGCCACTCCTTAAGAGAAAAAAAGTCTGCACCTTCGATATTTCCATGGTAGGGAAAATGCTAAAAGTGCAGAACTGATTAGAGAACAATGTAGCCTAGAGGCAGATGATTAATGACTGCCACCACCAAATCCGGCACTAAATTCTTCTCCGTAAGCCTCTTCTCCATGATCATTGATATCCATACCTTGGAATTCCGCTTCTGGTTTCAATCGTAAACCAACCAGCGCGTCAACGATCTTGAGAATCACAAAGGTTCCCGCGCCCGCAAAAACATAGGTGAGCAGCACCGCCGCTAATTGAATAAATAGTTGTTGAGGGTTGCCAGACAATAATCCGTCTTTTCCAGCACTATTAACCGCCGTTGTGGCAAAAACTCCAGTTAACAAGGCACCAACCGTTCCCCCTACACCATGAACGGGATAGGTATCTAGACTATCATCAACACCAAATTTGACTTTATAGCTAACAGCAAAGAAACAACAGGTGGCGGTAATCACTCCAATGAGGATGGCAGAAACTGGCGTAACAAAACCAGCCGCAGGAGTAATACCTACCAAGCCAGCAACCGCTCCTGTGCCCGCACCAACGGCTGTAGGCTTCCCTCTTAAGACCTGCTCTAGAATCAGCCACATCACCATTGCCGCAGCCGCAGACGTGTTAGTGGTGACAAAGGCGATCGTAGCTAAGCCACCAGAGGCCAAAGCACTGCCACCGTTAAAACCAAACCAGCCAAACCAGAGCAGACCTACTCCTAAGAGAATGAAGGGGACATTGTGGGGAGGGGACAGGCGATCGGGATAGGTTTTGCGACGACCAACCACAATCGCCGCTACTAGGGCAGATACGCCAGAGGCAATGTGAACAACTGTTCCGCCAGCAAAGTCCAGGGCATTGATGCCACCCAACAGACCTAACAATCCCCCTTTTGCCCAAACCATATGGGCCATGGGAGAATAAATAAAGGTTGACCAGATGGTGACAAACAAAACAAAAGCTTTAAAACTAATTCGCTCAACGATCGCCCCAGAAATCAAGGCCGGGGTAATAATCGCAAACATCCCCTGGAACATCATGAAGGCTTCGTGGGGAATAGTGGGTGCATAACTTAAGACTTCCTCTGGAAGCGACCCTTTTAGGTAATCTGTTGTTTCCAACCCCACATTATTCAGAAAGACCCAATCAAAACTACCAATGATGGGATTGCCAGGATCAAAGGCAAGGGAATAGCCCCAAAGTACCCAGGTTGTACCCACAATCCCCATCATGACAAAGCTCATCATTAGGGTATTGAGCATATTACGTTTAGCAACAAAGCCTCCGTAGAAGAAAGCTAAACCAGGCGTCATTAATAACACTAAGGCCGTAGAAATCAACATCCATGAGGTATCGGCTGCGACCTGGGCACTCGCTAATTTTTCTTCTATGGTAGGTTCTGCTAAAACCTGGGCGATCGGCAATGCTACATATAGCCCCAGGCAGCTAGAGCACAAGATCCCTATCCGCTTAAATATTTTCATTCGAGTTGTCACTCCCCATCTGAGGTCAAGAAATATAAGTGCTTGCAAAGACTTCATTGCAACAAATTCAAAGGTGTTTTTTTGTGTTTTGTGCTACAGAAGCCTTAACTTCCCATCGTTTTTAGGGAAAGAATTGGCAACGCAAAGGACGATGAAGGTGCGGAAATTTCTAGGTAATGAAAAAAGTTAGCCCAGTTGGGTGAAGTCCTAACCCTTATTCTTCCGATATTCTGAAATTAGCAAGCGTGAGGAGCGCGAGGAGGAAAGTCATGAAATCTACATTTATCGCTAGTCTCATCCTCATTATCCCTTTAGTTTGGGGAACTACCGTTCAAGCTCAAAATCCCGCCCAGGTGAAACAGCTATTAACGACAGGAGAATGTATGGGGTGCGATCTCCAAGGGGCAAATCTACGGGGCGCACACTTAATTGGGGCCGATTTACGTAATGCCAAATTACAAGGGGCCGATTTAGCCAATGCTAATTTAGAAGGAGCCGATTTAACTGGAGCAAATCTCCAAAAGGCAAATCTACAGGGCGCGATGGTAACGAATGCCAGTTTAAATTTAGCCAACTTAAAACAAGCGAATTTTGCAGAAGCCAAGCTGTATGATGCTGACGTTACAGGAGCCTTAATGGATGGTATTAATATAAAAAACGCGGAAGTTTATAATACAGGGATCGGCATTGGTGGCGGCGAGGAAGAATAATCCCAACTCTAATTGTCCTAATCGCTAATTTGCTTCTTTTTTAGGGGTGTGACCTTTAGTTGATGAAGGAAAAGAAAAGTGTTAACATGGGATGAAAAGTGACAAAGAGGAAACAATGATGACAGCAAAACTAATTAATGTAGAGGGTTCAAAGATAAAAATAGAACTAACATTAGAACTCAGTCGTTCAATGTTGGATACAGAAATAAATATTCAAAAAGGCTTAAACGAAGTAGGTTGCATCGCCAGCAAAGAAGCCTTGAAATATTTAGATACAGATGGTTCACCCTTAAAAATCGGTGAAGAAATCTGGAAGAGTAAGGGAGAGCAACCGAAAGAATATCAAACACCTTATGGTGAGGTTATAGTGAATCGTCATGTATATCAGCGTTCACCTTTGAGGAAAAACGTATTGCCCCTTAGAAAGAGAAGCAAGGATAATCATAACATCAACGCCATTATTGGCAAAACAGGTATCCTCAAAAATGTCAGGGATGGCAGGCAAAGAGGTGAAAAATGATTTATTAGAAAATCATGGTAGAAAAGTAGCGCTATCCTATATCCAAAGATTGAGTGAAGCAGTAGGAAGTGTGGTACAGGCAAAAGAAGAAGCGTGGAGTTATGCCCCGCCCAAGGAGGATAGCCAAATTGCAACAGTGGGAATAGGATTAGATGGAACCTGTATGCTGATGTGTGAGGATGGCTACCGTGAAGCAATGGTGGGAACCGTTTCCCTATACGATAGTGAAGGCGAACGTCAACATACAATCTATCTAGGTGCGGCACCAGAGTATGGAAAAAAGAGTTTTCTAGAAAGATTAGAAAGAGAAATTGAGCGAGCGAAAAACCGTTATCCAGAGGCAACATTGGTCGGGATAGCAGACGGGGCAGAATCAAATTGGAAGTTTTTAGAAAAGCAAACGGAAGAACAGATATTAGATTTCTATCATGCCTCTGGTTACTTAGGTGCCTTGGCAGAAGCGTTGCATCCGAATACCGTGTCAAAACAAAAAGAATGGTTGACTGAAAATTGTCGAGAACTCAAGCATGAAAAAGGAAAAGCAGGAGAACTGCTAAATCTGATGAAAGAAGTCAAAGAAGAAAAAAGTCATTCTAAGAATCTTACCGAGAAACTACAAGCGGCGATTACTTATTACGAGAATCATCAGCATCAAATGGATTATGCTGAATACATAGAGAAAAAGTATCCGATTGGTTCAGGTGTTACGGAAGCAGCTTGTAAGACGTTGGTCAAACAACGATTATGTTGTTCAGGGATGCGATGGAAGGAAAAAGGAGCAGGAATTATTTTGAGCCTACGAGCTTTGGTATTGACCAAGGAACGATGGAGTCAATTTTGGGCAAAACTTGATCAATATGGGTTCCCTGTAGAACCCTGATTACAACAGCTTTTATCAACTAAAGGTCGCACCCTTTTTTAGAAGGACAAAGGTGGCTCAGAGAACAGGCTGGACAGTTGGGGTTACGGGCATTGCAGACCGCCCGACCATGATAAATGATGCTGATGGAAAAATTTTCCCAATCCGCTTGGGGGACAAGCTTCATTAGGTCTCGTTCAATTTTGACAGGATCAGTCTCGACCGATAATCCTAATCGTTGGCTTAAACGTCGGACATGGGTGTCAACAGTTACCCCCTGAAGGATGCCAAAGGCATGGGCTAGAACGACATTGGCTGTTTTGCGAGCTACCCCTGGCAAGGTTAAAAGGAGTTCCATTTGTTGGGGGACTTCTCCCTGAAACTCCTCAACAATTTTGCGACAGGCTCCCTGAATATTCTTGGCTTTGTTGCGATAAAAACCTGTTGAGTGAACTAGGCTTTCTAAAATTTCTCGATCAGCATAGGCTAGGGCTGCTGCATCAGGAAAACGTCTGAATAGTTCTGGTGTCACCTTATTTACTCGCTCATCGGTGCATTGGGCAGAAAGAATGGTGGCCACCAAAAGCTGAACAGGAGTTTCGTAATTTAAGCTACAGGTGGCATTGGGATAGAGTCGCTTCAGAATGACGAGAATTTCTAAGGTACGTTGTTTCTGGCTGGCAAATTTACGAACAAGGCTGGCCATGGCTATTGGAAGAGTTCCTGAAAAATGGCGAGATTAAGAGTGTCTCGAACAATCAGCACAACTCCTAAACCCAAAAGTAGAACTAATCCAGTTTGCATAATGCCTTCTTGGATTTTATTGGGTAGAGGTTTGCCAAAAAGTCCTTCAATCAATAAAAAGACCAGTTGACCGCCATCTAGGGCTGGTAAAGGCAAAATATTAATCACGGCCAAATTGATACTGATTAAGGCAGCAAATTGGAAAAGATTACCGAGATCATTGCGGGCAATAGTGGCTCCATATTCGACAATTTTGATGGGGCCAGCCACTTGTTGGGCATTTTCTTGGAAGTGACTAATCAGTTGCCAAAAGCCTTGAACGGTTAAAGTGGCAATACGCTGATAAGCATCAGCCCCATACACGAGAGCTTCTCCAATATTCTGAGCGCGACGAATTTTAAGGTTGGGTAGTAGTGCAACGCCAATTTTGCCCTGGCCATTTTCGCTGGCGATCGGGGTTAGGGTGAGGTTAATTTCTTGATTGTCCCGTTTGAGGGTTAAATTAACAGGCTGATTGGCTGCATTTTTGATGGTTTCCACAAAGGTCTTGCTGGCATCTGGATAGGGTGGTAGGGGTTGACCTTCTAGCCCGAGAATAATATCACCCTGTTTCATTCCTGCCGCGATCGCTGCTGAAGCGGGATCAACATGGGGAACGAGTAAACCGGGTTGTAAATCCTGTAGTCCAACGGTCGTTACCTGACCCACTAACAAAAAGTAAGCAAAAATCAGGTTAGCAATGACACCGGCACTAATCACGATCGCCCGATCTAAAATGGGACGGTTGCGAAGTAGATCAGGATCATCGGCGGGTAGATCACTTTCGGGATCATCATCGGGAAAACCAACGTAGCCTCCCAGAGGAATGGCGCGAATCGCATATTCGGTTTCTGCTCCCTGATATTTGAGCAAGACGGGGCCAAAGCCGAGAGAAAAACGACTAACCCGAATATTTTGTAATCTGGCTGCGGCAAAATGCCCCAATTCATGAACCACAATTAACAGAGCTAAAACCGCGATCGCCGCTAAAACTGACATAGATTAAAGATGGGAAGCGTTAAAGGAATGATGATCTATTGTAGGATTTATCAAAAAATTTCTACCTGTAAATAATTCGTTGATAGATTATCCTGTGAAACGGTACGATAAGGCTTTCGAGCTCGCGTCAGATGTAATCAACGAAAATTTTACAGCAATGACTAATCTATTCAAAGAAAAGCCTGACTCCTGAAAATCATAGCACCAAACATCTGACATTAAAGTACAAGCATATACAATTCTTTACACAATTCTCAAATCGTAGGTGATCGCCTCTGACTCAATCTAGAAAAGTTAAACAGCGATCATCCTCTTTGTTTGTGTTGTTCAATTATCTGTACTTTTTTTGAACTGTATCGCAAAGCCGTACTAGTCTTGTGCTTAGAACGAGCTTAAATCAGTCAATGGCTTGGGACAACAGTTTGCAATCCGATCCAGAATAAGCGAAAATACTCAGGCGGCGATATCTGCCAATCATAAATTTTTATTAACAGGAGTTTTAATCGATGTCTTATAAAGATGACGATGGACGGTTGAACAATTTTGCCAGAGAACCCAAGATCTACCAAGCCCAACCTCTAAGTCAAAAAGAACAACGCAATTATCTAATTCTGGCTGTCATTACCCTCTTGTTGGTGGGTGGTTTAATCGTGGTTGCCTTTTATGCATCGGGTTCTAGTGTGAGCTAGAGCGGTTAGTGGTTAGGGACAATGCGATTTCCACTCAAATTTTTCTTGCTGTAAAATTTTCGTTGATTACATCTGACGCGAGCTCGAAAGCCCTATCGTACCGTTTCACAGGATAATCTATCAACGAATTATTTACAGGTAGAACTATCGCGTTGATACCCACATTCCGTACTTGGCAACAAGAATTTTAATTAATACGAACAAGTCTAGATTAGCAGAAGTGCTTCCCCACAAAGGTTTCAGGAATCACAATCTGCTGATCAACAAAAGTACGCCTCTTTATGTAGCACAAAAGCACGGATAAACGCACTACTATAGTCTTTCCTTCTCCGTCTATATCTAGTGTTGTGATGGCTAATGATGCCTGCATATAGCGTGTAAATTTTAAATTATTTATTTTCTTCTAATTGGTACGGAATATGGGTTGATAGGAGGTCGGCATCAAACCTAGCAATGTATAAACTAGGGTCTGGGCTTGTACAAGAATGGTTTCCATTGTTTTGCTGTTTTTCACTTCTAAGTAGGGTCTGCTGAAAAAGTCCACAAAACTAACCTAGATGCCACAGGAGGCGAAAAATGGTGACTTCAGAGAGTAGTTTCCAATTTCAACCCCCAGTTTTCCAACGACGTGCATGGGCTTTGAGCCTCCAAAGGCCATAACCTTGCACCTGATCGTTTTTAAAATGCTTGAAAGCATTATCTGGCAAGGGTTCTATACTTATTCAGCAAGCCCTATTTAAAGCTGTCGAAAAACAACGATCAACTTAATTAGTTCAATATTAGCAAACTCTAATCTTGATTGGGGCCAGAACAAGCCGCGATCGCCGCTAGAATGACTTGTTTTTGTTCTGCATCGTAACCCCAACGTTCCAAAAAGGCTTGGTATTCTCCTTGACCTGTTTGAATCGTGCTTTTTAATCTCTGCAATTTAGCCCTTGTCTCTGGTAAATTCGTCATTTGAATCAGGGCGATCGTGCGACGACTAACCTGTTTAGACCCCTCGGCCATCTCTTGATCTTGATTGCGACCATGGGATATGGCTGTTGCTGAGGACATAGCCAAATTTTTAACCAATAACTCACTCACCACATCAGGAGAGGATTGTAGGGCTTTGACTAAACCTTGGGAAGGATGATCGGCTAAAGGGAGATCGGCGGTTAAATATATTACAAAAAAGCCCCTCGCTCCATTTTCAGTTTGCACTAAATCAGTGATTTGGGCTGTTAAGTCGGCATCGGAGATCTGGCCATCAGCAACTTGTTCTAGTAAAGTTTGGCTTTGGTTAATCGCTTCCTCAAAGGAAATCTGGGCGGGAGATTGGGTCGTCATCGATATTAAGGGTAAAAAATTGGGAGAAGGAAAATGAGGGTGAGAAGATTGCAATATAAAAGCAAGATAAAAAGTCTCGATTAACATAATATGCCTGATGTGAGTTGGAGCATGGAATGGCGTAAACTCGTTTAGTTGATGCTTTCGATGATGTTATAAACCTGTGGATCGATCCTCTGAATCGTAGTCACTTTGCCCATTAGAAAGCTATCTATCCACAGATTCAGAACACTACCGGCTTGATCTCCAAAGTTGGAGGGCTGAGAGGCAAAACAAGGGTGACAGGTGGATGTGTGTACAGGATAGAGTGAGTACTTAAGAACAAGTCCCTTAGAGCCATTGATCGGCTTTTTTGGCCGTTTCAAAGAAGCAACGTACATTCTCTTCTGGTGTACCCACTAAAACACCGTGACCTAGATTCAGAATATGTCCGCCTGTACCTGCTTTACGGATAGTATCTAAAATCCGTTCCTTAATAAAGTCATGGGAACCGAATAATACACCTGGATCAATATTGCCCTGAACTTTCATGGCTTGGCCCAACCGTTGACGAGCATCGGCCATATCCACTGTCCAATCCACACTGACAATATCAACACCAGATTTACCCATTCTTTCTAGAACTCCGGCACTGCCACTGATATAGAGAATTAACGGTGTGTCGGGATGGGTTGCTTTGACTTGACGAATGACCTGTTGTTGATAGGGCAAGGCAAAAGTATCATAATCCTGGGGACTCAGTTGACCTGCCCAGGAATCAAATAGTTGCACTACTTGAGCACCACAATCAATTTGATAACGAACATAAACCGCGATCGCGTCGGCAATTTTGCTCAGAAAACTGTGGAGAATAGCCGGTTCAGAAAAGGCCATTTGTTTGATGACCTTATAATCTTTAGAACTTTTGCCCTCGATCGCATAGGCAGCTAATGTCCAGGGAGAACCCACAAAGCCTAAGACCGTTGACTGATTACCCACTTCCTGACGCAGGGTTTTCAGAATGGTTTTGATAAAGGGTAAGGAGCGATCGGGATCAAAGGGAATGAGTTTATCCACCTGTGCTTGACTGCGAATAGGCGGATCAATAATCGGGCCTTTGCTCTCAATAATGTCAAAAGGAATGCCAATTCCAGGCAAAGGCGTTAGAATGTCCGAGAACATAATTACCCCATCCGGCTGAAAAGCTCGCCAAGGTTGTAGGGAAATTTCGATGGCCAATTCGGGATTTTCGGAGCGTTCCCGAAAACTAGGGTATTTATCCCGTAAATCTCGATAAACTTTCATGTATCGTCCTGCCTGGCGCATCATCCAAACCGGAGGACGTTTTACCACTTCGCCACGCGCTACTCGTAAAAGATAGGGGGTTTGAGATGAGTCGGTCATTATCTCTCCAAATCGTTGTATATTATGCTTTTTTTAAGCTTATCATCTGGCCGTTCTCCCCTCTATTTGAGAAATCTGACTCTTTGGATCTTTCCTCAATTTCAGGGTGAGTAGAGAAAAGTTGCCCCTACCCACAGTTAAACGCTATTAACGCTAGGCTTGGGTAAATTCCAGTCCATTTTCCTGGCCATAACGCTCCATAAAGCGCATAAAACGATCCCATTCTGGTTGAGAATTAAGGATGAGGATAGCTTCAATGGAAGTGGCCCGACCATTAATAAATTTTCCTTTAACTTCCCGACTGACAATTTCCCCTTCTTCATCAATCAGATAGATGCCGGTAATTTCATCGGTGCGATCGCTGTCAAGAATCTTAGGGGCATCAAAATAAAAACGGGCTGTGCCACTTTGGCCATTACGAGAGCGAGTGAGACGGACTTCAGGAACAACGGTTTCCTTAATCCCCTTAGAAAATTGAATTTCAGCCATACTTGCTTATCCTTAACATTGAACGTAATAATTCTTAATCATCCCATAAAGATCGAAGGGAAAGATAAATCATCGCGATGGGACTGTTAGAAACAGAGGTTCATGATGCCTTGAGGGATTGGTTACGACACCATCCTCAGTCTTTTTGGGGCCATCATTTGACGATGGGACGGCTGGTATCCCGTACATTGCGCTTAAACCGTTCCGCCTTGATCCAAACTGGGACGCTCGGCGATCGCTACCATTTAAGCTATTTAATTCCTGCCCTACTCAGTGCCATTCCCCTCCAAATTGTGGTTTCTCCCCCTCGTCAAAAGCATCTACAGGAACAGGATCTTCCCGCTCTACAGGCCTGGTTAACAGCCTATCGTGGACAAACCATTCAATCATCTATTCAAGTCTTAACGCCAGAACAATGGTTTAACCAGGGATTTCAGACCGACGGCTCTCCCCAGATTAAACTGCCCACCGTCATCGATCAGGCTGATTATCTAGAAAATTGGGCCAGGGACTATTTTGGTCAAAACCTAAGGCGATCTGATTGGGAAAACCTAAGCCAACGCTTGCCGCCCTTACAGGAAAAAATTCGGGATCTGCAAATTCATTTAACCAAAGCCCTTTTCTCCCGTCCCCCGAATCCCTACGAATGTTATCCCCTAACCCCAGAGGAAGAAAGCATTCTCATAACCTATTTACCGCAACTAACGGCGATCGCGCCTTGCAACCATCCCGTACAATTTTTTTGGCAAACCTGGCAGACCCAAAGCGACAACTCTTTACTATTTGCGAAATTAGAACGTCCCAGTGGGCAATTTAGTCTCCATCTTAGTCCTGTCCATCTTGCCCAATTACTGCAACCCTACTGGCAAAATCCTGTGGTGATTATCGGGGGCTTTTTAGATGCGGATAAACCGGCTACTACCTTTCGTCAAACCCTCGGCTTAGGTGAGCTACTCTGTTTAAAGTTTTCCCCCAATCGTCAAACCGAATCCATTCAGGTCTATTTGCCCGAAAAGCTACCCTTTCCCAATACTCCCGAATTTAAAAGTGTTTTATTTGAGCAGGTACAGCGTTTAATCCGAGCCAGTTTAGGACTTCAGTTAACTATTGTTATTCTATTGGACGATTTTCCCCTGAAAGCTTTTTTGGGAACCCTCTTAGCCGCCGAGTTTGGAGCCAGGGTACAGGTAGAAAAACTTCATTTAACCTCTGGCAGCATCTTGATTAGTGGCTGGGATTTTTGGTGTCAACAGCAAGAACAATTACCCACTCCCCACCTACTCATTCTGGGAACTTTACCCTTGCCCTCCCTGGAGCATCCCCTGGTAGCCCGACGAGTCAACTACTACAAAAGCCATCATCAGGATTGGTTTCGAGGTTATCTACTACCAACGGCGATCAAGGCTTTGCAACAGGCGGTTATGCCTCTACGGGACAAGCAAGGCATGATTGCGGTTTTTGATCCGCGTGTTAATTCTCGAAGTTACGGTTCCCAAATATTGGCGGCCCTGGAACCCTATGCCAAAAGTAACTATATTGATCCCAGTTGGTTTCGGAATTAGACATTTTCCCGATAGGCCCGGATCATGGCTTGAGTTCCCTGTTCTTCTCCTCCCATTTCCTGTACCTGTTTAAAAAGCTTTTCAGCTAGTTCCAGGCCAGGTAAACTTTCTTCCGTCAAACTTGCCCTTACTAAACGGAGATCCTTGAGAATATGCTTGATCATAAAACCTGGCGCGAAATCTGATCTTGCCACTTTTGTCCCCAGGTTGGCCAAAGCCCAGGAACCTCCGGCCCCACTATTACAGACCTCAATCATTAACTGGGGATCTAAATCAAAATTTTCGGCCAGTTGCATCGCCTCACAGAGGGCCACCATATGTAAACTACAGAGGATCTGGTTACAGAGTTTGACCGCTTGCCCACTACCGCGATCGCCGCAATGAACAATTTTTTGTCCGAGGGTCTGGAGAATGGGTAAAGCTTCCTCAAAATCAGCCTCATCACCTCCCACCATAATGGTCAAGGTTCCGTTTCTGGCTCCAATATCACCCCCTGAAATAGGTGCGTCAAGAAACCGTAATCCCTGGGATTGGAGTTTAAGATTAATTTCCTGGGCTGCTTGGGGGCCAATGGTGCTGAAATCCACAATCAGAGTGTTAGGTCGAGCCTGGGCGGCAATGCCGTCTGTCCCAAAAATAACCGACTGAATATCAGCCACATCACTTACACAGGTGAAAACCATAGACGCATCCTGTACCGTCTCAGCTAAACTCGCTAAAACTTCTACGCCTGCTTGCCTGGCTTGTTGGACGAGAAGGCGATCTGGTGTGCGATTCCAGGCTTTAACCGGATAACCCGCCTTAACCAAATTTTGGGCCATCGGGCTACCCATGACACCTAAACCGATGAAGGCCAAGGAGGATGAGGAGGTTGGGGAGGTTGGGGAGGTTAAATTATTCATATTAATTTTGAGTTAATTGGCATGACCTTAATTATTGCTGGAGAACGGAGTGGGGTTGGTAAAACGACGATTACTTTAGCTATTTTGGCTTTTTTGGCCCAGAAACAGGCCAAAGTCCAATCCTATAAAGTGGGGCCTGACTATATTGATCCGATGTTTCATACCGCCGTGACAGGACGGCCCTGTCGTAACTTAGATCCGGTTTTAACCTCAGAAAGCTATGTGCAAGCTTGCTATGCCCGCCATTGCCAAACCGTTGACTATGCCCTAATTGAAGGGGTGATGGGCTTATTTGATGGTATTCCTTTTGAGGAATGCTCCGATTTTGCTTCTACGGCCCATATTGCCCGTCTTCTCAAATTGCCCGTTCTCCTCGTGATTGACTGTGCTCGCCTATCCGGTTCTGTCGCCGCGATCGCCTCTGGTTATCAACATCTTGATCCTGAAGTTTCTATTATTGGCGTTATTCTCAATCGAGTCGGCAGCGATCGCCATCTATTTCTACTTAGACAAGCCCTCGAACCTATTAATCTACCCATTCTGGGAGTACTCGATCGTTCCGATCAATTAACAATTCCCGATCGCCATTTAGGTTTAATCCCCACCGACGAATTATCTCAACTTAATCAGTTATTTGCCCAACTCGCCACCCTGGCAGCCCAATCCTTTAACTGGGAAAAACTCCTCCCCCTCCTCTCCCCCTCTCCCCGTCCCCCCGTCCCCCCGTCCCCCCCTCTCCCCTTTCTCCCCTTTCTCCCCTCTTCCCCTCGCATTGCCATCGCCCGCGATCGCGTCTTTAACTTCTACTACCCTGACAACCTAGATTTGTTAACCGTCAACGGAGCCGAACTCGTCTTTTGGAGTCCCCTAGAAGAGAGCAAGCTACCTGAAAATATTCACGGACTATACCTGGGCGGTGGTTTTCCCGAAATGTACGCCGAAACCCTCAGTGCCAATTTTCCTCTGCGTCAACAATTAAGAGCAGCTATTCTGGCTGGACTACCAACCTATGCCGAATGTGGCGGACTCATGTATCTCTGTCAATTCCTCATCGATTTTGGCGGTAAAGTCTGGCCAATGGTGGGGATTTTGCCTACCCAAACCGTCATGGGACAGAAATTAACCCTCGGCTACCGTCAAGCGATCGCTCTCAATGGTCCCTTTCTTTCTCCTGGCAACACCCTTCGAGGCCATGAATTTCACCGCTCCAATCTTTCTATACAGTCTGAATCCCCCCTTTTTTCCCTCCAAGGTCTTCTACCTTCAGATTCCCCTAAAATAGAAGGCTGGCATCATTACCAACTTCATGCCTCCTATCTCCATCTTCACTTTGGAGCCAATTCCCAATTCCTTAAAAATTTTTTACAATCTTGCCTTGCCTTTTCCAAAAAGCTACGTTAAGCTGTCAACATAAACCGATTCAGTAAATTCCGTACAGGAAATAAGGAGGTGATGTCCATGAGTGAAAGCAGTAAAAGCATGGGTCATCTGATTGGAGTTAACCGGCTGTGCGCCGGAGCCGCTCTCTAAACAATAAGTTCCTCTTTTCCCGAACCATTGTTCAAGCGAGTTCCTTCCGGCAGCTAGGTTTCAATCAGTCTTGACCTGACTAGACCGCTTTTCTGGCCTTGGTGTCAGGGAAGCGGATAGTTCTAAAGGGGCCTCGCCAATCTCTATCTCTTTCCGATAATAATGTTAAAAAAAGTTATTTATTCCCCGATCTGAAAAAGCTGTGTATAATGAAGGGGAATATAGGACTACTAGACCTATACGTCGAATCAAGGTGTGAGGAAACGATCAGTATGCTTAAACTACTTTGGAAATCTTTGCTGGTTAGCCCAGCTATTATTGGAGCCGCTCTAGCTGCTACTTCGGCCCAAGCTGTTCCCGCTACCAGTGGAAATGGTACTAACAGTAGCTCTCAGATTTTAAATCAAGTCGATACCTACGCGAATGAAGGTCAAGCCAACACAGCAGATCAGGTAACGAGTGTTAGCGAACTTCGTGACGTAGAACCCACTGCTTGGGCTTATGAAGCTCTTAAAAGCTTAGTAGAACGTTATGGTTGTATCGTTGGTTACCCAGATCGTACCTTCCGAGGAAATCGTGCTCTTAGCCGTTGGGAATTCGCGGCTGGTTTAAATGCTTGTATGAACGTCATGGAGCGTTTAATCCAAGAGAACGTTGCCGTTTTACGGGAAGATATCGACAAACTCAAACGCCTCATGCAAGAGTTTGAAGCCGAACTGGCGGCCTTAGGTGCGCGGGTTGATAACCTTGAAGCTCGGACTTCGTTCTTAGAAGATCACCAGTTCTCTACTACCACCAAGTTGACTGGGGAAGTGATCATCGCTCCCACAGCCATCTTCAACACCAAAAACCCTCTTAACGGCACGGCGGACAATAACCAAGCCGTTATGCAAGATCGGGTTCGTTTACAGTTCAACACCAGTTTCAGTGGCAATGACTTATTGGTTACTCGTTTAGCGGCCGGTAGTGCTTCTCGCTTTCAGTCCTTTAATCAAACCAATAACGTCTATAACCCCAATATCAATAGTGGTCAACAGCTTGGAATCGCCAATGGTCCTTTAGAAAGCCCGACCATGACCCAGCAGTTTAACCTAGCTCCCAGCACCAATAACAGTGTTTCAGTTGACTGGTTAGCTTACTACGTTCCTATTGATCTGGGTAAAGATTTCCGTCTGAACACCTACATTGCCGGTTGGGGTGGTCAATGGTCTGACTTTGTTCCCACTTTAAACCCCTACTTTGAAGATTACGATGGTGGTAAGGGTGCTTTAAGTGAATTCTCCCAACGTAACCCTATCTACCAAATCGGTGGCGGTGCTGGTGTTGGGGTTAGCCTTCAACTTGGTTTCCTTGAAGGAATTCTTGGCCCCAGTTCCTTAAGTTTCGGTTATTTAGCAGGCTCGGCTAACAATCCTAATAGCGGTCAGAGCACCACTAACCCTGCAACCGGTAATAACTATACCTTCTCTGATGGTGGCAACGGTCTCTTTAATGGCAACTATGGTGCTTTAGCCCAGTTAAATACCAATATTTCTGACAGCATTAACATTGCTTTAACCTACGTTAACGCCTATTCGACTCCTGATAGCGCGATCTTTAACCAAGGTGGCAAAGGCGGTCCTGGTATCGTTGGAACTACCGCAGCTAACCTCTCTCGTTCTACTATGAATGATGCCTTTGCGGCTGGCTCTGTTGGTACTGTTCCTACGCCAACGACGGAATATAACTCTCAGAGTAGCTATGGTGGAGCCGGAGATGGAACCACTGGTAACTTCATCAATCCCTTTGATTTTGGTGGCAAACAAACCAATAGCTATGGTATTCAGGGAGCTTGGAAAGTTGCTGACTGGTTAAACTTCAGCGCCTTTGGAAGCTACACCAACGTTAATGTTCGAGGTGCTGGCAACGGCAGTATCTGGACTTATGGCGGTGGTTTTGCTCTCCCCGACTTCGGTAAAGAAGGTAACATTTTAGGTATCTTTGCCGGTGTCCAACCTTATCTGACTGGTTTTACAAATTCGGGTAATAACCTACTCTTACCTCGTACCAATCCAGTTCAGGTCGAAATGTTCTACAAGTATCAAGTTACTGATAATCTGTCTCTAACTCCTGGTGTTATCTGGATTTCTAAACCAGAACAGAGCACCAATTCCAAAGATGCAGTTATTGGAACCTTGCGCGGAACCTTCACGTTCTAGGTCATAATTCCAATCTGAGAAATCTTAAAATTCATTTTGACCCTGCCCGCGGCGGGGTTTTTTCGTTATACCATTCACAAAGGAGTCACTCAGTTAGAAAATCCATGAAAATTGCCAAAAATGTCACAGAGTTGATTGGTCATACCCCCTTAGTTCAACTCAATCGTATTCCGATCGCCGAAGGTTGTGTTGCTCAAATTGTGGTCAAGTTGGAGGGTATGAATCCAGCCGCTTCGGTCAAGGATCGGATTGGGGTTAATATGATTAATCGGGCAGAACAGGAAGGGTTAATTACGCCAGGAGAAACTATTTTGGTAGAACCGACTTCTGGCAACACGGGTATTGCTCTAGCCATGGTGGCTGCGGCCAAAGGTTATCAGTTAATTTTGACCATGCCAGAGACCATGAGTCAGGAACGACGGGCAATGTTGCGTGCCTATGGTGCTCAGTTAGAGTTAACGCCTGGTAGTGAGGGAATGAGTGGTTGTATCCGACGGGCCCAGGAAATTGCCGCGACGTTTCCCCATGCTTATATCTTGCAACAGTTTAATAATCCCGCCAATCCCGAAATTCATCGTTTATCGACGGCTGAGGAAATCTGGACTGATACAGATGGGCAGATTGATTTTTTAATTGCCGGTGTGGGTACGGGGGGAACGATTACAGGGGTTGCTGAGGTGCTGAAGTCCCGTAAGCCTAGTTTTATGGCGATCGCCGTTGAACCGCAGAATAGTCCAATCTTATCAGGTGGAAAACCTGGCCCCCACAAAATTCAGGGCATTGGGGCGGGCTTTGTCCCGGAGGTCTTAAAACAAGAATTGATCGATGAGGTGATCACGGTGACGGATGAAGAAGCCATCCACTATGGCCGTCGTTTAGCGCGGGAAGAAGGACTATTATCTGGTATTTCCAGTGGTGCGGCTCTTTGTGCAGCGATTAAGGTCGGTAAACGTCCTGAAAATCGAGATAAGTTGATCGTGATGATTCAACCGAGTTTTGGAGAACGTTATTTGAGTACACCTTTATTTCAAGAGTTAGATGCCCCAAACTAGAAAAGACTGGATTGCTTAAAGATAAAGAATTTAGATAATGCCAACAAATCTAGATAAAAGCATTTCAGAATATCAGAGAAAGAATTACCATGATCACAGAGACCTTTGAGGAATAACTATGGGAAAACCCACTGGCTTTTTAGAATATGCCCGCGAACTCCCGACGGAATTAACCCCCAGCGATCGCCTGCATAACTGGGATGAATTCCATCTCCCCATGCCCGACGAAAAAGTACAAACCCAGGGCGCACGTTGTATGGATTGTGGCACACCCTTTTGCCATACCGGAACCATCATTAGCGGCATGGCCAGTGGTTGTCCCATTAATAATCTGATTCCTGAATTTAATGATCTCGTTTATCGGGGCTTGTGGCGCGAGGCATTAGAGCGTTTACATAAAACCAATAACTTTCCTGAATTTACGGGCCGAGTTTGTCCTGCCCCCTGCGAAGGTTCTTGTGTGTTGGGCATTAATAATCCCCCCGTCACCATTAAAAATATCGAATATTCGATTATTGATAAAGGCTGGCAAGAGGGTTGGATTACTCCCGAACTTCCAGCTAAACGAACAGGCAAAAAAGTTGCCATCATTGGTTCTGGCCCGGCGGGTCTTTCAGCAGCAGCCCAACTCAATAAAGCGGGTCATTGGGTGACAGTCTATGAACGAGCCGATCGCCCTGGCGGTTTACTGATGTATGGCATTCCCAATATGAAACTGGACAAGGAAGGGGTGGTGCTACGTCGCTTGAATGTCTTGGAGGCCGAAGGTGTCACCTTTGTTTGCAATACGGAAGTAGGTAAAGATTTACCCGTAGAAACCCTGCTCCAGGATTTTGACTCGGTGATTCTTTGCACTGGAGCCACAAAACCCAGGGATCTGCCCATAGAAGGACGTTCCTTACGGGGCATTCATTTTGCGATGGATTTTCTAACAGCGAATACTAAAACCATTTTAGATCAGAGTCAGAAGGAGGACTTTATTTCTGCCGAAGGTAAAGATGTGGTGATTATTGGTGGTGGTGATACCGGAACCGATTGCGTCGGCACCTCCCTCAGACATGGCTGTAAAAGCTTAGTGCAGTTAGAAATTATGCCCAAGCCTCCCCAGGAGAGAGCAGCCAATAATCCCTGGCCTGAATGGCCCAAGGTGTATAAATTAGATTACGGTCAAGAAGAGGCTGAAGCGGTTTTTGGTAGTGATCCCAGAGCTTATCTGCGAACGGCAACTCATTTTGAAGGAGATGAAACGGGTCAAGTTAAAGCGGTTCATACGGTGGAAGTGCAATGGGAAAAGAATGAAAAAGGTCAATTTATTCCCAAACAGATTCCTGGCACAGAGAAAATTTTACCCGCCCAACTAGTTCTCTTGGCGATGGGTTTTCTAGGGCCAGAAGAACCTTTATTAGCAGCCTTGAAATTAGAGCGCGATGGTCGCGGTAACGTGAAGGCCGACTACGGACAGTATGAAACTAGTCTGCCTGGTGTTTTTGCAGCCGGAGATTGTCGTCGGGGTCAAAGTCTAGTGGTCTGGGCTTTTAATGAGGGTCGAGGAGCCGCTAAAGCCTGCGATCGCTATTTAATGGGAGAAACCGATCTACCCTAGGTTAAATGCTAATTTTAAAGGGTTTTTAAACGGCGTTGTTGAGTAAACCAGGTTTGTAACTGTTCTCGACAAGTCGTTTCTAAAATACCGGCAATAACTTTGAGACGATGATTGGAAGCGGGGCTATCGGGTAAATTAAAAACTGCCCGAATGGTTCCGCTTTTTGGATCGTCTGCGCCATAAACCAGCAATCCTAGACGAGCCTGGATGATCGCCCCCGTACACATAGGACAGGGTTCTAGGGTGACGTAGAGGGTACAGTTTTCGAGATGCCAAGTTTTGAGAGCTTGACTAGCATCCCGAATGGCCAGAATTTCGGCATGGGCAGTGGGATCTTGATCCTGTTCTTTACGGTTATAGGCAGTACTGATGACTTGTCCCTGATCATTAACAATGATTGCTCCGACAGGAACATCTCCCCTCTTTGCCGCCACTGCCGCTAATTGAATGGCTTTCTGCATCCAATCGCAATGTCTAGCGTAAATTTCTGGGGTTAATCCTAACATTGTGGGATTATTACCGAATTATGACTGCTGAAAATAACGAGGATTACTTTGCCAAATTTGCTCCAAAAATTGACGCAGCTGTTGCTTACTCAGAGAGTCTCCTTCCTCAACCTCCTCCTCTAAGTGCATCATCAATGGCAAAACCTCCAGATCTAAAGCTGGACGAAATAGAGGTAACGGATAGGCCACATCAGAAGTTAAGCGGACATCCCACAACTCTTCAGCCTCCTGCAAGCTATTGATCGTAGAGATATCGTTAGCAAAAACTGCCAACATCAAAGGACGTATCCAACACAGTTGTCTCGACTCAATAATCTGAATGACCTCTCCGTACAAATAGTTATTTTGATGTTCCAAACAAACAATTTGACTGGGTTTAAAGAAAGGTTTTAGCATTGCTCTAGTGCTGATAAACTCTAGCTTTCATTGGCTAATAATTCCCGAAAACGAATTTCATCTCGATGGGGATCGGCCCGACTGACTTGCACCGCTAGGCGATCGCCGGGGGAAACAGGACGTTCAAAACGATGAGGTAATTCTAGACCTAACTCTTCCAATAAAATTAAGCCCAGATTTTCATCCTCCCGCAACCAACGCAGCATTAACCCTTGCCATACCTGATCCGCATTGCGACGCAAATATTCCAAGCTCCAATAGCGATTGGTTTGCCGCTCCACCGAAGTCGCCTCCTGGGAAGAGAGCGTAACACTGTAAAGAATTTGTTGTACCTGATCCCCAGCAAAGGGCAATGCCTCACCTCGTAGATGGGCTTTTAATTGAAAATGGGTCAGTAGATCCGTATAGCGACGAATGGGAGAAGTCACCTGGGTATAGGTATCCAATCCTAAACTGGCATGACGATAGGGCGTGATACTAATTTCGCTACGGGGCATACAACGCCTTACCGCACAAGCTCGCACCGGGCCAGGGGGCAAAGATAATAACTCCTCTTCAGAAGGTAATTCCGGTTGGGGTTGACCGCGAAAGGGAACGGGTAAATTATTCTCTTGGCAATAACGTCCTGCCACTTCCCCCGCCAGAATCATCATCTCTGCTACTAACTGCCGCGAAAAAGAGGCTTCTAATAATTGAATAATAATTTCATCCTCAGACTTAACCTTGATGACCGCCTCTGGCATTTTGATATTAATGGCTCCCTGGGACTTGCGCCAATCCTTACGTAATTTTGCTGCCGTTGCCAGGATTTCAATCTCTGGTTCCGCCTGAATTCGCATCTGGAGCATTTCGTCCACATCTTCGTAGGTCAGACGATAGGTCGGCTTAATCAAACTCGCATGGATACTGTAGTCCAGAATTTCCCCTGTTTCTCCCAAAATGACCCCAAAACTGAGAGCGGGACAGAATTTACCCTGAACGAGGCTCATGGGGCCGATCGCCAATTCCGTTGGGAACATAGAGATCATGCCCGTGGGTAAATAAAGACTAGTACTGCGTTTACGGGCTTCTAAATCCAACTCATCGTTGGGAAAAACAAAGCGACTGGGATCGGCAATGTGAATCCAGAGCTTATGACTACCATCACTCAAAAACTCTACACTCAGACCGTCATCTATTTCCTCAGTACTCTCATCGTCAATGGTATAGACCTTCAGCCAGGTCAGATCCAGACGTTGTGGGTCAGGATCGGGTGGTGGTGAATGGAGGACAGAGTAAGCCAAGTCAAGTACCTTTTTAGAAAACTGACGGGGGTAGGAACTACGACGCAAAAAGAGATTTTCATGACGCTGCCACCAGCCTAATTCTACCAATAAGCTAAAGGCCGCTTCTGGGGTGTGATGACGATCTAGCAGTTGTAAGACTTCTTCGGCCTGACGATGACTTAGTTCGGGCTGCAAGACTAAACGCTCTAGGGACTCCAAACGGGGACGATCGCTGTCTATCCATTCTACCGACTCTCCGGCGATCGCTTGTTGCAAACGAGTCAGAAAACCAGCTTTTTCCTGTTGACGTTGCAGTTCAACGCTTTGTTGATGCTTAATCTCTTCAACCTGGGAAATGGAGCGAGGTTCGTAACTATCGCCCTTATTTTTAAAATAAATCTTATCTTCAGCCAATAAACAGTGGGCTGCATAACAAAAGACAGGACTTTGCTCCGAAAAAAGCAATTGAGCCATTTCTTGCGGCGTTACCGTTGCCCCGTCTTCAACTAAAATCTCCCAAGCCACCTCTAAATGCTCTGGCTCAAGATAATTCTGTACTTCCTGAAGAAAACCTTTAATCTCCGTCGGTTGATAGGGCCCACCTAAAACTTCATATTCAACCCGTTGGGGACGTAACTTGTGGGACTGTCCCCCTTGATCAACGACAATCCAATCCTTTTTGCCATCTGGGCGGTCTGCCACCGCTAAACGGCGTTCTCCTTGCAGCCTAAATTCGACCAGTTTTCCTTTTTCCACCGAGATTACTCTTTTTTGGATAGATTGCAGATTTGCTACGGGTGAAAGGGAGGAATCTAATCCATCCCCATCTAGACCCTAGAATCAGGTTAGGCTTCTTGGTTAACAAAGGGAAGGAGTGCCACTAGACGCGCCCGTTTAACGGCGGTGGTCAGATCCCGTTGCTGTTTGGAGGTTAAACCCGTAATACGACGGGGAAGAATTTTGCCGCGCTCAGTGATAAATTTACGCAGTAGATCTGTATCTTTATAGTCAATCGGTTGTTTGGGAGAGAGGGGCGAAAGCCGTTTGCGATAGTAGTTCATGAGGATAATAACGGGGTCTAAGGATAGGAAATAATGCGCTATTGAAGAAATGAGACTCAAAAAGAGAGGATCTAAGACTTCTGAGACTATTTAATTTCTTTGTGGACGGTATGTTGATTGCAATGGGGACAGAACTTTTTCAGTTCCAGACGGGCGGTGGTATTGCGACGGTTTTTGGTCGAGGTATAACGAGAAACCCCAGGCGATCGCTTGGCAGGATTACTGCGGCATTCCGTACATTCTAGGGTGATGATCAGACGCGCACCCTTTCCTTTTTTACTGGCCATAGTGATTGAGCGAGATTGATTGTAATTTACACGCAATTGCTGATTATCTCATAAAAGTGCAAGGGTTGGCAGCCCTTGGCGAAAAGTATCCAGGGCGAACGCATCTAAAAATGATACAGATGCAAGAACATTATAGAGGGATGGATAAGGGAAAATAAGGGAAAGTGCATAGAAAACAAAAGCGATGAAACTCCGACCCAAATATAGACTGGTAGAACACTTTGCCGAAATAGATGACCCTCGCATCGAACGAACAAAACGGCATAAACTCATTGATGATGTTATAAACCTGTGGATCGATCCTCTGAATCGTAGTCACTTTGCCCATTAGAAAGCTATCTATCCACAGATTCAGAACACTACCAAAAACTCAGAGATTAGGTCAATATCTCTTGTATCCATAAAAACAAGATCGTGTCTGTATCCTATGTTACCGTTTGAATTTGGAATTGCTGTTCTGTAATAGATAAAACCTAAATTTTCTATTGATTCTCGCCTTTTCTGCTTTCCCATCGGTCAGAATTGATGTAAACGAGAGCCGATCTTGTAGGATAGAGGGTGATCTTCCATCAAGACTTTTGCCGCTCTATGCCTCCTCGTTGGCCCCGTAAACCTGATCGTAGTGATCCCGCCTTCCGTCGATTGGACGATCGCATGAATTTTGCTGTTCACGTTGCTGGGTTTTTGGCAATTAATTCTGGACTCTGGTTTGTTCATAATCTACGGCAATGTGATTGGCCCTGGCTTTTTCCCTTTTCAGGTGTTTGGCTGGGTTTCTTATTACTCCATCTCCTTTATATTGCGGCGATCGCCGACAGGGTGAATGCATCTTATTTTTGAAAGGTAGGCTGGATAAGGGTTTCCGAGATCATGATTGATTTTTTATGAAACGCTGAAAGTCTTATCAGATAAGGAGTCTAGAATTTAGATGCGTTTGCCCTGAATGGCATCCCCTCCGACGATACGTTTGCGCGTGTATTTGCTAGTAGTCAGTCAAGGTAGAACTGATGGATAAAGCCGCTTGAGTTTGATGCGACAGCAATTCTAAATTTGAAAAATCAGGAGGAATTAGTGGCGGGCAGAGAGTCAAATGGCTCAAGCATAAAATCAAGAAGGTGTTGCCAGCTATCAAAGACAAAATAGGTAGTAAGAGTGCGTAAATGGGAAAAAAAGCATCTTCGAGCCCCTAAAAGTAGTCGGATACGTTGGTAGGACTCATCTAAAAGCTGTAAAACGGTGTGAAACAAGAAAGCCAGTAAATTTAAGGTGAGCAAAAAGGTAGCAAGATGGTGGTCACCATGTCCAAAATTGTGTTCTAGATGGTAGCCCTGAGTCTTAAGAGTATTATGGTTCTCATTTTCGGTTTTCCAACGAGAGCGAGCGACACTGACTAACTCAACAATGTTATCGGCTTGGGGAAAAAGGTCGGTAATCCAATCGTTGTGAAAGAGAACCTGACCATCAGAACGGCGAGTAACAGTAACCTCGAACCAATGAGTATTGAGGGCGGCGGAACCATCTCTTAGGGGCAAGTGATAAGTCCAACGATAATGATAATCATGCCAATCGCGACCATGACGACGACGCTCATGGAAAGAGTAAACCTCTCCAATCTTCTCGGCATAGTCCAAAAACTCATAAAGAGTGGGGTGAGATTCAGGCAAACAGACAAAGAGATAGTGAAAGTGGTTTTGAAGAGCCTCTTCGCACATCGGTTGACGACTATAGAGGTCATCCCCCAATCATAGTAACGCTGAACGGGTCAAAAAATTCTCGATGTCTGTGGAGCCAACGTTTTGCCGCTGCTACCTCACAGTCCTGTTTCTCGTGACCATCTTGAGGGGTAATAAATTCAGGGTCAAGACTAATTACCGCTTTTTGCTGAGGTGAGACAATTACCGGTAAGATTGCCGAATGAAAGTAAGTCACTGTCCCGTTTTTATGGGTTCGATGGGAACATTGCTCACAGTGAATATTTTGAGAGGAGAAATACTCTGTGCCATCTAGCGGAATTAGTAATTGCTTGTCTAACACCTCATACCGAGTCAATATTCCTCTGGTCTTCAGGAGTTGGTAAATGTCACTAAACACCCCAAATAACGAATTGGCATTGATTTTGTCTAGAATATTGCGAATTTGATTGTCACTAGGGATTTTAATGGCACCGAATAGAGTTTGAAGATTATCCCTACCGTTGCGGCTATGGAGTTGCCTCTGATGTTCTAAGAACGATTCACATTGCATTAGAAACAGGCTGAAACCACCTAGTACCACATCTTTTAGGCTGTAGGTTGTATTTGGACTGGGTTGGCGAGGGTCTTTCATTTTCTCTATACTTGCTACCACGTAAGCTATCAGACCAGCCATACTGATTATTCCTTGCATCTTTTCGTCCTCTCTGTCTCCCTTGTTGTCTTTTCCCATTATCCCTGTTTTCTACAACCCTTACCTCGCCTTAAATTTAGAATTGCTGTTGATGCGAGCATCATCAGTGGTAAATTGCCAATCAATGGTACGCAATTGTTCATTTCGGTGTTTTTCCCAAGCAGCAATTTCATTGTTGAGAGTTTCCTTGTCAGGAATACGACGGGCTAAACATTGACGAGATAAAACGCTCAACTCAATCTCAGCCATGTTGAGCCAACTACCATGCTTAGGGGTGTAATGAATATCCAGTTTGTCAAGGATACGCTTGGCTTCTTGGGGTTCAAAGGTCTCATATAAGGCATAGGAAACATTAGTATTCAGGTTGTCGTGAATAAGTGTTATCTTTTCGGCTTCTGGATGATAAATATCGACCAGAGATTTCAGTTGATGAGCATAATCTTTTTTAGTACGACGTTCGGTTACTTCTACGTGTCGCCATCCAGCTAGGGGTTCAGAAAACATAAACAAATTGCTCACTCCATTCCGTTCATATTCGTAGTCATACCTTTCTACCTGTCCTGGTTCGGCAACTAAGAGATAGCCATAAAATAAATGATCCGATAGAATAGCAAAAGACAGTTTTAACAAAAAGGTAAATTGTATGCTGAAAAAATCAGTAACGGAAATCAGTGAAGACCTAAAATCGCTGTACATCGAAACAGCCAAAAAACTAAAAGGTAGCGACAGGAGACAATTCATGGCACAGGTTGTACAAGGTTTGGGAATAGGGGGACAAACCTTCGCAGAACGCGAATTAGGGTGGAATAGACGAACAATCCGCAAAGGAACAGAAGAATTAACGAGTGGTCAAGCATTCATAGATGGTCGCAGCCGTAGTGGGCGCAAAAAAAAAGAAACAAAATTACCGAATATCTTAGAAGATATAAAGTCGATAGTGGAGCCGAAAAGTCAAACAGACCCAAGTTTTAAAAGTACGCGATTATATACGAGAATAACAAGTGAAGAGGTGCGTAGGCAACTGATTGTACAATCAGGTTATCAAGAGGAAGAACTACCATCATCGGAAACAATCAGAAGAAAATTGAATGATTTGGGGTATAGCTTAAAAAGAGTATTAAAAAGCAAACCGAAAAAAAAGATAGCAGAAACGGAAGCTATTTTTGAACAAATCGAAAAAATCAACAGGGAAGCAGATGAAGACCCAAAGACATTGCGTATATCGCTAGATGGCAAGGTAGGGGTCAAAGTGGGAGAATTTGACAGGGGTGGAAAAACGCGGGTAAAAACAGAGGCATTCTTACCATGACTTTGGAGCAGAAGTTACTCTAATTCCTTACGGAATTTTTCTACCTGAACAGAATGAATTATCTTTATTTTTTGTGTCGTCCAAATTAACAGCAGATTGCATTGGTGACATATTAGAAAGTTGGTGGGAAAGTGTAAAGCATCGCTTTAGTCATATTGAGAAATTGGTGATAAATCAGGATAATGGACCTGAAAATCATTCGCGTCGTAGTCAATTCATGCGGCGTATGATTGATTTTACAGAATCGTCAAAGCTAGATATACAATTGGCTTATTATCCGCCGTATCACAGCAAGTATAATCCGATAGAGCGTTGTTTTGGTTGGTTAGAAAAACATTGGAATGGGAGTTTACTGGATACGGTTGAAACCGTGCTTAATTTTGCTAAAACGCTAACATTCAGGGGTCAAAATCCTGTAGTGAAACTGATAGAAAAAGTTTATGAGACAGGAGTGAAGCTGAGCAAGGCTGGGATGGAAAAGGTTGAAGCACGGATTAATCGCCTTCCTAGCCTCAAAAAATGGTTTGTGGAAATCTTTGCCAAACCGCTATAATCATTGGATCATCTTTTTTCTGGTGTTCTCCTAGTGGCAATGGATGGGACAAATTACTACAGTTCGGAAAAAGTAAATTGTCCATGCTGTTCAACCAAAACGTCAAAACAGGGAAAAGTCACCTACTTCCATCAGGCATTATTGCCCGTGATTGTTTCCCCAGACCATGAATCAGTTTTTTCCTTACCCCCTGAATTTATTACCCCTCAAGACGGTTCTGAAAAGCAAGATTGTGAGCAAAATGCGGCGAAACGTTGGATAAGTAGGGCTTGCTGAAAAAGTCAAAAAACGAAAGAAATGTGGGTTAGGGAAGTATGGACTGAAAAAGCATAGATAACTTATCCTTATGGAAACAAATCAAAATACAGATTTTGTTTAATCTATTGTTCCTTTCTGTCTAAAAAGGTCAACACAAATCACTCCTCACAAAAGAGAGGAAAATTAACACCATTTTTCACAAGAAAAACGACTCTACAACTTTTTACTTTTTGTCTTCTGAAGTAGAGTAGAAAGATTCATTACCAAAAAGTTCATCGCAATTACCGTTTCCGAGGTCTCAGGTAGTTTGGCCATCACTCGACCAAGACTAAATTTCCTCTTTCCCTGTCCGAATTTACCCTCAATGGCATTACGCACTCTTTCATCTGAGCGTGCCTCTTTCTTTTTTTCTTTGCTCACCTCTTTCGGCGGTCTTCCCAATCGGGGACCACTCATTCTTATATCCCTTTCTTTACAATAAGCTCGATTCGCTTTTGTTCGATAGATTTTATCCACATGAACCGATTCCGGATAACATCCTGTTTCCCTTTTATATTCTTCTATTCGCGCTTGTAAATCTCCCGATTCGTTGTAATTATCCCAACTTAATTTGTCTAAGAACTGGACAGTGGGAAGTTTATGGATGCCAGATAAGGTAATGACTATGCGACGAAAGTAAGCATATCAGGGCTTGGGGAAGAGGCAAGTTTAGCGGTAAGGAATTTAGGCAAAAGCAGACTGGGTGGACTTTGAGGAAAAATCATTTGGGCTTGATGTTGAAGGGCTAGTTGAGCAATCCGTTCACTAGGGTAGCCATGGGATGGTAATGTCCGAAACCATCGAGGAAAATTAGCCCAAATCCCCTGGGGTAACTCTAAGGCGAGAATTTGAAGTAGCCCTAAAGCAATGGCATTAAGGTTAACAAAACGCTCAAAGGCTTCTACCTTGTTTAAAATCTGAGTCTGAACAGCTTGTGGATAGTCACTGAGGATAAGATTGCTGGGCCAGGTAGGTAAAGTAGGAAGACTCTTAAGCCAAAAACGATAGGCAAAGCTGCCCAAAAGATGGACTAATTGACGAAAAGTGACTTCAATCTTAAATCGGAGACCGTAAGCGGCAATAATCTCAGGTCCAGTCAAACAGAGATCAGTAGAAAGCAGAATCAGTCGTCGTCCGTTAGGCAATTGGGTCAGAACAAACTTGACGAGCTGATGGGGACTATCCCAGTGGAACTCAAAGCACTGATAAGAAACCGTGACTTGTTGACCATAGAGCCAGACTTTAGCTGTCGGAAAGTCCGCCGCCAGAGCGAACAGCTTTTCTAGTTTTATCGAACTCCCCCAAATCCGTGGTCGTCCTCTCCCCGTCAGCGTCGGCACGGAACAAAAGGGGGCATAGGCGACGGTGGAGCAACGCACTCTTGTGATTAGATGCAAGGCGTTCTGGCGAAAACTTTTGAGCACTGGTTCGCAAGCAAAATAAGCATCCAAAATTACATAACTCCCTGCCTCTGCGTAAGTAACACAAAGGTCAGCCATTTTTGTCACCAGGCTCGTCTTCACCTTTTTTTTGCCTTTTCCCTCCCCCTTCTCGGTTGCTTTGGACTTGATGCCATCGTCTAGCCGCAACACTAAGGGCAAGGCAAAGCAGGCTTTCCCTACTCCCACCAAAATACTCAAGGCATTGAAGTAATGACCCCTTATCCACTCTGGCTTGGACACATCTTCCGATTCTTGGTGTAGTCGTTTTACACCTGGCATCTTGCGTCCTTCTTTCCCCACTTTGATGCCATCACCCACATACACCCGTTTCCCTTTAATTCTGTATAGACTTTCATGCTGACTTAGCCACTTTGACCATTGTAAAGTTAGTCCTTCGACCCTAAACGCCTTGGAATCAAACCAATGTAGAGCCTGATTGTAGTAGCTCTCTGTTAAGCCAATGGCATTGACATAGCTAGTTATTGCGCTGGGTTGGCTGTTGAGCACTACTCCCCAGACTAACAGGATAAACCATTGGAACGTTGCTTCTCGGCTAAAGGCTGGACGGAGATTATTGAGGATTTGCTCTAGTCGCTGACATAGTTGCATAATTGATAGATAGCACTGGCTATCGATTTTCTTATATCAGCCAGTTTCGGACATAACGGCACTCTTTTGTATCGGATGTCCGATTTTCTTTTCTCCACTTACACGCCTCGAGAACTTCCCACTGTCCAGTTTGGAATTGCTGTATCCGTTGGTTAGAGATTGACGGCATTCAAACTATCGTTAATTTGACCTCCAAACACAAACATATTCTTTCCTTTCTTGGCTCTTCATGTCAAAAGTACTACTTTGTCTCTTGACTTACCTGCGGAATGTGGGTTATACTTCAAACGTTCATAATCTGAGATTTATCAAAGCGTTGAAATCGTAAGGTGAGCAAAGAATCAAGCTCCTCCTTATATTTTGCGTTAGCATCTTCAAGACATCCTGAAATTGCTGCAGAAAACTGCGTAAAATCTTCATAATATTTTGCGTATAAACACTTCTTCTTCACAAACTTCCACAGTCTTTCAATTAAATTCAAGTTAGGAGAATAAGGAGGTAAGTACAGTAACTCTATTCCTAATGATTCTGCCAACTCCTGCACAATTCGGCATTTTTGATAACGAGCATTGTCTAATACCAACGTAATCGGTATTAATAGTCCTAATTCTGCTATCTTTTCTAGGAGTTCACAAACCTGAGTTCCCGTAATATAAGAACTGTTCGTTACCATAATTACTTCATGGGTAATTGCATTTAATGCTCCTAACACATTAAAACGTTTTCTCCCTGATGGTGACTTAATAAAAATCCTTTTGAAGCACCATATAAAATTTACAAATGCTCCCATTACAAAATGAGAGGCATCTACAAAGAAAACTGCCCTTTTTCCTGCTTTTGCCTCTTCTAGCCTTGGTTCTAGCTCTTTTTCTCTATAGCTATCCTGAGCTTCTACATCTGCTTTTGATGGAATTGTTCCCACCTTTAGACACCTCATTCCTATTGACTTTAAAAATTTTCTGACTTGCGTTGGACTTCTTTTTATTCCCGTTAATTCTTCTATTCTTTTTACTGCTTCATTTATTCTTGCTGGTGGATTTGACTCAAAATATGCCTCAATTGTCCCTTGATGCTCTGTTAACTCGCTTTTCGGGCGATTAAATTTTATTTCTTTTAGTTTTTCTATCCCGCCCTCTTGATAATCACGGATATAGCTTGTCACCGTATTTACTGAAACTCCTGCGAATTGAGCAATTTTTTGATGAGATAATCCCTGACTTTTTAACCATAAAACTTCCATCTTTAGCTGTACTCTAGGATGCGGGTGATTAAACCGACCGTAAGACAACAGTCTTTTGTCTTCTTCCGTAAATTCTAACTTAATCATTTCTCAGCCTCTTGACTACTTTTTCTATTTTTACTATATTATCTCTTATTTTTAAAATTCGCAACTTGTGACCGTGTTCAGTATAGATGCAAGGCGTTCTGGCGAAAACTTTTGAGCACTGGTTCGCAAGCAAAATAAGCATCCAAAATTACATAACTCCCTGCCTCTGCGTAAGTAACACAAAGGTCAGCCATTTTTGTCACCAGGCTCGTCTTCACCTTTTTTTTGCCTTTTCCCTCCCCCTTCTCGGTTGCTTTGGACTTGATGCCATCGTCTAGCCGCAACACTAAGGGCAAGGCAAAGCAGGCTTTCCCTACTCCCACCAAAATACTCAAGGCATTGAAGTAATGACCCCTTATCCACTCTGGCTTGGACACATCTTCCGATTCTTGGTGTAGTCGTTTTACACCTGGCATCTTGCGTCCTTCTTTCCCCACTTTGATGCCATCACCCACATACACCCGTTTCCCTTTAATTCTGTATAGACTTTCATGCTGACTTAGCCACTTTGACCATTGTAAAGTTAGTCCTTCGACCCTAAACGCCTTGGAATCAAACCAATGTAGAGCCTGATTGTAGTAGCTCTCTGTTAAGCCAATGGCATTGACATAGCTAGTTATTGCGCTGGGTTGGCTGTTGAGCACTACTCCCCAGACTAACAGGATAAACCATTGGAACGTTGCTTCTCGGCTAAAGGCTGGACGGAGATTATTGAGGATTTGCTCTAGTCGCTGACATAGTTGCATAATTGATAGATAGCACTGGCTATCGATTTTCTGGCGTTGCTGACTTGAGGTATGAATCTCTAAAGATGCAATTTTTAAAACATTGACTCACACTGGTTTCTAGATGTATGCAAAATTCTATTTCATACCCTGATTAAGCAACGCCGATTTTCTTATATCAGCCAGTTTCGGACATAACGGCACTCTTTTGTATCGGATGTCCGATTTTCTTTTCTCCACTTACACGCCTCGAGAACTTCTCACTGTCCAGTCTAAGAAGACAAAGCCATTCACATTACTTGCCGATATTTTAGCTCCAAACTCTACTGCTTTTCCCGCTTTTCCACGCACTATTGGACGCACGTGAGGTTGGCTTACACTCACAATTCTGTTTTCTACTTTATTTGTCTTTTTTTCATACATTTCTAACTGTTGCTCATACACTTTTCCTATCGTTACAAGCTCTTCTTGCTCTTTTTTCGTTAGTTTTTCTAACTTTGCTCCCTCTTCTATCATTTTTTCTATATCAGACAAGTTTCTTTTTATATATCCTAGTTGTTTTTTTGTTCCTTTTCTTCTTTCTTTTTTTGACACACGACGTTTTTTTGCTATGGCTAAGTACTCTTTTCTTGCCACTTCCCTATAAGTCCTCGGCTTTTCTTTCCTTTTCTCTTTTATTTCTTCATACAGCTTATCTATTATTTTTTCTGTTTTTTCTCTGGCATCATTCAATATTCCTATATCCGTTGGATATTTTATATCTGCTGGTGTACAAGTCGCATCTAACAATAACTTTCCTTCATTTTCTTTTTTTTCTGACGCTACACCCGTCGCTTTTTTTTCTATTTCTTTATTAATTTTATTTATTAATTCCATTCCTATTTTTTTACGAAAATGAACCATCATTGACGCATTAAATGCTTCTTTGCTACTATAGCTTTCCATTCCTATAAAGTACTGTAAATAAGGGTTCTCTTTTATTTGTTCTACTGTTTCTCTGTCACTTTTTCCTGAAATTTCTTTGATAATTAATGCTCCTAATGCCATTCTAAATGATTTGGCTGGGGCTCCTTTTTTTTCTGTGAAGTTTTTTGCATATTCTTCCTCATATTCTTCCCAGGGAATCATTTTTGACATTTCTATCCAACGATTTTCTTCGTCTAACTGCCCGCCGAACAGATTTTTCAAGTTTTCTGGTGTTTCAATTGAGTACTGTTGCTTTCGGTACATCTGCTTTCTCTCTTCTTAATGCAATGGTTTTGAGGCATTCTACCCTATTTTCGTGCATTCTAGCGGTTCTTAATTCGCCTACTATTTTTCTCCGTAAAGGTTTCAGCTTTTTTCAGCAAGCCCTAAGTAACCATGCTAGTAGTCCAAGGCGTAAGTTTGGGTGCTATAAAATTTAAGCAGCCAAAACCTTCCCCCGATACGTCCATCGAAAGGGCTTCGCCATAGTGCGGTTAAAATAGTCGATGAATTCAAGAATTTGCGTTCTTAAATCATCTTGACTGAGAAAATTTCCTCGTTTCAGTAACTTACGCATTAAAATACCAAACCAAATCTCAATTTGATTGAGCCATGAACAATGCTTCGGTGTGAAGTGAAAAACAATTCGATGATTGGGGTCACTGAGAAAAGTTGCTCTACTCGCCATTGATTGAAGGATGCCACTCTTGCCCTTCTCTCCTAATTCAAGATTAAGTCCCTCAAATTCTGCTACATAGCGAACCAAAGATTCTGACTGATGGGTATTTAGGCAATCCATGCTCAAGTGCCATTTTGCTACATCAGGGCTGGTGGCAATGGTTTTTTGGATATGGCTTAAATAGTCTGCCTCTGTGCGAGTATTTCCGACTGTAGAGCAGATTACTTGACCCTTGGCCACATCAAAACTGGCTATTAACGTTTGAGTGCCGTGACGAATATATTCAAATTCTCGACCTTGAATCTTCCCCTGAGACATCGGAAGGTCTGGTGCTTTCCGCTCTAATGCTTGAATTCCCGTCATTTCATCTAGAGAAATAGTCTTTTCTCCCTTTTCCTTTCCTAAAATTGCACTCTCATAGGCTTGGCAGATATCATTCACTTTTTCCCCAAAATTTGGGTCAGGGGGGGGATTCAGCCAGTATCCTGACTGATGGGGTTTAATATCTGCTTCTTCCCATAATCTTCCTACCTGTCGAGGAGATATACTTTCCACTATTCCTTGCTTTACTAATTCCTCGGCTAATTCTCGTCCTGTCCAGTGACTTATCGGACGCTCATAATTCTTTGGGTCATCACAGGCTAATTTGAACAACTGCAATATTTGTTCGCGTTTAAACTTGGCGGGTGCTCCACTACGTTCAGCATCTTTGATTCTTTCTGTTATTTCTATTTCACTTTTCTGTCCTGCTATCCATCTTTCTCTCCATTGACTTGCCATTTTTCGGCTGATTTTTAATTTTCTAGCAATTTCTCGATTATTTTCTCCCTCATCTGCCAGAAGCACTATTTTCGCCCTTAAGGCAATTTGCTGCTCTGTTGTATGACGATTTATCAGTTTTTCTAGATGTTCTCGTTCTTTTGCTTCCAACTTTAACTCTTTGGGGGCTAATCGGGGCATGACTTTTTCTCCTATATACCTATATTTATCTTTTTATCGGTTGCCTAATAATAGTATCTTAACTTACGCCTTAGACTACTAGTAATCGCCACACATCATCGGCGGTTGTTGTCATAATCTAGATTTCCATCAATTTTTCTACTTAGGGCTTGCTGAAAAAGTCAAAAAACGAAAGAAATGTGGGTTAGGGAAGTATGGACTGAAAAAGCATAGATAACTTATCCTTATGGAAACAAATCAAAATACAGATTTTGTTTAATCTATTGTTCCTTTCTGTCTAAAAAGGTCAACACAAATCACTCCTCACAAAAGAGAGGAAAATTAACACCATTTTTCACAAGAAAAACGACTCTACAACTTTTTACTTTTTGTCTTCTGAAGTAGAGTAGAAAGATTCATTACCAAAAAGTTCATCGCAATTACCGTTTCCGAGGTCTCAGGTAGTTTGGCCATCACTCGACCAAGACTAAATTTCCTCTTTCCCTGTCCGAATTTACCCTCAATGGCATTACGCACTCTTTCATCTGAGCGTGCCTCTTTCTTTTTTTCTTTGCTCACCTCTTTCGGCGGTCTTCCCAATCGGGGACCACTCATTCTTATATCCCTTTCTTTACAATAAGCTCGATTCGCTTTTGTTCGATAGATTTTATCCACATGAACCGATTCCGGATAACATCCTGTTTCCCTTTTATATTCTTCTATTCGCGCTTGTAAATCTCCCGATTCGTTGTAATTAGGGCTTGCTGAAAAAAGCTGAGACCTTTACGGAGAAAAATAGTAGGCGAATTAAGAACCGCTAGAATGCACGAAAATAGGGTAGAATGCCTCAAAACCATTGCATTAAGAAGAGAGAAAGCAGATGTACCGAAAGCAACAGTACTCAATTGAAACACCAGAAAACTTGAAAAATCTGTTCGGCGGGCAGTTAGACGAAGAAAATCGTTGGATAGAAATGTCAAAAATGATTCTTTGGGAAGAATATGAGGAAGAATATGCAAAAAACTTCACAGAAAAAAAAGGAGCCCCAGCCAAATCATTTAGAATGGCATTAGGAGCATTAATTATCAAAGAAATTTCAGGAAAAAGTGACAGAGAAACAGTAGAACAAATAAAAGAGAACCCTTATTTACAGTACTTTATAGGAATGGAAAGCTATAGTAGCAAAGAAGCATTTAATGCGTCAATGATGGTTCATTTTCGTAAAAAAATAGGAATGGAATTAATAAATAAAATTAATAAAGAAATAGAAAAAAAAGCGACGGGTGTAGCGTCAGAAAAAAAAGAAAATGAAGGAAAGTTATTGTTAGATGCGACTTGTACACCAGCAGATATAAAATATCCAACGGATATAGGAATATTGAATGATGCCAGAGAAAAAACAGAAAAAATAATAGATAAGCTGTATGAAGAAATAAAAGAGAAAAGGAAAGAAAAGCCGAGGACTTATAGGGAAGTGGCAAGAAAAGAGTACTTAGCCATAGCAAAAAAACGTCGTGTGTCAAAAAAAGAAAGAAGAAAAGGAACAAAAAAACAACTAGGATATATAAAAAGAAACTTGTCTGATATAGAAAAAATGATAGAAGAGGGAGCAAAGTTAGAAAAACTAACGAAAAAAGAGCAAGAAGAGCTTGTAACGATAGGAAAAGTGTATGAGCAACAGTTAGAAATGTATGAAAAAAAGACAAATAAAGTAGAAAACAGAATTGTGAGTGTAAGCCAACCTCACGTGCGTCCAATAGTGCGTGGAAAAGCGGGAAAAGCAGTAGAGTTTGGAGCTAAAATATCGGCAAGTAATGTGAATGGCTTTGTCTTCTTAGACAAATTAAGTTGGGATAATTACAACGAATCGGGAGATTTACAAGCGCGAATAGAAGAATATAAAAGGGAAACAGGATGTTATCCGGAATCGGTTCATGTGGATAAAATCTATCGAACAAAAGCGAATCGAGCTTATTGTAAAGAAAGGGATATAAGAATGAGTGGTCCCCGATTGGGAAGACCGCCGAAAGAGGTGAGCAAAGAAAAAAAGAAAGAGGCACGCTCAGATGAAAGAGTGCGTAATGCCATTGAGGGTAAATTCGGACAGGGAAAGAGGAAATTTAGTCTTGGTCGAGTGATGGCCAAACTACCTGAGACCTCGGAAACGGTAATTGCGATGAACTTTTTGGTAATGAATCTTTCTACTCTACTTCAGAAGACAAAAAGTAAAAAGTTGTAGAGTCGTTTTTCTTGTGAAAAATGGTGTTAATTTTCCTCTCTTTTGTGAGGAGTGATTTGTGTTGACCTTTTTAGACAGAAAGGAACAATAGATTAAACAAAATCTGTATTTTGATTTGTTTCCATAAGGATAAGTTATCTATGCTTTTTCAGTCCATACTTCCCTAACCCACATTTCTTTCGTTTTTTGACTTTTTCAGCAAGCCCTAATTATCCCAACTTAATTTGTCTAAGAAGACAAAGCCATTCACATTACTTGCCGATATTTTAGCTCCAAACTCTACTGCTTTTCCCGCTTTTCCACGCACTATTGGACGCACGTGAGGTTGGCTTACACTCACGATTCTGTTTTCTACTTTATTTGTCTTTTTTTCATACATTTCTAACTGTTGCTCATACACTTTTCCTATCGTTACAAGCTCTTCTTGCTCTTTTTTCGTTAGTTTTTCTAACTTTGCTCCCTCTTCTATCATTTTTTCTATATCAGACAAGTTTCTTTTTATATATCCTAGTTGTTTTTTTGTTCCTTTTCTTCTTTCTTTTTTTGACACACGACGTTTTTTTGCTATGGCTAAGTACTCTTTTCTTGCCACTTCCCTATAAGTCCTCGGCTTTTCTTTCCTTTTCTCTTTTATTTCTTCATATCGCTTATCTATTATTTTTTCTGTTTTTTCTCTGGCATCATTCAATATTCCTATATCCGTTGGATATTTTATATCTGCTGGTGTACAAGTCGCATCTAACAGTAACTTTCCTTCATTTTCTTTTTTTTCCTGACGCTACACCCGTCGCTTTTTTTCTATTTCTTTATTAATTTTATTTATTAATTCCATTCCTATTTTTTTACGAAAATGAACCATCATTGACGCATTAAATGCTTCTTTGCTACTATAGCTTTCCATTCCTATAAAGTACTGTAAATAAGGGTTCTCTTTTATTTGTTCTACTGTTTCTCTGTCACTTTTTCCTGAAATTTCTTTGATAATTAATGCTCCTAATGCCATTCTAAATGATTTGGCTGGGGCTCCTTTTTTTTCTGTGAAGTTTTTTGCATATTCTTCCTCATATTCTTCCCAGGGAATCATTTTTGACATTTCTATCCAACGATTTTCTTCGTCTAACTGCCCGCCGAACAGATTTTTCAAGTTTTCTGGTGTTTCAATTGAGTACTGTTGCTTTCGGTACATCTGCTTTCTCTCTTCTTAATGCAATGGTTTTGAGGCATTCTACCCTATTTTCGTGCATTCTAGCGGTTCTTAATTCGCCTACTATTTTTCTCCGTAAAGGTTTCAGCTTTTTTCAGCAAGCCCTACTTACAATTTTATCTTGTTAAGATGCGATCGCCTAACGGGATACGGGAATAAAAAGCGATCGCTTAACGGGATAACAATCAGGAAAAAGAGCGATCGCCTCTGAATATTGATTATTTCTTCTAATTTAAGGATCGCTAGAAGGTAACAAAATCGGTGTATAAGCGATCGCGTCTAATTGGGGCGATCGTTGAACAAAATCTTCATCATCAAGGCGTTCTAGATAGGGAACAATTTCGGAATAACTTTTAACGCCGAGTAATTCTAGTTCTTCGATCATGATAGTTTCATCGGATAAAGAACCTCGTTTTTGTAGTAGTTGAAAAATGCGGTTTTCCATCACTTTTTCCGCTAGAAGTAGTTTGCGATCTTTTTCTATGGTTTTAAATCCTTGTTGCAAAACTTCTGGGGTAATGCGACTTACTTCTAAGTTAGCGGCAGTAGAGAGAACTGCGTTACCTAAGCGATTAAAAAAGCGGGGTTTACCAAGGGAAACACGACAAAATTCTGCGGCTGTCTCTTTTGAAAAAGGTAAAACAGAACGAGGGTCATTCACGTCATCGCAATTATTATTAATTCGCGCACTATTAAGGTAATTAATCAGCATTTTGTAGGTGGTAGGCTGATCGAGTTCATCTAATTTAAGTTGTAGATCAAATAATCCCCTTTCACTGGTCAATAAATCCCCTGTTATTCCCAAGGGATGACCTGTAAGCATAAACCAGGCTTTTCCTTTTAAGATTCCCTGGGCATCGTGCATTAATTCTCGGACTCTTCTGGGGTTTTGTTTATCGAGATCATCAATGGCAATTAATACCCCATCGGGATATTTTTCGAGGGCGTGGTCTAATAAAGTTTCCAGGCTAAGGGTGGGATATTGGGCTTTGGTTGCAGAGACATCTTTTTCACTAAACTTGCCGACAAAAACCGCATTTGCTCCTGCTTCGGAAGTGCGTTCTTTTATCTCTTTGGCGGTGGGGATTCCCATTTGATGAAGTTGTCGTTGCGCCCAGTCATCATCAGGCATGGCTTTCGCTAATGCAATCAGAGCAGTTGTGGCCAAATCGAGTTCGGAAGGTAGAGAAATATAGGTTGTCAGCATTTTAGGGCGTTTACGCTTTAATACCGACAAAATTTCTAATAAAAAGGCAGTTTTGCCGATCCCAATCCGTCCATAGATTAAAATGCGGCGACGTTCTCGGTTCTGAAAGAGATTAAAAACTTGACGGAGTTCCTTTTCACGACCTGTAAAAATACGATCTAGGGTTTTATTTTGGAGATCAGTCGGGCTTTCTGTGAACGGAATTTCTCTGAGTCCTAAGTTTTGAATATTGTTAGCGGATTGCTCGAAAATGTCATCTGCTGTTGTCATTCTAAGACCTCACTTTTTACCTGTTCCCAGACTTGCTGAACCGATTGATAAGTATTATCCACTTTTTCGGCGGCTTCGGTTTTACCTAATTGTTGATAAATGTCACGAGCTTGGGCTAATTCAGACATTCCTTTTTCCAGATGACCTTGGGAAACGAACACATTCCCTAAACTTTCCCGACTTGTGGCAATGCCAGCTAAATCCTGAAGATGTTCATACAGTCGCAGGGCATCCCGATAATAAAGCCGAGCATTTTCTTGATCGCTGAGGAGTTCGTAGGCATAGCCTGTTTGATAGAGGGCGTTGGCATAAACTAGGGAATTATCCCCTGTTTTAAGTTGATTGAGGCTATTAATTAAAAGTTTCAATCCTTCTTGCCAGTTGCCGTCACGGACTAAACGACTGCCTAAAATGGCTTGAGTGGCGGGGATCGCTTGCCAATATTGTTGGCGATTGTAATGTTCGGGACTGAGGTAATCTAGGGCGATTTGATAGGCAGCTATGGATTTTTGCAGATCATCAGGATTTTTGCTGGTTTCGTAGCGACGAGCTAAAGTATGACCTAACCTGTATTGCTGGCTAATAAAGTAATAACTACCAGGAGCCGAAACCGTTAAAGCTTGACCATATAGTTCAATGGCTTGATCTAAATCTTGAGCATTATTAGTTAAAGATGCCCTTGAGCCTAAAGCTACTGCCAAATTGCCTTGAGTCATTGCCCAATTCTGGGGAAGAGCATCAAAGGTATAAACCTTAAGAGCCTCTTGATAACAAACGATCGCAGTTTCTAAATTATCAGCCCGTTCCCCTCTTATTCTGTCAGAGTAAACATTTCCCAGATTTATTTGAGTCATTGCCCAATCTTGGGGAAAAGCATCGAAAGTTCTAACCTTAAGAGCTTCTTGATAATAAGTGATCGCGTTTTCTAAATTATCAGCCCGTTCCCCTCTTATTCTTTTACGGTAAGCATTTCCCAGATTCATTTGATTACTTGCCCAAGCTTCGGGAAAAGCAGTAAAAGTATAAACCTTAAGAGCCTCTTGAAAGCAAGTGATCGCGTTTTCTAAATTATCAGTCCGTTCCCCTCTTATTCTTTCGCCGTAAGCAGTTCCCAGATTCATTTTAGTCATTGCCCATTGTTGGGGAAAAGCCTCAAAAGTGCAAACCTTAAGAGCTTCTTGATAACAAGTAATCGCGGTTTCTAAATTATCAGCCCGTTCCCCTCTTATTCTGTTTTGGTAAGCAATTCCCAGTCCGTTTTGTATTCTTGCCCAATCCTGGGGAAATTTTTTAAAAGTCAAAACGGTTAAAGCCAGTTGATAACCTTTGATCGCTAATTCCTTATTAATCGCAATAGAACCTAACGGAAATTCCTGAACATAATCACTAAAAAAGATCAGTTCCTTAGCAAGAGCGCAGGCTTTTTTAGAGCGAGATGAGGTTAGATTTTTTTTCGCCCACTGTTCCAGAATTGTTAATAAATCCTCATTTAAACAATCCAGATTTGCCCTCCAGAATTTATAAACCTGAGTTGAGTCGGGCATGACCATTATAATTTCTATACTTTCCTTCAAGAACCAATCATCATCCCGTTTTACCTCAAGGGCCGCAAACTTAGCCAGAGTATCGGGGTCTATATTTTTTAACCAATCCAAAGTCATTGAATTTCTCCTATGAAATTTTTGGTCGCAAGCCTTGCGCCCCCACCATCATTTTAATTCATTCAAGACATCTACATAAACCGCGATCGCATCCTTAATATTAGCAATGGGCTCTTCTCTTGTTTCACCCTGGGAAGCACAACCTGGCAGACTAGGACACCAAACCGCATAACCTTCTTCACTTTTTTTAAGTTTGATTTGATATTGCATATTATTACCCAAATAGCTTATCTATCTTGATTAAAGCAGAAATTTAAAAACTTGGCAAAAGAGAGCAAAGGCAGTTCACCAATGAAAATTATCGCAAAGTTTCCGCAAAATCCTTAACCTGATTTAATTTGTCCTCACTGAGTTCATCCAATACTCCTAAAAGTTGCGCCCTAATTCCGACCGTTTCCCTCGCTGGCTTCACAAAATTAATTTGCTGAGGATAGAGAGTAATCACAGCGATCGTTTCCACAAAAGCATTGGGACTATTTGAATGACTAGCAACAAATTCTCCCTGTTGATTATATTCAACCCAATTCCCAAATAATTCTACTTCATAGGCTTCACCATCATTATAAATCTCGACAATCACACCAATAGTATCAATCGGCGCAATATCACCATTTGAAAGAGTAATTTCTTCAATAGTTTTAACCGTATCAAATAAATTAAAAGATTTCATATTTACCTCGTCTAATGATTAGGTATCGCAGTAATAAAACGAGCAATCTTAGCTTCAAAAGGAACCAGCCAAACAGTTAAAATTGGTTGCGAACGACCCAAGGGGGTGTTTATTTGAATAATCGCAACTAGGCGATCGCCATAGGGATGAATACCTTGAGGAGTAAGTTTTTCAATGGTAATTTCATCTAAAATAGCTTTGCGAATATGCTCTGCTGATCGAAATCCCAAAATATTTTGCCAGTAATTACGTTTATCACCTCCTTTCCCAAATTCGGCAACACGAGTGAGTAAGTATTCAGCCTTAGCCAGTGGAAAATCTAATGATATTGGTGTAGTCATTTTTCCAGATTTTTATGACCTAAAAAAGCCAAAGCGTCTTGCCGATCAACAGACGGAAAATTATCTAAAAATTCTTCTAAACTAAAACCATCATCCAAATAATCCAGAAGTGTTTGAGTCGAAACTCTTGTATTACGAAAAACCAAAGTACCGCCCATAACTTCAGGATCGGAATGAATCGGACTAGGCGTTAAAACCGTCATCTGTAGTCTCCGTTAATTGGAAGAAACGAAATTATTTTCATTCTAGCAGAACAAATAAAACGAGATCGCTAAAGTATCTATCTTTTTTGTCGTTCAAGAAGTTAAAACAAAATCTACCAGCGATCGGCGTTCAGGACGATAAAAACCCAGAACAATATCTTCTTTTGCAACACCTGCTCGGATTAACTCTTCTACGACACCGTTTTCCGTACCATCCCATTCAATCCAAATTTTCTCGTCTTGAATTCGCAAATGTAAATCAATATTATGAACTCGACCCGTTCTATCCCAACCCAAATTAATTAACAAATAATTATCCTGAAATAGATCATAAATTGGAATTGTGGTAATGTCTCCATCGGTCGCTTGATAAGTAGAATGCTGATTAATGATTTTTTGAATAATTTGTCGGTATTGAGTTAATTTATCCATTGAAGAATTTCCTCTAAATTAGGTTCAAAAACAATTAAATTAATTTCTTGATCTCTAATAATTTCTTGAATAGCAGGACGTTGAAAAAAATCTTGATAAACATCTTCTGCGATCGGGATTAATACGTTTAAGAAATGTTCGATAAATACCATAGAGCGATCGCTTAACGGGATACAGGAATAAAAAGTATTATATTAATTCGTGTCGCCTGAAAGAGGATTTACTGGATTCAGTCGGATAAAAGCAGCAATATTGATTTCCTGGGGATTGATTTCTAATTTCAGTAAGCGGGCAATAATACCTTGATTTTCAAAACGACTTAAATCTAAGCGATCGCTGACACTACCGATTACACTTTTGAGAATACGGCTAGAAATTTTGCGATCATTTAAGCTGGCGGTGGGATCAATTAATTCGAGAGATTTTCCTTGGTTTACCTTAATGCCTGTTTCGACTACAATCTTTAACTGATCTGGAAGTTCAGAATCCTCACTTTTCTGCTGCAACTGGACTTGGGTTTGCAGACGATTATTCTCTAAGAAACTAACTTTTATGTTAACCAATTCTAATTTAGGAGCTTCTTCGGGTAAGACTTTATTCAGTAAATCCTGTAACTTAGCTTTAATCGCTTCATCAGCCAAGGCATTATTAATATCCTCTGGAGTCATCACGACATGAATGGCTCCTTGCAAGGGTTTGTGAAGAGAAGCCCGTAATTCCTGTAGATTATTAATCTTTAAATTGTCTAGGCTAATATCAATGGGATCGGTTTCCAGTTCCAAGGCTTGAATCCGAACATGATCTAGTGGTTCAAGACCCCGACTCGCAATTCTAACGCGATTAACTTTACCTTTAATGATCTGAAAACTAGGCGCATTATCAACTCTTACGGATAATTCTTCGACACTTTTAACGCGATCGCGGATATTATGATCAATAACCTGATCGACGACTAAACCCACAGGAGAGATAACCATTAACAAACTAGTAAGCGCAATTAAAAACCATTCCATTGAGTTGAACCTTTAATTTTTTGAACTGTTAATAATTATTGTTGTGATACTAGAAAAATAACATTTGGTCTTCTTCCCTTTAAACTAACTTTAACTTCCTAAGAAGAGATCAAGAAATGATACCTGATTCAAATGTTTAACATATTTTTTAACTAAAGTCGGCAAATCATCATAATCTAATTCTATCCAGCCATCTACCAAGCCACGAAAATACCAACGCTCTAGCCAAAAATCACGACTTTCTTGATCTTTTAAAGTAAATCGCATCATTCCAGAATAGGTGGCCTCTTGCAAGACAATTTCTGCTGATTTCTTCCTAGACAGCCTTCCTGATTCAGCCAGATTATTAATAAGATTTTCCAAATTTTGATCACAAAGATAAACAACTAAATACTTTTCTTTAACATCCAAAAGAAATTCTCGCTTTTCTGTCATCTTAGTGTATTTTTCAATACCCTTTTTAACGAGGGCAATTTCTTCAGAGGTGATTAATTGGCGGAGGACTTTTCGGAGGAGAACATGGGCATTAGAAGGCATTTCATAAATTTCATAACCATCAGGAATTATCTCCGCTAAATTTCCCTCGTTTTTTTGAGAAAAATAATACTTGGGTTTACCTGTTTTGGTTTGCCCTTCATGGAGATAATGTTTTTTTCCTCGACGATTAATATATTCAATGGTCATAGCAATAACCTCATTGGCGGTAATGGCTCTTAAATAAGTAAGACTTATATCCCTATTTATCTTAATATTAAGCTTGCTTGGCTGTTGTGATCCAATTTTGTAAGGTACTCACAACTTCAGCGATCGCCAAATTTTGAGATTCCTTAGTAGCCCGTTGTACGACTTCAACTTTCCCCTCTTTTAAGGATTTACCCGTAACAATGCGGTAGGGAATACCCAATAAATCAGCATCTTTAAACTTGACCCCTGCTCGTTCATTACGGTCATCTAACAAAACATCAATCCCTACTTTTGCTAAGTCTTGATAAAGGGTTTCCGCCGCTTTGACTTGCGCTTCATCACTGACATTTGGGATAACAATAATTACCTCATAGGGCGCGATCGCCACTGGCCAAATAATGCCATCTTTATCGTAACTTTGTTCAACGGCGGACTGGGCTAAACGAGAAACACCGATACCATAACAACCCATGATAAAGGGCTTTTCTTCTCCCTGTTCGTTGGTGTAGGTTGCGGCCATGGCCTGGGAATATTTCGTGCCTAATTGAAAAATATGACCAACTTCAATCCCCCTGGCGGTTTGTAAGCTTTGACTGGGATCATGAATGGCGCGATCGCCGACAGTGGCTTTACGAATATCAACAACTAATTTAGGTAGGTTAAATTCTTGTCCCCAATTAGCACCGAGAACATGATAATTAGTTTCATTGGCTCCTGTAACAAAATTCTTCAGCTCAGCCGCAGTTTGATCCACTAATCGCAAAAAGGTGGGATTTAGATCCGTAATTTCACCAATATAATCATCGGCTAAATCAGGGGCAATATAGCCCAGTGGTAAGGATTTTGTTGACCACTTTTGTTGAGCATTTTCATCGGGAACTTTAAGCGACAATAGGGTCGTACCTTGATAATTATTGGCGAGTTTTACTAACTCATTATTGAGCTTAACTTCATTGACATCTTGATCACCACGAATACTGACTAAAACTAAGACCGTTTTACCACTATCATAAATAGCTTCGTAGAGAACATTTTTAACAATAGCCGTAGGAGAACAATCTAAGAAATTAGCTAAACTGTCAATGGTATTGGTATTAGGCGTTTCTCGCTTTTCAAAAGTTTTAAAAGGAGACGTTACCGCATCTATGGGCAAAGAAACTGCTTTTTCTACATTGGCTGCGTATTTACCATCTTCCGTATAAAGAACTTCATCTTCCCCAGCATCTGCTAAAACCATAAATTCCTGGGAACCGGAACCACCGATCGCACCTGAATCCGCATCCACTGCCCGAAAGGCCAAACCCGATCGCCGTAAAATATTACGATAGGCCTGATCCATAGCAGCGTAGGTTGTCTTTAAACTTTCCTCAGAAGTATGAAAAGAATAGGCATCCTTCATAATAAATTCTCGACCCCGCATCAAGCCAAAACGAGGACGAATTTCATCCCGAAACTTGGTTTGAATTTGATATAAATTAACGGGTAATTGCCGATAGGACTGGATCATTTCCTTGGCAATGGTGGTGATTACTTCCTCATGGGTGGGGCCAAGGCCTAATTCCCGTTCTTGGCGATCGGTGAGTGCAAACATAATGCCTTCGGCCTTGGTGTAGGTATCCCAACGTCCTGACTCTTTCCACAGTTCTGAGGGTTGTAATTGGGGCAAGAGACATTCCTGGGCTCCGGCCGCATTCATCTCTTCGCGGACAATTTGGGAAACCTTTTGCAACACCCGCCACATTAAGGGCAAATAGGCATAGATACCACTACCGATGCGTCGAATATAGCCAGCCCGAACCAACAACTTATGGCTGGGGATTTCTGCATCCGCCGGATCATCCCGAAGTGTTACCAAAAGCATCTGAGAGAGTCGCATAACCGATTTCCTTACCTTGAGCGAATACCTTGAGCGAAGTTTTATTATGGCATTTTTAGGGAACTGACGAATTTTTAGCCCCTAAAATAAGGTGTAAATAAAGGGCGCGATCGCCGAACCGTGAGCAAAGACGAGTAAGGCCCCTAAAAGAACCAGGGTCATGATCAAGGGCAATAGCCAGTACTTCTGACGTTCATGAAGAAAACCCCAAATATCTTTAATTAATTCAATAAAACCTTCCATAATTTTTCCTATTTATTGTCCATGAGCAATTATCCATTGTCAATTATTCATTATCAATTATTCACTTTCCCCATGTCGCTGTTGATGCCATTGCCAGGCGTGTTGAATAATCACTTCTAAGTCTGCATATTCAGGTTTCCAGCCTAGTTGATGTTTAGCTTTTTTGCTACTCCCTACCAGATTTGGTGCGTCTCCTTCCCGCCGTGGACTTTCTTGCATGGGAAAATCTCGACCTGTTACTTTTTTAGCGGTTTCGATTACCTCTCGAACAGAAAAACCATTCCCATTACCGAGGTTGAAAATATCACTGTCTCCTCCCGCCAGCAAATATTCCAAACCCAAAATATGGGCTGTGGCTAAGTCACAGATATGAATATAATCTCGAATCGCTGTCCCATCCGGTGTGTCATAGTCATTGCCAAAAATGGAAAGATGACTGCGTTTTTTCAGGGCAGTGAGCAATGCTAGGGGAATAAGATGGGTTTCTGGATCATGATCTTCGCCCAGTAGTCCCGTTGGTTCCGCGCCAGAGGCATTAAAGTAGCGAAAAATGACTGATTTGAGTCCATAGGCTCGATCAAAGTCGGCTAGGATCTGCTCCACCATGCGTTTACTGGCGGCATAGGGACTGAGGGGATTAATGGGATGGGTCTCGGTCATGGGGATTTCCTGGGGTTCACCATAGACGGCACAGGTGGAAGAAAAAACAAAGTTTTGAATCTTGGCCGCGACCATTGCCTCTAAGAGCGTTAAGGTTCCCCCCACATTGTTGCGATAATACCGAGCCGGTTCCTGTACCGATTCCCCAACGGCAATAAAGGCCGCAAAGTGCATAACCGCCGCGATCGCCCTTTCCGCAAAAAGTTGATCTAACAAAGCTCGATCATTGGTATCACCAACAATTAATTCAGCCTTCAGACCCTCCTGAATCAACTCAGGATGACCCGCCGAAAGGTTATCTAGAACAACCACTCCATAGCCAGCTTTTTGGAGAGCCAGCACAGCATGGGAACCAATGTAGCCTGCGCCGCCAGTAACGAGAATAGTGGGTTTAACTTGAGACACTTGCTTGCTGTTGGGTAAATGGGATTTAAGCAATTGATAATTGATCCTTAAGAATAGGGGGATTCTTAAGAACGCTTTCTATACTAAAAGATTACGCCTCCCTATTATTCATGATTTTGCGTCAACCATGCTAGATACCCTCGACCTCAACCTTCAGTTAGATAAAGAAACCTATCGCTCTCAAATTGAAGATCTGATGCGTCAACTGCGATCGCTGCAACAGTCCTGTTGGGAAGAAAAGTTGCCGATCATCATTGTCCTAGAAGGTTGGGCCGCAGCCGGTAAGGGAACTCTGCTCAAGAAAATCATCAACTACATGGATCCACGCGGTTTTACCGTTCATCCCACCTTTAATGCCACTGCTCAGGAACGTCTTTATCCCTTTCTCTGGCGTTTTTGGCACAAATTACCCCCCAGGGGCAGTCTTGGCTTTTTCTACCATAGTTGGTACACGAATGTCTTAGAAGAAAGGCTCTTTAATCGGGTGACAACGGCTAAAGTTCCCCTCTATATGCGCGATATTAATGCTTTTGAACGTCAATTAGTGGATGATGGCACGGCGATCGCCAAATTTTGGATTCATCTCAGCCGCAAAGAACTGAAAAAACGCCTCAATAATTACGAATCCGATGAACTGGAATCCTGGCGAGTTCGTCCCGAAGATTGGCAACAGGAAAAACGCTATGGCGAATATTGCTCCCTGGTCGAGGAGATGTTTGCCTATACGAGTACTGGTCACGCGCCCTGGATCTTAGTGGAAGGAGATTGTGAACGCTGGGCTAGGGTAAAGGTTCTCTCCCAACTGGTTGCCACCATTGTTCAAGCCCTGGATAATCTGAAAATTCCGAACCTAGAAGTGCAAGCGGTTCCTGCTCAAACCACCCTTCTACCCACTGAGCCGAATTTTCTCAGTAAGTGTGATCTGGACTTAAGCATTGAGAAAGAAGACTATCAACAGCAATTGCGAGAACTGCAAGTGGAATTACGCAAACTGCAAGTCAAAATCTTTCAGCACAAAATCCCCGTTGTCGCTCTCTTTGAAGGTTGGGATGCGGCTGGGAAGGGAGGGGCAATTAAACGCTTAACCGATACTCTCGATCCCCGTAGTTATAAGGTTCACGCCTTTGCTGCTCCGACCAAAGAAGAAGCTCGCTATCATTATCTCTGGCGATTTTGGCGCGATATTCCCAAAGGGGGAACCATTGCCATCTTTGATCGCAGTTGGTACGGTCGGGTAATGGTGGAACGAATTGAAGGTTTTGCCAATGAAGCGGAATGGCGACGGGCTTATAAAGAAATTAATGAATTTGAGGCCCAATTAACAACGGAAGGTTGTGTGGTGATGAAATTCTTTTTACATATCAGTCCCGAAGAACAATTACAACGTTTTCAAGAACGGGAAAAAAATAGTTTTAAACAATACAAATTAACGGAAGAAGATTGGCGCAATCGGGAACAGTGGCCGCTCTATGATGTGGCCATTAATCAAATGATTGCCCGCACTAGTACCCCTGCTGCACCCTGGACAGTCGTGGCCGCGAATAATAAATACTATGCTCGTATTAAGATTATTCAGACCGTGATTGACTCTGTTAAAGCTGAATTAAAACGGCGGATGTAGGCGATCGCTGCTTAAGATTACTTTACTATCTGTCTCGATACCATTTTGCTAGGGTTTGGGGCGGAATTTGCAGATGATAACCGAGAATAATCAGTTGATTAATTAGGGTTGTTTTAATAATTCCGAACTTTTGCCAACGTCTTGCTGAGGTTCGGATAGCGGTATTAGCGATCGCAATTTTTCCTTGTTGTTTCAGTCGTTGAATAAACTCATAATCTTCCATAATCGGTAAATTTTTAAATCCGCCCAATTCCCAAAAGGTTTCGGCTTTGATAAATAGGCCTTGATCGCCATAGGGTAAACCGAAAAACCGCGATCGCAGATTAACCAGGTATTCTAAAAGACGAAAAGCAAAGCCAACACTATCCACTTGAAATTTAAAGGCTCCAGCGATAATCTTTGGACTATTTAAAATTTGCTCAATTTCGGTTAGAAACTGACTTGGTAATTCACTGTCTAAATGTACAAACAGTAAAATCTTGCCTTGAGCTTGCTTGGCTCCAAAATTCATCTGGGCAGCCCGGCCTTTTTGGGCAGAAATTAAGACGTTAACTGGAAATTCTCGACAAATCTCAACCGTGCGATCGCTGCTTCCCCCGTCAATGATTAACAATTCTAAATTTTTATTAGATTCTAGTTTTTCTAATTTTTCCAAATAAAATTTGGCTATCTTTGCTTCATTAAAAACAGGAATAATAATACTCAATAAGGGTTGGGGAACAGTCTGAATTGCTATTATCATACTAGATATAAATACAGAATTATAGCCGTCGTCACAATACTTAGGACATTAACAAGGGGCTTAAGCCCCTTGCCCCAAAAGTTTGAATGTCTCAATCAGGCTGTCCATTGCTATAAAACGAATTAAAATTGCTTTTCATAGCGAACCTTAACCTCATTAAAACTGTAATCATAGGATAAACGCACAAATCCTTTTTTCTCAACTTGATAGATCGCTTCTAGAAAAGGAACAACTCGAAAATCCGTCGTGCCAAGGGTATTACTAATAGCTGTTTCCACATCATAAACCGTCCCTTGAAAAATCATGGGAATCGCTAATTGGGTAATACCATACTGTAATAGCTGACCACTATTTTTGCCCTGAAGTGCATCAGCTAAGACCACAAATTGTTCTCCCAATAAACGTACAATCTGACCTTGACTTCGAGCCGGATTACTGGTCAGACGAATAGCCGGATTGCTGAGTAATTGTTGATCAGTAATCCCCTGAGCCGCCAAAACTTGTAAACAATTAGCCACTCGTTTCATCCGCCAATCAGAGATATTTTGAGTTTCTCTAAAGGGGCGGAATTGTCGTTCTCTGGTGCAGGCATCCACCTGGGCTTGATTCAGATTGGGAACCAGTTTATGAAGAGAACCATAAATATTGAGATTAATATCAATTCGTTGAACTTGATTGAGGGTATCATCAGGAATTTCATTACTCTCTGCCGATCGCAGCCGTTTAGATTGGGGTAATTCGGAAACAATTGTCCGCATCTTAATATCAATATCAGGATTAAGTAAACCTTGCGCGGGTTTAAAGGTAATTTGATTCGCATAACGTCGCTCTAACAGAAAACGAGTATCCAGAAAGCTAATCCGTCCTCGACTTAAGGCGATCGCCCCTTGAGGTTGCAAACGATTTAAGTCCGTTAAGGGGCCATTCAGGGTCAAGGCTCCACCAAAAGCAAAATCATAAAGCGGAACCTGTTGAACAAAAAGGTTATCTAACGTAACCCTTAAATTTTCGAGTTGAGGCGTAAGTAACGACTGACTTTTCCTCGGTTTAAACCAAGGATTTTGAGAAAAAATAGGACTCGTTTGTTCTTGGGCCGAGGGAGCTTGGGGAACAAAGACTTGACCATTTGCCAGACGAATATCGCCACTAATTTTAGGACTAAAGGCAGTTCCTTTCACCGTTAACAGGCCTTCTAAATCACCTTCGTATAAATTGGCAATGTCTAATTTTGCTTTTTCCACTGTCAAGGTTAGGGGATTATCAATATTATCTTGAGGTCTAAAGAGCGGTAACATCCCCGTCACAGCTAATTTACTTTGGGCAAAAATTCCCTCCAAATACTTCACTTGCAAACTTTGATTATCGAGATCAATATCTCCAGTAATCTGAATCGGATTCGGTAAAATGGCACTCTTGAGTAACACCTCTTGCAACTTAATATTGCCTCTGGCCTGAAATTCGGAGAGACGAAGCCCCTGACTCAGATCCAATCTGCCCTGGGCTGCCAAATTGACTTCTCCTTCCCCTGACAGCCAGACTAACTGATCCTGGGTTAAAGCTCCAATTAAGGTTAAAGCATCTTTTTTAAGGCGTAAGCGTAAATCAAATTGATTTTCTTGTCTTTGTTTTTGAACCAATTTTGCTTCTTCATTCCAAGCGTAGGGAATTTTGGCATAGAAAAAGAGAGGAGAATTATTATCGGCAATGACTTGTAGAAAATTATCACTATAACTAAAATTGCCAGCGATGGGTTGTTCTAAAAGACGAGCATTAACAGCAAAATCAGTAAAGTTAAACTCTCCGCGTAATTGAGGATTATTGAGATTACCCGTAATACTACCCTGGGCATTAAAATTGCCGGAAAGTTCTTCGGGGAGTTTGACGAATATGCCTAACGTATCAAGGGCTAAATTATCAATGCGCCAGATTGCGGCATTTTGTTCTTGGGAGAAATTTCCCTGAAGCGCGATATGGGAATCCTTAATGGTAATTTGAGACGGTTGGACGGTTAAAACGCCTTTTTTCCAACTAGCTTGCAGAGCGACTTGATGAATCGGTAAAAAGCGAGTATCGTTGATCACCAATCCCAGGGGGGCAATAATGTTAGCAAAGGCCGGTTGGGGATACCAACTCCAATGTTCTCCTGAAAGCGCGATATTAACTTGAGGCGAAGAAAGAGTGCCTTCGAGGCCAATTTTGGCATTAAATAAACCATCAATTCTTAATTCATTGGGGACTCCTCCCTGTTCATATTTTTCGGCTAATTGGCGAATAGTTTGATCAATTTGATAGAGAATATTAACCTGTTTGTCCAGGGGAGCTTGGGCATCACCCACCGATTTTGGGGCTAGGGTTTTGGCTAAAGTCTGGGGTTGGGGCTGAAAACGCGATCGCAGAGATTCAAAGTCATATATTTGTAAGGCGGTTAAAAGATCCTGTATTTTTCCCTGGGCAATCTGTAAATTGCCACGAACGGCTTGAGTTTTAAAATTTAAACTACCTTCTAGGGCATAACGACTTTGTTGCAGTTGCAGAATAGCATTCTGTAATTGTAAAAGATTATTGTCATAGTCAAAATTAGCCGCGATCGCGTCTGCTGATAAATAACCCAGACTAGGCTGATGTAATTTAAGAGAACCTTGAGCCTTTTTATTTTGTAAATCCAGATCTAATTGAGCTTGTAGATTACCCTTAAGTACACCAGGGATTTGTTGCAGTTTACCGGGCTGTAAATTTAATAAGGCTAGGGGAAATTGGGCAATATTTAAGCGAAAAATTTGTCCGATTTTTTCTCCCGATGCTATCAAGGGATTTTCGGTTTGATAGGTATGGGCAATTATCAAACGGTTAGGAAGATAGGCAAAGGAACAGTTAGAAGCTCTACAGCTATCTAGATTCAATGCCAGGCGATCGCTTTCACCCTTGAGATCAATGGCCAAACCTTGTTTGTTAGAAAAGTGAAGGGAACCGTTTAAGAGAGGCTCAAAACGCTCTTGATTGATCACGAAATTTTGCAGCGCGACTTTCCCCTGAACCCACGGATCGCTAACATCCCGAAGCTTTCGCCAGCGAACCTGGCCTTGAAAACTGGCGATACCGGCAACCTGGGCTGATTGAGGACGGAGATAAGTCGGTAAAGATAGGCTTGAAATAATGGCATTAAGCGGTAAAATTGCTAGATCAGCCTGACTTTTAACCTGAAGATTAACCTGAGTGAATTGGGGATTTTGGAAAAGTTGAGCGATGACTAAATTTCCCTGAAATTCTAAGGATTGTTTGCCCGCATTGAAAGCCGCCGATTGAACGGTAATGGGTAATGATTGAAAACTTTCTAACTTATTTAAACCACCTAAATTATTAATTTTACCCGTCAGTTTAAGCTTGCCATTAAGAGGCGATAAAATGGGGATTTGCTGTTTGACTTTCGTACTCAAATTAGTGGCCAAAAGCAGATGATTAAAATTCAGATTGTTTGCTTGAAGATTGCTTTGCCATTGTTGGCGGTTGAGATAACTTTGGCTCTGAACTTGTCCCCCGGCCACATTTAGCTGTAGATCGGCGATCGCCTGAAGATGTTGTAAATTCGGCTGGGGTTGAACTAAGTCAGTCAGAGAGGCAATCAGGGTAACTTTACCGCGCTTAATCTGAGTCGGTAGGGTAATTTTTGGGAAAATCGGCTGGAGATTTAGATGCTTGACGGCGGAGATCGCGGTTAATTGGCCCTGGGTAATCTCACCTTGAAACCTCAATCGGCCCTTTTCTACCGCCAAACGTAGATCAGAACGCCCGGATAAACCCGACCAGGCAACTTGCCAATGGGGTTGAATTTGGCCCGCTAAAGTGATATGGCCGCGCTGTAATTGCACCGTCTTTGGTAAATTCGGTAAAAACGGATTGAGGGCAACCTGGCCGAACTGGGCCGAACTGGTAAAAAATCCCTGACGTAACTTGATCTGGGCGGCGATCGGCTGTTGGGAAACCCTTACCTTAATTTCTCCCCCGCCCTGTAAGGTTTCCGGCGCAAAATGGCTGAATTGACCTCTTAGCTCCAAATTCACTCTTTGCAGTGTTAAGGGTTGGTTTTTCAGTTTGGGAGGACAAGAGGAACGGCCACAGAACCATTCAACCCAGGGGGTTAAGACAAACTGTTGGGCCTGTAAGCGGGTTTGCCAGCGATCGCCTTTAAAATCCCCTTTGCCCTGGACTTGAATGACTCCTCCGTTGTTTGTCCAGAGCCGATTCTGAATCGCTAGACGGGTTCCCGCCAGTTGAGCCTTCCCCTGGGCATTAATCGCCACTTGATTAACTTGAAACGGTCTTTGACCCTGCCACTGAAATTGGGCAATTGGTTGGGCAAGAGTCCCCGTCACCTGACCCTGAACCGTGAGATCACTTAGACGCAGATCGGCAGGAATGGTCTGATAGGAACGTAATAGTTTTTCTGTCGATAATTGACTGCTAAATTGAAGAGAAAGGGGCATCGTTTGCCAATTAATTCCCCTCTTTTTTTGCCAATTTTGGAGAATCCCTAATTGAATATCTCCCTTTGCTAAGATTTCTCCACCAACCTGGGGTTGAAACCGAATTTTCTGGAAACTTAAGCGATCTAGATTGCCCCGTAATTGGGTCTGAAAGGATTGAATTTTAATTTTATCGAGAGTCAGAGGGTTAAGATTTTCAACTCTTCCCAAAAGTAGTGGATTTTCTAAAGGCCCCTGAAGTTTGAATTGAGCTTTTAATTTTCCCTGGGCGGCGATCGGTAAAGAGACGGATAAGGTTTTAACCAGATCTTGAATCTCAATCACATTGGTTTGCAAAGCTAAGTTATAACCCTTCTGCCAGTCAATTTGTCCTTGTAAGCGCGTGATTAATTTACCCAGCGTAATTTCTCCCTGATTAATCACCATCGTCTGACCCTGCAAACCGATCTGAAAATTGGCAATTAGGGGAACTTTAAGCGCATCAAACTTAGCTTGTAAATTCTCTAGGGCGAGATTCCCTAAAGTACGAGTCTTATGATATTCCTTGAAACTCGGTAAATCAATTTGTAATTTGCCATTAAGTTTGCCCTGACTCACTTGCAGAGGAGCCTGGGGAATTAATTGAGCAATTTCAGGTAAATTTAACTTTTCAATGATTAAAGCCGCTTGACTTTTTCCGGTTTCTAGAATAGTCTCGCCCTTAGCTGCAATACGATTGCCCTGGAGAGCTAACTTCAGATCATAATTAACCGTTTGTTGAGATTTTTGCCGACTATAACGGTATCTTCCCCGCCCATCAACCGCTAAAAGTAAGGGTTTTCTGGCTCCGTAGGGAGTTAAACTAATCTGGGCTTCCTTAATCCGTAATTGAATATCGACATCAGCCGGCAGTTCAAATTTGCCCTTTCCCTGGGGCAAGGTGAGTCCAGACCATTCTCCCTTTTTGTTTTGGCTCAGTTTAACCGTTGGCCGAATCAGATCGGCTTGAATTTCAATGGGTTTACCGACTAGCCAAAGCAGAGGATTAATGGCTAGCTCCAAACCCTGGATCTGGATGGTGGTGGGATCTTGAGGGGTCGGCGGTAGGGTAGAGGTTCCTAGACGGATTTGGTTAAAACTAACCTGCTCAATCTCTCCAATTTGAATGGGACGTTGGAGGAAATGGGATAATTCCGTTTCTAAAAAGGGAGAGCCTTGACGATAGACCAATTGCTGCCCTAGAACATAAACCCCTGTTCCTAAAGCCAACAAAGTTCCACCTGTGATCAGAGTAGAAGGTCGTCGTAGCCAGTTAAGCGATCGGCTCAGGGGGGATAGATCAGAGGGAGGGGATGGCGGTAATTGCTGGGGATCGGTCATCGGAAAGCAAGAATGCTACTTGACTATGCTAGTTGACCCGTCGGGAAGTGGTTAAGTTTCTGAATGAAAAGCCTGATCCAAGTTTGTATTATCAATAGGATTGACTTCGCGATCGCACAGAGAACCATGTCACTTTACATTATCTTTAAAAAAATTACTTTAAAACAACATTCTTGTTTACCAATTCTTTATCCTAAAAATCTTTAACAAAAGGCTTGCATTTACTTACACCGTCCGTTAATATACGGACATGCTATCAAATGTCTGGTTGCTCAACTACATAAAAACACTATATTCTTGAAATTTGTACTATATTGGGGGGTGAAAATTTCTATGCTTTCTTTGTGCTCAATCCGCACCAAAACAAACTTAACGCCTGTCACGTTATCTCTAGTGACGGTAGGTTTCCTCGCGACTCTGCTTCAGTCCCAAGCCGCCCAAGCCGCATCCCTCAATTGGCAGACGGTTAAAACAGGAAACCCAACTTTTTTTAATAGTTCAGGGGCATTTAAAAGTGCATCTAACACTTTTAGCGTTACCAATGGTGGAACGGTCAATCTGACTTTCGGGACAATTGCTGACATTAATGCGACTTCTCCTGTTCGTGTTCCAGGTATTACTAGCCAATTTGTCAACAACACCCCCAAAATTGATGCAACTTTGAACGGAACTTTGCCTAACGCTAGCCCCTCTCTTTATTTTCAACAAGATTCCTCTTCTGTTAACAATGCAATCTATGCTGGTCTAAAATTTAACAATACAGGTGGAGTGAGTGGTTTGACCTTTACGCTATTTGATGTTGACAATGACAAAGGTTCGTTGACAAACAATGCTTGGCAAGATCGAGTCATTGTAAGAGGTTTATTGAATGGTGTCGCTGTTTTACCCACATCGGTTACCGCAGTCAGTTCTTATGTCAGTGCAAGCAGTGGCAACATCAGCATTAACGGTGGTGCAAGTGGTTTAACACCCTATGCTGGCGGAAATATAACGGGAGCGACGGTTATAGATGGAACTAAATCGGTAAATAATGATAACTCAAATAATGGAAATGTCACTTTTTCCTTTGGCGGTAATATCGATGAACTTTATATTGAGTTCACCCAGGCTTCCGGTGCATTGAGTAGCTCTGCGGCAATAAACCCTAGTAATCACGGCATCGGCATTGGAGATATGAACTTTGCTGTCCCCGAACCTTTGACAATTTTAGGCTCAGGTGCAGCGATCGGTTTTGGTGCTATCTTTAAACGACGTTTAGCAAAAGCCCGTGGTCAGGAGAAAGCCAAGTAAACCTCTTGACAAAAAACTCTCCTAAATCCTTAAGAAGCCTGAATCATGATATCTCCGATCATGCTTGCCTCTTGATCTAAAACTACTGATGAAATACAGCCATCATTGTAACAATAAAGGCATTGTAACGATAAAAGAAACACTTGAAAATTATTTATATTTTTTGTCGGTAGCAGGGTAACACGGGACATTTTGCTCTGGGTCTTGCCTACTGAAACTAACTGTAAGGCTTATTCTGTAAGAGAAAAGCTAAAACCCTTTCAGGATAAGCTGCCCCGCTTAAGTTTATACTCTATTTTTGTTACAATAAATTTCAAGTAACAAAATAGATTACTCGATAAAACAAATTGAGATTGATGAACTATGGCCAAAACGCTTGCTGAGGTTTTGCACGGTGCCCCTGTAGATGTAGAAGAAGTAAGACGAGTTAGCGAAACATTAATATTTGAGCGGGGATTTCAAGGGCCCAAATTTTTTAAGTTTGCCTGTTTGTTGGTACTCGCTTCCAGTATTGCAACATTCGGACTTCTCGGCGACTCGTTGGCGGTTGTCATTGGTGCCATGATTGTCGCTCCGTTGATGTTGCCCATTATGGGACTGGCCTTCAGCATCAGCATTGGCGATCGCCGCAAAATCATCAGCACGCTGCTCGTCAGTTTGGCCGGGATTGCCATGGCGGTAGGGGGGGGATTCGTCCTGACATTACCGATCACCCAGGTTACCAAAGCAGAAGCCATTCAACAGATCATGATCCGCACATCACCGCATCTGCTCGACCTCATGGCAGCATTAGCCACGGGTTTAGCTGGAGCCTTTGCCCTGTCGCGTCGGGATGTTTCGGACACACTACCGGGGGTAGCCATTGCCGTATCATTAGTCCCTCCCCTGGCCAATGTGGGAATTCTGTTAGCCCTTGGGAAACCCAATCTCGCCTCTGGTAGCTTGCTGCTGTTCGTAACCAACTATGTGGCTATCCTGCTCACCGGATCGCTTGTTTTTATGGCAATGGGATTTCGTCAAGTAGCCCTATCTCCCTTCGATGCGCGGGCACAACGCCGGGGGTTGATAGTCGCCTTAGTGGCCTTACTGATCATTGCGATTCCTCTCTCAGTGACTAGTTATCAGCTAATTGTCACTAACAAGATCTCTGCACGAACCTATGCCTTTGGCCAAGAATGGCTTGAAGGCTCTGGATATCGGCTCATGTCGGTTGATGCCGAAACAACGGACGGAACCGTAAACCTTTTGCTGATGGGCGATGGTGAGCTGCCGCCCCTGAACAAGCTTGAAGAGCGGGCTCGTGATGCCCTTTTTGGCCGCACCATCCGCCTGAAGGTTGTTGAATCAAAAAAACTCTATGTTGGTACACAGTCCCGTTGAAGTTGAGTAACTGGTTCGGATTTTTTCTGCGATTAGTTAACGCCAGTCGCGGGCATTTGGGGTAACTTCGTTAAAAAAAAGTGGCTAAAATAGAGTCAATTTCTTCATTTCTTAACTCCCTATTAATATGTCCACCATCCCTGGACAGATAACGAATCAGAGCCATCCTTTGATCCGCTAGATTCTGCGATCGCCATCTAAAACTCAAGAAAAAAAATGATCGCTGCTTACCACTACAGGAAAAAATGCGATCACTTAGAAATTCTAAAAATAACTATTTATAAATATCTCGTCGATGTCCTATTTTTCTTAATTTTATTTTTTGTGCTTGATCATCAATATCATACAAAATGCGATAGTCACCCATACGAATACGATAACCTTCTGTGTTTTTCATTTTTAAATAGCCACTGGGTCGAGGATTTATTTGAAGTTTTATTAAACAATCTAAAATATCATCTTGAATGTCTTTAGGCAGTTTCTTAATTTGTTTTTGGACTGCATTAGGGATAATCATTTGATAGGCCATAATTTAGTCATCTTCTCTTTGTTTTATCAATTCTTCTAGGGTTAAATAATTACCTGTTTCTATTTCTGGGTCAGTTTCTTTCACCGCTTGTTCATAGGCTTTTTGACAATAAAATTCATCTAAGTCCTCTAATAATTTTTCATAAACCGCAATATCCAAAACTACCGCAATGCGATTACCTTGTTCGTCGGTTAAGAATCTTTCTTGTAAATTAGTTACCATAATGTCTAAATTCTTATTAGAGATGATCAGGCTTAATGCCCTTTGTTTTATTTTAACGGATTGATGATGTTCTCTGCCAGATTATTCGATCGCCGCTTAAATCCCTCATAAAAAAATGCGATCGCTGCTTAATATCTCAGAATAAAATGCGATCGCTGCCCATTCCCTGTGTCGATAAGTTAGGTTTGATTAGCCGTTGTTCTGCCAACAAAATAGCCGATTGCACCGCCAATAATCAAGGTGATAGTTGATTGAGCATTTTTCTTGTCTTCAGGAGAACTTTGGGGAGACGTTAAGATTTGAAAACAGTAAAAAATAGCCACGAGAAGTATTAAAGAGATAATTACCAAAGAAACAAGTTCAACTATCTGGTCAAAGCGACTTTTAGGGGTTTTAATTTTTAGATCAACTTCTAAGTTACTTTGGTTGGCAATTTGATTAAGATCAATAATTGAGCTTTGCTGAGGCTGATTACTGGATGGTGGAGACGGATTGGTCATTTAATAAAAGTGTATATTAATGCGATAGATTAAAGCCTCCCAATTGAAAACTCAGGAGACTTAAATAAGACCAAACTAAATACCAATAATTTCTGTCATTGCAGGTTGATCTTCTGCTATCAATGCTAATTTTTGACCTTTTTCGTGGGCTTGAGCAGCAACAGTCATTAGGGCGATCGCCCGACGCAGAATTTCACTTTTGGTTGAGTGGGCGTTTTCGGCTAATTGTTCGAGGGTTTGATTGAGTTCGGGGGATACATCAACGGTTAATCTGATTTTTTTGCCTTGATGTTGGGCATTGTCTTGGGTTGCCATATAGTTCGCGCCTCTTGGTTGAGTGTCGGTAAGGAGTTCAGTAATTTTTACTGATATTTTCAGTGTAGTCATCCCGACTATTCGCGTCAAGGTCTATTCTGCGATCGCATTCCTCCACATTCTCAAAATGCGATCGCCCTTCCCTTCTCATTCTAAAAAGCGATCTCTATCCAGAGACAAAAGAAAAACGATACATTACGGAACGACTTGAAAAATACCAAATTGACGAAAATGATAATCAAACGAAAATGCTTGGATAATACCTAATTTTTCCATGATAACTTTACTACTACAATCTGTGAAACTCCATTTTTTGTCAGAATAATCACGAAAAATCTGCCAGGTTAGGCGAACATCTTCTTCTGTTAAATAATATATAGTTGCTAATTTACCTGAGAAAAAAGCTTCACCTAAAATAATTGCTCTTTTACTTTCTCCTCTTGCTCTTAATAAGGTCAATGTTTCATCAATTACATAGTCAGTTGTTACTAAAGATTGTGTGTTATTAGTTAACCATACAATAGAATTTTGATGGTCAGAATCTGAAGGAACAATGCTGGCAAACCAAGCACCCGTATCTACAAAAATCATAAACTATTGACAATATAAAACTTGATCGTGATCTTTGCCATCAAAAGTATCTATTTTCCCCTCTATAGGAAGTTCAGCAATCTTTTGTAAAATTTCTAATGTGTTTTTTTGTTGATAATCAGATTCTAGAGGAATGATAATTACTTTTACTTTACTTCCTTCTTCTAGTTTTATTGGTTGTGATAGTCTCAATGTTCCTTGTTCATAAATGGCTTCTACTGACATAGTATTTATCCTGAAATTTGATTATGTGAATTATAGCATAATCTCCCAAATCTTATCATCTCCCCAAAAACGCGATCGCAACCCAATCGCCCTCCAATTCTCCCCCTTTTTTTAAGCGATCGCTATCTATCTATTCTCCCCCCTTTTTAAGGGGGGCTGGGGGGGATCAACCCTCCGATCGCCTCACAAACACCCTCAAAATTTTCTAACACTTGCTCATTAGTAAATCGGATAACTTTAAGTCCATAACCTGTTAATCTTTGACTTCTTTCTTGATCATAATCTTGTCCTTGTTCGGTATAGTGGCTTTCCCCATCTATTTCAATCACAAGTTTAAGGGTTGGACAATAAAAATCAACAATAAAGTAATCAATCGGTCTTTGTCTAAAGACTCTAAATTCAAATGTTCTGAGGTATTGATGCCACAGTTTTCTTTCGGCGGCGGTCATGTTTTTTCGCAGTTCTTTGGCTCTGGGGATGAGGGCGCGATCGTAGGGTAGATGAAAGTCGCTGTCGTTGAGGTGTTGCATGATTAGGTTGATCCTCTCCAGTTGTCCTTAAAACGAGGTTTGATCCCCCCCAGCCCCCCTTAAAAAGGGGTAGGGCTGATTCATTCTCTGGTTTGATTCCTTTTTTGTCTCTCTTCAATCGCTTATGGGGTAAGCAAAGTAAGGTATTTTTAAAAATTTTCAGATATTTATTCTGAGAAATCGCCTTAAAACCTTGCCAGATAAGGATTTGATTGATTGAGATTTGTTAGAATGAATCGGGTGCGACCTTTAGTTGATAAAAGCTGTTGTAATCAGGGTTCTACAGGGAACCCATATTGATCAAGTTTTGCCCAAAATTGACTCCATCGTTCCTTGGTCAATACCAAAGCTCGTAGGCTCAAAATAATTCCTGCTCCTTTTTCCTTCCATCGCATCCCTGAACAACATAATCGTTGTTTGACCAACGTCTTACAAGCTGCTTCCGTAACACCTGAACCAATCGGATACTTTTTCTCTAAGTATTCAGCATAATCCATTTGATGCTGATGATTCTCGTAATAAGTAATCGCCGCTTGTAGTTTCTCGGTAAGATTCTTAGAATGACTTTTTTCTTCTTTGACTTCTTTCATCAGATTTAGCAGTTCTCCTGCTTTTCCTTTTTCATGCTTGAGTTCTCGACAATTTTCAGTCAACCATTCTTTTTGTTTTGACACGGTATTCGGATGCAACGCTTCTGCCAAGGCACCTAAGTAACCAGAGGCATGATAGAAATCTAATATCTGTTCTTCCGTTTGCTTTTCTAAAAACTTCCAATTTGATTCTGCCCCGTCTGCTATCCCGACCAATGTTGCCTCTGGATAACGGTTTTTCGCTCGCTCAATTTCTCTTTCTAATCTTTCTAGAAAACTCTTTTTTCCATACTCTGGTGCCGCACCTAGATAGATTGTATGTTGACGTTCGCCTTCACTATCGTATAGGGAAACGGTTCCCACCATTGCTTCACGGTAGCCATCCTCACACATCAGCATACAGGTTCCATCTAATCCTATTCCCACTGTTGCAATTTGGCTATCCTCCTTGGGCGGGGCATAACTCCACGCTTCTTCTTTTGCCTGTACCACACTTCCTACTGCTTCACTCAATCTTTGGATATAGGATAGCGCTACTTTTCTACCATGATTTTCTAATAAATCATTTTTCACCTCTTTGCCTGCCATCCCTGACATTTTTGAGGATACCTGTTTTGCCAATAATGGCGTTGATGTTATGATTATCCTTGCTTCTCTTTCTAAGGGGCAATACGTTTTTCCTCAAAGGTGAACGCTGATATACATGACGATTCACTATAACCTCACCATAAGGTGTTTGATATTCTTTCGGTTGCTCTCCCTTACTCTTCCAGATTTCTTCACCGATTTTTAAGGGTGAACCATCTGTATCTAAATATTTCAAGGCTTCTTTGCTGGCGATGCAACCTACTTCGTTTAAGCCTTTTTGAATATTTATTTCTGTATCCAACATTGAACGACTGAGTTCTAATGTTAGTTCTATTTTTATCTTTGAACCCTCTACATTAATTAGTTTTGCTGTCATCATTGTTTCCTCTTTGTCACTTTTCATCCCATGTTAACACTTTTCTTTTCCTTCATCAACTAAAGGTCACACCCGAATGAATCAGCCCTACCTTAAAAAGGGGGGAGAACTTTATTTAGTACCAATGCCATCACACAAATGCCTATCCTCCTCCCTAACATCAGAATTAGGATTGTGCAAATAAGCCCGAACCCAATCGCAACTCTTCGCTACTGGGTGCGACCTTTAGTTGATAAAAGCTGTTGTAATCAGGGTTCTACAGGGAACCCATATTGATCAAGTTTTGCCCAAAATTGACTCCATCGTTCCTTGGTCAATACCAAAGCTCGTAGGCTCAAAATAATTCCTGCTCCTTTTTCCTTCCATCGCATCCCTGAACAACATAATCGTTGTTTGACCAACGTCTTACAAGCTGCTTCCGTAACACCTGAACCAATCGGATACTTTTTCTCTAAGTATTCAGCATGGGTGTGACCTTTAGTTGATGAAGGAAAAGAAAAGTGTTAACATGAGATGAAAAGTGACAAAGAGGAAACAATGATGACAGCAAAACTAATTAATGTAGAGGGTTCAAAGATAAAAATAGAACTAACATTAGAACTCAGTCGTTCAATGTTGGATACAGAAATAAATATTCAAAAAGGCTTAAACGAAGTAGGTTGCATCGCCAGCAAAGAAGCCTTGAAATATTTAGATACAGATGGTTCACCCTTAAAAATCGGTGAAGAAATCTGGAAGAGTAAGGGAGAGCAACCGAAAGAATATCAAACACCTTATGGTGAGGTTATAGTGAATCGTCATGTATATCAGCGTTCACCTTTGAGGAAAAACGTATTGCCCCTTAGAAAGAGAAGCAAGGATAATCATAACATCAACGCCATTATTGGCAAAACAGGTATCCTCAAAAATGTCAGGGATGGCAGGCAAAGAGGTGAAAAATGATTTATTAGAAAATCATGGTAGAAAAGTAGCGCTATCCTATATCCAAAGATTGAGTGAAGCAGTAGGAAGTGTGGTACAGGCAAAAGAAGAAGCGTGGAGTTATGCCCCGCCCAAGGAGGATAGCCAAATTGCAACAGTGGGAATAGGATTAGATGGAACCTGTATGCTGATGTGTGAGGATGGCTACCGTGAAGCAATGGTGGGAACCGTTTCCCTATACGATAGTGAAGGCGAACGTCAACCTACAATCTATCTAGGTGCGGCACCAGAGTATGGAAAAAAGAGTTTTCTAGAAAGATTAGAAAGAGAAATTGAGCGAGCGAAAAACCGTTATCCAGAGGCAACATTGGTCGGGATAGCAGACGGGGCAGAATCAAATTGGAAGTTTTTAGAAAAGCAAACGGAAGAACAGATATTAGATTTCTATCATGCCTCTGGTTACTTAGGTGCCTTGGCAGAAGCGTTGCATCCGAATACCGTGTCAAAACAAAAAGAATGGTTGACTGAAAATTGTCGAGAACTCAAGCATGAAAAAGGAAAAGCAGGAGAACTGCTAAATCTGATGAAAGAAGTCAAAGAAGAAAAAAGTCATTCTAAGAATCTTACCGAGAAACTACAAGCGGCGATTACTTATTACGAGAATCATCAGCATCAAATGGATTATGCTGAATACTTAGAGAAAAAGTATCCGATTGGTTCAGGTGTTACGGAAGCAGCTTGTAAGACGTTGGTCAAACAACGATTATGTTGTTCAGGGATGCGATGGAAGGAAAAAGGAGCAGGAATTATTTTGAGCCTACGAGCTTTGGTATTGACCAAGGAACGATGGAGTCAATTTTGGGCAAAACTTGATCAATATGGGTTCCCTGTAGAACCCTGATTACAACAGCTTTTATCAACTAAAGGTCGCACCCTCGCTACTAAAGAATTAACATTGAAATCCCAGACTGTGATGGTTTTGTCATAACTCCCAGAAACGAGGGCCTTACCATCGCTGCTCAGGGCTACGCTACTGACCGCCTCTTGATGACCGTTGAGGGTGCGAAGTTCTTTGCCTGTGGCTAAATCCCAGACTTTGATGGTATTGTCAAAACTCCCAGAAACTAAGGTCTTACCATCGCTGCTCAGGGCTACGCTACTGACCGTAGATTGATGACCCGTAAGAGTGCGAAGTTCTTTGCCTGTGGCTAAATCCCAGACTTTGATGGTATTGTCAAAACTCCCAGAAACTAAGGTTTTACCATCGCTGGTGAGGGCTACGCTACTGACCGGAAAATGATGACCCGTAAGAGTGCGGGGTTTCCCTCCTGTAGCTAAATCCCAGATTTTGATGGTTTTGTCATAACTCCCAGAAACTAAGGCCTTACCATCGCTACTCAGGGCTATGCTCAAGACCGCATCTTGATGACCCGTGAGGGTACGAAGTTCTTTTCCTGTAGCTAAATCCCAGATTTTGATGGTTTTGTCAAAACTCCCAGAAACTAAGGTCTTACCATCGCTGCTCAGGGCTACGCTACTGACCGGAAAATGATGACCCGTAAGAGTGCGGGGTTTCCCTCCTGTAGCTAAATCCCAGATTTTGATGGTTTTGTCATAACTCCCAGAAACTAAGGTCTTACCATCGCTGCTCAGGGCTACGCTACTGACCGTAGATTGATGACCGATCAAACGGTTCTGTTCAGTTGGGGAACTCAGGGCTTCTTGTAATGCGTTGATGACTTCGGGATTGGTTGTATTTTGAGTTCGCAGAATTTGTCCGGCTTTGATGGCTGAGACAAAAGCATCTAAATCTTTGCTTCCATTTGTCCCCAAAGATAAGGAATAAAGGGATAGAGATTCCGCTTGATTAAATTCTGCTTGTTTTGTTTTTTGCCAAGCCATCAATCCTAAAACACTACTAATCACTAAAGCTGTCACCGAACCCGCCGCAATTCCCTGAGCCGTTTTTTTGTCACGTTTTTGTCTCTCTACTTCAGCTTTTTGCAAACGATCGCGTTCTGCTACACTCGCTTCAATAAATGCGATCGCCACCCTATCCAAATTAGGCAAAGCTTGTTCTTTTTTAAACTCAACAATTCGCGCTAACTTAGAACCACTCCACAGTTCACTACTCGCTTTTTGAGCATCTTGCCAACTTTTAGCATCCGCATATAAACGATTTCGTAGAACAATGATCTCCTCCTTCTCTCGAATTAAATCCTGTAACACCTTCCAAGAACGAATTAACTCCTCATGCGCCACCTCAACCGTTGCTTTTCCGTCTTCTCCCTTACTTACTAAAAGACGATTATCAATCAATTGATAGAGAACCTCCTTCTGCGTTTCATCCCGCTCAAAAATCCCTTTATCAGCCCTTCGACTAACCGCTTCTTTCCCTTCTAAGCTAATTAACTCTAGAAAAATTTCCTCAGCTAACTTTCGCTGTGTTTCATCAAACTGATCATAAATCTTATTCGCTTGTTGCTGAAGTGCGCCCGTTACGCCTCCCAACTCCTGATAAGCCTTAGTATTCAAAACCCTATCCGTAATATCATCCTTACTCCACAATAAATTAAGGGTATATTGCAGGAGCGGTAAAGAACCAGCTTGTTGATGAAAATCAGCAATAATAGTATCAATTAATCCCTGCTCAAATATCACCCCATTTCTCGCCGCAGGTTCAGCAATAGCTAATCTCAGATCACTATCCTCCATATCCGTTAACATCCGACTAGAGGAATCATGAACCTTTCCTAAATCGGGATAGGGACTTAATTTATCCAGAAAATCAGCCCGCATCGTCATAATAACTTTAACGGAAATATCAGAATTTTCAATCAATTGAATCAGACTTTTTATAAAAATATCTCGCTCTGTTTTCGGTGTACGAGTGAATACTTCTTCAAATTGATCAATGAAAATCAACCATTGAGCATCACTTTTTAAAGTTTGCACAACTTGAAGAAGCGTATCTTCCTTAACCGTTCGAGCAAGTTTCGCTTCCGACTGCTTATACTTCGTTAACAAACAACCATAGAAAGACTCAAAGGGATCAACATCTGGAACAAAAGTAAAATTAAAGAGTTGCGAACCCCATTGATCCTTCAACTTCGGAATTAAACCCGCTTGAACCAAAGAAGACTTACCACTGCCCGAAGCCCCTAAAAGCAATAAAACATTCTTTTTTTCTAAATAATTCGTTAACTCAATAATCCAGCGATCGCGTCCAAAAAACTTGTCTTTATCATCCACTTCAAATTTTCTTAAACCCAAATAACTGGACAGTGGGAAGTTCTCGAGGCGTGTAAGTGGAGAAAAGAAAATCGGACATCCGATACAAAAGAGTGCCGTTATGTCCGAAACTGGCTGATATAAGAAAATCGATAGCCAGTGCTATCTATCAATTATGCAACTATGTCAGCGACTAGAGCAAATCCTCAATAATCTCCGTCCAGCCTTTAGCCGAGAAGCAACGTTCCAATGGTTTATCCTGTTAGTCTGGGGAGTAGTGCTCAACAGCCAACCCAGCGCAATAACTAGCTATGTCAATGCCATTGGCTTAACAGAGAGCTACTACAATCAGGCTCTACATTGGTTTGATTCCAAGGCGTTTAGGGTCGAAGGACTAACTTTACAATGGTCAAAGTGGCTAAGTCAGCATGAAAGTCTATACAGAATTAAAGGGAAACGGGTGTATGTGGGTGATGGCATCAAAGTGGGGAAAGAAGGACGCAAGATGCCAGGTGTAAAACGACTACACCAAGAATCGGAAGATGTGTCCAAGCCAGAGTGGATAAGGGGTCATTACTTCAATGCCTTGAGTATTTTGGTGGGAGTAGGGAAAGCCTGCTTTGCCTTGCCCTTAGTGTTGCGGCTAGACGATGGCATCAAGTCCAAAGCAACCGAGAAGGGGGAGGGAAAAGGCAAAAAAAAGGTGAAGACGAGCCTGGTGACAAAAATGGCTGACCTTTGTGTTACTTACGCAGAGGCAGGGAGTTATGTAATTTTGGATGCTTATTTTGCTTGCGAACCAGTGCTCAAAAGTTTTCGCCAGAACGCCTTGCATCTAATCACAAGAGTGCGTTGCTCCACCGTCGCCTATGCCCCCTTTTGTTCCGTGCCGACGCTGACGGGGAGAGGACGACCACGGATTTGGGGGAGTTCGATAAAACTAGAAAAGCTGTTCGCTCTGGCGGCGGACTTTCCGACAGCTAAAGTCTGGCTCTATGGTCAACAAGTCACGGTTTCTTATCAGTGCTTTGAGTTCCACTGGGATAGTCCCCATCAGCTCGTCAAGTTTGTTCTGACCCAATTGCCTAACGGACGACGACTGATTCTGCTTTCTACTGATCTCTGTTTGACTGGACCTGAGATTATTGCCGCTTACGGTCTCCGATTTAAGATTGAAGTCACTTTTCGTCAATTAGTCCATCTTTTGGGCAGCTTTGCCTATCGTTTTTGGCTTAAGAGTCTTCCTACTTTACCTACCTGGCCCAGCAATCTTATCCTCAGTGACTATCCACAAGCTGTTCAGACTCAGATTTTAAACAAGGTAGAAGCCTTTGAGCGTTTTGTTAACCTTAATGCCATTGCTTTAGGGCTACTTCAAATTCTCGCCTTAGAGTTACCCCAGGGGATTTGGGCTAATTTTCCTCGATGGTTTCGGACATTACCATCCCATGGCTACCCTAGTGAACGGATTGCTCAACTAGCCCTTCAACATCAAGCCCAAATGATTTTTCCTCAAAGTCCACCCAGTCTGCTTTTGCCTAAATTCCTTACCGCTAAACTTGCCTCTTCCCCAAGCCCTGATATGCTTACTTTCGTCGCATAGTCATTACCTTATCTGGCATCCATAAACTTCCCACTGTCCAGCCAAATAAGGAGAACCCTTAATTAACGGTTGACTAGTAATTTCCAGTCCAGATTTTTGGGTAATAATATATTGATTAATAACTCCGCCGCTAATATCCCCTTGGATACCTTTGAAATCACCGCCAATTTCTGCAAAATAACTTGAATTATGATTAGTCATTTGTAAGTAACCCCTAAAGAACTATTGATCCCCCTAAATCCCCCTTAAAAAGGAGATAGTCTCCTGTAGAGATTTATTCAAGATGATCGCAAGAATTATTGATCCCCCTAAATCCCCCTTAAAAAGGGGGACTTTTAAGAAGGATTCCCCACTAATCCAAACAGTTTAGCTAACCCTCCCAAAATTGCCACAATTAAAGCCACCAAAATGCCACGATTGATAAACTCTTGGTTCTCTAATCGCTTCCCTAAACTATCAATTTTACCCTCCAAACGCTCTTCTACACCATCAATCTTTCCCTCAAGACGTTTTTCTACACCATCAATTTTCTCCTCAAGACGTTTTTCTACGCCGTCAATTTTTTCATCTAGGCGTTTCTCTAAACCGTCAATTTTGTCCTCAAGACGCTTAACATCACTATCAATTTTTTCATCCAAACGCTTAACATCACCCTTAACCTCAGTCAATTCAAGCTTAATGTCGGTGACATCTCTCTGGATATGGTCTAGCTTTTGATTGATTTGACCTAAAATTTCCTTAAGATCAACTTCGACGGCGATCGGCATAACCTGATGCTCCTATTAATTGAAATGTAATGAAATTTACCTTATTTAAAGTATAACATTTGTCAATGGTTTTAAGGAGATTCTCCACCAATCTAAACAGTTTAGCTATACTCTAACCAGCTATAACTCACGATTTGTATCAAAGCGGTCTGATTCCCCTTAATAAGGAAGCCAACTTTTATCTAACAATTGTTCTAGAGAATAAGGACAAATTGACGGGAAAATCTCAAGACCTAAACCTGTTTTTTGAGTGACAATAAAGACCGAATCTTGATAAATATCTCCGATATTATCCAATAGATGTTGCTTAAGATTAGTCGTCAAATATCGATTTAATTGAACTCTAAAAGTCGCAATTTCTCCTTGCCAATGGCGATAATTGTATTCATGTTCTGCTGTCCAGTATTGAAGCAACAAAAGATGAATAATAATCTGTCTTAAAAAACTTTCGACTTGGTTTTTGTCCCGTTTGCTCAAATCTTCTAATTCCTCAATTAAATTTTCAATATCCAATCGTTCTAGACGATTTTCTTTAAGTAACTTGATTGTTTCAGTTAACCAAAGATGTTCATCCTCTTCATAGAGAGATTTCAAGGGATTTTCAAGGGGAGATATTTTCATGATTTTTCTTCTCATTTGTCTCATTTTAATTAATGGTCTGATTAATTTCTCCTCCAATCACATCTCCGACAATTCCTTTAATATCTCCTTGAGCATTAATACTATACTTGCCTTCCTTTGCCCCTTGAGGGTCTTCTTTTTTCAGAATCTCTGCTGCTGCTTTGAGAATCTCTGCATCTTTGTCAATCCCCACTTCAGTCATTTTAGCTTTTAACAAACCTTCTGCTTGTTTGATATCTTCAGGTTTAGCATCAACCATTGCTTGGGCCAAAGCATCCTTTTCAAACTTTTTCTTAATCAAAGCCTTCAAACCCTCATAAGCATCCTTAACCGCCACACCCGCCGTATCCTTCGTTGCCGCAGTCGCCCCCGCAATTAACGCCGCCAAAATAAGTTCCATTGTTCGAGTCCTTCAGTTTAGAAAATTTTTCTGATATTGTACCATGAAAATCGCCATTGAAACTGCAACTAAAACGGCCTGCGATCGCCCTCTAAAAACCTAACCTTCCAAGTCACATAAAAAAAGTAGCCCAGACATTATCCAGACTACCTTAATACTTTGTAGAAAAAGTTAAGCAACTGTTGCTAATTCTCGTAACACATCAGGAGTTTTAACCTGCTCCAAAAGACCTTGCAACTCATCCCCTTCAATGACTTCCGTTTCTAGAATTTTCTGGGCAATACTTTCCATTAAATCCAGATTATTTTTTAGAATCATTAAAGCTTGATTATGACCCTGTTCCACGATCGCCTTAACTTCCTCATCAATGGCTTGGGCCGTATCATCGCTGACCATACGACGGGGATTCATGCTTTCACCTAAGAAGGCATTTTGTTGACCCTTTTCGTAGGCAAGAGGGCCAAGAATTTTGCTCATGCCGTAGGTTGTCACCATCCGTTCCGCTAAATCTGTCGCCCGTTGCAAATCATTAGAAGCCCCAGTGGTAATACTGCCAAAGACAACTTCCTCCGCCGATCGCCCGCCTAAAAGGGTTGCAATTTGATCCCGCAGTTCCGACTCATCCATCAGAAAACGATCTTCGGTGGGCATTTGTAAGGTATAACCCAACGCCGCCATACCGCGTGGAATAATCGAGATTTTCGCTACCTTACCGCCGCCAGGCATCACCGCACCGACGAGCGCATGACCGACTTCATGGTAAGCAACGATCTTTTTCTCCTTATCGGAAAGAACACGACTTTTCTTCTCTAAACCAGCCACAACCCGTTCGATCGCCTCTTTAAAATCAGCTTGATCCACTGTCTCCCGATGATCACGAGCCGCCAATAAAGCCGCTTCGTTAACTAAATTGGCTAAATCTGCACCAGCAAAACCAGGCGTGCGAGTCGCAATTTCCTTGAGTTCTACCCCTGGGGAAAGTTTGACCTTATTAGCGTAGATTTCCAAAATCTTCTGACGACCCGATAGGTCTGGACGATCTACTAATACCTGGCGATCGAACCGACCTGGACGCAATAAAGCCGAATCAAGGGTTTCAGGACGGTTAGTAGCCGCTAAAACAATCACCGTTGAACCCGTTGCACTAAAGCCGTCCATTTCGGTCAGTAACTGATTAAGGGTTTGTTCCCGTTCATCATTGCCGCCCATAATGCCACTGGCGCGAGACTTACCGATCGCGTCCAACTCATCAATAAAGATAATACAGGGAGCTTGTTTTTTCGCCTGTTCAAACAGATCACGGACACGAGCCGCCCCTGCTCCCACAAACAATTCCACAAATTCCGAACCCGAAATACTGAAGAAGGGAACACCCGCTTCTCCCGCAACCGCTTTGGCCAAAAGGGTTTTACCTGTACCAGGAGGGCCAACCAGTAACACCCCTTTAGGAATCCGCGCCCCGATCGCCTGATAACGTTGGGGATATTTTAAAAACTCAACAATTTCTGAGAGTTCGGTCTTGGCTTCTTCCACTCCAGCCACATCTTGAAAAGTGATTTTTTCCGTTTCTCCTTCCACATAAACTTTGGCTTTACTTTTAGTAAAAGATAACGCGCCTGCTGGGCCACCTCCATTGCCACGATTCAAGAAAAATTGCCAAATTCCCACAAAAATCAGGGGAGGAATAATCCAACTCAAAGCCGTTCCAATCCAACTGTTACGAGGAGGAGGAGCCGCCGCAAATTCAATGCCCTTTTTTTCTAAACGTGTGGGTAATTCCAAATCAAAGATAGGGGTAGTGCTTAATACTTGACCCATTACCTGGGGTTTATTTTGAGCATCTAAATTTGTACCTGCGGTACTATCGGGCTTCAGTTGATAACGAATTTCATTTTGGGCCACATAGACGCTTTGCACTTTACCGTCTTCGACCTGATCAATAAATAGACTATAGGGAACCTGGGGAATACGGGGAGCAAAAAGTTGCGGGACAAATAGATTGACCAATAGAAAAATAGTTGATCCCCAAATCAGAATCGCACTGAGTTGTCGTCGCCAGGCGGGTTGCGGTTTAATAGCCATAACTTTTAAATAGAATTTGAACTAAACGAATCTTGTTTTCATTGTAAAGTTTTGTTGTCTTTTGACCGCATTAGGGAAATGCGTACCTGAGCAGGGTAGAACTTGCCTTGACAATTCGTCCCATTACCGACAGAGTAGGAAGTTGTTCTTCCACCGACTATCTCGATTTGAACTTCGACAAAAAAAGCCCCTTTCTTCATAGTCAGAGTCTGTTTTTCTCTTTAGAGACTCAGAAGAAAGGATCTGTCAAAATGCGTAGGTATTTTGGAACCTCGTTAACTATTGGGTTCCGCTTGTACTTCGGTTGCTCCCTCCACTTGTGCTGCGATCTGTTTAGCCAATTCCAAGACCTCTTCCGCATCAGGGTTATAGCGTATTACTACCACGCTATCTAGTTGAGCAACCCAGAGACCCACTTGATCAGAAATATTGTTATCATCTAATGCTTTAGCTACTCTTTTTGCAAGACCACTTTCATCAAAGTTACCGTCTAATCCCACTTTATGAGGAGGAATTGTCTGTTCATGGGCAACGGAAGCCACGTTAACGGAAGGAACGGCAGCAGCCTTCGCTTCTTCTTCTTGTCCGAAAAGTTTACTCAAAAATCCCATGGTTTTAGTTAAGGATAAAGAACAATCATAATTATAGGGAAAAGAGGGGAGTTAGGAAACTCCGTGTCTTTAGACCTTAGAATATCAAGTCAGCCAATTAATTATTTAAAATGCTCATGTCTCCTAATTTCGCTGCTACCGTCACGGGCCTAGGTTTAGCTAAGATTGAACGACATATTTTCCTCTGTTGCGATCAAACCAAGCCTAAATGTTGCGATAAATTGGCCAGTTTAGAATCTTGGGACTATCTCAAGCGACGTTTAACCGAATTACATTTAGATAAACCGTCAGAAAATCAACCTCATTGCGTATTTCGGACGAAAGCGAACTGTTTACGGGTTTGTCTGGAAGGCCCGATCTTGTTGGTTTATCCCGATGGTGTTTGGTATCGTAACGCCACCCCAGAAGTGATTGAGCGCATTTTACAAGAACATATTATCGGCAATAAAGTGGTTGAAGACTATGCTTTTTTACGCCATCCTTTACCGATAAATAATACATCAGAGAGCGAAGGGTCAGAGATTTAGCAAGGGTTATCTCTCTCCCAACTTCACTAGTGGTCTGTCAAGCTTGAAATGATGGGTAATAAGAACCTATAAGTCTATTTTGGCAAGGCTTTGAGAATCAATCAACCCGTCAAAATAAGATTGACGTGCTACTAGATCGATTTACCGATTCATTTTTCTGATAATAGCGGCCAATCCATTGTCCTCAAAGCGTATAATTGATAATGATGGGATCAAGCCATCAGCCTATTCAATCCGACGGACTCACCCCCTGAGCAAGCATAATGAAAGATAACTTATCCAAAGAGAATAATCGGTTATTACTCGTCGATGATGATCCGAACCTAATTCTTCTGGTCAAAGATTATCTGGAATTCCAGGGTTATGAGGTGACAACCGCAGAAAATGGGCGGGAAGCCTTAGAGATTTTAGCCTCCACTGTTCCCGACATGATTATTTGCGATATTATGATGCCGGAAATGGATGGTTATACGTTAATTGAAAAAATTCGTCAAGATTCTCGGATCAACTGGGTTCCAGTCATGTTTCTCTCTGCGAAGGGTCAAAGCCAAGATCGCGTCAAGGGTTTAGACACTGGGGCTGATGTTTATATGGTCAAGCCCTTTGAACCAGAAGAATTGGTGGCTCAGGTAGAATCATCTCTGCGGCAGGCCCATCGACTGATGCGGGGAGTTAACCGGACAACGGAAGAAAGCCAACGCCTACAGGTACCGAGCAATGTGGAGTTAACCCCAACGGAATTAAGAGTAGTACAATTTGTGTCCCAAGGATTAGCAAACCGTGAGATTGCCGATAAACTGAATGTAAGTCAACGGACGATCGAAAGTCATGTGTCTAATATGCTTAATAAAACCAGTCTTCATAATCGGACGGAATTAGCTCGCTGGGCGATCGAGAGTAATATAGCTTAGGTCTGCTTAAGGTACAGTTTCCCTGTCTGGATTTCTAGCGTAAACAACGGGGACAGCGATCGCCTTTCTAATATCTTTCTGAGAGCTTGCGAAGTGGACAAGGACAGGGTATGATTGAAAATCGGATTATGTTTCCGATGATAAAAAACAGAAAAAGCATCGTCTAGGCTAGAAATTTAAATTTCCTAGAGTGGTAATGCTGGTGTAGCTCAGGGGTAGAGCAGCTGATTTGTAATCAGCCGGTCGCAGGTTCAAATCCCGTCACCAGCTTTTTAAAATCTTTAAAAAGATTTTGTTGAAGGTGCTGCTCCCATTTAACAAGGGGGCGTTGCTGACTTGAGGTATGAATCTCTAAAGATGCAATTTTTAAAACATTGACTCACACTGGTTTCTAGATGTATGCAAAATTCTATTTCATACCCTGATTAAGCAACGCCAACAAGGGTTCGGACGTGGACTCCGAGCATTCCTGCTGCGGTTTTGGGTTTAACATATTTTGCGATAATAAATCCCTCAATTCGACGTTTCTATTCTAGCGCATAGTAGCGCATTCTGTCGGTATTCGTGGATTAAATCTTGCTCTTTTGACGATTAAGGGGCGATTTTCGCGCAGTGACTGTTCTTCATGGCTTTGTTCTCTATACACTTGATTATTGGCAAGATAACGTCATAGTACACCAATTTTTGAGATGTTGACCTTCCTTGCAGCGCGATCGCACCTTTATAAGTCCAAGCGATCACCTTTATCGAGAAGGAATAGTCCCCTGCAAATTAGGAGAGAAATTCTCGATTTTTCGAGAAGCATTAAGAATTATCAATGCCGATTACATTACCTGCTTGATCATAGTCCAGAATGACCCCTAAGCTGATTGACTCACTTTCTTCTATGGGTACGTTATGCCAAATAATTGTTTAAACATCAACTTCAGCATCATATTTAGCTTTCATTTAATCGCTGCCTATATTTTCTAAGTTTACTGGTTACATATAGGTAACAATTTTTTGAGGCTCAACTAAGTCATTAATGTAAATTCTCAGAAGATAAGTTTTATTGTTGATAGCGACAAACGTACCTTGATAAACTTTGAGTCCATCTTCTTATAAAATTTGCTCAGGATTATTGATGATTTCCTGTAATATTTTTAAAGAGATTTGGCGTTGAATAATTTTTTCCTCGGCATGGTGACTTAAAATAAAGTTCACGGGGATTTCGGGGCATTTTTGGATAAGGTATCAGTAAAAATCATAATAAGGTATCAGTAAAAATTATAAACGAAATAATCACACTTACCGCACTTTTAAACATCAAAGCGATCGCATTCTTAACATTTAATCAAGAAGACGGCGATCGCACTAAAACAGCACGACAGGGAATTGTTTTTTGAATTTCTTCGCCAATTTGTTGTTCAGCTAATCGTAACTCATAGGATTTTTGCAAATTTAGCCACAACTCAGGACTAGTTCCAAACCATTGACCTAATCGCAAGGCAGTATCTGCCGTAATTGCTCGTTGGCCGTTAAGAATTTGGGTAATTCGGTTAGTAGGAACATGAAGGTGACGGGCTAAATCGGTCGCGCTGATGCCAATTTCTTGAAGTTCATCAGCTAAAATTTCACCAGGATGAATAGCAGGACGTACCATTTTTTCTAAGTGTGATAATTAACAATTTCGATTTCCCAGGGTTCGGAATCTTCTTCTATCCATTCAAAGCAAATCCGCCATTTATCATTAATACGAATGCTATATTGACCCTGGCGATCGCCTGATAAGGATTCAAAACGGTTACTGGGCAATAAGAGCAGGTCTTCTTTTGGCAGATTCGAGAATTTCCAATCGTTTATAGGCTTGCCTTTCAAAAGACTGAAATTCTTTAACTCTTTCCCCTCTTGCAAAACGTTCAGTTTTTTTGTCTTTATATTTCCGGCGCATAAGCATCCGTGAAGAAGTTATCCGTTACGTCAAGCATAACATAAGTCACGGCGATCGCATTCTTCACATTTAATCAACAGGAAGACGGCGATCGCGTACTTTATATCAAGCATTTGTGTCTGGAAAATAATCGGAGTCTATGATTTGCTCTGGTGTGAAGGGACATTCTAGGGGAAAGTTTGTTAAGGGCAATTTTGTTTCCCTTGCAGCATTTTTTCGGGCTTTCTGATAGCATTCGGATATATTCGCTTTGAGGAAGGATTTTAAGCTAGGACTGTTTTCTAAAACCAATTCGAGTTCATCTCTTTGGGTTGTTATGGTTGAAATCCAACTTTTTGTTTTCTTTTTGGGCTGATATTTATATTTTAATAGATGCATGATTAAGACAATTAATCGGCTTTTAATTTCCCGTTTGTCATTGCTCCCCATTGATTGAATTTCCTCGATTAGGTTTTCTAGATCTAGGTCTTGAATTTCTCCATTTTTGAGTTGGTTAACAGTTTGTTCTATCCAAAGATTAAAGTCAGTTTCATACAGGGTAGTCATCATGGTTTATTCTCCTCATAATTTGACAGGGGATAACGGAAAATTTAGTGATTTTTGTAAACGAATAAGTAAGTGGGCTTAATTAATTGTTAGATAGTAGAACAGGCTTCTAGCCTGTGGACGGGCAGGATGCCCATCCCACGTTTTATATTTAATTGTAACCAGCTACTTAGTGCGATCGCCTCTCTTGCATTTTAACACTTCCCCAAAGACATTGCGTTTTTAAAGTTTAATCAATAAGAAGACGTTGCCGAAGGTACTGCGAAACAGACCGCACTATTTTGTTTATTTCGCATTAATCAATTCCTTTTGTTTCATTTATTTTGGTATTTCCATCATGAAAAGCAAAGTAATAGGCATTAGCTCCCGTTAAATCAGCTTTGCTTAAATCAGTTCCTTTAAAATCAGTATCAACAATAGTTGTATTTTTAAGATTAGCTCCTGTTAAATCAGCATTACTAAAGTTAGTTCTGGTTAAGGTTGCCCCTTCTAGGTTACATTCCCGTAAACTTGCGCCAATAACAGATGCACCCGATAAATTTGCTCCTTGAAAATCAGTTATTAAGTATCCAGATTCAAAGCATCCAGATTTATTCGTACCACCAAACACCACAAACCATTTACTTTGGTTTAAGATTGCGTTCTGAAGATTTGCATTTGCGAAAGATGAAGCGTAGCAAAATACTGATGTTAAGTTTGCTGATTCAATATCCGCATTATTAAAATTAGCATTAGTAAATTCAGTCCCAGTAAAATCGCATTCAGTAAGATTTGAATTACTAAAATTAACCTCACGAAACACAGCTTTTATAAACTTGGAATTTTTTAAATTCGCTCCTGACAAGTTAGCATTTATTAAAATTTGTCCACTCAAATCAACTCCCTCAAGACTAGGAATATAGTTTTCCATCGCCCTAAACTGATTCCACGCTCTAATTCCTGCTTCACCACCTCGTAGCATTTGGAAAGCTCTCTCAGTTGTAATTTTGATTGTTTGGGTTTCACCTTCCCTTCTTTCACGTCCTCCTGTTGTACCTGTACGAGACTTTAACAATTCCAAATTAGCTGTAATTTGATTCTTAATCTCTGCCGATTTAACTACTTCTAACGCGGTTGTTAAATATTCTTTTGCCTGTGTTAAATTTTCTGCGGTTTTCGTTTCCTCCAATGCGATCGCTAACTCCTGAAGAACCTCTGCATAAATATCACAACATTCTGCATCTTCTGGAAGTAAAACATAAAGTCGTTTAGCACATTCTACCGCGTCGCTTAATTGTCCGTTATTAAAAAAATCTCGGATTTTCTTCATTAAATTAGCCCTTTGAAGATTACTTAACTCTGCATCATATTCTCTCTTTTTGTCAGCATCAGATAAAATTTCATAAGCGTGATTTAATTCTTTAAACTTCTCTTCTGCCAACTTTCTCACAGTTTCATTGACATCTCTCGGCAAAGTGTCAGGATGCAATTCCTTCGCTTTGTTGCGATATGCTTCCTTAATCTCTTCTGCTGTTGCCGTCGATTCCACGCCTAAAATTTCATAGTAATTCATTGTTAAATTCCTCCAAGCTTATCCTATTTATCAGAACCAGAACCTAACTGCCTCAACAACTTCTCCTTCGATGGATTAAGAGAATTATTTGTTTTTAGCTTCTGCTCATATTCTGCCAGCAATCCCACTTCCTTCATACAAATACTAATCAATAGATCGACCAAATCAGACATATTTTCTAAATTCAAATAAATGCCATTAGTGATCTGAGATATTTCTTGAAACACTCTTTTAGTGTCAGGATTAGAACCACATTGAACTGTATAAATTTTAATCCCTTTTTTGTCTAAAGACTGTGTTTCATCTCGCCAATTATGTCCATATTGACAGGCTTGCAAAGAATCAATTACCCCATGCGGCGGCGCATCTCCTACCAATACCATCGCTCGCCGACTTCCCAATCTCCAAGCTAACTGATTAGTTTGGTATAAAGCTTCTTCAACTGCTTCAGGAAAATCTCCGCCGTCAGTTTTCTCTACCTGTGTAATGAAATTGCTAATCAGTTGATAGTCATCAGTTAAATCTAAAACCTTGGTTACATAAGTTGTCTGAGCATCACAATAATCCCCATAGGCAACTACTCCCATTTTTGCTTGAGGAACGGCTTGGCGAATTTCCTGAGACAAATGGTTGAGTTGATTTCGCACATCTTCCAAATAACCGTGCATACTAACGGTTGTATCAAAATTCAGCGTGACATCTAATTTTTGACTGGGTTTAATCGTTTGTTGTTTGTTGATTTGAGCTTTATCCAAGGCTTGATTTAGAGTCTTTAATCCATTACCTTTACTGAGATTAGACATTGGTCTGTTTGCTTGGTTCCATTGATAATTGTAATCTTACATCAAAGTTAAAAATTTTGATTGATTTCCAGCCCAGTCACCGATCTATCAGTTGGGTTGACCATAAGAAACCAAATTTTATAAAACAGAAGTTTCATACAGCGATGGGAGCAGTCATAAACCGACGTTCACGGTCAGCAGCATAAGCAATACAAGCTTTTAAATCTTCCCGTGTTAAATCGGGAAAGTCTTCGAGGATCTCTGCTTCCGTCATTTCAGATGCTAGGTACTCAAGCACCTCATAAACCGTGATACGCAAGCCCCGCACGCAGGGTTTACCACCGCGTTTATCAGGTTCAATTGTGATGTAATTACGATAATCCATAGTTAAAAAATACGTCTGATGTGAGTTAAAATAACCTAGTAGTCAGCAAGGGTTTTAGCCCCCCCCTTTAATTAGAGAAAGCATCAATTAAACGAGTTTACGCCATTCCATGCTCCAACTCACATCAGGCGTAATATAGCAGTTTTTACCCCACATTCCGTACTTAGCAACAAGAATTTTAATTAATACGAAAAAGTCTAGATTAGCAGAAGTGCTTCCCCACAACGGTTTCAGGAATCACAATCTGCTGATCAACAAAAGTACGCCTCTTTATGCAGTACAAAAGCACCGATAAACGCACTACTATAGTCTTTCCTTCTCCGTCTATATCTAGTTTTGTGATGGCTAATGATGCCTGCATATAGCGTGTAAATTTTAAATTATTTATTTTCTTCTAATTAATACGGAATATGGGTTTTACCTGAATGAGGTATAAAAATAGCTCTCAAAGCCTTGCTGTTATCGAGGTGCTTTTTTCCAGCCATTAGCGATCTCCTCTGATTCTGTACAAAACCATTTTTCTCCCTTCATTGGATCAATGATTGTGTTTTCGTAATCCTCCATCCCAAATAAATGATAGTTTTTGTTGCCTGTATTGACTGAAATATTACCTTTGATAACACAACCTGGCTTGGTCACAGAGCTTATGAGCGCAGGAAAACGATTGCGGCTAAACTCCACGACTATCAAAATAATGCCTAGGAGAACCATCAGGTTAATCAATGATTTGAGAACATTAGGTTTCTTGGGTTTAATCGGCATAGATTATTATCAAAAAACTTGCTGACTAAGCATTATAGAGAAACGAGCGTTGGAACTCAAATTCTGCTTAAGGAGTCTGAATAGCCTTGAATGTTGCTAGACTGAGACCTAGCCTAGATTATCAGCATCTCCTTTAAATTCTGAACCCCTATGGTTCACGTTAAGCGAATTGAACTTTCGCATTTTAAATCCTTTGGTGGTACAACAGCCATCCCTTTTTTGCCTGGTTTTACAGTCGTCTCTGGCCCCAATGGCTCAGGTAAATCCAATATTCTAGATGCTCTACTATTTTGTCTCGGATTAGCAACCTCTAAGGGGATGCGGGCCGATCGCCTGCCGGATTTAGTCAATAATAATCAGAGCGGTAAAAAGGGCAGTTCCGAAGCCAGTGTGTCTGTCACCTTTGACATTCGCGATTTAGATGATGAGGCTTTTTTGTCGATGGTGATGGCGGCCAATGAAAGCTTAGAGGAGCAAAATAAAACTGAGGGCAAAGAAAATCCCACCATTATTCTCAATCGAGAAGAGTGGACTGTCACCCGTCGTCTCAAAATTACCAAGGGCGGCAATTACTCCTCCACTTACTACATTAATGGAACGGTTTCCACAGCGACCCAACTCCATGAACAATTGAGTCGTCTTCGTGTCTATCCCGAAGGTTACAACATTGTTTTGCAAGGCGATGTGACCCGTATTATTAGTATGAATGCCAAGGAACGGCGAGAAATTATTGATGAAATGGCGGGGGTAGCAGAATTTGATCGCAAAATTACGAAAACCAAGGAAACCCTAGAAGAGGTGAGAGAACGGGAAGATCGCTGTCGCATTATTGAAACCGAATTAGTGCGATCGCTGTCTCGTTTAACCGAGGATCGGGTTAAGGCAGAAAAATATCAAAAATTACGGGCAACAGTTCAGCAAAAACAACAGTGGGAGATCGTTTTAAAATGGCGATCGCTGCAACAACAGGAAACCCGTCTCAGGGGTCAGTTAGTGCAGGGAGAAAAAGAGTCAGAACAATTGCAAGCGAGTTTGCAACAAATTACCCAACAAATTACCGAAAATACCGCCGAGTTTAATAGTTTCAATGCTCAAGTTAAGGCACTAGGAGAAGAAGAACAATTATCCGTTGCTTCCCAATTGGCACAACAAAAAGCTAAACAACAACAGCTTAGTCAACGTTATCAAGAATTAACTAACCTAAGTCAAAAAAATCAAACCGATGTTGTCCAAACCCGTGACACCTTAAACCAATTACAACAGCAATTTTTACACCTTAGTCAGGAAAAAAGTTTCTTTGAAAGCCAGACCTTACCCCAATTACAAGCCAGCCGTCAAAACCTATTAAATACGGTGGAAAAATATCGGGAACAGTCCCAGGCGATCGCCGCCGCTTCTGAGGTATGGGTACAGGAACAAACCGCCCTGAGTCGTCAAGTTAGTCAATTACAGGAACAGCTTACCCCTCAACGAACTGCACAGGCTCAATTACAGGAACGTCAACACCAACTGGAACAAAGCTTAAGGGATGCCCGTCAAACCCTAGCGGCAGTTACTCCTGAACTACTTCAAAAGGAAACTGAAGCCGCCCAGCGATCAGCCCAAATTGCGGGTATTCAGCAACAAATTCAAACCCTAGCGCAACAATTAAGTCTGGCTGAACAGGAACAAAGTTTGCTTCAGGAAACCCAAAATCGTCTGAACAAAGAACAACGAGAAAAACAACGGCAACTGGATAAATTAGAAGCCACAAAACAGGCCCAACAAGAAGCCCAGGGAACCTATGCAACGCAGTTAATTTTACAATCCGATTTACCTGGCATATTAGGATTAGTGGCCCAACTGGGTCAGGTAGAAGCCCAATTTCAATTACCCCTAGAAGTTTCTGCTGGTGCAAGATTAGGTTATATCGTGGTTGAAGATGATGGCGTGGCGGCGGCTGGCATTGAAATTTTGCGGCAATCTAAGGCTGGACGAGCCACTTTTTTACCTTTAACCAAAATTCGTCCCCCGCGTCCCAATGATTTAGGCAATTTACGTCATGCCAGGGGTTTTATTGATTTAGCGGTTAATTTGGTGCAGTGCGATCGCCGTTATGCGGATATTTTTCTCTACGTTTTTGGCAATACTGTCGTCTTTGAAAATTTAGAAACTGCCCGTCCTCAGATCGGCAAACAACGTATTGTCACCTTAGAAGGAGATATTTTAGAAAGTAGTGGGGCCATGACGGGAGGTAGTCGGCCAGGGCGATCTAGTATTCGTTTTGGAGCGATCGCCACCGAAGATTCAGAGGAATTGCGTAGTCTCAGACAACGTTTAGGAGATATTGATCAAATTCAAATGCGTAATGATCAAATGTTGTTACAACGGGGAGAACAAATTAGACAATTATCCCAGGAACTAACCGAAATTCGTCAAAATAATCGAGAAGATCACCTTTACCTGCAACAATTGGAGCGGGATATTGAACGCTTAACGAGTCAAAAAGCCACCCTCACCCAACAAATTAATCAAGGCCAAGGGGATTTAACTACGCTTCAAGAACGTCTTGCTATTTTAAATCAAACTATTCCCCAATTATCGGCTCAATTACAACAGGAGCAGGAAAGACTAACGGTCTTAGAAACATCCCATGCTCATCAAGAATGGCAAGATATTCAGACTTTAATTCGAGGTAAAGAAAATGAATTAAAAGCAGCAGAACAAGCTTTGCAACAGGGGGAAATTCAGCTTAAAGATTTGCAAAATCAAACCGTCCGTTTAGAGGAAAAAATTACCGAATGCCAACAATCCCTAGAGCTAAATCAAGGGCAATCTCTCCATCTGCAACGTCAACAGGAAAGCTTAGTTCAGGAGTTAACCCAACTCAATCTTCAAATTCAAGCCACGGAAACCCTATTTGCCCAGTTAACTGATCGCCTGGGACTGGCCAAACAAGAACGCGATCGCCTGGAACAGGTTTTGAGAACCTTACAGAATCAACAGCAACAAAACACCTGGCAATTAGAGAAATTGCAAGCAACGCAACAGGAACGTCATGAGCAATTACACCATCTTCAGGAACAATTAGCCACTCAACAAACGGAACTCCCCAATCCCCTCCCCGAAATTCCCCTACTGGAAAATGTTGATCTCGAAACGGTTAATTATCCCCAGCTTTTAGAAGAGCTACAAAAAGAAATTCGCAACGGTCAAAAACGCCTAGAAGCAATGGAACCAGTTAATATGTTAGCTCTAGAAGAACATGAAAAGACCCAAGCTCGTTTGACAGAGTTAAAGGAAAAAATCACCACCATTGAAGCCGAAAGAACTGAGTTGTTATTGCGAATCGAAAATTTTACTACCCTACGGCAGCGTTCCTTTAAAGATGCCTTTGATGCTGTCAATAGTAACTTCCAAACCATTTTTGCTGAATTGTCCGATGGTGACGGTTATTTACAATTGGATGATCCCGAAGATCCCTTCAACGGCGGCTTAAATTTGGTAGCCCATCCCAAGGGAAAACCCGTTCAGCGTTTAAGTTCCATGTCTGGAGGGGAAAAATCGTTGACAGCGTTGAGTTTTATCTTTGCTCTACAACGTTATCGTCCCTCGCCTTTTTATGGCTTTGATGAAGTGGATATGTTTTTGGATGGAGCTAATGTGGAAAAACTCTCTAAAATGGTTTGTAAACAAGCAAAACAGGCCCAATTTATTGTCGTTAGTTTGCGTCGTCCCATGATTGAAGCAGCCGAAAGAACTATTGGTGTAACCCAAGCGAGAGGAGCCCATACCCAGGTTTTAGGGATGAAGTTAGCTTAATCTCAGTAATGAGAATCTCTGAAGCAAGATTTTTGATTTTTGGGACAATTTATCAACTAGTTCTATTAACAGAGGGCGATCGCCTGTGGGTCAAGGGAACCGATAGAAAAGCGTGTTAGAGTGACAAAGATGGGAAAAGTGGGCAAATTATGCGCGGACTGCTGGTTTTATTTCTTTCGGGGCTAGGACTGATTTTTTTTCTCCAAAACCGAGACCCCGTATTACTCTATTTTTTGGGCAATAGTGACAAAACGGCTCTCTTTGTCCTCTCTCTACCCCTGGGACTTTGGGTTATTGGCTTTATCCTACTGGGAGTGCTAATTAGCCTTGTTTTACAAATTTTAAATAGGATGGGTAAACCGGCCAAAATCAGTCAAGTCAGATCATCACCTCGTCCCCAAACCACACCCCAACCACCCAGATCGCCTCAGCCTACGCCGCCCCCTCGCCCAACAGAAACAATGCGATCGCCGGTGGCCAATGGCAAGGATTGGGAATGGGATAACCCGATTCCTGAAGCAGAAGATTGGGAGGTAGAAGATCTGCCAGAGATACCAAGGACAGTGGATCAGCGTCCAGGGTCGTCGCCGTTACCGAAAGTAGAAGCAAAAGAAGATACTGAACCGATTATCGATATCCCGTCCTACACAGAAAGACCCATTTCTCGCCCTTTAGAACAACCTCGTCCCGTTGAATCCACACCTCCGCGTCTGCGTTCAGAGGATTTAAAGCAATTTGAGGTTTCCCAGCCGCCTAAAACAAGCACTCGCGAAGGAACTATCTATTCCTATACCTACCGCGAACCCCGCCCCCCGCAAAGTCGATCAACCCGGCCGCGATCGCCAGAGTCTTCCCCGTCGCAAAAAACTTCAACACCGGCCAAAAAAATTTATGATGCCAACTATCGAGTGATTAACCCGCCACTCAATTCCAATGCTCCACCCGATTGGCATGAGGACGAAGATGAAGACTGGGTTTAACACGCACCAGCATAATTCCCTCTTATTCCCTTTTTTTCCATGTTCGTCAAGAAAAACCAACCGAATTGGGGGACTGACATGCCAATGGGGACTGACTATGCTGAAAGGGTAGAGGATCATCCTCTCTATGGTCTCGGTGTGTCAGGATGTGTTCAGGAGATGTAATGATGAAACGTAACCTAGTCACCAGTTTAGCGATCGCGTTGCTCCTCGTCGTGGGAATCGAAACCCTAGCCAAAGCAACCACCTATTATCCCCAGGATACCCAAACCGTCTATGGCGGCAAATGTCCAGGCGATAAAGACGATGATTGTAAAGACTAATTTCCCCAGAGTCTTATGAGTTATCAGTGAGGACTTTGTGCCTGGCCACTGGTAACTATAACTGGGGCTGTGACGAGGCTGCGGGGGATCTATACTCATCTCCTTCACCTCCTTTTTGTGTGAGCGTTTAATATTTAAGAGGCCTTTTAAGAGGTGATCGGGGCTTTAAACAGTTCAAAGACAGCGCGATTGAAACTCCGTAATTTTTCGCCAATATCCGCTGCGGGTAAAGATTTACCTACAATTTGCCAATTATCCACAGTCGCTAATCGCCAGGCCTGACCTTGGTGGTTAATGCCAACCGTTTCGATACCAATGAGATGTTGAGATTGGTCAATGGGATCGGGATGAAACCGGAGTTGGACTAGCATACTACGACTTTGGAAACGAGGACTCCAGCCAGGCAAATGAAATCCAATATCAATGGAGTGGGGATCGACCATTTCCTGGGTGTCAGGATCGTTTTGCCAGGGTTTCAAGTCAGGCCTAGCGTCGGGAAACTGGGATTTAAACAGATGGATTACCGTCGCAATTTTGCTGGTGGTTTCTAATCCTTTGGCTTGCTCAGAGGCGTTCATGTTCAATCTCCTTGGTTGTGGGGCTTGAAGAACGGTGTAAGGAAAAGGCTCCCCTGAGTATTACAGACCCAAGTGCCTTAAAGATGCTGTATTCTAAGACAGAATTTTAGAAATTGTTTAATCACTAAGGATAACAAAGGTCTGTGAAAATAACTGAAAATACGATCGCGATCGCCGATTTAAACTGGTTCTATCGAGAAGTGTCCTCTGAGTCAGCATCTCAGTTAGCAGCAGAGCGATCGCCGGTGGTGCTGTTACATGGTTTACCGTCCCAAAGCTTAACCTGGTCTAGTTTGTTAGAACTATTGGGAGAACAGGGCTGGCGAGCGATCGCTCCAGATTGGATTGGCTCCGGCTTTTCGAGCAAACCGGAAAGGGTGCGACCTTTAGTTGATAAAAGCTGTTGTAATCAGGGTTCTACAGGGAACCCATATTGATCAAGTTTTGCCCAAAATTGACTCCATCGTTCCTTGGTCAATACCAAAGCTCGTAGGCTCAAAATAATTCCTGCTCCTTTTTCCTTCCATCGCATCCCTGAACAACATAATCGTTGTTTGACCAACGTCTTACAAGCTGCTTCCGTAACACCTGAACCAATCGGATACTTTTTCTCTAAGTATTCAGCATAATCCATTTGATGCTGATGATTCTCGTAATAAGTAATCGCCGCTTGTAGTTTCTCGGTAAGATTCTTAGAATGACTTTTTTCTTCTTTGACTTCTTTCATCAGATTTAGCAGTTCTCCTGCTTTTCCTTTTTCATGCTTGAGTTCTCGACAATTTTCAGTCAACCATTCTTTTTGTTTTGACACGGTATTCGGATGCAACGCTTCTGCCAAGGCACCTAAGTAACCAGAGGCATGATAGAAATCTAATATCTGTTCTTCCGTTTGCTTTTCTAAAAACTTCCAATTTGATTCTGCCCCGTCTGCTATCCCGACCAATGTTGCCTCTGGATAACGGTTTTTCGCTCGCTCAATTTCTCTTTCTAATCTTTCTAGAAAACTCTTTTTTCCATACTCTGGTGCCGCACCTAGATAGATTGTAGGTTGACGTTCGCCTTCACTATCGTATAGGGAAACGGTTCCCACCATTGCTTCACGGTAGCCATCCTCACACATCAGCATACAGGTTCCATCTAATCCTATTCCCACTGTTGCAATTTGGCTATCCTCCTTGGGCGGGGCATAACTCCACGCTTCTTCTTTTGCCTGTACCACACTTCCTACTGCTTCACTCAATCTTTGGATATAGGATAGCGCTACTTTTCTACCATGATTTTCTAATAAATCATTTTTCACCTCTTTGCCTGCCATCCCTGACATTTTTGAGGATACCTGTTTTGCCAATAATGGCGTTGATGTTATGATTATCCTTGCTTCTCTTTCTAAGGGGCAATACGTTTTTCCTCAAAGGTGAACGCTGATATACATGACGATTCACTATAACCTCACCATAAGGTGTTTGATATTCTTTCGGTTGCTCTCCCTTACTCTTCCAGATTTCTTCACCGATTTTTAAGGGTGAACCATCTGTATCTAAATATTTCAAGGCTTCTTTGCTGGCGATGCAACCTACTTCGTTTAAGCCTTTTTGAATATTTATTTCTGTATCCAACATTGAACGACTGAGTTCTAATGTTAGTTCTATTTTTATCTTTGAACCCTCTACATTAATTAGTTTTGCTGTCATCATTGTTTCCTCTTTGTCACTTTTCATCCCATGTTAACACTTTTCTTTTCCTTCATCAACTAAAGGTCACACCCACCGGAAAAACGAGAATTTGCCTATACTCCAGAAGTCTATTTACAGGCCCTAGGAGATTTTTTGAGCGCGTTAGAACTGCCTAAAATTTCCCTCATCGTGCAAGGATTCTTAGCCTCGGTTGGCATTCAATACGCTCTAAGACATCCCGCCCAAATTGATCGCCTCATCATTCTGAATACCCCCCTAACCCCCACCGTAAAATTGCCCTGGCTCATGCAACAATGGACAATTCCCTTTCTGGGCGATATGGTCACGCAGGATCCCCTACTGATTGACCGTACCCTAGAGGGTGGTAGCGGCTTTGTGATCAGTGACGCAAGATTAGATATCTACCGTAAACCCTTTTTAAAAACCTCCGCATCGGGACGGGCTTTGTTAACCACGACTAAAAATCTCAATTTTGCCAAAACCCTGACAGAAGTTGAGACGGGGCTAAAACAATGGCAAAAACCCACCCTCTTGATTTGGGGAATGCAAGATCCCTGGCTAACCCTTGACCCAGTGGAAACCCTAGTTGCCCAAAATCCCCAATTAGAACTCTTTAAACTGCCGGAAGCGAAACATTATCCCCAGGAACACTGGCCCCAGGAAATTGGGGAAGCCGTGATACGGTTTCTGCGTCGTTAAGATTTGGGGTATCAAGCCTATCAAATACTGAGCAATTTTCTTTCCCATGTCCTCTAAACTTCGTACTCTGTTTATTCTCCGAGAAGTTCCCTATCCAGTACGGGGGGGCAGTTCTCTGCGGAGTTGGCAGTTGATCAACTTAATGGCAAGACGGGGAACAGTAGCCCTGTTTTCTGCTTGCAACTGGACACCCAAAAACCTACAACTGCCTCTAATTGAGCGTTGGTGTCATTGTAATGTAGAAGAACAACGCAGTGCCTGGGAGCGATTTAACCGTCATTTTTGGTGGCTTTTTCCCAAGCGTCACCATAGTGCCGACTGGAATTATTCAGTACAAGCAGCCCAGGCTTTAGCCCAACTGCTCAGGGACTTTAAACCCGATTTGGTGATTCTTGAACAGGCTTGGATGTATCCCTATCTTAAGGTTGTTCGCAGCTATCCCTGTCAAATCATTGTTGATAACCAGAACGTCGAAGCTCATTTACATCAGCAATTGGGGCCAGAAAGTCAGCCAGACCAATACCGCTTGAAAGCCCGATTGAAATATCAGCTTGAACAGAATCATTTAAAACGTTTAGAAAGAGCTTTTTGTCGAGCAGGAGATCAAGTCTGGGTTTGCAGTCCCGAAGATGCCTCTTTAGTTCGTCAGTGGTATGGCCAAGAGCTACAACCCAAGGTGATTCCTAATGGCATTGATGTTAGCTACTATGACGAGGTTTGGCAGGGAAAAACACTCTCTTTACCGGCATTAGGAGATAAACGCCATAATTTGCTCTTTTTAGGGCAACTCTCCTATCCTCCTAATCAAGAGGCGGTGGATATTTTACTGGATCGTCTTTATCCAGCCCTAAAAGTTCGCTATCCTGATTGTCGTTTATTGCTCATTGGCAGAACTCCCACCGTTAAGATGTTGACGGCCGCGGCCCAAGATGCCAACATTATCGTTTCAGGAATGGTGGCAGATGTGCGACCCTATTTGGCTTCAGCCTCCGTTCAGGTGGTGCCTTTAATCAGTGGTGGTGGCACTCGTCTCAAAATTTTGGAAGCCTTGGCGGCGGGCTGTCCAGTCATTAGTACCCAAAAAGGGGCAGAAGGGTTATCTTTGTCGGCTCCCTTTCCCCTCATCTTGGCTGATCGGGACGAGGAGATTTTGGCGGCGATCGCAGAACTGTGGGACAATCCCATTTTGGCTGAAAATTTGGCTCGTTTAGGTTACGAATGGGCCAAAACCTATTATGATTGGTCAGCTATCGATCCTGCAATTACTGCCGCGATCGCTGAATTATCAATTTCCGTTGTTTCTGAGTAATTGATCCGAATGTTCAAGCATTCCCTCCTGCTTAAGTACGCAATTAAACATCCAATACTCATTCTATCAACCATTATTTTGGGCTTTTCAGGGGCAATTTTTAATGGTATTGGAACAACTCTCATTGTCCCTCTTTTATTAGCTTTTTTAGGACAGCAAAAAGAGCTTTTTAAAGATACACCTCCTTTAATTCAAAAGGCATTAAACCTTTTTAGCGGCTTAAATGAGCGAGAAAGATTGCTTTGTTTGTTTGGAACTATTTTATTGGCCATCATCCTCAAAAATATGGCCACTTATGGCAACAGTTTAGTTTCTAGTCGTCTCTCCCAAAACCTCGTTAGTGACATCCGCTTAGAATCATTGCGAATTGCCCTAGAGGTCGATCTAGATTTTTATGCAAAACATAAAACAGGCCATATTTTAAATACCATTAATGAGGAAGTTGCCAGGGTCGCATCAGGCATTCGATCTTTAATTAACTTATCAACCACTGTCATTACCATTAGTGTTTTTGTCTGGTTATTAATTTATCTTTCCTGGCAACTCACCATTTCTGCTGTTTTTCTATTGGGTTTAGTCGCTTTAATCAATCAGGTTTTTATTCGTTCTTCCCGCCATTTTGGGAAGACACTTTCTCTGAAATCTAGAGATTATTCTAATAAATTATTTGAAATTTTAACCGGCATTCGTCTGATTAAAACTGTTAGCAATGAAGCCCAGGAGTATCAAAAAATTGCCCAATTGATTAGAGAACGAGAAAAAGCTGAATTTCAATTTCAATCTATTTTTGCCTTGATGGGGCCTTTTAATGAAATCTCCGGAATTGTTACCGTTTTATTAATGGTCGTTATCGGACGCTATCTTTTTTTAGTACAAGTAAGATATTTTGCACCCATTCTATTAACCTATTTAGTGGTTTTATTTCGCTTATTGCCCTTGATTAATCAATTAAACACAATCCGTAGCCAATTAGCAAATTTATCCTACGGAATCAAAATGGCAACCGATTTTTTGCAGCGAGATAATAAGCCCTTTTTAGTCAACGGTGAGATTTCTTTTCCAGGATTGCAAGAATCTATTTGTTTTGACAATATTTATTTTACCTATCCAGATCATCAAGACATGGTTCTGAAAGGCATTACCTTAAACATTCCCAAGGGCAAAATGGTAGCTTTAGTCGGAGCTTCTGGGGCGGGAAAGTCCACGATCGCCGATTTATTACCCCGATTTTATGATCCCACCCAGGGGAAGATTCTGATTGATGGGCTGGATTTAAGAAATTATGATATCCGTTCCCTACGGCAAAAAATGGGAGTCGTCAGTCAAGATACTTTTCTCTTTAATAATACGGTTTTTTATAACATTGCCTACGGTTTGGAAAATATAACCGAAGCAGAAGTTATCGAGGCTGCTAAACGGGCTAACGCCTATGAATTTATTCTTAATTTACCCAAGGGTTTTGAAACAGAACTCGGCGATCGGGGGGTACTTTTATCGGGGGGGCAAAAACAACGCATGGCGATCGCAAGAGCCTTATTAAGAGATCCCGAAATTCTGATTTTAGATGAAGCCACCAGTGCGCTAGATACGGTTTCAGAACAATTAGTGCAGGAAGCCATTAACGAGCTATCCCAATCTAAAACCAGTTTAGTCATTGCCCATCGACTTTCTACCGTTCATCGCGCCGACCAAATTGCGGTTTTAGATCAAGGAAAAATTGTTGAATTAGGAACCCACGAACAACTGATGGAGAAAGCCGGTTACTATCAACGTTTGTATTTAATGCAGTTTAAACACCAAAGCCAGGAAGCTTCTTTCTCCCCTTAAAGACAATCAGAATAAGCTGTTACGAATTTAAATTGCATAACGATTTTGCTGAAAGTCTTGTTACAAGGGGCTTAAGCCCCTTGCCTCTATGCGTTTTAGATGGTGAACAGTTTACTATTCTTCGTAATATTCAGGCATTTTTTCCCGCCGTTTTTCAGGAATATTAACTCTGGGCGGATTGTAGGGTTCAGGTTCCATGGACTCATCCCACAGATCGCCATCATAGTCATCTTCCGGTTCATAGAGAGGTTGACGGACAGCCATTTCCCGTTTACTTTCTCCCCAATTATCCTCCTCGTAATCATCCTCTTCATAGCGAATGGTTTCTGCCTGACGACGTAGGGGCGGGGCGGGACGAGTTTCTTCCCAGTCATCTTCATGCCAACGCTCTTCCATAACGGGTTGGCGAACCTGGACAGGAGTACGAATAGGAGTACCAGTGCCTAATTGATTTTCGGGACGAGCAGTCGGGGGATAATACATATCCTCTTCTTCTTTTTCCCAAGCCGGACGACCAATACCTAATCGCTCTAGCAATCCTACACTTAGTTGGGTTAGACGTTCTTCAGCACCCTCAAAAACGATGAGGCGATTGGGTCCGCTACTGATCACTTCTTCCATTGATAATTCGTAGGTGCTGATCAGTTGCTCTGGGATTTGGGGATAACCAAGAGAGGCAATAATAATTGAGGAAACTTTGCCATTTTCTAAGTTAAATTGAAAATCCCGAACTCGTCCTAGAGGTTCGCCTGTTTCCGTGATCACTTCGCTGTTAATGAGGGAAGTATAGGCATCAATATCGACAATCTCAAAGACGTTTTCATCCTCTACCAGTACGACATCCCCTGTTTGACAAATACTGTTGAGGTAGAGGTATTGGGGCATACCAGACAGGGCCAAAATATTATCCCGCAATCCCAGGGCAACAAGCTCACGCTGGTCAATATCCACCAAAATCTCTTTTACCACCCCTAATTTCTTACCTGTGTTGCGGGTGATTACCTGGGTATTAATGAACTCGTTGCGTAGTCGGATGTTATCAATGGTCATTGTGTTTTAGCGAGTGTTTGAGCGATCGCCGTTCTGGCTGAGGATCAAAAAGTCTGTTACAAAAAATAGGGTTGAACAATCATATTCGCTATTGTAACGAATCTCTTGACATTTGCTGTAGTTAAGCTGACGAAGTTAGAACTCAGCATGGTTTCTTGTGCGGCGGAAAAGCCTGATTGGCTAGGGTTTGAGGGAGAATAGTTGCCTGGGCAATGATGTTACCAGCGCGATCGCATAATATTGTCCCAATCACCAAAGATCTATTTGCGTACTTATGCACGTAGCGTTGGGCTTTTTCCTGAATAGTATGGGCTAAGGCCGAAAAAACCTGATCAGACCACCCTTCTTTTACCAATAACTGGTAAGCTTCATCGGCTGTTTTGGCCATTAAAATTGCTTCCACCAGATTTAGAGGGCCACCAATCCGCACTAGGGCTGCACTGATAATCTCCAGTTTGGCATCGGCTAAATGACTAGAAGTATTGAAAATGCCGCCAGCTAACTTAATTAATTTGCCTTGATAACCCAATAACCGCACTGATTGAGCTCCCCGTAAACTTGCTTCCACTAAGAGTGGCCCAATCCAGTTGCCCGTTGGTGCGATCGCCGCCTCTGGAATACCGAGTTGTTTAGCGGTGTGGATGCCATGACTACCAATGCAAAACACTAAATGGGGTTGGCTTTGAACCTTCGTTTGCAGGATTTGACGAAATTCTTCTAGATGGTCTTCCGCCGATAAGGGCTGAGAAATGCCACTGGTACCAATCAGAGAGAGTCCATCCACAATACCAAAGGCCTCATTAGAGGTACGTTGAGCCAGTTGTCGGCCCTCTGGCAGGATAATCTTCACCCTTAAACTGCGATCCCTGGGAATTAAGGGTAATAAATTGGTGTCAAACAGGCGACGAGCATAACGGTAAATAGCCGGATCCCCTGATAACGTTTTACCAAGGCCTTCCCCTGCTTCTAGGATTAAGGATTCTGTTTGACTTTCTTGTAATTGTACCCAAGCCCAAATAGGAGTATGGCGAGTCAGATCTAAGTTATCACCTGGATCACTCAGAGTCATGCCCAAGGCACTTTCTGGGGTTAACCGAGCGACTTGTTGAATCTCAATATTGGCATCCCCTGGCAGTAAATCTAGGGTGACGGTGGAGAAAATGTCTAGACTGGTATTTTGAAGATGCAACAAAGCAGCCTTGGCAGCAGCTACAGCAAAAACGGGGAGGGTATAACCTGTACGCAAAATATAGCAAGGTTCTGGATAAAGAAAAATCGAGGCCAATAAAACCTTTCTGCCAAGAATTTATCATAAATTTATTCAGCAAAACAGGATGGTTAAAACGAAACGAGTTCTAATTTTAGGAGGCACGGATCAAGGTTGGCAATTAGCGGCTCAAGCAGCGAAAATTCCTGATCTAGAGGTCTTTTTTTCCTTGGCAGGCCGCACTCGTCAGCCGATGATTCCCATGATTCAAACTCGTATCGGTGGTTTTGGCGGAATCCCAGGCTTAAGAGACTATTTACAGCAGGAGAAAATTGATTTTTTAATTAATGCGACCCATCCCTTTGCCACTCAAATTTCCCAAAATGCGGCGATCGCGGCCTCATCGCTGGTGATTCCCTATCTACGTTTACTGCGTCCTGCTTGGCAAAAAAGTGAGCAAGATAATTGGATAGAAGTCGAAAGTTATGAAGCGGCAGTTAGTATCTTATCTCCGTTAGCCCAACGGGTATTTTTAAGTATTGGTCGGCAAGAATTGGCTATTTTTTCGACGCTTTCCGATCACTGGTTTCTGATGCGAATGGTTGAGCCACCTTCTCTTAATGGTTCCCTGCCCCAGGGCAAAGTTCTTTTAGCTCGTGGCCCCTTTGATTTAGATGAGGAGCGATCGCTGTTACAAACCTACAAAATTGAGGTAATCGTTAGTAAAAATAGTGGTGGTAATGCCACTTACCCTAAAATTCTAGCAGCACGAGAATTAGGAATCCCTGTGATTATGGTGCAGCGTCCTGAGCTAGAAAAGGAAGAAACAGTGGCAGAAATAAAAGAAGCTATAGCCTGGCTAAAAAACAAGCTAGAAAATGATAAATGATTAAATTGATTAAAAAACTACAATTTAGTTGCGACAATTCTCAAACGACAATAATCGGCAAACCAGTTGCCCTGATCATAAAGGGTTGATTTCAATTGAGTTTCTACCTGTTGAAAAAGTTGTTTTTTTTCTACCTCTGACAAATCTCCTAGCCACTCCTGAGTAAACATTTTCAACCAATTTTCTAACCCCCGATCGCCATCGGTTAAGGGCGTTAAGCGTTCAAAGGTCGTCGCATAATTGACCCAAAAACCTTGGTTTTCTAATCGGGTTGTATAGTCTCCTAAGGTGGGGAAGTACCAGGGTTGAGGACGAGTTTTTCCTAATTTTTCCAAGCCAAACGCGATCGCCGATAGAATGTGTGCAACATTTCCCTTGGCACCAAACTCCACCACTAAACGACCCCCAGGCTTTAAAACTCGATGAATACAACTAATCACCGCCTCTGCCTGGGGAATCCAATGCAAAACTGCATTAGAAAAAACCGCATCTACTACCATCGGTAAGGAGAAAGCCGTCGCATCGGCAACTTGAAATTCCAGATCCGGAAAATTGCGTTGGGCCTGCTCAATCATCTGACTAGAACGATCAATTCCGATCGCCCTGACCCCTTTTTCAGCCAAAACTTGGGTTAACTGTCCCGTACCACAGCCTAAATCTAGAATCACTTCGACCGCTTGAGGATTAAGTAATTCCAGCAAATCCTGACCGTATTGCCAGACAAATTGGTGCTGCTCTTGATATAGGCAGGCGTTCCAGCGATCGTTTTGTTTAGTCATCTGTTGGTTGGCCCTACAGAGCGAAGGCTACTGGGCTTACAAATTAGATCTGAGCCAAAACCTCCTTAGCAGTTGCGATCGTGCGATCGATATCCGCTTCCGTATGGGCCAAGGAAGTAAATCCGGCTTCAAATTGAGACGGAGCCAGATAAATTCCCCGCTCTAACATACCGCGATGGAAACGACCGAATTTAGCCAAATCCGCTTGCTTGGCATCTTCATAGTTGCGAACTGGGCCCGCCGTAAAGAACAGGCCAAACATGGCACTGATATGACCGCCGCAGACTTGATGACCGTTATCCCTGGCCGCCTGCAATAAACCCGTTGCTAAACGACCGGTAATTTTATCCAAATATTCGTAGGTGCCAGGCTTTTGCAATAGTTCTAGTGTTTTAATGCCAGCCGTCATCGCCAAAGGATTGCCCGACAAGGTTCCCGCTTGATACATGGGGCCAGCCGGAGCGACCATCGCCATAATATCTTGACGACCACCATAGGCTCCCACAGGTAAACCACCCCCAATAACCTTACCCAGGGTAGTTAAATCGGGCGTAATACCAAATTTTGCTTGAGCACCACCGTAAGCAATCCGAAAACCAGTCATCACTTCATCAAAAACGAGTAAGGCTCCGTATTCCTTCGTTAATTCTCGTAATCCTTCTAAAAATCCAGCATCGGGAGGGATAAAGCCCGCATTACCAACCACTGGTTCTAGAATAACACCTGCAATACTGTCAGGATGATCTTGAAAAAGAACTTTGACGGCTTCTAGGTCATTGTAGGGAGCCGTTAGGGTACTGGTCGTTGTTGATTTGGGAACACCAGGTGAGTCAGGTAGTCCCAGAGTCGCAACCCCCGATCCAGCCTTGACCAGGAACATATCGGCGTGGCCGTGATAACAACCTTCAAATTTAATAATTTTTTCCCGTCCCGTAAAGGCTCGCATCAATCGCAAAACCGACATACAGGCTTCGGTTCCTGAATTGACAAACCGCACCATTTCAATGCTGGGAACGGCATCAATGACCATTTCCGCCAGGATGTTTTCTTGGAGGCAAGGTGCACCAAAACTGGTTCCCTTGCTCAGGGCATTTTGTAGGGCGGCAATGACTTCGGGATGGGCATGGCCACAAATGGCTGGCCCCCAAGTGCCCACATAATCGATATATTCGTTACCATCCACATCCCAAATATTAGCTCCTGCGACTCGATCAAAAACGATGGGCTGACCACCAACGGATTTAAAGGCTCGTACTGGAGAGCTAACCCCCCCTGGCATTAGGGCTTGAGCAGCAGCAAAAATTTCTTCTGATTTTGTGGTTTTAAAAGAGGCTGGGCTAACCAAATTAGCATCTCCTTTGATAGGTTTTGATAAGTTTGACATTGACTTGGGGCTGAATGGCGCGATCGCTCAGGTGCATCCTTTATTATCCTATTGATTGATCGCCGCTACCGATAAAAATTTCCCTCGTCCACTAGGCTAAAGGGTAAATTGCCACACCAATATCGCATAGAGGGTGATGTTCTAAACCTCCGTTATCTATTGAAACCGCGATTGCCTCTCGTTTCAAAAGTTAACCTTTGGGTAATACGCCAAATAACTTAGCTGCTCCTGCAATTAATGCCGCTAAAATAGTTATTTTATCAATTAGAGTTCGCACCCTCTAGGTTCGTTTTGTTGACTTTTTCAGCAGACCCTAACTAAAAAATGTTCAAAGAAAAGGGACAGCAACCCACATTCAGATTACTATCCCTAGTTGAGGATATTCACCTCAAGTTAGAAAATTAAGCTTCACTACTCGTACGAGTGGTCTTATCACCCACTTTCTGGAACAGACCCCATTCCACTTGTTCTTCCTCAATTTCCACACCGGCAAATACATCGCGGAAAATAGTCCGAGAACCATGCCAAATATGGCCAAAGAAGAACAGCAACGCAAATACTGCGTGACCAAAGGTAAACCAACCACGAGGGCTAGTGCGGAATACCCCATCCGAGTTGAGAGTTTCGCGGTCAAAGTCGAAAGCTTCCCCTAACTGAGCTTTACGGGCAAATTTCTTCACAGAAGAAGCGTCAGAGAAGGTTTGACCATCTAATTCACCACCATAGACAGAAACGGTTACGCCGGTTTGTTCAACCGAGAATTTCGATTCTGCACGACGGAAGGGAATATCAGCACGAACCACGCCATCCGCATCAGTCATGATAATGGGGAAAGTTTCAAAGAAGTTGGGCATCCGACGCACGGTTAATTCCCGACCTTCTTTATCTTTGAAAACAGGGTGGCCTGCCCAGGTTTTCGCAATACCATCTCCACTATCCATCGCTCCAGTACGGAATAATCCTCCCTTAGCAGGGCTATTACCCACATAATCATAGAAAGCGAGTTTTTCAGGAATAGTTGACCAAGCCTCTGACAGAGAAGCCCCTTCAGCCAGCTTCACGTCAACACGATGTTGAATCTCTGCTTGGAAATAGCCCTTATCCCATTGATAACGGGTCGGGCCAAAGAGTTCGATCGGAGTGGTGGCATTGCCATACCACATGGTTCCCGCGACGACAAAAGCAGCAAAGAAAACTGCCGCAATACTACTGGAAAGTACGGTTTCAATATTTCCCATTTTCAGGGCTTTATAGAGCCGTTCAGGAGGACGCACTGTTAAGTGGAATAGACCTGCAATAATACCAACAATTCCTGCTGCAATATGGTGAGCAACCACACCCCCTGGATTAAAGGGGTTAAAGCCCGATGGCCCCCACTCCGGTGCAACGGGTTGAACATGGCCCGTCAGACCATAGGGATCAGAGACCCACATTCCGGGGCCCCACACCCCAGTGAGGTGGAAAGCTCCAAAGCCAAAACAGAGAAGACCAGATAAGAACAGGTGAATCCCAAACATTTTGGGTAAATCCAGCGCCGATTCACCAGTGCGAGGATCGACAAAGAGTTCTAAATCCCAAAATACCCAGTGCCAAACAGCCGCTAAAAAGAGCAAACCAGAAAGAACAATATGGGCAGCCGCTACGCCTTCAAAAGACCAGAAGCCAGGATCAACTCCGGTTTCTCCGGTGACGCTCCATCCTCCCCAGGAGGAAGTTACGCCCAGACGTGCCATGAAGGGAAGAACAAACATCCCTTGTCGCCACATGGGGTTTAGAACCGCATCGCTGGGATCAAAAATAGCTAGCTCATAGAGAGCCATTGAACCAGCCCAACCTGCTACCAGAGCAGTGTGCATGAGGTGAACAGAAATTAAACGTCCTGGATCATTCAGGACAACGGTGTGAACTCGATACCAAGGTAGTCCCATTGGCGCTCCTTCTAGTAACGGATAATTTTTAGTGTCTTTAGAGACGCTTTACTAAATTGAGTGATTTAGTTACGTGACAATGCGTTGCGAGTTTCTACCTTTAGGTTAAAAGCAGAAGGCTGACAGCGTTAGATTTTTTCTATTATCCCTTGAAAGTGAGGATATTTTTAAGCAGTGTAACGAGTCTAAGGGACATTCGGCAAGCTTGGGTTTGAGAGATAACTGCGATCGCCAAGCTCAAACGCCAAGCTCAAAAAAAGCAGGGAAGCTAGATTTCCCTAAAACAGGGACTGAGCCAACCTCCTAAAATTCCCAAGCCCAACAGATTAATACTGAGTCACACTAGGATCAACTTCTTGGCTCCAGGCACTAATGCCACCTTTGACATTAATCCCTTCAATGCCCGCTTCCTTGAGAATAGACAAGGCTTTGGCCGATCGCCCCCCCATCTTACAGTGAGCAATGAGACGATGACCGTTCAGTAATTCTCGTACTTTCTCAACTCCTGGCCCTTTTTCAATGTCGGGTAAGGGAATCAGTACCGAACCTGGAATACGAGCAATGTCATATTCATTGGGATTACGAACATCAATGAGCACAAAGTCCTGGGGCCCATTGTCTATTAAGGCTTTTAACTCCAAAACGGTCATTTCGGCTAAGGCAGATTTTTCGGCGGCTTCGGCGGCTTTAGCCTGGGGAATGCCACAGAATTGTTCATAATCAATCAGTTCTGTGATCACGGGACGTTCAGGATCGGGTCGCAGTTTTAATTCCCGAAACTTCATCTCCCAGGCATTGAAAAGGAGGAGACGGCCACTGAGGGTATGGGGAGCACCCAAAATAATTTTGATCGCTTCTGTGGCTTGGATCGTTCCCACAATTCCTGGTAATACGCCTAGAACCCCTCCCTCCGCACAGGAAGGAACCATGCCTGGTGGTGGTGGTTCGGGATAAAGATCGCGGTAGTTGGGGCCACCCTGATAGTTAAAGACAGTGGCTTGGCCTTCAAAACGGAAGATAGAACCGTAAATATTGGGTTTATCCAATAAAACACAGGCATCATTGGTCAGATAACGGGTGGGGAAATTATCTGTACCATCAATCACGATATCGTAGGGTTTGATAATCTCTAGAGCATTAACGGAACTGAGTTGGGTTTCGTACAAGTCCACCTGACAGTAGGGATTAATTTCTAAAATCCGATTTTTGGCCGATTCAATTTTAGGCTTACCGACCCAGGAGGTTCCATGAATAATTTGACGTTGCAGATTGGAGTGGTCAACAATGTCAAAATCCACAATGCCAATGCGGCCTACCCCGGCCGCTGCTAAATATAATAAAAGAGGCGAACCCAGTCCACCCGTACCCACGCAGAGTACACTGGCGGCCTTGATCCGTTTTTGTCCGTCCAGCCCAACTTCTGGCAAGATAATGTGGCGGGAATAACGTTGGTAGTCGTCTTTAGAGAGTTCAATCTCCGTCAAGTTTGGATTAAGCATAAATGTTGCCTACGGGGGAGCATCTTCGGTAACAACCGCAGCAAATATTTAATTGTAAAGCTTTTGTTTTCGGTTCGGACGGGATTTAATGTGAAGTTTAGTAACTGGTCAAGGTTTGCCATTCATTTCACGATCGCCGTCTGGTAGAACCAAACACTGGGAAACCGAATGCCCTCTGAAGCGATCGCCTTACCCGTTGTTTCCTTTTTTTCTCATCTGAATCAATCATGAAAGAAATTATTCAAACCACCCAAGCCCCTGCTCCCGTTGGCCCCTACAATCAAGCGATCGCAGTCCAGGGAAAACTGTTATTTGTTGCAGGTCAGATTCCCCTGGATCCTCACAGTGGCGAAATTATTGGTAAAGAAGACATTGGGCAACAAACCCAACAGGTCATGGCTAATCTAGAGGCCATTTTGACCCAAGCAGGAGCCACCTGGTCTGATGTCGTTAAAACTACAGTTTTTCTCCAAGATTTAGGGCATTTTGTCGCGATGAATCAGGTTTATGCCACCTATTTTGAGGAAGCAACCGCTCCAGCCCGGGCCTGTGTAGAAGTGGCACGACTGCCCAAGGATGTTTGGGTCGAAATTGACTGCATTGCGGTTATCCCCGATTAAATATAGCGATATTCACCCCCGTCTGGAATTCTCAAAGTTGATACACAAGGGTCAAACCTCTTTCCCGTAAAGCGATCGCCTACACCCTGCCCTATCTAAATTAACTATCTGTTGGTGATCTATCTCACTTCCGTCGCCGGCAAGCTAGGCCATGATCAAAGGAAAGAGGCAACTCTAAGCTAATAATGATTATCTGCTATAGCACTTTTTCTATCCTTACCCCCTCAATGATGAGTTTTTCTCACTAAGTCGAGCTTTTCTGACTTTTTCCGAGAACTTTGTGCTATCACCAGAAAGGACAATAATCTTTTCCTCACATTTCTGATTTTTGTCAAATCATTTGTTTCTAGAATTGTCTCTGACTCCACAATTTCAAGTGAGATCAACCCCCATGAGTGTTAGCGATCAAACCATTCGCCATTTAATCTTTACGACCTGGCTAATGGATTCTCCCCCCTGTCAGTCTTCAACTTCATCACTTCCCCATTCATTCTTTCCCCCTCTGTTGATGCCCATCAGGAACTACCTGAATAACCTAGAAGTTGTTAGCCCTGCTCTAGCCCATCGTCTTTGTCAACTGATCCCTGCCCAATGTCCCTTTGCCCGAAAAATTACCTTTGGGGGACGAACAGTACTTACTATTCCGCCTCTCTGTAAGCTAAATCCTTTTTACGATGAGTTGATGATGCTGCGCTTCCGGGCCCTATCCTATCTTGCTGATCAGTTAGGTGAAGATATTAGTCAATATTGTTAAAAATTTGCTAACGATCAAAACTCTCTGGGGATCAATAAACAGCCAGGCTCTCTAGTTGATCGGAAACTCACTGATCCCAGTTCAAATTGCTCCCCCGATCCGTCATAATCGTAAGCAAAGCGTTATCGGGATTAACGATGCCGAAAAAACCAGACGAATATGCGATCCATCTTCTCTTGGCCGGTGGTCATCGGGAAGAGGTAAGGTTTACCAATATTCAAGAATTCCAACAATGGTACAGCAAAGACGTTGTGCCGAAATATGATTCCCAGGAATTTATTACTGTTCCGATCAAAAATATTCAAGGGGAATATATGGTAGTTCGCCCTGCCACTATTCTTGCCATCCGTGTGGAACCGATTTTCTTTGGCAGTGTGGATCGCACAGAATAGTTTGGCCTTGTCTCAGAAAAGTCAGTACAAATATCGCTCCATACCAAAGAGAAATAGGGCTATCTTAAATCTCTCTCCCCAATTTTCTGAGCAGGTTATCATAAAGGCAATGACATTTTCCCTTACGGTTAGATGATGAAAGGTTTTGCTCAAGGTCAGTTATTTCGTTCTATTAGCTCAAACCGTTTTTGGCATCGATGGCTGATTAGTGTTTTACTGGTGCCGACTTTCCTGACGGCGACACCCAGTCTGGCCCAGGAAAAACCAAAAACTATCGACCCACCCGCCGATAGCCATACGATGACCTATGGAGAACTGGTCAAGGATATCAAGAGCGGTCAGGTGGCTAAGGTCGAAATCGATCCGATGCTACAAAAAGCGAAAGTAACGCTGAAGAATCAACCGGCCAATAGTGATCCAAAGACAGTAAGACTATTTAAAAACAATCCTGAACTGGTTGAAGTACTCAAAAATAGTCAGGTCAATTGGGGGATCCGGCACACGGCAGATAATTCGGCCTTAGTGAGTCTATTAACCCATGTTTTTATTGTGGCGATTCTGATTGGTTTGGTGGTCATGGTAATCCGCCGTTCTGCCAATATTTCGGGCCAAGCCATGAGTTTTGGTAAGTCCCGCGCTCGCTTCCAGATGGAGTCTAAAACGGGAATTGGCTTTGATGATGTGGCCGGGATTGATGAAGCGAAGGAAGAGTTACAAGAGGTGGTAACTTTCCTTAAACAGCCTGAAAAATTTACGGCGATCGGAGCCAAAATTCCCAGGGGCGTTCTTTTGATTGGGCCACCTGGAACAGGGAAAACCCTTTTAGCTAAGGCGATCGCCGGAGAAGCGAGTGTGCCGTTTTTTAGCATTTCTGGCTCAGAATTTGTGGAAATGTTTGTCGGAGTCGGGGCTTCACGAGTACGAGACTTATTTAAGAAGGCCAAGGAAAACGCGCCCTGTTTAGTCTTTATTGATGAAATTGATGCAGTGGGTCGTCAACGGGGAGTGGGCTATGGCGGCGGTAATGATGAACGGGAACAAACCTTAAATCAACTGCTAACGGAAATGGACGGTTTTGAAGGGAATTCCGGTATTATCGTCATTGCCGCGACCAACCGTCCTGATGTACTTGATTTAGCTCTCCTGCGTCCGGGACGTTTTGACCGTCAAGTAGTCGTAGATTATCCAGACCTCAATGGTCGTCATAAAATTCTGGAAATTCACGCCCAGAATAAAAAGATTGAGGCAGAGGTGGATTTAGGCACGATCGCTCGTCGCACGCCAGGCTTTACGGGGGCCGATTTAGCCAATGTCCTCAATGAAGCGGCGATTTTTACGGCTCGTCGTCGCAAAGAAGCCATTACGATGATGGAAATCAATGATGCCATTGATCGGGTGGTGGCTGGTATGGAAGGCACGCCTCTGGTGGATGGCAAAAGTAAACGCTTAATTGCCTACCACGAAGTTGGCCATGCTCTAATTGGCACGATTTATGAGGGTCATGATCCGGTTGAAAAGGTGACTCTGATTCCCAGGGGACAGGCCAGGGGGTTAACCTGGTTTACGCCGGATGAAGATCAAGGCTTAATTACGCGATCGCAACTTTTAGCCCGGATTGCCGGTTTATTAGGGGGACGGGTTGCCGAAGAAGTGATCTTTGGAGAAGCCGAAATCACCACAGGAGCCAGCAATGACATAGAGAAAATCACCTACTTAGCCCGCCAAATGGTCACGCGCCTGGGAATGTCAGAGTTAGGGTTAGTGGCCCTGGAAGGGGAAAATGATAATAACTATCTAGGGGGTGATTGGGGGCGCAGGGCCGAATATTCCGAAGAAATTGCCACTCGCATTGATCTAGAAATTCGCCAAATTGTGGAAGCTGCCCACCAGCAAGCCAAAAACATTTTGGAAGAAAATCGCTTTCTGATGGATCGTCTGGTAGATCTGTTAATTGATCAAGAAACGATTGAAGGGGATCAATTGCGTCAAATTGTGTCTGAATACCATCCTCTGGAGGATAAGGCTTTGGTTTTCTGATGTCTGAATATTAAGGACTAGTAAATAGAATGGATACTCGTATTGTCTTGATTTCTCCGGTTAGAAATGAGGAGGTTTTTCTGCCCAAGGTGATTGAGTCTTTGGTTAATCAAACTGTTCAGCCCCTTGAGTGGCTCGTGGTCAATGACGGTTCAACGGATAATACTTTGGCTATTCTCGAAGCTGCGGCTCAAAGTTATCCCTGGATTCATATTGAAAATAAGCCGGATCGAGGCATACGCTCGGTGGGGCCAGGGGTGGTAGAAGCTTTTTACTATGGCTATGAGCGATTAAAAACCCAGGACTATGATTTTATTGGCAAGATGGACGGTGACATTGCCTTTGGGCCGCGCTATTTTGAACGTCTGATGGCGTTGTTCGCCAGCGATCGCTATTTAGGGGCTGCCAGTGGGAAACCCTTCCTAGAGGAAAATGGCAAATTAGTGATTGAACGTACTGCCGATGAGATGGTCGCTGGCCAGATTAACTTCTATCGTCGGCAATGTTTTGAAGAGATTGGCGGTTTTGTGCGAGAGGTGCATTGGGATGGCATTGCGTTCCATAAAGCGCGGATGGCGGGCTGGCGTACTCGCAGTCTCGAAGATCCAGATTTGAATTTTATTCACCAACGTTTGATGGGATCTTCCCACCAGGGCGTATTAACGGGCCGCCTACGCTGGGGACGAGGACAGTATTTTATGGGAACCCATCCCCTCTATATTTTTGCGATCGGTCTTTATCGAACGGTTGAAAAACCCTGGCTGATCGGCGGCTTATTTATTGTTTTAGGCTATTTTCAAGCCCTGATCACCGGCATGAAACGCTATGAAAGCCCAGGCTTCCGGCAATCTTTACAGGCTTGGCAAATGGCCCGTTTAAAGTTAGGTAAGACCCTGGAGACGATTCCAGACCCAGAGTCTATGCCATGATTTTAGACTTTCTCCCAAGTCAATCCCCCTTAGATTGTTTCCTGACTTGATTGCACGGCAAGGCCAGAGGGTGTGACCTCTAATTGATAAATCCTTGTTTAATGAGTCCTTTTGCCGGTAGATACTTCAGAACATCGTATGTTACGATTGATTGAAAAATCGATGTCCAGTAAACTTTTTAAAAACCTTATTTAATATCAACTAGAGGTCGCACCCAGGCCAGATAGCTCCTGGGGGTGTTGCTCAAATTTTTGTTTAAGGATTAGCCAGAAAAAGGGCAGACTATCAACTAAATACCGTTTCCATAAGCGTCGAGGTTCCGATAACAGACGGTATAACCATTCCAGCCCTACTTCACTCATCCACTTCGGCGATCGCGGTTTATAGCCAGCCTCAAAATCAATGGTGGCCCCGATCGCCAAGAAAATTTTAATCGTCGGTAATTGCTCCCGATATTGGGCAATCCATTTTTCCTGCTTAGGCGCGCCAAGACCAACTGCCAGAACCGTTGCGCCCGAATCCTTAATACGCTGAATAATAGCTTGACATTCCTGTTCATCCTTCTCAAAACCAAAGGGAGGAGAATAAACGTCCACAATCATTTGACGGCCGACTTTTTGATTGATCTTTACCTGAGCCTGATGAGCTACACCGTCTTCCGCTCCCAACAGAAAAATTGTAGTGTTGGTATTATCTTTGTTGTATTGGTAAAAAGCGGGGAATAAATCTGAACCAGAAATTTTTTCTCGAATGGGGGTGCCTAAAAAGTAAGAGGCATATTGAATAATTTTACTATCACAGACACAGTATTCGGCATTGAGGTAAGCTTTCTGGAGACAGCGATCAGTCTTTAATTTCATCAAATGATCAATATTAGGGGTGACGACTACGCCCCCAGTTCGATTTAACTTTTCTAACAGTTCTCGCATGGAAAAGTTATTGATCATTGTATTGAGTACATTGACTTGCCTGATTGCCATTTCCGAACCTTCCCTTATGTAATTACCGATCTACTTAACTTCTATCATAAGCCACACATGTCATTGATCGAGTATATTTTTTGTAACTGGAGAGTGCGAAGTTCTCTGTCAGACATTTTGATAAAATGCCTAAAAGCCTTGCATTGAAAGGGTTTCAGCGATTGTGAGTCTGGAAGAGGGTAGAAGGGCGTTGGGGGCTGAAACCCTAGTAAACTCGTTGATTTTCCTAGAACTTCGCACTGTCCAGTTTTGTAATAAATTTAGATAAATAATGGCTTTAGTGTTGGCAAGATAAGTCCGTAAGTCAAGTAAATACGTCAGTATTTTTACGAGGACAGACTATCGAGGAATAATTAAATTGCAAAAATCGGGTCAATTGTTCTTTGGTATGGGCGTTGTATTCGGGCCTTTGTACTCAATGAGTGTCGCTCTTTTACCAAGCCAAGCATTGCGATAGAAAATCAACTGGCCTTGCAATTGCGGAAAACGACCTAACAAGCAAAAAATAGCATAGATTAAAGCGTCTTTATGGGTAAAAGATTGACTCCGTTGATAGCGATAAATACGCCAAATTAATACCCCATAACCACTAAAAAGTAATAAACTCCAACCATGAGTCAACCAACTGAGTCCTAGGGCCAAAAGGGGAACCGTAAAAGCCCAAAGCCAGATACTACGTCTTTCTTTATGTTGGTAAAGTTTAGGCGTTTGGGAATGGACAGAAATCACCTGGGCAAAACTGTGACCGCCTCGAACATTACGCTTCCACCATTGGCTAAATTGAGTCATGTCTGCATCATGGAGAGCCATATCAGCATCAATCCGCAGAATTTTCCCTCCCTTTTCCCGCAGACGAATACATAATTCTGGTTCTTCCCCAGCGATTAGAGAGGCATTGAAACCTCCCACTGCTTGCAGAGCCTCAATTCGCATCATAGACAGTCCCCCACAGGAAAGTACTTCACCGAAGGGAGCTTGCCACTCCATATTCACTAAATAGTTGTAAAGGGTTTTCTGGGGAAATCTTTCGGTGAGTCGGCCTGAAACAGCAACGACCTTGGGATTTTCATCTAGGGTTTTTCTCGCCTGCTGTAGCCAATGGGGCAGTACTTCACAATCTCCGTCCACAAACTGGACATATTGGATCTCGGCATTCAGGCTAATCAATCTTTCTACTCCGGTATTTCTAGCACGGGCTGCTGTAAAGGGAATGGACATGTCTAGAGCAACAACTTCCACGTTTAAAGACTGGGCTAACTCCACACTGCCATCCGTTGAACCCGAATCCACATAGACAATCTGGGAAGTCTGCGGCAATAAAGACAATAAACATTGTTTCAGGCGATCGCCTTCATTGCGGCCAATAACCACCACCCCAACGACAAAAGAACTAGACATTGATATTGCTCCCCAATCGAGTCAGAACACTATTACGGACGAAATCAGTTAGAAAGTAAGGGGGATAAGAATCCGGTTTGCGTTGAAAAAAGATGCGGCCACGCCAAGTCAAAAATCCTGTCAACCAGAGAAAATCGACCAGGATGGCATAGAGCAAACCATAATTTTTAACAAAGTAGCGACGGCGAGATTCAAACCAATAGGTGGGTTGTCGTTTTTTTTCCACTCCTGGCTGATTGACCCCAGAACTTTGGCCGACGAGATGGACAACCCGACTGGCAGGTACATACCAACAAGGCCATCCCTTTTTACTGGCCTGTAAACAAAAATCCACTTCTTCATAGTACATAAAATAATCCTCATCCATCAATCCCACCGTTTCAAAAACCTCGCGTCGAATGATCATGCTGGCTCCAGAGACCCAATCGGTTTGACAGGCCTGATCGGGAACGGGACGAGCGACAATCCAAAGGCGGAGTAGGTAAGAGATGATTCCTAAACTTAATCCGGCATCCCATTCACTGAGGAAAGAATGAAAGCGAAAAGCAGATCGTTGAGGTGTGCCATCGGGATCTTCCAAGCGACTACCGGCAATACCGACCCTGGGGTTGGCATTCATGAAATCCAGTAAATGGGTTAGAGCTTGGGGCCGGACAATCGTATCAGGATTAAGCAACAGAAGATACTGAGGAGAATCACTGGCATGAAGAGCTTTTTGAATGACCAAATTATTCCCAAAGGCAAAACCACCATTCTTTTCTGAGGGAATTAAACTGGCCCAATCTCCCCAGGTGTTCTGAGCGATCGCCTGTTGAATTTGCTCAACGGAATCATCCCCAGAAGCGTTATCAACAATGAAAACCTTAACCGTTCCCAGTTCCTTCACCTCATTTTCCAGGGAATGTAAACCGTCAATGGTCAGAGCCGCAGTACGGTAATTGACAATGACGATCCATAAAGTATTACTGTTTTTAACTTCAGTTCGAGTTACCATGAGGAAGAAACTTGAATAGTGCTGTCAGCAAGAAATTTGGGACTAACCTTTCTATTGTACAGAGCCGCTTCAGGCTTAAGGATTTCAGCGATCGCCATTGGGGAAAAAGTCTTAATGGCAATTGCTCAAAATCACGTTACGCTACAAATAGAGCGTGAGCGAACATTATGGTGTTATCTAGTTGTATTAATATCCTCCTAATTGAGGATAATCCGGCTGAAGCTCGTCTGCTACGGGAGATTTTAAAGGGTTCTCAGGGCCAAACCTTTGAAATTGTCCATGTCCAAAGACTGGCGGATGGTTTACAAAAGGCAACCCAACAACGCTTTGATGTCATTCTTTTAGATCTCACTTTACCAGATAGTGAAGGATTATCGTCTCTGATTCCCTTAATGGAATCCGTACCAGATTTGCCAATTGTGGTATTAACCAATCATAACGACGATCATTTGGCTTTGGATGCAGTACGGGCTGGAGCCCAGGACTATTTAGTTAAACGCAATGCCAGCCTCGAACTACTGGTTCGTTCTATTTGTTATGCCATTGAACGTAAGCAGGTGGCCGAAAAACTTCGTCGAGAAAACCAATCCTTAGAAGCCAGTATTAAACAACGCACTGCCGAATTAACCAAAGCCCAGGAATTAAATCAGTTAAAGTCCGAATTTGTCTCCATGTTATCCCATGACTTTCGGAACCCACTGAACACGATTTTACTTTCGGCTGGTCTCTTAGAAGAAAGCCGCGATCGCTTAACACCTGAACAGCAAGTCAATTATTTTCAAATGATCCGCAATGCGATCAAAGACATGGATCAATTGCTCACCGAAGTGCTATTGTTAGGACGCTCTGATTCAGGAAAATTGAAATGCCATTTTATTCCCTTAAACCTTGAGGAATTCTGTGGCCATTTAGTTGATAATATCAATCAAAGTCAGCAGCCCATTTACGGTCATTGTCCCATTATTTTTCGGTGTTTGGGAGAATTGCCCAGTGAGTTATGGGATACAAATTTAGTCCGGCATATTCTCAATAATTTACTGACCAATGCGGTTAAATACTCTGCACCAAAAGGAGTCGTCTATTTTGACCTTATGGTTGAGCAAGATGTCATTGTTTTTCAGATTACAGATCAAGGGATTGGCATTCCCCCCGAAGCCTTACCGAAGCTATTTAACCCTTTCTATCGGGCAGAAAATGTGGATAATATTGCGGGGACAGGTCTGGGATTAACCATTGTACAACGCTGTGTAGAGGTTTACGGGGGCAAAATTACGGTCGTTAGTGAGCTAAATCAAGGAACAACTTTTACGGTTACGCTACCCAGACAAAAGGATTTGGTTGTCGTCAATCATTCTTCTGTAGAGCATTCTTATTATTAGGAAATGGCTGATCGCTGAACATTGGCAAGCGGTAGGGTAAACCAAAACTGTGTTCCCTGTTGGGGTGTGCTGGAAACGCCGATTTTACCACCATGAGCCTCAATAATTTGCCGACATTGATAACAGCCTAGGCCAATACCGGTTAAACGTTGATTATAGGCAGAGCGCAGATAGAGTCCAAAAAGATGCTGACATTGTTCCTTTTTCATCCCAACACCATTATCTCGCAGGGTACAACGCAGCATTTGTCCCTTAATCACTACGTCTAGGAAAAGTTGAATGCCAGGTGGGTTATGTTTAAGGGCATTAGTGAGCAGATTTTCAAAGACCTGTCGTAAATAATGGGGATCCGCTAGGACAAAGGGAAATTGATCGGGAATAGAATGCTTAATTTGAGCCTGATTTTGTTGCAAAAGAGGTTGCCAGTCAGCCAATAGGTTCTCAAATAAGGTTTTTAAACAAAGAGGTTGAGATTGAATCATCAAAGGATGATGTTCAGCGAAATGACTCTCAGAGAGGGCGTTTAATAACAGTAATTGATGATCTCCACTTTGGATTAAACGATCTAAAATAGGGCGGGACAGAGTGACATTTTCTCCCGAACGGTTCTGTAAATTTTTAAGTAACATTAATAACCCCATCATAGAAGTGCGGAGATCGTGGGAGACCGCTTGTAAAAAAACCGCCTTCATTTGGTGTAGATCTTGTAATTCCAACATCCGATCTTCGAGTTCTAAGGTTCGTTCCTGTACCTGGCGGGTCAGATTGCCATTGAGAACTTGCACCTGTTGATAAAGTTGGGCCTGTTGAACGGCGATCGCCACTTGAATCGCTAATTGTTCTAGAAGACGGACTTCTCCCTTTTGCCAACGTCGGGGACCGGAACAATAATGACTGACTAATAAGCCAATCGGGCCTTTTTTGCCCATTAAAGGAACTGCTAAAACGGCTTTGACACCATAGCGATGATAATAATCATGCAGTAATAGTTCCCCCTCAAAATCAGCCATATTATCAACAATAAAGGTCTTTTGCGGTAATAAATGGGCTACTTCTTCATCGCGAGGATTTTCTGCTTGGTTTTGCAAAACGGATGGATAATGCTGATTCAGAGATTCGGCAACAACGGTGAATTGTCCTGTGGTTTCTAGAAAGCCAATATAAACGCGATCGCTGTGTAATAAATTTCTAACTTCTGTCACGGTGGTTTGAAAGATAGTGTCTAGATCCAGGGATTGACAAATTCGCAGGGCCACTTCTGCTAACAATTTATCCCGCTCTAGGGTACTTCGCAGTTGCTTTTCCAATCGTTCCCGTTCTGTCACGGCCGCCGATAATAATAATCCCGTTGTCACCGCGATCGCCAATCCAGTGACTAAACCGACCAATGTTGTGGTGATGCTGGCTCTAACCAAAGAAACAGCTAACCAACCTAGACCTCCATAGGCGATCGCCAAAACCCAACCTTTTCCCCTGGCCGTCCGCACAACTGAAAAACCAGGGAGATGATTGAGCAAAGCGTAGAAAACTTTCAACATGACGGCAGCTAAGGGAGATGAGTCGGCAAAAGGAAACGGGAAACCGCCTCAAAGTACTAAACAAATAGTTAATCCCGACACTCTACTTCAAGATTGCCTAAACTAGTAATAGTTTCACTTCCCCCGCCTGGGTGATAATTGCACACCTTGACTGATATCTATGCGAATTTTAATTGTTGAAGATGATCCTCTGATGCAGTTAGGGCTAGAACAGGCTCTCAACGAACGGACTGATATCACCGTTATTGGTCAAGCTGGGGATGGCTATAGTGCTGTTCAGCAAGCTTTGGAACTGGAACCTGATGTCATTCTCATGGATATTGGTTTGCCTGGTTTGGATGGCATTGCCGCAACCAAGCAGATTAAGACCCAATTGCCTAACGTACATATTGTTATGCTCACCTCCCATACGCTACAAACGGAAGTGATTGCTGCCCTGGCCAGTGGAGCCGATGCCTATTGTATTAAAGGGGCCAGTTTAGAACGATTGTTAGGGGCAATTGATGCAGCTAAGGATGGGGCCACTTATCTCGATCCGCAAATTGCTCGCCTGGTGATCGATCAGCTTTATCCACCGATTCCACCTACCTTGGCCCATCTTTCGGAACGGGAACTCGATGTTTTAAGGTTAATTGTGCAGGGAAAAAGTAATCACGAAATTGGCGAGGAACTTTACCTCAGTATCAATACGATTAAAACCCATGTACGAGGCATTATGAATAAATTATTGGTGGATGATCGGGTGCAAGCTGCCGTCATTGCGCTGCGATCGGGTTTAGTTTAAACCCACATTCCGCAGGTATTTTGACGATTTAAATATTTTTTGAAAGCTTTACTGGACAAGGCTTTTAGAGATTAACGGCCTTTTTAGTATTTTTAAATTTAAGTACATAAGATAGATGAATTTAACTTATTTTTAATTTCAATTCGTGAAAAATGACAAAATACTTCGATCATTTGTTCTGTATCCTTCAATCTCCTGCTGCTCAGTACATAACTTGATTGTCTGGGAAAAAGGCCTAAACTCCTTATCTGGCAAGAGTTAGACTGCACCTAGCTAAATTATTTTTTTACTCTAAAACTGGAGAGTGCGAAGTTCTCTGTCAGACATTTTGACAAAATGCCTAAAAGCCTTGCATTGAAAGCCTTTCAGCGATTGTGAGTCTGGAAGAGGGGTGAAGGACGTTGGGGGCTGAAACCCTAGTAAACTCGTTGATTTTCCTAGAACTTCGCACTGTCCAGTCTAAAAACCTGCTGGGAAATTCTTTTAAGTACAAATTATCTGCTAAATGTGGGCTATAACGTTCTTGGTGTGCACCACTTTTGGGTGCGTTCGCCCTGCGACGGGAACGTCACAGTGTTTTCAGTGTCAAGATTCACTTGGTCTGTGTAACTAAATATCGTAGGGCGGTTTTGACATCAGAAAGTTTTGCTGTCATAGAAAAATCCTTTAGAGAGGTTGCCAAGAAAATGGATTTCCAGATTCTTGAGTTTAATGGTGAATCTGACCACGTTCACGCGCTTATTGAGTTTCCGCCTAAGCTCTCTATCTCTCAGATGGTAAACGCACTCAAGGGTGTTTCTAGTCGTCGTTACGGTCAGTCTGGATTCCAAAAACCTTATGGTAAAGAAGCTTTATGAAGTCCTTCTTATTTTGCTTCAAGCGTTGGTGGTGCGCCTATTGAAATTCTTAAACAATACATTCAGAACCAATTAGAGCCGTCGTAGAACGATGGGGTTTTAAGCCCATTTTTCTGATAATTAGAGAAGTGGCCGCGATCGCCGTCTTAATGGTCGTATTTTAGGTAACGTTCCAGTCAGTTAATCCTTAACGAATCCCACTCAAGGGCAGATGGCATTCCTCTTTGTTTCTAGTATAGAAAAACCTAGAGAGCTTTAAACGTTTCTTCAACCTAAAAAGCACAGGTTATCCTAAGTTTAAAAAGAAAAGAATTGATGATAAAAGACCTAAATGTATCAGGAATGTTAGCAAATCGAATGTTAGCGAAAGCAATTTCTGAACTAGGCTTTTATGAGTTAAGAAGATAGCTAGAGTATAAATGTGAGATTTATGGGTCAAAATGGACGATAGTTGACCGATGCTTTCCGATTTCTAAAACTTGTTCGGGCTGTGGCGCAATTAAGGTAGAATTATCCCTATCAGAGCGCATTTACCGTTGTGAATGTGGCTTAGAAATGGATAGAGACTTATTATAATGCGGCTAAAGTGCTAGCGAGTCAGGCGGTAGGCTATACCGTGTCAGCCTGTGGACAAAGTGCCGCCGACGGTTCTGGTGGTCGCAGGAAGTAAACCTCAAATGTGACGTAATCTGTCGCTTTGTATTAGTTTTATGTAGCAGCGAATGAGTCGTACTTAGATCTCAAGGAGATTTATGCCCCATAGTATTGTTACGAAAACCTGTGAAGGCGTTGCTGACTGTGTGGATGCCTGTCCTGTTGCTTGTATTCATCCTGGGCCAGGCAAAAATGTCAAAGGCACTAACTGGTATTGGATTGACTTTAATGTTTGTATTGACTGTGGCATTTGTCTGCAAGTCTGCCCAGTGGAAGGAGCCATTATCGCCGCAGAACGGCCGGATTTACAGGAAACCCCTATTTAGTACTACTCCAGAAGTCCGATAGACAAGTATAGAAAAGTGGATGAATAATTTACTCGAAGTTAAGGATGTTTATGCTGGTTATGTGCAGGATTTACCGATCTTGCAAGGTATCAATTTTGCGATCGCGCCTGGAGAATTAGTAACGGTCATTGGCCCGAATGGAGCCGGAAAATCCACCTTAGCGAAAACGATTTTTGGTCTATTGTCTCCCAGTCAAGGGGAAATTTTCTTTAAAGGGGAAAGTATTGCTGGTTTGCCTTCGGATCAGATTGTGCGGCGCGGAATGTGTTATGTGCCTCAAGTTTCTAACGTTTTTGCTAGTTTAACGGTTTCAGAAAATTTAGAAATGGGGGCTTTTTTGCATAATGGTTCCACTAAAGCTTTGAAGGATAACATTTACACCATGTTTCCCAAGTTGGCCCAGCGTCGTCACCAAAAAGCAGGTACTTTATCGGGGGGCGAACGACAGATGTTGGCAATGGGACGTGCTCTAATGCTCGATCCTGATTTATTGGTTTTAGATGAACCCTCGGCGGCTCTCTCTCCTCTCCTAGTTAAAGATGTGTTTGAACAAATTAAGGCCATTAATGCCAACGGTAAGGCGATCGTGTTAGTGGAACAAAATGCAAAACAGGCTTTGATGATGGCCCATCGAGGTTATGTCTTAGAAAATGGCAAGGATAAGTTAGAGGGAACGGGAGCCAGTTTATTGGATAATCCGATGGTGGGTGAACTCTATTTAGGCTCGGCCTATCATGGCAAACTTTAGGTATTCAGACTCTTCATTTTCCGCTCCTCAATCTCTCCTGCGCTCAAGTTATGGCAAAATATAAGGCGTGTGGATCATCTCATCAACTAACGAACTACTGGTTCCAACCGCGATCGCCCTTGGCAATTTTGATGGCGTTCACTTGGGGCATCAACAGGTTTTAAAAAAAATTATTGATCATCAGGCGAATTCAGGCGATCAAAGACCCTATCCAACGGTGGTCAGCTTTAATCCCCATCCTCGTCAATTTTTTACGGGTCAACATCAGCCGCTTTTAACACCTCTAGAGGAAAAGGTTGCCCAATTGGAAAGTTTGGGGATTGCTCAGTTGGTATTGTTGCCCTTTAGTCAGGCTCTAGCCAATCTTGTTCCCCAGGAATTTGTCGAAACTATTTTATTTAAACAATTACAGGCTCAAAAAATTAGTGTCGGGGCTGATTTTCGTTTCGGTTATCAACGTCAGGGAACAGCCCAGGATTTAACGGCGATCGCTGCCCAGTTTGGCATTGAGGTTTTTACCACATCATTACAACAGGATGCTAATCAACGGATTAGTAGTTCTCTGATTCGTTCTGCTTTAGCAGCCGGTGATATGGAACAGGCCAATCGGATGTTAGGCCGTCCCTATGGTTTAGTGGGAAAGGTTATTTACGGGCAACAACTGGGGCGAACCCTAGGCTTTCCGACTGCTAATCTAGCACTGCCGGAAGAAAAACTCTTACCGCGTTTCGGGGTTTACTGTGTTCGAGTCCATTGTCCAAGTCTCTCTCCTCATCCTTTAGGTGGTGTGATGAATTTAGGCGATCGCCCTACTGTTGACGGTCAAAAAGTCACGGCTGAAATACATCTTTTCAATTTTTCAGATAATCTGTATGATCAATCGTTAAGAGTTGAATTACTGCAATTTTTACGTCCAGAACAAAAGTTCTCAGGTTTGGATTCTTTAAAAGCCCAAATTGCTCAGGACTGTCAGCAAGCTCAAGCAATGCTTTTAAAAGCAGATTTGATAGACTAGTCTCTATAACACCCTTTTTGAGTAATTCTTAGGAAAGTTTTCCGGCGATTGTTTCATTTTGGGATAACATACGGAAAAATTCTTAATAAAATCCGTACAAAGGTAAAAACCGCTATAATTGGATGTATAGAATTTTTAACATTCTGACCGAATTTGAGTTTTATCTTAAGATTGCAATTGCTTGCATGTTCTTCCAACAAGTGTTTTATGTAGTCTTGGGAAATGCACAAGTTGACTATATGAATCAGGTGATCCTGTATTGGATCACTGGTTTCTTATCATTTTATGGAATTGGTCTATTTATTGAGAAATTTATAAAAGGGAACGACTCTCTAAAAAATAAGTTAACAGCGAGAGTTTCTCAAGTTAAAGAACAACAATTTCCCTCCTTCACTGTTAAAGGCTTTTTCTTAGGTGAGGTAAAGTCTATCATAACAGCCTGTGTCGTCCTTTATTTGGCACCAGAAGTTCACAGAGGCAATGATTTAATTCTCAATTTTGGGTGGTTTCTAATGAGAATTGTTATTGCTGATTTATGCTTCTATGTAACGCATTTGCTATTCCACAGAAAGTCTTTATTGAGGTTTCATTTAAAGCACCATGAATTTCAGGACACATCAAGCTTTGTTGCTGCTCACAAAAGCTGGGCTGAATTTGTTGTTACTACTGTGACAGATCTTCTTCCTGTATTTATATTTGGATATGATATCAACCAGATATGTGCATGGATTCTTGTAGGCAATGCTTACAACTTAGAAGGCCATAGTTCATTGTCGATATTTTTTATATCATCTGATTTTCACGACCTTCATCATACTAGTTTTACAGGAAACTATGGTATTCAAGGATTTTGGGACAAGATGTTCAAGACGCTAAATCCTCCCCACTATCAGCGACGAATTATATTTCCTTCGAGTTATCTGAAACCCACTGAATGATGGCGGTTGGTGGTGGTGAGACACGAAGAGCAAAACCTACAGGCTTTAGCTAGTACTAAGTGATTACCACTCACAAGGTAATAGACGCAAGCTAACAACTCCCATGCACACCGACCGCCACCGATCGCCGAAAGTTGATCAGTTATGATGCAGAGGTTATCTGCTGCGGGTGATGGGCAACGTTATCAGAAAAATGGGTTTAAAACCCAGTCCTTACTTCGACAGGCTCAGTAACCATCTAGGGCGGCTTTAATTTAAGTATAGTAAATCTTGAGGCTAGAGATAATGTTTTCCCTTCTTAATTAGGTTGTCATTTTTTGGCAAATTAACTAGAATGGTTTTACAGACTAGTCTTAACACAACAAATGAAGGCAAGGTATCAATTCAGATTCTATCCGACTCAATTTTTCAGATAATCTGTATGATCAATCACTAAGAGTTGAATTACTGCAATTTTTACGCCCAGAACAAAGGTTCTCAAGCCTAGATTCTTTAAAAGCCCAAATTGCTCAGGACTGTCAGCAAGCTCAAGCTATGCTTTTAAAAGCAGATTCGATAGACTAGTCTCCATAACACGCTTTTTGAGCAATTATCAGGAAAGTTTTCTGGCGATCGCGCTATTTGGGAGTGTTATACAGAAAGATTCTTAATAAGATTCTTATTTGTGGTAGTATTAACATAAAATTTTCATATAGTTCTTAGTTAAACGAACTGCCTGGTGCTGGGCCAGAGCGTTGGGTGCAAAATGAGTAAGGCTGTCATATTCGATTTGGACGGTGTAATTGCGGACACGGAGCCACTGAAGGCTGCTGCCCATGCTCAGACCGCTCGCAATTTTGGAGGGTACTTGCCTGATGTCTTCTATCCGCAAGTGCTTGGACAGTCGCAAGATGAAGTCGCAAAGGCGGCCCTCATCCAAGCAAGCCTTTCCATTTCGGTGTCCACATACAACGCGGCCTTTGCGGAGCATTACGAAAAGGCCGTTCTCTCAGAAGCCACAGCCGTACCAGGCGCAATAGAGACTATGAGGAGCTTGACAGATCATTCATTTCGACTCGGGCTGGTGACTTCAAGCCCTAAGTGGATGATGCGAGCGGTACTTGAACGCTTGAACATATCCAATTTACTGAGCGTGGCTATTTCCGCAGACGACGTGGCCCACCCGAAGCCGTCATCCGAATGCTACGAACTCGCGCTTTCTAAGCTCCAACTTCTGCCGAGTGCCGTTGTTGCGATAGAGGATACTGATATTGGGGGGTGGGCTGCAAGACGCGCGTCCATTGTCACAATCGCCTGCCGCCATAAGCTCGCGAGGTTGCAAAAATTTGATTTCGCGGCTGCGGTAATAACGCCTCCGTTCGACTCAGTAGAATTTTTACACATCGTCGAGAATTGCCTGATCGGGCAGCGAGGGATAGCGAAATGATTGTTGCGATCTATGGCTCTTACCCGAATGCTGAATGGGAGCCGTTGGCTGACATTGAAGCTTTTAAGTCGACGTGCCGCGAGATCGGTCGTTATTTCGCCGAGTGTCGATTTGGCATCGTCGTGACCAGTGAGAAAGAAACGACCGCCGACTACTACGTTGTTCAAGGATTTATAGAGGTATGGAATAAGCGCAATGACCTTCCCAAGAAAAGCGAACGCTGTCTCTTGGTCATGGCGACACGGACATCTGACGCGTTCTATCGGTACACAAAAGAAAATCCATCACTGTTTTACTGGAGGAAACCGCCTGAACGAACCCGTTTAGAGCGTCATCTTGTCGGTTTAAAGGAATGCGACCTCGTTGTAGTCATTGGAGGTAACGATCATACGTCCAACGCCGCAAGTGTAACGCAGCAGCTTTTGTCTAAACCTTTGCTTCCAATTGGAACGTTTGGCGGTGCCGCCAGCAAGTTCCTTCAACAAATGATGATGGAAAAGGATGAAGTTCTGAATGGACTTATTTCTGCCAATCATACAAATATATTTAAGATTTTAGCTGAACTAGAGGTTTTGCGCCAAAGGGAGAAACAATATGAAGACAGATTAAAGCAGTATGAACAACTTTTTATAGAAACGACCCAACGCAACTATCCCTACACGGATGAGGAGCGAAATGGACTTCATTTTTTACGGCAGACTTGGAAGTTAAAGAATGAAGATATCGTGCAAATTGAAGACAGAATCACGACCAGGATTAAACAACACTATCAAGAGAAAATTAAACAATACCAGCAAAATTTTTTAGAAGTTGTAAAATTAGAAAATCCTTTAAGTGAGAATTCTAGAATGAACCTTGAGGGTCTGAAAAAAGTTCTAGGATTAAAAAATGAAGATGTTACATTAGTAGAATCAGAGGTTATTTCTGATATAGAGAACGGTAATAAATCTGGCACTTCAATTGCTCTTCATAATAGTGCAATTTATAATATTGGTAGTGCAACTTTTGGTAATTTTGCTCATAATGCCCAATCAAATCAAAGTAATTCTCAAAACCATGAGGAGATAGTTATGGAGACTTCAAAGTTTGATTTTCGTAGTGCAAATGTTGGGAACTTCGCAGAAACAGTGCATGGTGATCAGAAGTCTATTCAGCATATTTACGCACCTGAACAAAAACAAACTCTTACTGAAGCTGCATTTGAAATTCAAAGACTTATTAAGCAACTGGAAATGACGAATCCTAACGCTACGGAGGCTGAACAAGCTGCTTACGTCAATAACCAAACTACTCCTAAGCTCAAACAGCGTGTGGTTGCTGCATTACAAGCAGGTAGCGAAGCTGCAATTGAAGAATTTTTAGATAATCCTTACGTCAATGTTGGTAAAGCAGTTGTCAAAAGTTGGATAAAGCCAGGGTAGTGCGATCGCTGATCACGTAGATTAGATTAAGACACGAAACCCAACCTGACATTAGCGATAAAGCTCCTGAAGCAGATCAATCCCACTAACCTGCAAGGTATGATAGAGAGGTCTAAAGAAGCCGAATTGCGATCAAAATAGATAGTGTTTAAATATTCAATTTCCTAGCCTTCCCTCCAAAATTCCCATTACCGATAAATCTTCATCTAATTCTTCCCAGTGCAGTCCTGTTCCATTACAAATTAGTTCAACATTCGCTAATTGTTCAGGAGTTGCTTTGGCTAATCGTCTATTTTTAGCGGCAGAAAAACGAATTTCTCTATCATCATCCAAACGAATACAAATCCATTCATTTTCAACCCAAGCTTTTTGAGCTTTGATTGTCTTTTCATGTACCAAATACATGATTCCATTTCCTCCATATATGATCGCAATGAAAACCTGCTCTAAGTTTATCCAGTTTCGTAAAACTATTTTTCCAAAAACGCGATCGCATTCTGACTACACTTCCCCAAAACGCGATCGCACTTCAATTCTCAAAATAATTACACCACAAGACTTTTTTAGATCGCTGGTCGCGTAGATTGAATTGAGACACGAAACCCAATACCCAAAGGATTTAGCCAACACTAAACGATTATACCGAAACCGATAAGCCCATTAAGGTTGACTATTTATAGCTGTAGCGTGCGTTACTCCAACGCACCTTATTTTTATTGGTGCGAAGGCGAACAGAATTGGGGGTGATATGATAAAAAGGAGCAACAGCCAAATACCAATTGGAGCTAATCATTAATATGCCGTTATATCAGGATAATAAACCAGCCATTACCCAAACAGAGCGCGGTCTAACAATTTCTGGCACAAGAATAACCTTGTATCAAATAATGGACTATATTCACGCAAGTTACCCGCGCCATTTAATCCGCCACCAATGCTATCTAACTGACGAGCAGTTTGATGGAGCGATGTCTTATATCGACACTCATTATGAAGAAGTCGAGTCAGAGTATCAAACCGTGTTACAGCAAGCAGAGGAAATTCAGGATTATTGGCAAGAGAAGAACAAAGAACGTCTTGCGAATATTTCTAAGTTGCCGCCAAAGCCTGAATATGCTTCTGCATGGCAAAACTGCAAGCGCGTAAAGCTAAACGAGCAGCAGTAAGCCAATGAGTATTGCTACATTTATAGTCAGCCTAAATCAAAAATATCTTTTTCTGTTTGGAGGTTATGATCATGACAAATCAAGAAATTCTAGGGGAATTGTTAGATTTGCCTGCTGAAGCACAGAGCCAAGTAATCAGTCTGATCTCTTTTTTGAAACAAAAGCACATATATTCTGAACCTCTGTCTGCATTACCAAATAGTGATTTGATAAATGATCCCTTTATTGGAATGTGGCGTGATCGTCAAGACTTAGAGAGTAATACTTGGGTGCGAAATTTGCGAGAAAATGAGTGGTCAAAATCTCATGGCTAGTTCAACTATCGTAGATACCGACATAATCATTGATGTTGGTCGTGGTATTCCTGAAGCCGTTAATTGTATGCAAGAGCTAAAATCAACTTCCAGATTAGCAATCAGCATAGTTACACAAATGGAATTAATTGTTGGCTGCGCTAACAAATCAGAGTTACGGACGCTAGAGAAATTTCTTCAACAGTTTGACGTAGTTACAATTGACCCGCCTATTTCCGACAAAGCAGTTGACTTGCTCCGCTTGTATCGGTTAAGTCATTGCTTACTCATTGCCGATGGATTGATCGCCGCCACAGCAATAATATGGAATTACCCTTTCATCTCCAAGAATCAACGAGATTACCGATTTATTCAAAATCTAAATCTGTTACCATATCCATACAAAAAAGCCTAACAGTGCGATCGCTGATCGCATAGGTTGGGGGCGAAACGTTGAACGAAACCAAGAATCAAAAAAGAAACTTGGAAGTGGAAAACACCGTTCGGCAAGTTGAAAACTCAGAAACTTGCATAACTCTCGTCAACTTGTGGGTTAAATTCCCACCCCTTTGGCAGTCAAAGGTGAAACGGCAAACAGCTAACCGTCACGCTGAGTCCAGTGTAAGACGCTGAAAGCAAGCAGGAAAATAAGCTAACCCCCCGAATAGCCTATCATGAAAAGCGTAACCGAAAGTTCATCAAGGCAAGACCCCAGCAATTCTCAGTTTTAGATACAGCAAGCCTTTTAGGGATTTAAAGAACATTTCAAAGGGGGTTTTTGGGGCAATTCTATGTGTACTACCATGCCTGAAAGCCTGAAGACTCGTAAAATGAACTTGTTAATCCCGTTGAATTTTACCCCGTATTACGCGAACTAAAACCTGAAACCCTTGCTACAGGGCAAATTTAGAATTGCTGGCAAGACCCGATGGAAGCATCGTAAACGAGAAAGGCTCAATAGGTGTTTCGGGGAGGTATAGAAGGCTGGTAGGATAAAGGCTATAAGTAGTTGTACAAAATTAATTACACAAAAATCAGACTGAAAAGCTTGTATAACATCAAAGTCATGTGTAAATAATTTCGTCTCAATACTTAAATGATTCTCTAAACAGCAAGATGCCTGGACAAGACAAATGTTAAGAATTATGTCAATTAAACAATATGTGTGTTGTTAGAGTCTGGCTGTAACTCAAGCTCTGGGGGATTTTGGGAACAGTTTGGCTTTTGTTACCGTATGTTGCGCGGTCTGTTACCTAGCAAGAAGTTTGAGACAATCAGAAGCGACCCTGCTTGCACCTCTAAAGGGAGAACTTTCGATGAAATTAGCTTATTGGATGTACGCTGGCCCTGCCCATATCGGGACATTACGCATTGCCAGTTCCTTTAAAAATGTTCACGCCATTATGCACGCCCCCCTGGGAGATGACTATTTCAATGTCATGCGCTCCATGTTGGAACGGGAACGAGAATTTACACCTGTAACAACCAGTGTGGTTGATCGCAATGTCTTGTCTAGGGGTTCCCAAGAAAAGGTAGTGGATAATATCGTTCGTAAAGACAGCGAAGAACATCCCGATTTAATTGTTTTAACCCCTACTTGCACGTCTAGTATTTTGCAAGAAGACCTCAAGAATTTCTGCGATCGCGCTCAGATGGAGGCAAAGGGTGATGTGCTCCTGGCTGATGTCAATCACTATCGTTATAACGAATTGCAGGCGGCCGATCGCACCTTGGCTCAAGTGGTACAATTTTATTTGGAAAAAGCTCAGAAAAAAGGAGATTTGCCCACCGAAAAAACGGAAAAACCTTCGGTTAATATTATTGGCATTACGACCCTGGGATTTCATAATCAACATGACTGCACAGAATTAAAACGCTTGATGGCCGATTTGGGTATTCAAGTGAATGTGATTGCCCCTGAAGGCGCGACGGTCACACAACTGAAAAATTTACCCCGTGCCTGGTTTAATCTTTGTCCCTATCGAGAAGTGGGATTGATGACGGCCCAATATCTGGAGCAGGAGTTTGGGATGCCCTACGTTGATATTACGCCCATGGGAGTGGTCGAAACGGCTCGTTGTATTCGCAAGATTCAACAGGTTTTAAATGCTCAAGGCGGTGAGGTTAACTACGAGAATTTTATTAATGAGCAAACTCTGTATATTTCCCAAGCAGCTTGGTTTTCTCGTTCCATTGACTGTCAAAATTTAACCGGTAAAAAAGCAGTTGTGTTTGGGGACAATACCCATGCCGCAGCGATGACCAAAATTCTGGCACGGGAAATGGGAATTCATGTCGTTTTAGCTGGAACCTATTGCAAATATGATGCAGACTGGTTTAAGCAGGAAGTGAGTGAATATTGTGATGAGGTTCTGATCAGTGAAGATAATGGCCAAATTGCCGATGCGATCGCCCGCATTGAACCGGCTGCTATTTTTGGCACACAAATGGAACGCCATGTGGGTAAACGTTTAGATATTCCCTGTGGTGTGATTGCGGCTCCGATTCACATCCAAAATTTCCCTTTAGGATACAAGCCCTTTTTGGGTTATGAAGGAACCAATCAATTGGCAGATTTGGTTTACAATTCCTTCACCTTGGGCATGGAAGATCACCTCTTAGAGATCTTTGGCGGTCACGATACCAAGGAGGTGATTACGAAGGGCGTTTCTGCGGATTCTGATTTGGGATGGAACAAGGAAGCTCAAGCCGAATTGAATAAAATCCCTGGTTTTGTGCGCGGTAAGGTCAAACGCAATACTGAAAAATTTGCCCGCGATCGCGGTTTATCCGTGATTACTTTAGAAGTGATGTACGCCGCGAAGGAAGCAGTGGGAGCTTAACGTAATCGTTAAAATTAAATAAGTCGTTAAAATTGTCAGGGGTGGGTTGAAGAATCCACCTTTTTTATCTGCCCATTTTTCCTTGTCCATCTCAATAGTCTTTTTGTCCTATGAACTTAACTGGCTCCTAAGCTATAATGATCCATAAGCTGCTGTGTTGGTGACTGCCAACAAAGTTTTTTGATCTTGCTTTGAAAAAACGGGAGCTATCAACGTGTTTCGTGGTAGTAAACTGAGCTTGTACTCAGAAACGAAAGCAGAAACCATTAGCACCCACCTGGTTAACCCCAGGTCATAAACTGAGGTAAAACGGCACGGCAGTGTTTCCTTTACTCAAATTTTATCAGATACTCAAATCTTGTCAGCAAATTGAATCTGTCTAAGGATTAGTAAAGTTAGGGTTTCACTATATACCATTGGGTTAAGAACACGTAAAAAGTGGGATAATTTATCTTTAAAAGCAAGTATAGGTTTCAAAGTTGGTGCAGCTTTCAGAACGCCTTCCTACCTGTTCCTTTCCGGCCCAGATTTTAACTTTTGATCACGGACTCACCCTGATTCACCAATATTTGCCTGAGATTCCAGTGGCAGTGGTTGACGTTTGGGTTAAGGCAGGCGCGATCGCTGAACCGAACGAGTGGCCGGGGATGGCTCATTTTTTAGAGCACATGATTTTTAAAGGAACAAAACGGATTCCCCCAGGCGGCTTTGATCAGATTATTGAATATAACGGCGGTGTCACCAATGCGGCCACGAGTCACGACTATGCCCATTTTTTCCTAACCACGGCTTCTCCCTATCTGCGTCAAACCTTGCCCTATTTAGCCGAAATTTTATTACAGGCCGAGATTCCCGAAGAAGAATTTTATTGTGAGCGAGACGTTGTGGTCGAAGAGATTCATTGCAGTGAGGATGACCCTGATTGGCTCGCACTTCAGAGTATTTGCACCAGTCTTTATCCCAATCATCCCTATGGGCGTTCTGTTTTAGGCAAGGAGAGCGATCTCCGTCGTTACACCCCGAACCAGATGCGCTGTTTTCACCGAACTCATTATCAACCCGAAAATATGACCGTGGTGATGGTGGGAGATGTGACTGAAAAAGACGCTGTGCAGTTGATGGTAGATACCTTTGAGAATTTTGCGGTTCGTTCTGAATGCCCCCCAACCATTATTGAGGATGATCCGCCCTTGGTGGAGATTCGTCGCCAGGATTTACAGATTCCGCGTCAGGGTCAGGGGCGATTAATGATGGCTTGGACAGGGCCCGGCATCGACTGTTTAGAAGATGGTTTAGGGTTAGATTTACTGTCGGCGGTTTTGGCGGGGGGACGTTGTTCTCGTTTGGTGCAGGAACTGCGGGAAGAAAAGCAGTTGGTGTTAGATATTCAAAGTAGTTTTTCCTTGCAACGTAATTCTAGTTTATTGAGTGTGACGGCTTGGCTTGAACCGCAACATTTAGCTTTAGTTGAACAACTGATCCGCGATCGCATCTATGAAATGCAAACCAAACCGATTCGCGAGGTTGAACTCGCCAGGGCAAAACGGCTGCTCTGTCATGACTATATTTTTTCAACGGAAACGCCCGGCCAATTAGCAGGGTTATACGGCTACTATCACACCCTGGCCAGTGCCGAATTAGCCACCCGTTATCCCACCACAATTCAGGTGATCGACTGCCACACCCTACAACGCTTGGCTCGTCAATATCTTTCCCCTGACTATTATGCCATTACCGCCATGCAACCCTTGGAATAGGAGACAATGGAAAAATAGGGGCGTTTTAAATGTAATTCTTGGTTTTTAGGTTAAAAAAGCAGCTATGCGGCATCATCAATCAGTCAATCGTGTGGTTCTCGACAATGGTATTACGATCGTTTTTGCCGAAAACCCAGTAGCGGATTTAGTTGCCGGACGAATTTTTCTGAAAAAAGCAGGTTCCTGTTGGGATTCTCCTGCCAAAGTTGGCCTTTCCCATCTTTTGGCAACGGTGATTATGAAGGGAACCCAGTATCGATCCTCCTTGGAAATTGCTGAAACAGTGGAATCCATTGGAGCGAGTTTGGGAGCCGATGCGGCCAGCGATTATTGGTTAATTAGTCTCAAAACCGTTGTGGCGGATTTTCCTGAAATTTTGGCTCTTGCTGCTGAGATTTTACGCTATCCCACCTTCCCTAAGACTGAAGTGGAACTGGAAAAACGGCTAGTATTGCAATCCATTCGTTCCCAACAGGAGCAACCATTCAATGTAGCCTTTAATCAACTCCGCCAATCCATGTATGCCGACCATCCCTATGGTTCATCGATTTTAGGGACGGAAGAATCGGTTCCCACCTTAACCCAACAGGATGTAGTGGAATATCATCAGGCCTACTTTCGGCCAGACAATTTGGTGATTAGTCTTTCCGGTCGTTTGAGCCTGGAGACGGCTGTGAATTTAATTAATGACATCTTTGGTAGTTGGGAGATTCCTCACCGTTCCTTGATTGCCCCCACCCTACCCGTCTTAAATGCTCAACCCTATCCAAGAGTAACGGCCCAGGAAACTCAGCAATCGATTATTATGTTGGGCTATCTAGGGGCGGGGGTGAAAAGTGAAGATTATGCTCCTCTGAAGTTGCTTAGTACCTATTTGGGCAATGGTTTATCCAGTCGCTTATTTGTGGAATTGCGGGAAAAACGGGGTTTAGCCTACGATGTCTCGGCCTTTTATCCCACCCGTCTCGGTTCTTCCCAGTTTGTGATGTATATGGGAACGGCTCCTGACAATACCGCGATCGCTGTTGAGGGGCTAAAAACGGAAGCAGAGCGGCTCTGTCAACAAACGTTAGTAAAGTACGAACTAACGGCAGCTAAAAACAAGTTATTGGGTCAATACGCCCTGGGCAAACAAACCAACGGAGAAATTGCCCATCTATTTGGGTGGTATGAAACCCTGGGATTAGGACTTCCCTTCGATAGTGATTTTCAAGAACAAGTGAGCCAAGTAACCGCCGCCGATGCTCAACGGGTGGCCCAGACCTATCTCCAGAGTCCCTATCTTTCCCTGGTAGGGCCAGAGGACAAGGTAGAAATTTTTCGTTAACTGCCCGTCCCCAGGCTTTGAACCCACATTCCGTACTTGGCAACAAGAATTTTAATTAATACGAACAAGTCTAGATTAGCAAAAGTGCTTCCCCACAAAGGTTTCAGGAATCACAATCTGCTGATCAACAAAAGTACGCCTCTTTATTCAGTATAAAAGCACTGATAAACGCACTTAGACTATAGTCTTTCCTTCTCCGTCTATATCTAGGGCTTGCTGAAAAAGTCAAAAAACGAAAGAAATGTGGGTTAGGGAAGTATGGACGGAAAAAGCACAGATAACTTTTCCTTATGGAAAGAAGTCACAATACAGATTTTGTTTAATCTATTGTCCCTTTCTTTCTACAAAAAGTCAACAAAAATCACTCCTCACAAAAGAGAGGAAAATTAACACCATTTTTCAGAAGAAAAACGACTCTACAACTTCTTACTTTTTGTCTTCTGAAGTAGAGTAGAAAGATTCATTACCAAAAAGTTCATCGCAATTACCGTTTCCGAGGTCTCAGGTAGTTTGGCCATCACTCGACCAAGACTAAATTTCCTCTTTCCCTGTCCGAATTTACCCTCAATGGCATTACGCACTCTTTCATCTGAGCGTGCCTCTTTCTTTTTTTCTTTGCTCACCTCTTTCGGCGGTCTTCCCAATCGGGGACCACTCATTCTTATATCCCTTTCTTTACAATAAGCTTGATTCGCTTTTGTTCGATAGATTTTATCCACATGAACCGATTCCGGATAACATCCTGTTTCCCTTTTATATTCTTCTATTCGCTCTTGTAAATCTCCCGATTCGTTATAATTATTCCAACTCAATTTGTCTAAGAAGACAAAGCCATTCACACTACTTGCCGATATTTTAGCTCCAAACTCTACTGCTTTTCCTACTTTGCCACGCACTATTGGACGGATGTGAGGTTGGGTTATACTCACAATTCTGTTTTCTACTTTATTCGTCTTTTTTGCATACATCTCTAACTGTTGCTCATACACTTTTCTTATCGTTACAAGCTCTTCTTGCTCCTTTTTCGTTAGTTTTTCTAACTTGGCTCCCTCTTCTATCATTTTTTCTATATGAGACAAGTTTCTTTTTACATATTGTAGTTGTTTTTTTATTCCTTTTCTTCTTTCTTTTTTTGACACACGACGTTTTTTGACTATCTCTAGGTAGTCTTTTCTTGCTGCTACTCTATACGTTCTTGGCTTTTTTTTCTCTTTTCCTTGTATTTGTTTATAAAGCTCATCTATTGTTTCTTCTGTTTTTTCTCTTGCTTCATTCAATATTTCTATATCCGTTGGATATTTTATATCTGCTGGTGTACAAGTTGCATCTAACAATAGCTGTCCTTCATTTTCTTTTTTTTCTGACACTACTCCCTCGAACTTCTTTACCATTTCTTTATTAATTTTATTGATTAATTCCATTCCTATTCTTTTACGAAAATGAACCATCATTGACGCATTAAATGCTTCTTCGCTACTATAGCTTTCCATTCCTATAAAATACTGTAAATAAGGATTTTCTTTAATTTGTTCCACTGTTTCTCTATCACTTATTCCTAACATTTCTTTGATGATTAATGCCCCCAACGCCATTCTAAATGATTTCGCTGGTGCTCCTTTTTCCTCTGTGAAGTTTTTTGCATATTCTTCCTCATATTCTTCCCAGGGAATCATTTTTGACATTTTTACCCAACGATTTTCTGCGTCTAACTGCCCATCGAACGGATTTTTGAAGTTTTCTGGTGTCTTAGTTTCGTACTGTTGTCTTCCGTACATATGTTTTGCCTCCTTTTCCGGCAAGGTTTTCAAGCCATTTTAACCTATTTCCCTGTATTCTGCCTGTCCTTAATTCGGCTACTATCTTTTCTCCGTAAGAGTTTCAGCTTTTTTTCGGCAAGCCCTATCTAGGGTCTGCTGAAAAGGTCCACAAAACGAACCTAGATGCCACAGGACGCGAAAAATGGTGACTTCAGAGAGTTGTTTCCAATTTCAACCCCCAGTTTTCCAACGACGTGCATGGGCTTTGAGCCTCCAAAGGCCATAACCTTGCACCTGATCGTTTTTAAAATGCTTGAAAGCATTATCTGGCAAGGGTTCTATACTTATTCAGCAAGCCCTATCTAGTGTTGTGATGGCTAATGATGCCTGCATATAGCGTGTAAATTTTAAATTATTTATTTTCTTCTAATTGGTACGGAATATGGGTTTAAAGGCGATCGCTGAGATTTATCGAGTTTTAAGTGCAAAGGGCTATGGAATTATTACGGTTCCCCAAAAGGATCATCTATCAAAGACGTTTGAAGATGCAACCATTACCAAAATACGAGAGGACGTTTTCGGACAAGTGGATCATGTCCGGGTTTATGGAGATGACTTTCCCTATTTTTTAACAGCAGCAGGGTTTCGGTTAACCATTATTAATGAAACAACTTTTCCCGAAAACTTAGCTAAAAAATGGGTGCTGTTTCCGCCAACATTATCAATTCGTCCCCTGGCAACTAATTACCGTAAAATCTTCTTTGTCCAAAAACCTTAATGCTCAATGACAATCATCAGGAAATTCAACGGGATAGTATGATTTTTAGTGCCACCAATTCATCCTTAACTGTCAAGAGCATGGGCCATTTCGCATTCTCCAATGCCTATCCAGCGACTTGAGCCATCGACCCAATGTTCTTTTTTCCAGATGGGAGCTTGATGTTTGAGAGTATCAATGGCATATTGACAGGCGGCAAAGGCTTCTCCACGGTGGGGACACCCCACTGCGACCAATACACTGATCTCGCCAACGGCTAAACAACCTGTGCGATGATGAATGACCACTCGATTTGCTTCTGGCCATTGTTGACGTATTTGTGCTGCAATTTGTTGAAAAATGATTAAGACCATCGGTTCATAGGCTTGGTATTCCAAGTTAATTACCGCTTTTCCTGCTGTTTGTTGCCTGACAGTGCCACTCATCACCACGATCGCCCCATTGGCTGGATCGGCGGCTAATTGATAAACCCCTTCTAAAGCCAGGGGAGCAAAACCGATCTGGAGACTATCCTGAGAGTCAGTCGGAATGGGGATCGGAGTCGAGAGGAAAGAAGAGAGCATAGTCTGAGGAATAGGGCTGAATGCGATTGGTTAATGGGTTTGTTGAATCATCCATTCTACGCTTGGCAAAGCTATCCGCCAACATTACCCACTACACTTTTACTTTATCAAACTCGTTCGCCCTCTGCCTCTGAATGTTCGGCTGAAATCATGCAAAAGTTAACATTTCCTCTTTTTCTGCTTACTTAGCTTCGTAAACCTTAGGGCAAGACTGCGGGTTATGCTTATAAACAGCTTTACTGGGCTTTGCATGAGGTTAGGAATAGATTGGCACAAAGGTGTACCAAGGTGGGTTGATAATCTCTTTTTTTAAGATATAATTTTCTGTCATGTATCAAAAAGTCTGCACCTTATCCATTGTTTTATTGGCCCTAACGGTCATTCCCAATCCTCCGTTAGTTTCTCAAAATAGTCCTCTCACGGTGGTCAAGTTAGCGGTTAATAATCCTAATCTAGGTCTGGATGAACAACTGTGGCAAAAAGATCGCTGGGCTTTAATCCAAGCCATTGATCATAGTTTGCGTTATCTCAGTTCTCCTAGTGCCGTCCAAGCTTACCGTCGTTATTCTGTACCTGGCTTTAGCCGCGATCGCGTTAAACGTTCTTTGTTGCGTTTTAAAACCTTGTTGAAACAGGCCCGCAATCCTCAGGAATTACAAGCGGCGGTTAAACGGGAATTTGTTTTCTATCAGGCAGTTGGGAATGATAATCGTGGCACTGTCCATTTTACGGGCTATTTTGAGCCGACCTATACGGCCAGTCGTCATCGTACTAATGAGTATCGTTATCCCCTTTACCGTAAACCGGCCAATTTTGCCGCCTGGTCAAGGCCCCATCCCACCAGGGCAGCCCTAGAAGGGAGTGATGGCTTAGGCACAAAAAGTTTAATTAAAGGGAGGGAATTGATTTGGTTCCGCGATCGCCTAGAGGCTTATTTAGTGCAAATTCAAGGAGCGGCAAAGATTCGTTTAACCAATGGCAAAAGCATTTCAGTCGCCTTTGATGGCAGTACAGACTACCCTTATACGAGTATCGGCAAAGAATTAGTGAAGGATGGCATTTTTCAGCCAGGTGAGTTAACCTTACCGATTCTGATTGATTATTTAAAAAAACATCCCGAAGCTCTAGATCGGTATCTTCCCCGCAATCATCGTTTTATTTTCTTTCGAGAAACTTCCGCAGCCGCAAAAGCAAAAGGGAGTTTAGGGCTGCCTGTCACCCCCGAACGTTCGATCGCAACGGATAAATCTTTGATGCCACCAGGGGCCTTGGCCCTATTATTAGCTCCGATTCCTAATACCAATCTACAAAAAGAAAGCGTTAGTCGTTATGTGTTAGATCAGGATACCGGCAGTGCCATTAAAGGTGCGGGTCGGGTGGATATTTTCATGGGAACGGGGAATTTAGCCGGCGATCGCGCTGGGTTAATGAGTGATGACGGGCAACTCTATTATTTACTGTTGAAATAATCCCATGGAATACTTTTGTCCCTATCTCAATCTTGATTCCGTCAGTTCTGTAGAGATTTCTACGAAGCTCTATGTTCTATCGGACTGCGATGAGAATTGGAAGCTAGTATTGGATCAGACTTTTTTTCCGTAACTTCTCTCACTGCTTCCACAAATTGGGCAACCCGAATGGGATCGATCGGTTCACTGATTTTGCCATTCCGTTTTAGAGAACTGGCCACAATCACTCCATCAGCAGCCTGCATTAATTGACCCACATTATCCCAATCAGCCCCACTACCAATAAACACGGGTGTATCCTTGGCGGCAGCTTTGGCTAACTCCAAATCTTCTTGACTAGGAGGACTACCCGTTGCCCAACCAGAAAGAATGACCCCATCCGCTAAACCTCGTTCAATGGTGTCCTGGACTGCGGTGGTTAAATTGGGGGTTCCTAAGGGACGGGCGTGTTTAACTAAGACATCGGCCAAAATTGCCACATCTGATCCGAGTTCTCGACGAAAACGTAATAATTCCTGGGCATTTCCTTCAATCAGTCCTTGATCGGTTGCCATGATGCCAATTAGTACATTTACCCGAATAAAGTGGGCATTGACACAGGCGGCGATCGCCATTGCACTGGTTGCGTCATTTCTTAAAAGATTCAGCCCCACGGGAACCACAACCAGATTCATCAGACGATCCACAATCAAGGTCATGGCACTGACAACCGCCGGATTGACTTGATCCTTAGCAAAGGGAGCATCAAAAAAATTCTCGACAATAATACCATCGACTCCTCCGGCTGCTAATGCAGTTGCTTCCTGTTCTGCTCGCTCGATCACTGCTTTGAGATTCCCTCCCCAACGGGCGGAGGTGGGTAAGGGCAACAGATGAACGACTCCGATAATCGGGTTGCGGGTCTGAAAGGTTTGAATTAAATCCACTGCACTGAGTCCTAATGCACCCCTGATGGGTCATCCTATATTTTTGAGAGCCAACTACAAATTTTACTCTAACGTAGAAAATATACTCTAAAAAAATAAGATCTAGAGAATATCACATCCAGACTTAGTAATTATCAACTATGAATTCAGCCGCGAGTTAAAATTCTCAATTAGACTTAATTGGAAATAGCGACAGCTCTGAAGAGGCGACAAGACTATCCCTATCTCTTGCTAGGCAAGTATTTTAGGCTATTGAGTTTCTACAAAATCCTCTTCCATAAGACGTACTAATTGAAGATCTTATTCTTGAATTTAGGCAGTTTCTCAAATCCCCTCAAGCTTAGTCCTGTCGCGGAACGAAGCACCCGTGGCTTGTTTTTTAGCCTGGTATATAGGGAAAGAGAGCAAGATTTAATCCACGAATACCGACAGAATGCGCTAGAATGCGCTAGAATGGAAGCGTCGAATTGAGGGATTTATTATCGCAAAATATGTTAAACCCAAAACCGCAGCAGGAATGCTCGGAAAACCGCAGCAGGAATGCTCGGAGTCCACGTCCGAACCCTGGTTAAATGGGAGCAGGAAGGGAAAATCCAAGCAATTAAAACCCCGTCAGGACAAAGGCGATACGACACTGAATCCTACACAGGGAAATAGGTTGAGCCAACTAGAGCTACCGTTATTTACGCTCGTGTCAGCAGTAGGGGACAATCCGAAGACCTCTCAAGACAAGTCGCCGTCCTCCAAGAAAAATACCCGCAAGCGGAAGTCGTCAGCGAAATCAGGGGAGGACTCAACTTCAAAAGACAAAAACTTACAGCCTTATTGGAACGAGTCATGTCTGGAAATGTCGCAGCAATTGTGGTCGCTAACAAAGATAGGCTTGCCCGATTTGGATTTGATTGGCTTGACTGGTTCAGCCGAAAGTTTGGATGCTCAATCGTGGTTCTCAATGAGACAAATCTCTCTCCTGAAGCCGAGATGGTTGAAGACATCCTCGCCATTCGACCTTGTTTCTCAAGGCGATTATACGGACTCCGAAAGTATAAAAATCTATCCCAGTCTGGAGTTGAAGAAACAGTGGAATAAATGGATGGCGGCTTGTCGTTATTGCTTTAATCAAGCTATTGACTACCAAAAGAAAAATGGCAGGATTAGCAAGGGAAAATTAAGGAATATCATCATGCAATCCAACCTTCCTGAATGGGTAAAAGAAACCCCTTGTCATATCAGGCAGAATGCCATTTTTGATGCTCACCAAGCCTATACTGCCAGTCGGGATTGTAAGTAGGGCTTGCTGAAAAAAGCTGAAACCTTTACGGAGAAAAATAGTAGGCGAATTAAGAACCGCTAGAATGCACGAAAATAGGGTAGAATGCCTCAAAACCATTGCATTAAGAAGAGAGAAAGCAGATGTACCGAAAGCAACAGTACTCAATTGAAACACCAGAAAACTTGAAAAATCTGTTCGGCGGGCAGTTAGACGAAGAAAATCGTTGGATAGAAATGTCAAAAATGATTCTTTGGGAAGAATATGAGGAAGAATATGCAAAAAACTTCACAGAAAAAAAAGGAGCCCCAGCCAAATCATTTAGAATGGCATTAGGAGCATTAATTATCAAAGAAATTTCAGGAAAAAGTGACAGAGAAACAGTAGAACAAATAAAAGAGAACCCTTATTTACAGTACTTTATAGGAATGGAAAGCTATAGTAGCAAAGAAGCATTTAATGCGTCAATGATGGTTCATTTTCGTAAAAAAATAGGAATGGAATTAATAAATAAAATTAATAAAGAAATAGAAAAAAAAGCGACGGGTGTAGCGTCAGAAAAAAAAGAAAATGAAGGAAAGTTATTGTTAGATGCGACTTGTACACCAGCAGATATAAAATATCCAACGGATATAGGAATATTGAATGATGCCAGAGAAAAAACAGAAAAAATAATAGATAAGCTGTATGAAGAAATAAAAGAGAAAAGGAAAGAAAAGCCGAGGACTTATAGGGAAGTGGCAAGAAAAGAGTACTTAGCCATAGCAAAAAAACGTCGTGTGTCAAAAAAAGAAAGAAGAAAAGGAACAAAAAAACAACTAGGATATATAAAAAGAAACTTGTCTGATATAGAAAAAATGATAGAAGAGGGAGCAAAGTTAGAAAAACTAACGAAAAAAGAGCAAGAAGAGCTTGTAACGATAGGAAAAGTGTATGAGCAACAGTTAGAAATGTATGAAAAAAAGACAAATAAAGTAGAAAACAGAATTGTGAGTGTAAGCCAACCTCACGTGCGTCCAATAGTGCGTGGAAAAGCGGGAAAAGCAGTAGAGTTTGGAGCTAAAATATCGGCAAGTAATGTGAATGGCTTTGTCTTCTTAGACAAATTAAGTTGGGATAATTACAACGAATCGGGAGATTTACAAGCGCGAATAGAAGAATATAAAAGGGAAACAGGATGGGGTGCATCCCACTTAAGATAATACATTGACACTCAAAAGAGGAGAGTGATTGAGATAAGCACATCGTAGCCGAAGAATACGAGAAACATTATGAAGATGCCAACGTGCTCCCGACAATTTAACCCTAGCTCCCACCTGTTTAATCTTAGACTCCACATCACCAGAACCAATCACAATACCAAGCTGTTGATAGTATTGGTAATCAGGGATACGCTGATAATGCTTCGTCAAATAGGCTTGAAAATTCTTTGCCCTCTTGCTTTTGACTCCATCAAACGCATCTATTGCCTTGTTCACAAAACCCCGCCACAGTAAATGCTCCACTGCTTCTAGCCGTTTGAGAGAGCCACCCACTTTGAACAGATTCTCCTTGAGATGATACCAATCCAACACCTCTCGTCGTATCAGCCACGATTGAGTGGCGAAACTCTCTACCGCATTCCAGATTCCGGGATGACCATCTCCCAAAAAGGTCACTATTGGGGACAAAGGTTGAACATTGCTCCAATTCTTTAAGCCCTCTGGGTCTTGGAAAAAGGCTTCACAGACATTGCCATGAAGACTCACCAGTTTATAATCTCGCCACTGTCCCCCTTCCTTCTCCTCGCCCCGCAGACAAATCTTTCCCCCATCTATACTGACCCCCGCACTCTCTGACTGAGCTTGAGCTAAGGGCAGTTCTGTCCGTTCTACCAAGCGATGTAAACTGCTATGTCCTACTTTTATCCCCATCAACTCCTCTATATCTTCTTCTGCTTGTTGGTAGGATGTTTTCGCACTGGCTCTTAGACAGCATTTCTCTAAACCTGGACTTAAGACGATTTTTGGCGACACCTTTAGTTTTCTGGCTTGTTTTTGGCTTATTTCCACTTCTCCGACTAGGGTTTTGATTTTTCGCTTGTTTCCAGACCGTTTTTTTCCCCCTTCTGAAAAAAAAACTCCCCCATTGTTGGCCCCACAATTTCTAACATCTGGGTTCTGACTTCTACTTCGATGCTTCCAAAGTCCTTCTGTTTCTCTGGTTCCGTATATTTGCGCAAGATACGGGCTGATTCGGTGAGATGCTGTTTTAACAGTGCTTTTTCTTCTGGGGGAATCGGTAACATACTTTTTTCGCTCATCAGTTTTTTTCCATTTTACCCCAGATTCTATGTACTACTTTATCCGGGATGTACCCAACAGGATGTTATCCGGAATCGGTTCATGTGGATAAAATCTATCGAACAAAAGCGAATCGAGCTTATTGTAAAGAAAGGGATATAAGAATGAGTGGTCCCCGATTGGGAAGACCGCCGAAAGAGGTGAGCAAAGAAAAAAAGAAAGAGGCACGCTCAGATGAAAGAGTGCGTAATGCCATTGAGGGTAAATTCGGACAGGGAAAGAGGAAATTTAGTCTTGGTCGAGTGATGGCCAAACTACCTGAGACCTCGGAAACGGTAATTGCGATGAATTTTTTGGTAATGAATCTTTCTACTCTACTTCAGAAGACAAAAAGTAAAAAGTTGTAGAGTCGTTTTTCTTGTGAAAAATGGTGTTAATTTTCCTCTCTTTTGTGAGGAGTAATTTGTGTTGACCTTTTTAGACAGAAAGGAACAATAGATTAAACAAAATCTGTATTTTGATTTGTTTCCATAAGGATAAGTTATCTATGCTTTTTCAGTCCATACTTCCCTAACCCACATTTCTTTCGTTTTTTGACTTTTTCAGCAAGCCCTAAGTATAGAAGTTGTAAGGCTCCTAGAAAAACAATTAAATTCAACAACTGTAACTTTAGTCATGGAACATGGTATCCCTTGTTAACAAAAGGACTTGGCTTTATTTCTTCAGAAGTAATCCCTGACGTTAGTCTTTATGCGACTCAACTAATCAAGGACAAGTCGGGTGATTGGTTCTGTATGTTCCTTGAAGAAGCAAAACCGATACCCCAACAAGGAAATCGCATTATTGCTCTTGACCCAGGAGTAAGAACTTTTCTAACAGGATTTGACGGACAAAACTTCTTGGAAGTGGGTTCATCAGACATGGGGCGAATCAACCGACTATGTAAATATCTTGACGATCTAATGAGTCGAATTAGCCTGTCAAAAGTTGCTAAAGAACGACAAAAAATGAGAAAGGCAGCCTCTCGGTTACGAGGTAAAATCCGTAATTTAATTGATGACTGCCATAAAAAAACAGCAAGTTACTTAACAAAAAAATATCCAGCTATCTTGCTGCCAAAGTTTGAAACGTCAGAAATGACCAATCGTTCCAAGCGAAAAATCAGAAGTAAAACTGCCCGACAAATGTTGACCTGGGCGCATTATCGGTTCAAACAAGTCCTTAAAAATAAAGCTGAGTTAAGTGGCTGTCAGATGTTTGACGTGACAGAAGAATTTACCAGCAAAACTTGTACGAAATGCGGACATATCCACACAAAACTAGGTGGTTCTAAGGTTTTTCGATGTCCCGTTTGTGACCACGTTATTCCACGCGATTGGAATGGTGCTTTGGGTATTATGCTCAAGGCTTTGTCGGGTACGACCTTCACTCTCAGCAACGAGGGTGATGCTATTGTTGCAAAATGCGGTAATATACCGCTTTCTGTTGCATAAATGTATCAGCATCGTTTTGGCTCCAATTACCGTGACAAAGTGCTAATGCTGAACAGATAATTAGAAAATCATCTAGATCAAAGGAAAAACTGTATGAATAGACAAGAACACCCTCAAATTTTACGAATAGGGATCCTTGGTTTTGGCGGTTTAGGCCAAGCAGCCGCGCAGATGCTCGCTCCAAAACAGGAAATGCGTTGGGTTGCTGCCGCCGATCATAAAGGTTACGCTTATCAAGCTCAAGGTTTACCACTTCAGTCCGCGATCGCCGTTTATCAGGAAAAAGGTTCTCTGGGTTATTTAGATCCCTCTGGGGTTTTGAGCGATCGCAGTATTGACGAATTATTGTCCCAGGCAAAAGTAGATGGCTATTTTCTCGCCTTACCTAACTTGCCGAATACCTTTATGGCCGATGTCGCTCGCCGTTTTATCCAATCCGGTTGGCAAGGCGTATTAGTTGATGCCCTGAAACGCACTAGTGCCGTAGAGCAGCTATTGGAGCTAAAAGACTCGTTGGCCACTGCGGGTATTACCTATATGACTGGATGTGGAGCGACTCCTGGACTCTTAACGGCAGCAGCGGCTTTAGCAGCCCAAAGTTATGCCGAGGTTCATCGCGTTCAAATTACCTTTGGGGTCGGTATTGCTAACTGGGAAGCCTATCGTGCCACGATTCGAGAAGATATTGCTCATATGCCTGGCTATGATGTGGACAAGGCCAGAGCCATGACCGATGAAGAAGTTGCCATGCTACTCGATCAAACCAACGGTATTTTGGCCTTGGAAAATATGGAACATGCTGATGACATTATGCTGGAACTAGCCGGCATTTGCGATCGCGAACAGGTCACTGTGGGGGGCGTTGTTGACACTCGTAATCCGAAGAAACCATTGAGTACCAATGTCAAGATTACAGGACGCACCTTTGAAGGCAAAATTTCAACTCACACCTTCACCTTAGGAGATGAAACCAGTATGGCGGCCAATGTTTGCGGGCCTGCCTTCGGTTATTTAAAAGCAGGGATACGCTTACATCAACGGGGGTTATACGGATTGTACACGGCGGCTGAAATTATGCCTTTGTTTGTGCGTTGACATTCTCAGTTTCTGTTAACTGCCAATAGCTCATTGACTACTTTCGATGCGCTTGTTCAACTTTCGTTTTAATGAGCGAATATATTCTCTGAGAACATCAGATTGGGTTCTCCCTTCCTGTTCACAGTATTGTCGAAGTATTTCCATCTCTTTTTCGGGAACGTTGACATTAAGTCTATGCATAAGTATCTGGTAAGTAATCACTGACGCTAGAGGGAACGTATCTTTTTTTTAAACAACTTACTCCATAAGGGTTTCACTCTCAATTTACCTAAATATGGATATAAAATCCTTGATAGAGATATAAAATCCTTGCGGAGTAAAGTTTTTAGTGATTAGTGCGTTTTCCCTGTCACTTATGGCAGTCTATCATGATTATTAAGCGTTAAAACTCTCTATCAACTATGTCTTATGACGGATTTTGACCATTTAAACTATTGCCGAGTGAGAAAAGCAAATGCTTGTTTACTAGGACTTTTGACGATTTCGACTAACTGTAATACTTGATATAGATAGAAGTACAAATAGTAATTTATTGAGTATTACTTGTCATTTATTTACTCCTATCTGAATGATATTTTTATTGTCAGTGTTTATTTTGAGAAAAAAGTTGCTAGAAGTCGCGCTTTCAGAATCTGGCCCATTCGCTTAATCGCCAAATACCAATAAACTAAACTCCGGCAATCACTGCGCCGAGATTCCACTTGATAGAACTCTTAAATAGGGTCTGCTGAAAAAGTCCACAAAACGAACCTAGATGCCACAGGACGCGAAAAATGGTGACTTCAGAGAGTTGTTTCCAATTTCAACCCCCAGTTTTCCAACGACGTGCATGGGCTTTGAGTCTCTAAAGGCCATAACTTTGCACCTGATCGTTTTTAAAATGCTTGAAAGCATCATCTGGCAAGGGTTCTATACTTATTCAGCAAGCCCTAAATAGAGCAAATTATTGAGTAGAACGCGCTTCCTTAGCTTGATTTTCTATTTTTTCTTTGGCCCCAGTCATAAAACTACTGAGGTTTTTTTTGATGGTTTCAACAGATTCTCCGGGTTTGGGGGCAATGGTTAATCCTCCTTTTTGTAGTGCTTGTAATAGTTCCTGCATAGGTTGGCCTTTACGTGACATACTCCCAGCACTAACCGCTTAGGCGGTACAGTGTGGGCTTCTCCCACCAGAAAGTCGTTCTACGATGGAACTGGACTGGAGCGTTTTATAGTGAGACGATGCCCAACCCCACTTTTTGAAATTTCTTTTTCATCCTATTTGAACCATGCAACGGAGTCGCTTGTTATTGATCGAATCTTCTTCATTGAAGAAGTGCCAACAATCAGAGGCTTATCAGACATCTTACGGGAAGGAAATCAACCCTTATGGCAATCAGGTTCTTTATTGCCTTGTCCAAATAATAGCACTTTTTGTTAATCTTCGCGGCATTGAGCCACTCGATTAACTCGACTTTCATCCCATCGCTCACCTGTCGGTAGAGCGTGGGGCTTCCCATCGAACTAGCTAAATCTTAGGTAAGATTCAGAATCACTATTTTGAGACTGTTTTTTAGCATATTCCTTTTGGCCAAAGGCACCAAAGCCCAAAGCCGCTAAAGAACCGAGGATGGTCAAGGGTTCAGGAACAGGACTCGGTTGGGGGCCATTAGGCAGCAAGGAACTTCCATTGGGCAGTTGATAATCTCCCGAGACAAATCCGATAGGAACAGCATCAGCAGTGACAACAAAGGTTTGATACTTTACGTTACCGTTGATTTGATTCACATTAGAGAGGGCGGTATAGGTAACTTCTCCAATAGAGGGATCAACATTTACCACCGTTTGAAACACCAATGTATTAGGTACGACAATTGTATCACCGGTAGATGAACTCATGGCAGCAGCAAAACCGGCTGATTTAAGTCCACTGAAACCACTAAAGACAATTCTGTTATCATTGCCGAGGGATTGGTCAAATCCTTCCGAATTGAAGCCGAATTTCCAATCAATAGAACCACCACTAGGACTGGCACCCAAGAAGTCAAAACTGTAGGCTTGTGCATCCGGAGTCAGGGCAAGAAAGCCCAGACCAGAGACTACCAGTCCCAGAGAAACTGTTTTGAAATTGATCATTTAGAGAACTCCTCACGTTAAACTAGGAGGAAAAGGCGAACAAATGCAGAGTATTGAGATAAGAATACTGGGCGTTCCCAATACAATACCCCTCATTATAGTAGATGTTATTGTTTTTGCAGTATCTTTAAAAGCTGGACCTTTTACTATGGGGTCGCGATTTCAGAATCTGGCCCATTCACTTAGTCGCCAAATACCAATAAACCAAACTCCGGCAATCACTGCTCCGAGATTCCATTTGATAGAACTCTTAAATAGGGCAAATTGTTGATTAGAACGTGCTTCCTTGGCTTGGTTTTCCATTTTTTCTTTGGCCCCAGTCATAAAACTACTGAGATCTTTTTTAATGGTTTCAACAGATTCTCCAGGTTTGGGGGTAATGGCTAATCCCCCTTTTTGTAGTGCTTGTAATAGCTCCTGCATTTGCGCTTCATTATTGACTGTTTGCAACTGAGTTTGAACTGCTTTAATCTGAGCAACTTGTTTATCAACTTGGCTCAAGACTTGAGAACTGTTAATTTCATTAATACGAATCGTGTTAAGTAGCCCTAGGGGAACCATTAGCAGATAAAGAATGCCAATTACCAGGGTAAACCACGATAAGAATTTCAAAAGGGAAGCTTCCCACCGGCGGCGATTGACTTCTGCGCCACTAAAAACCAAAACAAAGGCGAGTAAGGGAACAACAACTTTTTCCACGAGAGCACCAATGGTTTGAAATTCCCAGAGTGGATTCATGAATTTCAAGGGAGTGAGGACATCTAACCAATCAAAGAGAGTAAATAATAATAAGCCATAACCTAACCAACGGAAAATACTGAGTGCTTGGCGGAAACTAAAAGAGAGTCCCTGTAGGTCTTCTATTTGTGCTTTTAAATTTTCGTTGTCCAAAGGAAACATAAGTTATTGTCAATTATTCAGAGGATTACAGGAAAGGGGATCCTAAAGAATTTTTATCACCTATTGGCTGTGGAAATCCTGCTAGGGAAGATGTTGTTCAAAATAAGTTTGCCACCATTGGCTCCAAGTGGGCCAAACTTGTTGGAGCAAAGTATAATTACTGCCTTGTTCAGAAATGTTGTTTTCTGGTAAAGATAGATCCATCCAAAGACAACGATTATCCAGCAAAGGAGTACGACCAACCATCCATGATAGTAAACGATTCGGACGCAGATCGCTAGTATAACGAGTTTGAAAAAATTGTTCTCTTGTTACTACAGTACCGCCTTTTGGGGTGAGGCAAGCGGTGAGGTGCGATCGCTGTTTATCTGTCAGTAAGGCATAATAGCCCATACCAGGCATTTGCTTGAGGGTTAGGGGGGGGACATTGGCATTGCGATAGTAGGTAATCAGTGCCTTAACATCACCGACACTTGGTGCAAAGTAACGCATCTCGATGGTTAGAGTCTTTGGCCCTTGACGATACTGGTAAGCTTGACCATTGATGAAATTAAATAGTTTATCTGCCTCTGCTTGGGTGGGTTTAGAAAGGGTGATCGCTGGAGCTTGTTGCCAATTAGGAAGGGGAACAGTGGCGGGAAAATTCAGGGGTTGAAGACGATAGGACTGGGGAAAAAAGAGGACTTTTACAAAGGTCAACAGCGCACCGCTACAAAGGCCGATGAGGATTGCGCGTCGCCAGAAAGGCCAATTATAGGGTTGAGGAACTGGTGAATTGAGGGGAAGGTTAGATGATGGGGGTGGGGTCATGATAACGTTTTTTCACGGCGCAGCAGAAACAAGTAGTAAGTCCCAAACAGAATAACAATAATGAGGGTAAAGGTTAAGGAGCCTTCGCCTTCGTGCCAATAGTTAAAAGCAGTCGGGTCACTGGGGCTAAGAACAGCAAGAATCGCCACACGACTAATATTCATGATAAATGCTAGGGCTAAAGCGACGAGGGGAACAGAAAGTCTTTTTTTCCAACCAGAGACAGGAAATAATAGTAAAAAAATGATAGAAACTTTGAGAAGATAGGTGAGATTATTAACGCCCGCACAGACATCATTAATAATAATGCCACCGGTCGGTAAATAGAGATGATTACCTTGGGTTGATACTTGAAAGCCCAAATACCAAAGACTAAAACCAACCAATTTGGTAATTACAAGGGCTAAAGGATTGGCAATATTCAGAATACCAATGCCCAATTCGGCCGGAATGGCTAGTAGCCCCAACATAATCATTTCTCGCCAATATTGACCCAGACCCTTAAAACCAGAAGCCAGCAGAGCTAATCCCATACCACTAATAAGGGGAATGAGGGTCAGACCCGGATTAACAACGGCATTAGCACTCCTTAATAGCACAATTGCAATCAAGAGTCCCCCCAATAAGGTGGAAGGGAAGTCACTGTTCAGTTTAAGGGTGTGGCGTTTACGATTAATCAGAGAACCGATCGCAAACCAAACCAGAATACTCAATCCCAAAAAATCGGAGGAATTAGCCTGTTCTGTCAGGGTGAAATGAATGCCGATTAAACAAGCGGCCAATCCTAATAACCAGAATTGGTTTGTTTTTAAATCAGCGATCGCTGGTAGGGGCAAAGATTTCATGAAGATAGCCAAAAATTAGGAAGGGGGCAGAGAGCGACGTTGGGCTTTTAATTGATTGAGAGTGGCCTCAATACCTTTCTGGTCTTCTAAGGTAGCAAATTTTTGTTCAAGGGGATCATTGACGAAAGAGGTAAGAGCGGACTGAGCCTCTAATTCTAAAACCTTGTTCTCAAGACGTTCAAAGAGACTACTGGCACTGAGATGATCCATACCCCCCATCATTTCTTGTAACTTTTGGGCAGCAGCAGCCGATTTTAAGCGAGCCAGATACAAACTTTTTTTGGCCTTAACTTCACTATATTTACGTTCTAGGGTTTGCAGATCGCCCTTCAATCGTCGAATTACGGGTTGGTGTTCTGCCAAGGATTGTTCCAAAACCTGAATATGATGCTGATAGGCCTGACGATGTTCTAAGGCTTCTCTTGCTAAATTTTCATTGCCTTTATCGATCGCCAGTTGAGCCCGTTCATACCATTTTTGAGCCGCTATCTGTTGGGCTGCTAATTGTCTCTCTGAGCTTTTATGGGTCGCGATCGCCTCCGCTAAAGCACGTCGCATTTCAATTAATTCCAACTCCATCTGCGTGGTCATCTCAGTCAGCAACTTTTCCGGGTCTTGGCTTTCCTGCCCCAGACTTGTCCACTGTGCGCGAATGACTTGCCGAAAGCGTGTTAACAAACTCATTACTTTTCAGTCACTATTCTGGCTGATTCAGTTGCTGAAGTTGATTGACTAACCCTTGCGTTTCTGGGTTTTCTGGATTAGCGACAACCCCCTGATTCTGATTGTAGAGGGTCTGTAATTTTTTGCGAGTTTTTTGGTTAAAGCTTTCTTGAGCAGTAGGATTCTCCTCACTCAGTCCTTGATTCTGTTGATTCAGGATTTGACGTAGGATTTGCTCTGACGCGGGGGAAGAGGCCGTTGAGGTTGGGGCGGACAGGGACGGATTGACTCCTGAAGAAACGGGATTGTTGATCGGGGCAGGCGGATTGGCAACGTTATTTACCGGACTAGTTGAGTTGACCGGAGCAACGGCGGTCGGATTGCTCAAGGTTGCCAGGCTGGGGGGAATCTGGGATGAGATGGGGGGCGGGGGGGGGGAGAGGAACAGAGGCGGGAAGATGGGAAGGGCGAACCGCAACGGTGGGAAAATGATTAGCTGGAACGGCTTGGGACGGAAGGGGAGGCGCAATCTTGAACTGACCAGCAACGGGGGAACGCGGAGGTAGTTGGGGACGAGGGGGACTGGGGGGTAGAGCAGTGGAGTAGGAAATCTGGGGTTGTAAAGAAGGGGGCAGAAGCAGGGCGGCTAAACTTTCATTGGCAGGGGCAGAATTAACCGAGGTTGGGGGAAGGGAAGGAACCGTTTCTAAGGAGGCGATCGCTTGATGGGCCGTTAGATTAGTTGTCGGCTGGGTTGATGGGTTTGCAACCGTTGGACTAGGTAATTCACTGAGTTGGTTAATACTGAGCGGAGATGGGTAGGCTCCATCTAATCGCAGAGAAGGGTTCGCCGTTGGAACAGAAGCGGTTGGCACGGCGGTGGCGATCGTAGTAGCGGGGCTAGAAGTTGCTTGTAACGAGGAAAACTGACTGACTGTTAACAGCAGATTGGCCAACAAGAAGCAAAAAAGACCACTGATTCCCCAGGGTGTGAGCAGCCCTTTTCCCATTGCCAGCAGCGATCGCCCTGCGGTTTCCGGTTGAGTCGAACAAGAAGCAGAGGAAGAAAGAAAATTAAAGTCAATTGTATCTGTGGTCTGAATTTCCTCCTCTGAGTAAGCGAGATTCTCCTGCCGAGGTAGATGCAATAAGCTTGATGTTGTTCGAGAATAGTCATCCTTGCCTTCACCTGATTGCACTAGCTCGGCGTGAAAGAAAGGCTGTTCTTCCGTGATAGAATCTGGGCTGGGAGAAGAGGGATTAGAATAACTCATCGAAGGGCTAGAATCGAAAGCAATATTGGAATACTTAGCTGCCCCAGTATCTTAGCCCAGTTTTGGAAAATCCGCATAGTACCAACTACAAAAAAAGCCCCAACAATTGGGGCCATTGGAGTGTTCACAATAGAGGTTAGAAAAAGTTGATCAAGGGTTTTGAGTCCGGCCACTCATTTATTCTGATTGAGCTACATTGGGCAAGACACCAACCTTAACCTTGAGTGTTAGATCTTTGCCATCACGGGAAACCTGGAGCGGCAACTCAGAACCGATCGCCGTATTTTCAACCAAGTCCTGAACCTGATTAGGAGATTTAATGCTTTGTCCGTTAACGCCTTGGATCACATCTCCCGATTCCACACCAGCTAGATTGGCAGGCGAATTAGGTAGTACTTTCATAATGACAACGCCTTGATCCGCTTTCAGGGTTACACCATTACTTTCCTGGAGTTTTTGCTTTAATTCTGGGGTAACTTCTACCATCTGAATCCCTAGAAAAGGATGTTCCACTTTACCTTTAGCAATAATTTGCTTAGAAATTTGTTGGGCCTTTTGAATCGGAATGGCAAACCCAATGCCTTGAGCATTTTGAATAATGGCTGTGTTCATACCAATGACTTCACCGTTGGCGTTGAGAAGGGGGCCACCAGAATTGCCTGGGTTAATGGCCGCGTCAGTTTGAATAAATTCTACTCGTTTATCCCCTACACCAATTTGGGAGCTACTCCGACCTGTAGCACTAATGATTCCCGTGGTGACAGTATTATCTAAACCCAAAGGATTACCGATCGCAATGGCCCATTCGCCCACTTGTAATTGATTAGATTTCCCGACTTTAACAACAGGTAAATGATCAGCTTCAATTTTGACCACTGCGACATCCGTTGTCGGATCACTACCCAATACCCGTCCTTTGAGCGTGCGACCATCCTTGAGGGTGACAGTTACTTCGTCGGCTCCAGCCACCACATGGGCATTGGTTAAAATTTGACCATTATCACTGACGATAAAACCTGAACCTGTTCCCCGTTGAATTTGACTTTGGCCATGGGGAAAGCTCGGCACTTGGGAACCAAAAAAGTCTCGGAAAAAGGAGTCATTGGGCATTTCTGGAGCTTCGGTTTCCACTTTCCGTTCGGAGTTGATACGAACAACGGCGGGGCCAGTTTCCTTGACCACATCCACAACAAAGTTACTAGGGGCTGGAATACCGGCGATCGCGGCTGGAGTTTCTACCGCAGACTGAGGGGCAAGCATCGCACTTTTCGACAGGTGGGCAAACCCTTGAGGATTACTAACAGCATAGGTTCCGCCAATTCCCATGCCCATGCCCAGTAAGACCAAACCCAGATAGGCGATCGGTTTCTTCGACGGTTTAGGGTTAGAAGGAGAAGAATGATTTACGCTATAGTCTCTCATAATGATTTCACCAAAGTTAAAGTCCAGAGGAAAGGAGGAAAAAAGTCAGCCCGATGAGGAGCAATAGGGAAAACGGTTTTGGGCTGACAATTCCTAATATAGGAGTCGTGTTTGACTTTCCTGTGTCAGGGGGATGAAGTTTTGGTGACAAGATAATGGGAAAATGCTGTTTGGGAATATACCTATCTGACTTCTATGCTGTCTAAAGATACACTCTTTGCTTTATCACTCTTTCCCTATCTAGGATTTTTGTGGTTTCTGACCCGCTCAAAACAGGCTCCTCGGCTTGTTCTGTTTGGCTTTTATTTTTTATTGGTGTTTGTGGCTGTCACCATTCCCGCCGGAATTTACGCCAAGATTCACTATGGGGAAATGTTGGCCAATGTGGATTGGCTTCACGGTAGCGCGGAATCTTTATTAACGATCTCTAATATTATTGTGGTACTTGGCTTTTCCCAGGCGATCGCCCAACATCAAAAGAAGTGAAAAACCAAAAGCGATCGCTGTTTCAATCCACAGGTTTACGCCAATTGACGGAGCCGATCAGTAGATTACAATAGAGAAAGTTAGCAATAATTTCGTCTTAAACAAAATGAGTCCTCTAACGATTAAACTTTATCCCTTGACCTTATCGGATGAGCAGTTTTATCAACTGTGTCAAAATAATCGCGACTTACGTTTTGAGAGAACTTGCCGAGGAGATTTAGTGATTATGTCCCCCACAGGTGGAGAAACGGGAAACCGAAATCTGGAAATAGCCTATCAACTACAAGCCTGGAGTCGCAGTAATAAACTCGGTATTGCTTTTGATTCTTCGACGGGGTTTAAATTACCCAATGGTGCGGATAAATCCCCTGATGCAGCTTGGATACCGTTAGAAAAATGGAATAGTTTAATGTTAAAACAGCAACAAGGTTTTGTGCCGCTTTGTCCTGATTTTGTGATTGAGTTACGGTCTAAAAGCGATAATTTAAAGGTTTTGCAAGAAAAGATGCAGGAATATTTAGAAAATGGGACTCGATTAGGTTGGCTAATTAATCGTCAAGACCGACAAGTTGAGATTTATCGTCAGAGTCAAGCGGTGGAAGTTTTGGAGAATCCTAATAGTTTATCGGGAGAAGATATATTACCGAGTTTTGTTTTGGATTTAGGGCCAATTTGGTAGGTTTAAATTGCGTCTAACCTGAAGACAGGCAATAATCGCATCTTGCTTGAATATTGGCCAAGGCTTGGTCTTTAGTTTCGCCTTGAGGGATTTGCACTGATTGACGGAGCGGATCAATAGATTATAATGAGGGCAGTTAGCAATAATTCCCGCTTAAACAGAATGAGTCCTCTAACGATTAGGCTTGATCCCTTAACTTTATCAAATGAGCAGTTTTATCAACTGTGTCAAAATAATCGTGACTTACGTTTTGAGAGAACTTGCCGAGGAGATTTAATGATTATGCCCCCCACTGGCGGAGAAACGGGAGAACGCAATTCTGAAATTAACTATCAATTGAGATATTGGAATAAACAGGCTCAACGGGGTAAGGTGTTCGATTCTTCGACGGGGTTTAAGTTACCTAATGGTGCGGATAAATCGCCTGATGCAGCTTGGATACCGTTGGAAAAATGGAATGGGTTAACACCAGAGGAACGTCAGGGATTTGTGCCACTTTGTCCTGATTTTGTGATTGAGTTACGGTCTAAAAGTGACAATTTAAAATTGTTACAAGAAAAGATGCGGGAATATTTAGAAAATGGGACTCGATTGGGTTGGTTAATTAATCGTCAAGACCGACAAGTTGAGGTTTATCGTCAGGGTCAAGGGGTAGAAGTTTTGAAGAATCCTAATAGTTTATCAGGAGAAGATATATTACCGAGTTTTGTTTTGGATTTAGAGCCAATTTGGTAGTTTTAAATCGCGTCTAACCTGAAGACAGGCAATAATAGCATCTTGAATATTGGCTAAGGCTTGATCTTGGTTTCGCCTTGAGGGATTTGCACTGATTGACGGAGCGGATCAATAGATTATAATGAGGGCAGTTAGCAATAATTCCCGCTTAAACAGAATGAGTCCTCTAACGATTAAGCTTGATCCCTTAACTTTATCGAATGAGCAGTTTTATCAACTGTGTCAGAATAATCGTGACTTACGTTTTGAAAGAAATCGCCAGGGAAATTTAATGATTATGCCGCCAACAGGAGGAGAAACAGGCAATCGTAATGCCAAAATTATCGTTAAATTAGGAATTTGGACAGAACAAAACGGAACAGGAATATTTTTTGATTCTTCGACAGGGTTTAAATTGCCTAACGGTGCAGATAAATCCCCTGACGCTGCCTGGATTGCGTTAGAAAAATGGAATGGGTTAACACCAGAGGAACGTCAGGGATTTGTGCCACTTTGTCCTGATTTTGTGATTGAGTTACGGTCTAAAAGTGACAATTTAAAAGTGTTACAAGAAAAGATGCAGGAATATTTAGAAAATGGGACTCAGTTGGGTTGGTTGATTAATCGTCAAGACCGACAAGTTGAGATTTATCGTCAGGGTCAAGCGGTAGAGGTTTTGGAGAATCCTAATAGTTTATCGGGAGAAGATATATTACCGAGTTTTGTTTTGGATTTAGGGCCGATTTGGTAGTTTTAAGTCGCGTCTAACCTGAAGATCGGCTGTAATTGCATCGTCAATATTGGTAATGCTGGTCTGAAAAAGTATTTAACTGCTATGATTTACACGAATTGACAGGGCAGAACAATAGACTATAATGAAGGGAGTTAGCAATAATTGCGTCTTGAATAGAATGAGTCCTCTAACGATTAAGCTTGATCCCTTGACCTTATCGGATGAGCAGTTTTATCAACTGTGTCAAAACAATCGCGACTTACGTTTTGAGAGAACTTGCCGAGGAGATTTAATGATTATGCCCCCCACAGGTGGAGAAACCAGTAATCGCAATCTGGAAATTGCTTATCAACTACAATCCTGGAGTCGCAGTAATAAACTCGGTATTGCTTTTGATTCTTCAGGAGGGTTTAAACTTCCGAATGGTTCGGATAAATCTCCTGATGCGGCTTGGATACCGTTAGAAAAATGGAATAGTTTAATGTTAAAACAGCAACAAGGTTTTGTGCCGCTTTGTCCTGATTTTGTGATTGAATTACGATCTAAAAGTGATAATTTAAAGATTTTACAAGAAAAAATGCAGGAATATTTAGAAAATGGGACTCGATTGGGTTGGTTGATTAATCGTCAAGACCGACAGGTTGAAATTTATCGTCAGGGTCAAGCGTTAGAGGTTTTGGAGAATCCTAACAGTTTATCGGGAGAGGAAATATTATCGAGTTTTGTTTTGGATTTAGGGCCGATTTGGTAGGTTTAAATCACGTCTAACATGAAGACAAGCAATAATGACATCTTGAATATTGGCTAAGGCTTGGTCTTTGGTTTCCCCTTGACTGACACGGCCATGAATACTGGGGTATTTCACAATCCAAACACCATCTTCATCTCGATCAATGGTTACGTTGAATTTCATAGATTAGTTTTATTCCTAAAATATATTTAGGGCTTGCTGAAAAAGTCAAAAAACGAAAGAAATGTGGGTTAGGGAAGTATGGACTGAAAAAGCATAGATAACTTATCCTTATGGAAACAAATCAAAATACAGATTTTGTTTAATATATTGTTCCTTTCTGTCTAAAAAGGTCAACACAAATCACTCCTCACAAAAGAGAGGAAAATTAACACCATTTTTCACAAGAAAAACGACTCTACAACTTTTTACTTTTTGTCTTCTGAAGTAGAGTAGAAAGATTCATTACCAAAAAGTTCATCGCAATTACCGTTTCCGAGGTCTCAGGTAGTTTGGCCATCACTCGACCAAGACTAAATTTCCTCTTTCCCTGTCCGAATTTACCCTCAATGGCATTACGCACTCTTTCATCTGAGCGTGCCTCTTTCTTTTTTTCTTTGCTCACCTCTTTCGGCGGTCTTCCCAATCGGGGACCACTCATTCTTATATCCCTTTCTTTACAATAAGCTCGATTCGCTTTTGTTCGATAGATTTTATCCACATGAACCGATTCCGGATAACATCCTGTTTCCCTTTTATATTCTTCTATTCGCGCTTGTAAATCTCCCGATTCGTTGTAATTATCCCAACTTAATTTGTCTAAGAAGACAAAGCCATTCACATTACTTGCCGATATTTTAGCTCCAAACTCTACTGCTTTTCCCGCTTTTCCACGCACTATTGGACGCACGTGAGGTTGGCTTACACTCACAATTCTGTTTTCTACTTTATTTGTCTTTTTTTCATACATTTCTAACTGTTGCTCATACACTTTTCCTATCGTTACAAGCTCTTCTTGCTCTTTTTTCGTTAGTTTTTCTAACTTTGCTCCCTCTTCTATCATTTTTTCTATATGAGACAAGTTTCTTTTTATATATCCTAGGGCTTGCTGAAAAAAGCTGAGACCTTTACGGAGAAAAATAGTAGGCGAATTAAGAACCGCTAGAATGCACGAAAATAGGGTAGAATGCCTCAAAACCATTGCATTAAGAAGAGAGAAAGCAGATGTACCGAAAGCAACAGTACTCAATTGAAACACCAGAAAACTTGAAAAATCTGTTCGGCGGGCAGTTAGACGAAGAAAATCGTTGGATAGAAATGTCAAAAATGATTCCCTGGGAAGAATATGAGGAAGAATATGCAAAAAACTTCACAGAAAAAAAAGGAGCCCCAGCCAAATCATTTAGAATGGCATTAGGAGCATTAATTATCAAAGAAATTTCAGGAAAAAGTGACAGAGAAACAGTAGAACAAATAAAAGAGAACCCTTATTTACAGTACTTTATAGGAATGGAAAGCTATAGTAGCAAAGAAGCATTTAATGCGTCAATGATGGTTCATTTTCGTAAAAAAATAGGAATGGAATTAATAAATAAAATTAATAAAGAAATAGAAAAAAAAGCGACGGGTGTAGCGTCAGAAAAAAAAGAAAATGAAGGAAAGTTATTGTTAGATGCGACTTGTACACCAGCAGATATAAAATATCCAACGGATATAGGAATATTGAATGATGCCAGAGAAAAAACAGAAAAAATAATAGATAAGCTGTATGAAGAAATAAAAGAGAAAAGGAAAGAAAAGCCGAGGACTTATAGGGAAGTGGCAAGAAAAGAGTAATTAGGGCTTGCTGAAAAAAGCTGAAACCTTTACGGAGAAAAATAGTAGGCGAATTAAGAACCGCTAGAATGCACGAAAATAGGGTAGAATGCCTCAAAACCATTGCATTAAGAAGAGAGAAAGCAGATGTACCGAAAGCAACAGTACTCAATTGAAACACCAGAAAACTTGAAAAATCTGTTCGGCGGGCAGTTAGACGAAGAAAATCGTTGGATAGAAATGTCAAAAATGATTCCCTGGGAAGAATATGAGGAAGAATATGCAAAAAACTTCACAGAAAAAAAAGGAGCCCCAGCCAAATCATTTAGAATGGCATTAGGAGCATTAATTATCAAAGAAATTTCAGGAAAAAGTGACAGAGAAACAGTAGAACAAATAAAAGAGAACCCTTATTTACAGTACTTTATAGGAATGGAAAGCTATAGTAGCAAAGAAGCATTTAGTGCGTCAATGATGGTTCATTTTCGTAAAAAAATAGGAATGGAATTAATAAATAAAATTAATAAAGAAATAGAAAAAAAAGCGACGGGTGTAGCGTCAGAAAAAAAAGAAAATGAAGGAAAGTTATTGTTAGATGCGACTTGTACACCAGCAGATATAAAATATCCAACGGATATAGGAATATTGAATGATGCCAGAGAAAAAACAGAAAAAATAATAGATAAGCTGTATGAAGAAATAAAAGAGAAAAGGAAAGAAAAGCCGAGGACTTATAGGGAAGTGGCAAGAAAAGAGTACTTAGCCATAGCAAAAAAACGTCGTGTGTCAAAAAAAGAAAGAAGAAAAGGAACAAAAAAACAACTAGGATATATAAAAAGAAACTTGTCTGATATAGAAAAAATGATAGAAGAGGGAGCAAAGTTAGAAAAACTAACGAAAAAAGAGCAAGAAGAGCTTGTAACGATAGGAAAAGTGTATGAGCAACAGTTAGAAATGTATGAAAAAAAGACAAATAAAGTAGAAAACAGAATTGTGAGTGTAAGCCAACCTCACGTGCGTCCAATAGTGCGTGGAAAAGCGGGAAAAGCAGTAGAGTTTGGAGCTAAAATATCGGCAAGTAATGTGAATGGCTTTGTCTTCTTAGACAAATTAAGTTGGGATAATTACAACGAATCGGGAGATTTACCTGACTTTTCCCGTTAAGTCCAAAATCCAGCAATGCAAACTTCTAGAGGCTTTATCTGGCAAGGGTTTGAGTAATGATTCTCTTGACAGGAAAAAAATATTCTGAAGCCATCATCCCGCTTATCGTTCAAATTTCAAAAACAAAGGATGAAGGGAGTATGAGACTGTAAAATGGAGAAAATCTTAAAGGGCAGGTCAAAAAATGTTGGAATGGTGGACAAAAAACTTTGCCAGTTGTGAATTGGGAGACGAGAGGCTAAACAATCGTGCCTTCTCGATTGGGAAAAAGTTAAGTGAGGGGTTTGGAAAAGCCTTATCAGAAGTGTTTAAGGGAGGAAACGAGTTAAAGAGGGCCTATGAATTTTTGGGAATCCGAAAACAGACTTTGTCAAGATAATAGAGCCGCACTGTGAAATGACAACTGCCGCCGTAGAAGAATATAAGATAATGCTATCAGTCGGAGATACGACCTTCTTAGATTATCGCAATATCAAGGAAAAAAGGGAAGGGTATGGGCCGACTGGAAAAGGAGGGAATGGATTAATACTGCATAGTGCTTTAGCAATTGAGCCAGAAAAAGGACAAGTATTAGGTTTATTATGGCAAAAACTGTGGAATAGGGAGGTAAAAGAAAAGCCCCCAACAGATGAAACGGCGAAGCAGAAAAAAGAAAGACAGAAAGAACAAAGAAAAGCAGCTCGTCAAAGACCATTTGAGGAAAAAGAATCCTACAAATGGGTAGAGGCTCTAAACACCTGTGAGAAACAGGTAGAAAGTTCAACGAGGGTAATTCATGTATTTGACAGAGAAGGAGATGTTTCAGAAGTCTTTGACTCAGTGCGTCAACTCAAGCATACAGGAGTGCTGGTCAGAGCGTCTCATAATCGTAGTTTAGACAAAAATAGTGAACGACTTTGGCAACATTTGGAATCAGAACCGATTCGTTTTCATCAAGAAATCGAGATTCCGAGTACAGGAAAAAGAAAAGCACGGAAGGTTAAGCTTGCCGTCCGATTTTGCTCAGTTAATCTACGAACTCCCTATCGTTTTGATAATCGTGACCCGTTGAATGTCTATGCTGTTTATGCGACAGAAATCGATTGTCCCGAAGGCGAAACTCCTTTATCTTGGATGCTTCTGACTACAGAAGTTGTTGAGACTATTGAGATGGCTGTCACTATTCTTCGTTGGTACACCTACCGATGGCGGGTTGAAGAATTTCATAAAGTCCTTAAGTCTGGTTGTCAGAGTGAGCGTTATCGACTTGCCTCTGATGGAATGAAAACTCTTTTGGGTTTTTTAAGTGTCATTGCTGTTGAACTTTTACACGTTACTTATCTTCATCGTACCCAGCCCGATGCTCTCGCGATTGAAATTCTTAATCCTCTTCAACTTCAGGTGTTAAAAGCAGCCGCCTCTCAAAAACTTCCCCCTATTTTGACTGTTGCTTGGGCTGTCGAGTCTGTTGCTTTTCTTGGTGGTTATCTTGAACATCGTCGTAAAACTCCTCTCGGTATCCAAGTCCTTTGGCGCGGTTGGTTGAAGTTGCATGACCTTTGCCAAGGCTGGCAGCTTGCAATCCGCACTTAACGGGAAAAGTCAGGGAGATTTACAAGCGCGAATAGAAGAATATAAAAGGGAAACAGGATGTTATCCGGAATCGGTTCATGTGGATAAAATCTATCGAACAAAAGCGAATCGAGCTTATTGTAAAGAAAGGGATATAAGAATGAGTGGTCCCCGATTGGGAAGACCGCCGAAAGAGGTGAGCAAAGAAAAAAAGAAAGAGGCACGCTCAGATGAAAGAGTGCGTAATGCCATTGAGGGTAAATTCGGACAGGGAAAGAGGAAATTTAGTCTTGGTCGAGTGATGGCCAAACTACCTGAGACCTCGGAAACGGTAATTGCGATGAACTTTTTGGTAATGAATCTTTCTACTCTACTTCAGAAGACAAAAAAGAAAACAAAAAGTAAAAAGTTGTAGAGTCGTTTTTCTTGTGAAAAATGGTGTTAATTTTCCTCTCTTTTGTGAGGAGTGATTTGTGTTGACCTTTTTAGACAGAAAGGAACAATAGATTAAACAAAATCTGTATTTTGATTTGTTTCCATAAGGATAAGTTATCTATGCTTTTTCAGTCCATACTTCCCTAACCCACATTTCTTTCGTTTTTTGACTTTTTCAGCAAGCCCTACTTAGCCATAGCAAAAAAACGTCGTGTGTCAAAAAAAGAAAGAAGAAAAGGAACAAAAAAACAACTAGGATATATAAAAAGAAACTTGTCTCATATAGAAAAAATGATAGAAGAGGGAGCAAAGTTAGAAAAACTAACGAAAAAAGAGCAAGAAGAGCTTGTAACGATAGGAAAAGTGTATGAGCAACAGTTAGAAATGTATGAAAAAAAGACAAATAAAGTAGAAAACAGAATTGTGAGTGTAAGCCAACCTCACGTGCGTCCAATAGTGCGTGGAAAAGCGGGAAAAGCAGTAGAGTTTGGAGCTAAAATATCGGCAAGTAATGTGAATGGCTTTGTCTTCTTAGACAAATTAAGTTGGGATAATTACAACGAATCGGGAGATTTACAAGCGCGAATAGAAGAATATAAAAGGGAAACAGGATGTTATCCGGAATCGGTTCATGTGGATAAAATCTATCGAACAAAAGCGAATCGAGCTTATTGTAAAGAAAGGGATATAAGAATGAGTGGTCCCCGATTGGGAAGACCGCCGAAAGAGGTGAGCAAAGAAAAAAAGAAAGAGGCACGCTCAGATGAAAGAGTGCGTAATGCCATTGAGGGTAAATTCGGACAGGGAAAGAGGAAATTTAGTCTTGGTCGAGTGATGGCCAAACTACCTGAGACCTCGGAAACGGTAATTGCGATGAACTTTTTGGTAATGAATCTTTCTACTCTACTTCAGAAGACAAAAAAGAAAACAAAAAGTAAAAAGTTGTAGAGTCGTTTTTCTTGTGAAAAATGGTGTTAATTTTCCTCTCTTTTGTGAGGAGTGATTTGTGTTGACCTTTTTAGACAGAAAGGAACAATAGATTAAACAAAATCTGTATTTTGATTTGTTTCCATAAGGATAAGTTATCTATGCTTTTTCAGTCCATACTTCCCTAACCCACATTTCTTTCGTTTTTTGACTTTTTCAGCAAGCCCTAATTAGGCACTGGAATAGTGAGCGTAGAATTATCAATTTTTTTCTGCATAATGATATGACTACCTCTTTGTCTAACTTGTATGAAACCCTGTTCGGTTAAAATTTGACAGACTTGTTTAGCCGATAATACTCGTAGTTTACCCAACTGCTACCTCAATTTGTGTTACATAAATTTCTGAGTAGGCTCTGGCTGAAATCTCATTAGGACTAGCTGTTTCCAAAAAAAGTTCGATCGCCTCAATTAAGTTGTTTCTGGCTTCTTCTACGGAATGACCTTGACTGGCAATATTCATTTGAGGACAGAGAGAGACAAAATCATCGCCTTCGCGCTCAATAATACAAGTTAGTTGTTTGAGTTGTTTCATGGTAGTAATTGACCGATATGTATATTTGATTTTAGCGAAAAAATCTCCCACAATGGATTCAAGCCTTGAAACTCTACTCCATCGTGTTGAGCAAGGGCGATCGCCGCCTAGGGTCTTTTATTTTTAATCGGGTAGTTGTAACAGTTCATCACCATCTCCCTACCCTCAAATCCGCACAAGAAGGGATTGTTGCTCTTTAATATTATCGGTGTGCTGTTCTTGGTTATGTAGTGTTTTAAAGTCTTCTAATAGTTGAAAGAAACGTTCAAATTCCTGGCTTTCATTGCTACAATAGAGCAGAATAATTTTAGCCCAACTATTAGTAGTTTGAAGATTATATTTTGTTTCAACAAATTGATGAAATTCTTGATAAAAAATTGATGAAATTCTTGATAAAATTTGATTTCTGCTGGGTGCGACCTTTAGTTGATAAAAGCTGTTGTAATCAGGGTTCTACAGGGAACCCATATTGATCAAGTTTTGCCCAAAATTGACTCCATCGTTCCTTGGTCAATACCAAAGCTCGTAGGCTCAAAATAATTCCTGCTCCTTTTTCCTTCCATCGCATCCCTGAACAACATAATCGTTGTTTGACCAACGTCTTACAAGCTGCTTCCGTAACACCTGAACCAATCGGATACTTTTTCTCTATGTATTCAGCATAATCCATTTGATGCTGATGATTCTCGTAATAAGTAATCGCCGCTTGTAGTTTCTCGGTAAGATTCTTAGAATGACTTTTTTCTTCTTTGACTTCTTTCATCAGATTTAGCAGTTCTCCTGCTTTTCCTTTTTCATGCTTGAGTTCTCGACAATTTTCAGTCAACCATTCTTTTTGTTTTGACACGGTATTCGGATGCAACGCTTCTGCCAAGGCACCTAAGTAACCAGAGGCATGATAGAAATCTAATATCTGTTCTTCCGTTTGCTTTTCTAAAAACTTCCAATTTGATTCTGCCCCGTCTGCTATCCCGACCAATGTTGCCTCTGGATAACGGTTTTTCGCTCGCTCAATTTCTCTTTCTAATCTTTCTAGAAAACTCTTTTTTCCATACTCTGGTGCCGCACCTAGATAGATTGTAGGTTGACGTTCGCCTTCACTATCGTATAGGGAAACGGTTCCCACCATTGCTTCACGGTAGCCATCCTCACACATCAGCATACAGGTTCCATCTAATCCTATTCCCACTGTTGCAATTTGGCTATCCTCCTTGGGCGGGGCATAACTCCACGCTTCTTCTTTTGCCTGTACCACACTTCCTACTGCTTCACTCAATCTTTGGATATAGGATAGCGCTACTTTTCTACCATGATTTTCTAATAAATCATTTTTCACCTCTTTGCCTGCCATCCCTGACATTTTTGAGGATACCTGTTTTGCCAATAATGGCGTTGATGTTATGATTATCCTTGCTTCTCTTTCTAAGGGGCAATACGTTTTTCCTCAAAGGTGAACGCTGATATACATGACGATTCACTATAACCTCACCATAAGGTGTTTGATATTCTTTCGGTTGCTCTCCCTTACTCTTCCAGATTTCTTCACCGATTTTTAAGGGTGAACCATCTGTATCTAAATATTTCAAGGCTTCTTTGCTGGCGATGCAACCTACTTCGTTTAAGCCTTTTTGAATATTTATTTCTGTATCCAACATTGAACGACTGAGTTCTAATGTTAGTTCTATTTTTATCTTTGAACCCTCTACATTAATTAGTTTTGCTGTCATCATTGTTTCCTCTTTGTCACTTTTCATCCCATGTTAACACTTTTCTTTTCCTTCATCAACTAAAGGTCACACCCTTTCTGCTGGTGTTGATTCAATACCTAATTCCTTTCTTGCTGTTTTATAACCTGCTAAAAAGATAAATAAATCAGAAAGGGAAGGACTGCCCAAATAAAGTCCAGGTTTGGCTTTAATTTTTGCTAAGATTTCAAATAAACCGCCTTTAATTTCTGTTTTCATTGGTTGTTTCCTTCTTTGAGAATAAATTCTTCACTTTGGTAATGAAAGTCATTTAACCAATCTTCTTTTGTCATTCCACTCGGAGAGAGATTATCAAATACTAAACCTCTCACCCTCTCACTTCTACGCCGTAGTATTTGCCATTGGTGGTAATTGCTTGTTCATTGCTTAGGCGATCGCTGATGATATAGTTTTCATCATTATAACGGGTTCTGAGTTGAAGCAGTTTACCTTCAAGATGATTATCGGCTAACCATTCTAATACTGTTATTTTGGTTCAAGCCTTGAACCCCTACCCCAGTCTCCCTAAGTCGGATATTCATTAAATGTTCTTATAGAAAGCTTTCTCTGTCCAAAGATCAGCTACAATCAGCTAAGAATATCAATTTATTACTGGGGCATTTGCTATGACGACTGCTTCCATTTCGCTTAATGGCTGGTTTAATGAGCAAAAGTTAAACGAGATAAAGCAACTAAAGAAGGCTCATTCGCCTACAAGCGACATCCTTGCTTTGATAAAAAAACTAACAAACCTGGTTAACACTCAGTGGGATACTCTGCCATCTGATCACAAAGAGAAGTTAATTGAGTTTGCCTATTCTGTGCTGGATACCGAGACATCTAGGCCCACTTTGCTGTCTAAATTTGAGGCGATTTGGTACTCTCTACTAATTATTATTCAAGGCCGACAAAAACAGATTGTTGAATGCGTGGAAGCATTAGATATATTAGTTGATGAAATTTTGGATAAGGTTGAAAATGATAATCCTCAATTTCAAGAAGATGTTCTTCAATCGGCTACCTCTGCTTATGTTGAATGCCAAGAAATGGGGGACTAATTGGACTCAGTTCAATACAAGCTGTTTCTGTCAAACAAATTTAATTCAAGTCTTGAACAGTTACTCAAGACTCACTATAAGCGAGATAAAAAAGGACATCGCGCTTTTCTTGATCTTTTAGATGAATTCAAGAAGGAAGTTGTTCAGAATCCAGAAGTTGGCGGGACGTTAGGTTTTCCTTGTGGCGAACCAATTGATAAGTGTCAACTTAGAAAACAAAAATGGGCAAGACTTCCTAGTTTGTCGGGAGCGGCGCGGCTTGGTCGCCTAATATATCTTGTTGATAATGAGACAAAGATCATCAATCTTGTTTGGATTTACACACACAAAGAATACGAAAAACAGCCTCCTGATAGAGAGCTTCATAAGGCTATAAAAGAGGCTTTTAAAGATTCCTATCTTGGAGATTAAGCGATCGCCTTCCAATAGACTTCTTGCACAATAGAATTTGATCCCCCTAAATCCCCCTTAAAAAGGGGGACTTTCTTGAATTTGCAAAAAGTCTAATATTACGACATCAATAAATGAGTTCAAGCCTTTGGGTGCAAGCAGTTCGATAAACTCACTGAACACCTTACGTCCCTACTTTATCATGTTGAGCAAGAGCGATCGCCAAACTTTAAGCAACTTCTTGATTTTGGAGTGCAAGGTTAATTAAACCTTTAATACTTAAATCCTCATCAATGGCTGGCCAATGGATTCCATAACCAGAGGGAGAGATTTTATAAAAGTTTCTTTCTGCATCGGTGGCGGTATAAAGACGTTTAGATATTTGTTTAATTGGGATTTGATAGGTGGCAATATCAAGAGTTAGGGTCATCCATTCTTGATTGAATTCAATAGATTGTACGTTATAAAACTTGTTCATTCTTGTTGCCTCTTAAGCGGCAAAGTCGGGAATCGACAAACCATTTTTTTAGGTGCAATCTTTGGATTCCTACGATTACTCAAATAAAGAGCGAGGTAAATTGGATTGTCTGATAATAGATTGCAGTGTACCGATTTTGATTTCTGAGTAATTAGGCACTGGAATAGTAAGCGTAGAATCATCAATTTTTTTCTGCATAATGATATGGCTGCCTCTTTGTCTGACTTGTATGAAACCCTGTTCAGTTAAAATTTGGCAGACTTGTTTAGCGGATAATACTCTTAATTTACCCAACTGATACCTCAATTTGTGTTACATAAATTTCTGAGTAGGCTCTGGCTAAAATTTCATTGGGACTAGCAGTTTCAAAAAAAAGTTCGATCGCCTCGATTAAATTGTTTCTGGCTTCTTCTACAGAATGACCTTGACTGGCAATATTCATTTGAGGACAAAGTGAGACAAAATCATCGCCTTCGCGCTCAATAATACAAGTTAGTTGTTTGAGTTGTTTCATGGTAACGATTGACCGATATGTACATTTGATTTTAGCGAAAAAATCTCCCAGAATGCTTTCAAGTTTTTGGGTTCAAGCCTTGAACCCCTAACCCCATCCTCCCCATCCCCCACGTCTCCCAGTCCCCCAGTCTCCCAGTCTCCCCGTCTCCCCGTCTCCCTACCCTCGAATCTGTGCAATTATCCTTTGAACGGTAGCGGCATCAGGAGAACGTAATCGTTGCAAAATGGCGAGGGATTGTTCTAGGTAGGCTAAACCTTGTTGATAATCCCCTTTTTCATCAACCAATAATTGACCCATCATGGCTAGAGTAGCGGCTTTGCCTTGCACATTCCCTATTTTTTCTTTGATTTCAATGGACTGTTGATAAAGGACGATCGCCTGGTCAATTTCTCCCTGATTCTCGTAAAGTATGGCTAATTGGTGCAGAGTAGAGGCTTTTGTTTTCACATCCCTAATTTTTTCAGTGATTTCAATGGACTGTTGATAAAGGGCGATCGCCTGGTCAATTTCTCCCTGATTCGCGTAAATTCGGGCTATTTCGTGCAGAGTAGCGGCTTTGCCTCGCACATTCCCAATTTTTTCATCGAGTTCTAAAGACTGTTGAAAAAGGGCAATCGCCTGGTCAATTTCTCCCTGATTCGCGTAAATACTGGCTAAACAGTGCAGAGTAGCGGCTTTGATTTGCACATCCCCTATTTTTTCAGTAATTTCTAAGGACTGTTGAAAAAGGGCGATCGCCTGGTCAATTTCTCCCTGATTCGCGTAAAGTATGGCTAATTGGTGCAGAGTAGCGGCTTTGCCTTGCATATCCCCCATTTTTTCTTTGATTTCTAAGGACTGTTGATAAAGGGCGATCGCCTGGTCAATTTCTCCCTGATTCGCATAAAGTATGGCTAATTGGTGCAGAGTAGCGGCTTTGCCTTGCACATCCCCTATTTTTTCTTTGAGTTCTAAAGACTGTTGATAAAGGGTGATCGCCTGGTCAATTTCTCCCTGATTCGCGTAAAGTGTGGCTAAGTTGTGGATAATAACGGATTTTTCTTGTTCATCTTCAACGGGACAAGTGGCGAGAGCTTGCTGATAGTAAAAAGTTGCTTCTTGTACTTCTCCTAATTGCTGTTGAGCTTTTGCCAATTGATGAAAAATTTGATGATCGTTGACAATTTCTAGGGTTTCCAGACAAATTTTTACGGCATCCCAAAAACGACTTTTATTGTTCCAGTTATCTGTAATTTGAGCAGCAATTTTAACGGCAATTTCTCCCGCTTTTCCTACCAATGCCAAACGATGAATTTCCAAGGCTTGTTCTTCGCTGTATTGATAATCCGATTCCCACCAGAGACGATGCAAAACCTCAGCCCCCACCTTGGCCAAAACTTCCCCATCCCCAGGCAAAACCACCAATCCCGCCAATAAACGCGGTACTCGATAAGTCGGTAAAACATTGGGTCGCTCAAACACCTCAATTAACCCCAACGCCCGACCCCGCTCCAAACAACGCTCCAATTCATCAGCCCCCCTTTCCAGGGTAGGAAACTGTGAATAAGGGGAACCCGTCTCCTCAAGCACTTCTAACTTCCTTTGCTGATCATCTTGATCCCCCAAATCCTCGTTATCCCCCCTAGCCCCCCTTTCAAAGGGGGGAAGCCGTAGGTGGGGGGATTCTGTGTCCATCCGTGTCAACTTAAAGGAATGGGTTCCCAAATTTGTTGATTGAGAGCGGCCTTTTCTCGATGTCGCTTTCTCTCAGCTTTGACCAAACCAAATAACTTAGCACGTTCAGCCAGATAGGTTACTGTATCAGGCTTTTCTCCTCTAGCAATAGCCTTCGCTACATAGTATAGACTCCGAAACACCATCTCTACTGAGATTTTTTCTTTCGGTTGATTTAGAGCAATCGCCACTTCCCCTACCAATTGATTTAAGACCGTATAGAAAATCAAAGTGCAAATAATCTGGATTTGGACACCATTCTTATTCCCTACCCATAAATAGGCTAGTCCTAAAAGTCTTTTCGTTAATAAAAAGGCTTCTTCGATTGTCCATCGTCTTCGATATAAATCACAGACCTCTTCGGCGGACAGTTGTTCGGGAGACAACACATTTGTTAAATACTGATACCAGATTGTTCCCCATAATACTGAGACTAATCTCACCGGATGCTTGCAAGGATTAGAACGGTAATTTCCCATAATGATAATCTCATCTCTGTAATGACTACCTTGAGACAATACTTGTTTGGTTTTGTAAGATGTACCCGCTCTAAATCTGGTTAGAAAAAACTTTTTAGCTTCTGTTAACAAATCAAACCACACAAAGCTAAAAAATCCCATATCTACGAGAATTAAACCATTTTCTGGTAATTTAGCTGCCAATTCTTCACACCATATTTTATCATTTGATTTATCATTTTCTGTGTACCATAAAGTAACGGGTCTTTGGGTAAAGGCTTCCACTACCATCATTATTTTACCCCCCAATTTACTCTTTTCTTCTTTACTTATTTTCATATTTTTCCTTATCTGCTCTAGCGTTTAGCCATCTGCTATCCACACTGCACTAAACTTTTCTCTTATTTTTTCCCATTTTTCTCCTACTTGGAGCTTCTTCCCTTTTTCGGCTGCTTTTTCTAACACTCCTTTTAGTAATATTGCAAATATTTCGGCTGGCACATTCATCATTCTTTTTGATACTGCCTGTTTGCTTACTTTTAATGATGCTACCCATAGCAATCCCTCTTCCTCTAACAGTCTTACCGCTTCACTTATACCCGCTATTTGACGATACACTATACTTAACACTAATGCCACCATTACTGGTAAATTTAGCACCCTATCTCTCATCATTTTCTCATGAGTTCCCTGTAAATATTTTAATGGTGTAAACATTGTGGGTTCTAGTAATTCAAACAACTCTTTTGTTATTTCAGGGATTTCTACCCCTGGCTGATTTGTCTTACGACGTAAGTCTGGGTTTCCTTTTCTCCGAGGATGTTGTCTTGCCATTTGTTTTTTGCTCACTTTTTTATATACTAACCTTTTTTTCAGCCTACTCTTACTTCCGCCTGCTTTTAGGCTAATCTTTTGTGAGTAGGCATTTTGGCTTAAGTTGACACCAATGTTCTGTGTCTTGCTCATCACCGTTATCTCCCCCTCACCCCAAACCGCCGCTAAAGCCGCCTGGGGAACAGGAACCCGAAAAATCAACCCCAAAGCTAACAATTGCCGAAACGCCGCCGACTGTTGGGCCAACAACTGCTCCGCCAAAATATCCTCCAGAAATTCCTGCTCCTTACCCCGCATCGCCGCCAGAATGCTGGTCATATCCAAATCCGACTGCTGTAACAGCAAATCCAACCACTCCAATAAACGGGGATTCCCATCCGCGATCGCTTCAGCCTGATCCCGTAAATCCGCCTCTACCGTCGAATCTGTACTAAAAGAGAGCAAACGCTGACACTTCTTGGTTAAATCTGCCCCGCGCAAGGACTGTACCTGTTTAGCTAAAAAATAACGCTGTAACTTCGGCTCTAACTCAAACTGATAACGACAGGTAATCAAAAACCGATGGGCTAAAGGAGATTGGGCGATCGCTTCTAACAAATCCCCAAAAATGGGAGCCGCTTCTGTGCTTAAAACGTGACTTTCCCCCCGTGCCTGCAAATTCGCCTCAAAATCATCCAAAACAAAAATTAACTGCTCCCTCGGTTGATTTAAGCCCGACTTTAAAAACTTGCTTAACCGTTGGCGAAGCGGTAACTTTTCCGACAAAATGCCTTGCCCCGTCTCCGTTTGGGAATACTGGGACAATAAACTGATTAACTTGTCCTCATCCAAACCGCGATGAATGACTAACCGCTCATAACCGCGTAACCGTTCCAATAACCGCGCCGCGATCGTACTTTTGCCCACACCGCCCAGACCATAGAGCAATAAACCGCGATCTTTGCGTAACTGCCGTAAACCCGCTTGTAAAATGCGTCGTCGTCCCACAAACTCATCGGGAGCCGCTACCCTGACCTGTTGAGTAAGGGGATCAAGAAATAATTGCTGGGGCTGCGATCGCTCATAGACAATATCCCCAGGGGGAGCCACTAAGGCCCCGATACCATTCCCCCGCACATATAACCGCAACAAATGCCAATCCGTCACCTTTTGCTGACGTAAAGCCGTATAGGTCAAAGCCAACGCCTCTGGTAAGAGCCGCCCTTCTGCCAAACCTTGATAGAGAGCCATCGCCGCTAAAATGGCAGTACGATCAAAAACGGGTAAACCCCAACCCAAAACCGCGATCGCACCCTGCTGAATTAACTGCTCCGCCATCGAACTGACCGCCGTTTCAGCTTGATTGGCCTTGCCCTGACCCGTGCGACAACCCGACAAAAAGATCAATACTGGAAAACGCGGCTGAAAAACCTGGGCTAAATCCTGGGCAGTGGCATAAACACATTCCCCCGTTTCGCTCTCCGTAATAAAAACAGGCTCGACCTTTTCCCCTGAAGAAATCCCCGCATGACCCGATAGATGAAAAACATCAAAATTTCCCCCTAATCGTCCCCACAAAGCCTTTAATTCCGTTAAACAACCACTTTCTTCCACCCGTAAATCCAAACCCATGCCTGCGGTGGCCTGCAAAATCAAACTTTCTTCCACTTCAAAAGCCAGCACAGGTTCCACATCTTCTGGAGCCGTCGCCATAAATAACACCTGCAAAGGCCGTTCAGGTAAATTCTCAGTGGGTAAATTCTCCTTTTTAGCAACCCAACGCACTGGCACAATTGTCGGATTTACCCCATCAATCAAAAATTGTCGCCCATCGTGCAACGTTTCCCAGGGCAATACCGCTAACCCCTGACTACAATCAATGGCCAAGACAATCAGGCGATCGCTTTGACTGTCAATTAAGCGACTTAACCAGCGTCCCGATCCGTCTAACCAATTAAATAACCGTTGCCCAAATTCTACCAAGCGCGGATTTTTCTCGGTATAGTTCACCCTTTCCGCTTCTAACAATTCCTGAATTTCTGCCAGGTTCAATATCTGGCTTGTGTAGCCCGAACCGCTTTGATAACGTAGCTCTACCGTGCGGCGATCGCTTTCCTTCAGTTGCAGATGTAGGGTTTTCATTCGTTTGGCAAACAAGTATTCCTGTTATTGTACCGATTTATGCCAGTTCTGCTGCGATTCAGAAATGTTGAATCCTGTAATAAAACTTTACATGGATAGACAGAGTAACCCCTAGAAGCCTACTTTTGCGTACTAATTAAACCATGTTACATGATACTCACTAACTTCCAGGGCAAACGCATCTAAATTCTAGACTCCTTATCTGATAAGACTTTCAGCGTTTCATAAAAAATCAATCATGATCTCGGAAACCCTTATCCAGCCTAACTTTCAAAAATAAGATGCGTTCGCCCTGCACTAACTTCTGTTAAACTTGACATCCTCACCGCGCTGAAGCGACGGTGATTCCTATCTACCCAAATAGATTTAACTGAATGGGTAATAGGCGGGTTGACACTTCATCGGAAGCAACTAGCAAGCTAGATTTACGCCGTCCTCTGTGTCCATTTCGAGTCTCGGAAAGCCCTCCCGCGACCTTAATATTCTTGGCAGCATTGACATCTCTATCGTGGGTTTCTCCACAGAAAAGACAAGTCCATTCCCTGACAGAAAGTTCTTTTTTGCCGCCAATTTGACCACAACAAGAACATTTTTGAGTAGTCGGTTCCCAACGAGAAATTACCCTAAAATCACGCCCATACCTCTCTGATTTAGCCTTTAACATATCCCTAAAGCTACGCCAACCTAAATCAGAAATTGCACGAGACAACTTACGATTTTTAAGCATTCCCGATGTGTTTAAATCCTCTAGCACAATCGTTTGGTTTTCACGAATGAGCCTAGTGGATACTTTATGCAAAAAGTCGGTACGAATATCTTTGATTTTTGCGTGAAGTTTAGCTACTTTCAATCGTGCTTTTTCACGTCTTTTACTCCCTTTTTGCTTACGAGACAAATTACGTTGAGCTTTTCTTAATTTCTTAAATCGCTTTTTGAGTGGTTTAGGAGACTTGATTTTTTCTCCGTTATCTAAAGTAGCAAAATCAGTTATACCCAAATCAATCCCTACAGATTTACCATTGTCGGGTAACTTTTCAGGATTAATCTCTACAACGAAGCTAAGAAAGTACCGACCCGCCGCATCTTTAATTACAGTGACACTGGAAGGTTCTGAGGGTAGTGGGCGACTCCACATCACATCTAGGTAGCCTATTTTTGCCAAGTAAACTTTTTCTCCTTTAATAGAGAAGCCTACATTAGTAAAAGTAGCAGACTGCTTTGATTTTCGACTTTTAAATCTTGGCGGATTAATTTTCTTTCCTTTTCTTTTTCCGTTAACGGAATTGAAAAAGTTCTGATAGGCTACATTTAGATTCCTAACCGATTGCTGTAGGGGAACCGCCGATACTTCTGTCAACCACACCCTTTCTTCTGTTTGCTTGGATTGGGTTAGCAGACTGGAAAGTTGATTATAGGATGGCAGTTTTTCAGAACCTTTACAAGCCGCCAAAGCATCGTTCCAGACTACGCGAACGCAACCAAATAATCGGGATAAGTCCCGTATTTGTTGGTCAGTTGGGTAAAATCTGAATTGATACCTTGCTTTCATTTACCGTGCTAGAATTGGTCTGCAACTACATTTTAGTTGGTCTGTATGAAAATGACAACCCAATTACGAAGGGAGCGTCATAGTGTTTCCAGTCTTAAGGTTCACTTAGTCTGTGTGACTAAATACCGTAGAGCCATTTTGACATTAGAAAGTCTTGCTGTTATAGAAAAATCCTTTGGAGAGGTTGCCAAGAAAATGGATTTTCAAATTCTTGAATTTAATGGCGAATCTGACCACGTTCACGCGCTTATTGAATTTCTGCCAAAACTCTCCATCTCTCAGATGGTAAATGCGCTCAAGGGGGTTTCTAGTCGTCGCTACGGTCAATCTGGATTCCAAAAACCTTATGGCAAAGAGGCTCGGTGGAGTCCTTCCTATTTTGTTTCCAGTGTTGGTGGCGCACCTCTTGAAGTCCTTAAGCAATATATTCAAAACCAACTAAAGCCGTCCTAAAAGGACGGGGTTTTAAACCCATTTCTTTGATAAACGGGTATTGGTTCCGCCGATATCTCCCGCTAAAATCAACATCTTCTATCTACCCCTAATTTTTTTGTGGGTATAGTTTAACATTCTGCTCCTTACAACTAGTTAAGCCTTGCTACTTTTTCGGCGATCGCCTTACCAATTTCGAGAGAAGCGGTGGCAGCGGGGGAAGGCGCGTTACAAACTTGCAGCATTTTTTCCCCTTCAATGATCAGAAAATCTTCCACCAATTGACCATTCTTTTTCAAAGCCTGGGCGCGAATTCCAGCCGGATTCGGGATAATATCATCCGCCGTTACTTCGGGAATTAATTGCTGTAAACTGTGGACAAAGGCTGCTTTGCTAAAGGAACGAATAATTTCTTGTAGTCCTTCTTGCCAATGCCGACTGGCTAACGTCCAAAATCCTGGATAGGTGATCACGTCACTGAAATCGCGCCAATCAAAATCCGTTTTTTGATACCCTTCTCGTTTCAAGCTTAAAACCGCGTTAGGGCCGGCATGAATACTGCCATCAATCATACGGGTAAAATGGACACCTAAAAAGGGAAAATCAGGATTAGGAACGGGATAAATTAAATTTTTAACTAAATAGCGTTTTTCAGGTTTTAGTTCATAGTATTCTCCCCGAAAAGGAACAATTTTTGCATCTGGATTTTCCCCTGCTAACTGAGCAACGCGATCGCTTTGTAAGCCAGCACAGTTGATCACAAAATTGGCAGCAACGGGATTTTGATGGGTTTCTAAAATAAAATTAGCATCACCTTGGGCTTGACGAATTATTCCAGTGACTTGAGTATTAAGAAAAATCTCTCCGCCCTGAGCTTGAATCAATTCACCATATTTCTGACAAACTTTTTGATAGTTGGTAATACCGGCAGTGGGTACTAAAATTCCAGCTAAACAACGCACATGGGGTTCGCGTTCCTTGACTGCTGCCGCGCTTAACTTTTTAACGGGTAAACCATTTTGCAGACCCCGTTGATAAAGATTTTCGAGGAGAGGTAATTCTTTTTGCTGGGTGGCCACAATGACTTTACCACAAACATCGTAGGGAATGGCCTGGGTTTGACAAAAGTCCACCATCGACTGATTCCCTGACTTGGTAAATGTTGCCTTAAAACTGCCTGGTTTGTAATAAATACCAGAGTGAATGACCCCACTATTATGGCCAGTTTGGTGGTAGGCTAATCGACTTTCTTTTTCTAAGATAATAATTTTAGCATTGGGAAAACGCTGACCCAGGAATAATCCTGTCGATAGGCCAACAATTCCGCCGCCAATAATGGCAAAATCGTAGGGCATTATAACCAAAAAATTGAGAGAATATTAATAGATAATTTTAGTCTAGGTTTAGCCAAGATACCGTTAATCTCAAGGGAAAATCCCCGCATTTCAGTAACTAATTTCCGACTTCATTCTTTCTAGGGTAACTTGCATTTGATCAAACATCTGTTGAGGGGTAATACCAAATTGACCTAGCTGGGTTTTTAACTGCTCAACCGTCATTTTTGCCATAAAGTCTTCAGAAAGCTCAAAGCGTTTCATGAAAATTTTGTAGCGATCCATCAATTCTTCCATTTTATCAATAAAAATAATTTTTCCCTCTCGATCAAATTTGCCATATTCACCCCCTAACTGCATCAGGGATTGATAATCTTCAAACAGTTGTTTGGCTTCATGTTGAACGACTTCCGAATCAAAAAATCCCATAGTAGTCCTGCTTTCCCCAAAAAGAGATAATTGAATAAGGGTTTTCTCAATGCTCACCTCTGTATTCTAAAATAGAAGCAAGTTATCGTAAAATACGGTTTTCCGTATCGATCTATCGGTCTTGGCCGCCAAGAGCGATCCTGGCCACTTCTTAAATTCTAAGTAATTTTTAGCCAATTAGCCTAAGTCGTCTATGTCTCTCTTTGAGCAACTGACCCGTCACCCTAAAAAACGTAAACTGGCGATCGCCCTGGCCTTGCTTTCGACGGTTTTGCCCTGGCCGATTGCTGGACTGCATAAATTTTATCTCGGTCAGCCTCTTTGGGGCGGCATTTACTTGTTACTGTGGCACACTCCCATTCCTCGTATTGCCTGTGCTATTGATGCTGTCTGGTATTTAGTCCAGGGCGAGGCCGCTTTTGCACAGCAATTTAATGGCTTAAATCTTAATACACCGCGCCAAAACGGGACGATTAATGCGGTTAATGCCACTTCCGTCAGCACGATCGCCGAATCCTTAAGGCAATTAGAGCAATTACGCCAGGAAGGTTTAGTATCAGAGTATGAATTTGAGCAAAAGCGTCGTCAACTGATTGACCGCATGGTTTAGATCTATTGGCGATCTATAAACTCCTCACTGTCAGCACCTAGAGTTATCAACAGGATTTTTCTTGAGATGATTATGATTAATCTGCGGCGACAGTCTTTGAAACGTCGAATTCTGAATGATCCATTTTATCGCTTCCAATCCCTCGAAGAAGTGGCGATCGCGGTAGAATTGGGGATTAAAATTGAAGTAAATCAGGCCAAGGTGGATGAATGGTTACGATTACCGGGCATTTCTATCCATCAAGCCAGAAATTTGGTGGAATTAAATGGTATGGGAATGCAATTTTGTTCAGTGGCGGATTTGGCGGCGGCTCTGAATATTCCTCTACAAAGATTACAACCGTTAACTGGTATTCTATCCTTTAGTTTCTATGATCCAGAAAGCTTACTGGCTCCCCAGCGTCTTAATATTAATCAGGCAACCCTGGAACAATTGATTAAAATCCCCTTTATTGATCTAGGATTAGCAGAAGGACTGTTGCTAGAACGGGAACGTCATGGCCAGTTCCAGAACTTAGTGGATTTTCAGCGTCGTCTGGGTTTACCGATGGAAACGACAGTTCAGTTAATGCACTATTTACAGTTTTAGAAAGGTTTAGACGGGCAGGACTGGGTTATGACGAGACGGGCTTTATTGTTAATTAATCGTCACGCTCGTCGTGGAAAACAAGCTTTTGCTCAGGCAATTGATTTGCTCGATGATTTAGATTTTGAGTTAATTACGGTTCCGGTTAAGGCCGCAAAATCTTCCGCAGATTTTATTAATCATTATGCGGATTCTATTGATCTAGTTATTGTGGGGGGAGGGGATGGCACTCTTAACAGTGTGGTCAATAGTTTGGTCGAACATCATTTACCCCTTGGTATTTTACCCTTGGGAACGGCCAATGATTTAGCCCGTACTCTCAATATTCCCAACGCGATCGCGGAGGCTTGTCAGGTAATTGCTCAGGGTCATCGGAAGGCGATCGATTTAGGGCAAGTCAATGACAATTATTTTTTTAATGTCGCTAGTTTAGGCATTAGTGTTGAGATTACCCAAAAACTGACCAGGGGAGCTAAACGACGTTGGGGAATTTTGGCCTATGCTCTAACCGCCCTACAGGTTTTAACCCAAATGCGACCTTTTCATGCCACTATTCAGGCCAATGGTCAAACAGTGACGGTCAAAACCATTCAAATTGCGGTGGGCAATGGTCGTTATTATGGCGGTGGAATGGCGATCGCGGCCGATGCAACCATTGATGATCAACGTTTGGATTTATATAGTTTAGAATTGCGTCATTGGTGGCAAATTTTTCATCTTTTATTGCATTTACCCCAGGGACGACAACAACTGCTTCCCTGGGTAAGAACGTTACAAGCTGAAAGGTTAGAAATCACTACCCGTCGCTCTCGTAAAATTAATACTGATGGTGAGCTTATTACCCACACACCCGCTAATTTTGCAGTAATTCCTAAAGTTTTAGAAGTGTTTGTTCCGGCTCATTTTGCAGATAGTCTTTAAGTATTATTAAAAATAACTGGCTCTGTTTTCAGCCTCATCATCTTCAAAGTCAGCCTTTAGCGATTACCCTTAATAACTCCATTGATTAAGCACAATGAACTGATTGGCAATTGTAAGCTTAGATGCTTCCAAGTTAGCGATCGCTCTAACAATGCCTTTAAAGTTCATATTTTTTGATGGGTTTGAACTACGATAAACTGCTATAATCCCCGAATGTTTTGGGTTAATTTGGTGTAACGATTCAAAATCATTACAATTATGAGTGAGCAGGATACGGTTTATTTGTCTGGCATAGTCAAGGACAACCTCATCTGAAGAACCAGCCATGTTAACTTTGTTAATGGTTAATATATCATGACCCGCAGCCATTAGTAATTTGACTAGAAGCTGGGCTTGAGAATCCTCATCTAACAATAATTTTAGGCTCAAGGCTAATCCCCTTTGCTTCTAAAAGATAGCGTTCCTGTTCTGCTTCCTGTTGCAATAAGGTCTGATGGGTCTCACAGTAATCAATGATTTCACCGATAGCTGCCAGGGATAATTCCCAGTTAAGAGCAGCTTCCTGGACAGTCATCTCGTTAATGATCATATCTGACCAAATATCAAAAGCCTTAATTCTGGTGTTTTTAACGTATAGTTGTCGTCGCCAGGCGTGGGGACGTGTTTCTAAATACTGCCACTGGGTTTTAACTCGGTTAATGGTCATAATGATACCCCTATTTGACTGATATTGAAAGTGCCATTATCGTTATTATCGTTATCTATGTAATTGTAACCCGAAATTCAAAAGCGATCGCCTGTAATTATTTAAACTATTTTTAATTTATGCCCCAGCCCCAATGGCAAGTTCGCCCCCCTACATCAATTCCTGTCGATTTTCTAAAAGCCGTAAAAACTTTTTGTCCCGATTCTGACGGTCAAATTGCCGCCCAATTACTTTGGCAACGGGGCATTAATACCATTGCTAAACTCTTACCCTTTATTGACAGCGATCGCTATCATCCGACCAGTCCCTTTGTCTTTGGGCAGGAAATGAAATGGGCCGTACAACGTCTTAAAAAAGCCAGGGAAGCCAGGGAAAAAGTAACTATTTGGGGCGATTTTGATGCCGATGGTATTACTGCAACCAGTGTTTTATGGGAAGGCTTAGGGGAATTTTTCTCTCCAGGAGAGCAATTAAGCTTTTATATTCCTAACCGTTTAACCGAATCTCATGGTTTGAATATTCCCCAATTAGAAAAATTAAGGGTATCGGGAACAAAATTAATTATTACCTGTGATACGGGTAGCACTAATTTAGCCGAAATTGAATATGCCCAAGCCTTAGGATTAGACATTATTATTACCGATCATCATACGTTACCGGATCAACGTCCGCCCGTTCTGGCCATCATTAATCCTCGGTATTTTGCAGAAGATCATCCTCTCTATCACCTCTCAGGGGTAGCAGTGGCTTATAAGCTCATGGAAGCTCTCTATGAGACTTTACCGGATATTCCCCGATCGCCGATCACCGATTTATTAGATTTAGTGGCGATCGGTTTAATTGCTGACCTGGTGCAATTACAAGGGGACTGTCGTTATTTAGCGCAAAAAGGGATTCAAAAACTACAAAAACAACTTAAACAAACCACCCGTCCAGGCATTGCCGCCTTATTAAAATTGTGTCAAAAAAATGGCGATCGCCCCACTGATATTTCCTTTGGGATTGGCCCCAGAATTAATGCCATTAGTCGTATTCAAGGCGACGCGACTTTTGCGGTGGAATTATTAACCAGTCGTGATGATCAACGCTGTCAACAATTAGCCGAAGAAACGGAATTAGCCAATACTCGTCGTAAAGCTCTTCAGAAAACAGTCGCAGCCGAAGTCAATCAACAACTGGAGCGTCTGGACTTATCTACAACGGGCGTAATTGTCTTAGCTGATCGCCAATGGCCAGGGGGCGTATTAGGATTAGTGGCCAGTCAAATTGCCCAGGATTATGGCAGACCAACCCTTTTACTGACTCAGAGTGGTTCTCTACTGCGCGGATCAGCCCGTTCAGTGCGCGGCATTAATTTATATGAATTGCTGAAATCCCAACAGCATTTAATAACGGGTTTTGGTGGTCATCCTTTTGCGGCGGGTTTGAGTTTGCCGGTAGAGAATTTGTCATTATTTCGAGAAGCCATTAATCAACAGTTTCGGCAAAGTTATCCTGATAGCCATTATTTGCGATCGCAACTGGAAATTGATGTTACTGTCACGGTGGCCCAATTGGGTAAAGCCTTGTTTCGAGAATTGCGCTTGTTAGAACCCTGTGGGATGGGTAATCCAGTTCCCAAATTAAGGTTAAATCACTGCACTTTTCAAAAGGTTTGGAACAAAAATATGCAGGATGCCAAAGGGAATAAAGTACAATATCTTAAAACCACATTTTTGCTGTTGGATGACACCGTAACCGAAGGTTTTCCAGGCATTTGGTGGGGTCATAATAAAGATGAAATTCCTGTCGATCAGGCCTGTGACGTGGTGGTGGAATTGGATTTTAATGCCTATCACGATCGCTACGAAGTGCGTTTAATGGATCTGCGTTTAAGTCAGAATCCAGATTCTTCTACCTTGCCAACTGCTCCCGCTTTATTAGATTGGCGACAGGATCATTCCAATTTAAACTATTCAACGAACATGCATATCCTAGAACACTGTCCCAGGGATTGGCCAGAATTACAGCGAGTTTATCGAACTGCCCAAAGCCAAGCCGATCTCAAGGGAAAGACCAATGAACAAGTTTTAGCGTTGGCCTATCAAGTCCCTGAACAATCTCCTGAACAAATTCTCGATCAGTTAATTGGTTTGGCCAAAGTCCTGAGTCAACAACAGGGAAAAATCAGTCTCGAAAGTTTTCAGCAAAGGCTCGGATTGAGTGAGGCGAATTGTCGGCGTGGTTTGGTTCTACTTCAGTCGCTAGGCTTTCCCTGGCAAGAACAACAGGGACTATTGCAATTTTTTGCCCCGACTGTCCCCTCGGATGTTAGCCAAATTCCGTTCTTTTTAGCCGCGATCGCCGAAGAACTATTTCAACGCCAGTATTTTGCTCACGCTCCGATCAACACGCTGCAAGAACTCCTGCAAAATAGCCTCAATCTCGATCTGACCACCTGATTTAGAGCACAGCACATTGTCGGTAAACAGGCGGCAAACTTACAGAAGAAAAGAAGAAAGAAGACTGCAAAAAGGGGAGTCATAAAAAAGTTAATTTAGGGGCTAGACTTGACAAATATTTATATTAGTTGATATTCTACATGAGCTTTGCTCTATGTGCTCTTTAGACCACCACTACTATCGAATCACTACCGAAGTGTGCATAGATTTTTATTCAAAAATAAACTTTAAGGATTAAATAACATTAGCTGTTTCTAACTCAATTTTGCTAAAACTTGAGATTAAGCAGGATAAATGCGTAATCGCCGATTCGGTTCCTCCCCAAAACTATCGGAATGCAAACGATAATGTTCCACTAATTCATGCTGCATTTTTCGTACCTTACCCGATCGCGGCAATAACTCAACGGGTTGGCCAGTAGGAATAACAATTTGTTCCACAGCCAGACGAGCCTCTTCCAACGCTTCCAACTCATCATCGCTACCACTACGAGAAAATAACCTGAGATCAGTACTTTCCGAAGTATTAGTATCATCCATGCCTAAAATCCGTTGCAGAATACGGCTAATTTGGGGAATCGTATTGGACTTAATACCATAGATCGGAATATGACGACCCTTCGCCACCTGGCGCAATTTAGAATGGGTTTTCACCTGGGAACGTAGCGCAATGACAGCATCGGCATTTTGCAGTTCCTTGGTTAAGATAATCGGTAGGTTGAGAACTTCGATCACCTGTTCAATTTGAGAACGGCTAATACCATAGGGATACACATAAACAGGCGCATCTTCTCCCGACAACGCAGACATCGGTCGTAACTCATTCACCGGCTCCGGTTGTGGCCAGGACTGTTCTAGAAGTTGCTCAAACTCGGGTTGATTAAGACTATCGGATAACGGTGAGAGCGGCACCATTCGCCCTGAGGCTCGCCATCCTGTGGGTCGAGGAACACTTTGCAGGGTTTGGGTTGGTATCACCGTTTGCGGGGACGGCGTTTGCGGGGTTTCCTGAGTAATTTCTACCTGGCCCTGTTCATCCACCGTTCGCACTTGCAGACTGGGTTCCTTACCCCGCAGCAACATATCAATGGTTTGAGCTACTTCAGGATGAACTACCCAGCGTTGACGTTCTAACATTTCTACCGCGATCGCAAAAGTGGGGGGAGCTTTTCGTTCTAAAACCGTTTTTTGGGAACCACGACGACGGGCTTCTTCATCCCCTAGGGTTACGGCCTGAATACCGCCGACCAAATCAGATAGGGTCGGATTTTTAATTAAATTTTCTAAGCGATTGCCGTGCGCTGTACCGACCAATTGAACTCCTCTTTCGGCAATAGTACGGGCGGCTAGGGCTTCTAATTCTGTGCCAATTTCATCAATGACGATCACCTCTGGCATATGGTTTTCTACAGCTTCGATCATCACCTGATGTTGTAATTCTGGCCGAGCCACCTGCATCCGACGGGCACGACCGATCGCCGGATGGGGAATATCACCATCACCAGCAATTTCATTAGAGGTATCAATAATCACGACCCGCTTATGCAGATCATCGGCCAAAACCCTGGCAATCTCTCGCAAAGCCGTTGTTTTACCCACACCAGGACGACCTAATAACAAAATAGAATTGCCGGTTTCCACCAAATCCCGAATCATGGCAATTGTTCCAAACACTGCCCGTCCGACCCGACAGGTAAGACCAATGATTTTATCAGTCCGGTTACGAATGGCACTAATACGGTGTAGGGTGCGCTCGATACCGGCTCGATTATCGCCACTAAACAGACCAACTCGTTCAATGGAATATTGCAAGTCATCCATACTAATGGGCGTTTCGCCTAGATAGATGGCTTTTTTGGGAAAACGGGCTTCCGGTAAGCGTCCCAGATCCATAACCACTTCGATGAGGCGATCGCGTTGGGGATGTTGCTGAAGGATTGTACGAATGGCAAGGGGAAGAATATCAAGCAGTTGATTAAGGTCGTCAGTGATTTGCATCCGTTGAGTCGAGACGGTTGAGGGCATTGCGGGGTTTTTTAAGGAACTTAAGTCTGAAGATAACAAAGATTTCGGAAGAATTCACAAGATAGCCAAGAATCTCGTTAGGATGGTAGTGAAGGACAAAAATACTATTTGCCTGAAGGAGTCTCCTGATCTAAGACCCAATGAATGCAGCAATTCTCAGTTTTAGACACAGCAAGCCTTTTAGGGATTTAAAGAACATGGTTCATGGTTCATCTTGGGGCAATTTGGTACTTTATACACGACTACCATGCCCAATTAGCAAAGGCTTAAGCTGCCACCACTACTATCGAATCACTACCACAATCCGTTATCCTAGAAAGCATAAAGAGACAATCGGCTAATTTCTCCCCATCCATTCACAAATCCAACGAAAGCGTAACCTATGCCGAACCCTACCGTTGAAATTAAGCTAGAAGATATTTTAGTCAGTATCCAGAAAGACCTTAAGGACATTCGAGACGACTTAACCGACCTCAAAATATCCCAGGTAGAAATCAAGGGAGAGATTAAAGCTCTTGATGAAAAACTTTCAGGACAAATTAAAAACCTTGATGAAAAATTCTCAGGACAAATTAAAAACCTTGATGAAAAATTCTCAGGACAAGTTAAAACCCTTGATGAAAAACTCTCAGGACAAGGCAAAACCCTTGACGAGAAAGTAACAGGTATCGGTAAGCGTCTCGAAAATCAAGAATTTCTCAATAGAGGCATTCTAGCGGCCTTGATTGTGGCTCTGATAGCTGGTGCGGCTAAACTTTTTGGTTGGCTTCCGATTTCTTAATCTGCGATCGCATTCCCCCACATTCTCAAAATGCGATCTCTATCCAGAGACAAAAGAAAAACGATACATTACGGAACGACTTGAAAAATACCAAATTGACGAAAATGATAATCAAACGAAAATGCTTGGATAATACCTAATTTTTTCATGATAACCTTGCTGCTACAATCCGTGAAACTCCATTTTTTGTCAGAATAATCACGAAAAATTTGCCAAGTTAGGCGAATATCTTCTTCTGTTAAATAATAGATAGTTGCCAATTCACCTGAGAAGAAAGCTTCTCCTAAAGTAATTGCCCTTTTGCTTTCTCCTCTTGCTCTTAATAAAGTTAATGTTTCATCAATTACATAGTCAGTGGTTACTAAAGATTGTGTGTTATTAGTTAACCATAAAATAGCATTTTGATGGTCAGAATCTGAAGGAACAATACTGGCAAACCAAGCACCCGTATCTACAAAAATCATAAACTATTAACAATATAAAATTTGATCGTGATCCTTGCCATCAAAAGTATCTATCTTCCCCTCTAAAGGAAGTTCAGCAATCTTTTTTAAAATTTCTAATGTTCTTTTTGGTTGCTCATTAGACTCTAGAGGAATGATAATTACTTGTACTTTACTTCCTTCTTCTAGTGTTATTGGTTGTGATAATCTCAATGTTCCTTGTTCATAAGTAGCTTCTAATGACATAGAATTTATCCTGAATTTGATTATGTGAATTATAGCACCATCTCCTAAATCTCATCATCCCTCAAAAAGCGATCACCTTTCCTTCTCATGCTAAAAAGCGATCGCAATCCAACCACCCTCCAATCCTCCTCTCTTTTTAATGGAAGCAGGGAAGGATCAAATCCCATCGCACAAGTCCTTGTCCTCCTCACTCAATTTAGCATTGGTTTTCTTCAAATAATAACGTACCTTCTCACAACCCTGTACCAGTAAATCATCCATATTCAGATTCCACATCACTACCCTTTCTTTCCCACCAGCGATGGCAATCGTTTGTCCATCGGGACTAACTGCTACTCGACGAACCTCTCCTTCAAGCCCAGAAGAAGAATCAAAGGTGCCAATTAAAGAGCCATTTTCGGGCAATGACAGTTTAATATCGCCATAGTTTCCTCCATTAGCAGAGACAATCATCTGTCCATTTGGGCTAAAATGTATATCAAAAGTAGGAGCACCTTCCGATGTCTGGAAGGAACGAATGAGTTTTCCGTCCCTCTGCCACAGTTTTACTAAACCACTGTAATTACTGGAGGCAATTATTTTGCCATCTGGGCTAAAATCCACACTATAAACACTCGGCATATAATCACCATCCTTGTACTTAACCTCAGAATCCCTGAACTCAAACTCAGACGCAAAGATAGTCTTATCGAGTGTTATCCGAGTGCCGTTGCGCCGCCACAGTTTCACATCTCCATCTTGACCAGCAGAGGCAATTATTTGCCCATCGGAGCTGAATGCTACTCCATGAATGCTTTCTTTGTCAGACGCAGGAATGGTGGTCATCAGAGTGCCGTCGCGCGACCACAGTTTCACATTTCCATCTTGACTAGCAGAAGCAATTATTTGCCCATCGGGACTGAATGCTACTTCATTAATTCCTATTCCTGCTTTGTCAGACGCAGAAATGGTGATCATCAGAGTGCCGTCGCGCCGCCACAGTTTCACACAGCAATTCCAAATTCAGAATGTAGCTAAAGATACAAAATCCCTGAAGTGCTTACGGTCAAGGGGTTTAAAGCCAATATTTAGAATCAATGTAATGCTCTATTTAGTGATTGATCAAGTTTGTTTGCAGGTTACTGACTCTCTAAGAGACCGAGATTCGAGGAGGGAATGCAAAAAAACTCAGAGATTAGGTTAGTATCTCTTGTATCCATAAAAACAAGATCGTGTCTGTATCCTATGTTACCGTTTGAATTTGGAATTGCTGAGTTTCACATTTCCATCTTGACCAACAGAGGCAATTATGCAATTAGTCACCGCAAGGCACTGGTATCGTCTAGCTAGAAGCTACAAACTTTGCAATACGAGAGGTTCAAGAAAACAGGCGAATTTGGAGTAAGTCCTCCCAAGCAGCAATTCTAAATTTGCCCTGTAGCAAGGGTTTCAGGTTTTAGTTCGCGTAATACGAGGTAAAATTCAACGGGATTAACAAGTTCATTTTACGAGTCTTCAGGCTTTCAGGCATGATAGTACACATAGAATTGCCCCAAAAACCCCCTTTGAAATGTTCTTTAAATCCCTAAAAGGCTTGCTGTATCTAAAACTGAGAATTGCTGCCTCCCAAGTTAACCCTTTTTCAATTATACCGAGAGCGGCTCTTCTGGATTGACGTTGAAAAATGTATAATAAGATACCCTATATGAGGATGGCATCAATGTTATTTTTTCTAGAAAATCTGGTAGATTTGCCAAAGGTAAAAATAAGAAATGTTATTCAAGAAGGAACAGAGGCTTTTTTGATACTGAGTTGTCAAGAGGAAGAAGTCAAATGTAATTACTGTGGAAGATTAACCGATGAATTACATCATACCAACAATCTACTCATAAGGGATTTGCCCATTTCTGGTCAAACGGTGTACCTACAAGTCCCTCGTCGTAAGTTTTATTGTAAAAAATGTCAAAGGTTTTTTACAGAAAACCTAGAATTTATGGAAGCACGTAGAAAATATACAGTGCGGTATGAAGAATCTGTGTATAATCGAGTAAATGTGAGCAGTGTGGAACAAGTAAGCCGAGAAGAAGCCCTATCTTGGGATAAAGTTCATGGAATTTATCAACGTCAATGTGAAAAGAAAAAAAAAGATTGGCAAGGGATAAAAAAAGTAGGAATAGATGAAATATCGAAACGAAAAGGTCATAAGAATTTTGTAACAGTGGTAGGAGACCTAGAAAAAAGAGAATTAATAGAAGTAATTGATAGTCATCAAAAAGATGAAATAATTGAAGCCCTGATGGAGAAACCATTAGAGGTAAGAGAAGCTGTCGAGGAAGTGAGTGTGGATATGTGGGGAGGATTTCCAAAAGTAATAGAAAAAGTGTTTCCTAATGCGGTAATTGTGACGGATAGATTTCATGTAATGAAAGCGGTGAATGAAGAATTAAATAAAATCCGTAAACAGACAAGTTTTACTCTAAAAATTAAGGAAGAAAAGTGGCTATTATTAAAAAATAAAAAAGACCTGACAGAGGAGGAATTACAAAAACTAGAATTGGTGTTAAAGCAATCAAATCGTTTACGAAAAGCCTATGAGTATAAAGAATCATTTCGAGAGATATATGAAAAAGTAAAGGACAAGGAGGAAGGACGTTTAAAATTCACAGAATGGCTAGAGAATGCTAAAAGCATTTATACAGATGTAATTAGCACAATTCGGAGTCATTTAGACTCTATTTGTAATTACTTTTTAAGTCGAACAACGAATGGGGCGATGGAAGGAATTAATAATCGTCTGAAGCTAATTAAGCGTCAAGCTTATGGATTTGTTAACTTTGATAATATGCGAAGTCGCTTTTTAGCTTGCTTTTCGTGATAAGTTTTGATTATAACTCTTTATTCAGGAGAGCCCAAACGAAAGTCATTCTCGACGATAGTTCCCGTATTATTGAGTTGAGTATTTAGAAACTTGTCAGAACTACCACCAAGTGTTAAAGTGCCACTATTGGTAATAATTCCCGAACTCTTTAAAGTTCCTCCATTCCAATTATTTGTTGTTAGTAAATTCCAATTTCCATCTACTTGAAATGTTCCATCACTAAGGGTAAATAAAACAGTATTAGCAATATCAGTTCCCCCAGCTAATTTGACATCTAAAGTTCCACTACTAAGGGTAAGATTACCATTACCGTTGATTTTTGCTCCATTATTGAGAGTATAAACTCCTCCACCAAATCCCAAGGTTCTACCGCTAGTTAAGTTGAAGTTTCCACCATTACTAACTCCTCCTCCCGTAAGGTTTAAAGTTCCTGACTCAACATTTACTGTTCCTGTATTATTAAAAGCAACTCTAATAGAGCCTGTTCCTGTGGTGGTTTTCTTGAAAGTTCCAGAGTTGTTAAATGTGCCAATACTAGAAGTGGAATTACGAATTTCTCCTTGTTGTAATTCATAATTATTAGAGTTGTTGAGAATAGCACCATCATTGAAAAACAAACGAAAGTCATTCTCGACGATAGTTCCCGTATTGTTGAGTTGAGTATTTAGAAACTTGTCAGAACTACCACTAAGTGTTAATGTGCCTATTTGAGTAATAGGAGTTGCTGATGATAGAGTTCCATTATCCCAAAGAGTGCCATTTAAGGTAGTTGCGTCAATCCAAATGAAGTTGTTTGCCATGATAAACCGTCCTTAGTGTTAAATTTGTTAAATTAGGTGGTTAGAATTTAAAAATGCTTTGGGATAGTGCGCCCTATCATCGGGCGGCGACTGTTACTTCAGAGGCCAAGACTTTAGAAATTGGACTTCAACGACTACCCCTTATAGTCCTGATTTCATGCCTGTTGAACACTTATGGCAATGGCTAAGAGAGGATGTTACCTACCAGACTTGTTACTAATCCAAAGAAGACCTGATTAGGGCTGTTTCTCTTTTTCAAGAACGCATTAACTTAGATCTCAATGCTATTGCTGATCGTTTATGGGTTAAATCTCACCTTGACCCCAAAGAGGAAAAACTACGGGTTTCAAGTGAGACGAGGTTTAAACGGGTGCGACCTTTAGTTGATAAAAGCTGTTGTAATCAGGGTTCTACAGGGAACCCATATTGATCAAGTTTTGCCCAAAATTGACTCCATCGTTCCTTGGTCAATACCAAAGCTCGTAGGCTCAAAATAATTCCTGCTCCTTTTTCCTTCCATCGCATCCCTGAACAACATAATCGTTGTTTGACCAACGTCTTACAAGCTGCTTCCGTAACACCTGAACCAATCGGATACTTTTTCTCTATGTATTCAGCATAATCCATTTGATGCTGATGATTCTCGTAATAAGTAATCGCCGCTTGTAGTTTCTCGGTAAGATTCTTAGAATGACTTTTTTCTTCTTTGACTTCTTTCATCAGATTTAGCAGTTCTCCTGCTTTTCCTTTTTCATGCTTGAGTTCTCGACAATTTTCAGTCAACCATTCTTTTTGTTTTGACACGGTATTCGGATGCAACGCTTCTGCCAAGGCACCTAAGTAACCAGAGGCATGATAGAAATCTAATATCTGTTCTTCCGTTTGCTTTTCTAAAAACTTCCAATTTGATTCTGCCCCGTCTGCTATCCCGACCAATGTTGCCTCTGGATAACGGTTTTTCGCTCGCTCAATTTCTCTTTCTAATCTTTCTAGAAAACTCTTTTTTCCATACTCTGGTGCCGCACCTAGATAGATTGTAGGTTGACGTTCGCCTTCACTATCGTATAGGGAAACGTTTCCCACCATTGCTTCACGGTAGCCATCCTCACACATCAGCATACAGGTTCCATCTAATCCTATTCCCACTGTTGCAATTTGGCTATCCTCCTTGGGCGGGGCATAACTCCACGCTTCTTCTTTTGCCTGTACCACACTTCCTACTGCTTCACTCAATCTTTGGATATAGGATAGCGCTACTTTTCTACCATGATTTTCTAATAAATCATTTTTCGCCTCTTTGCCTGCCATCCCTGACATTTTTGAGGATACCTGTTTTGCCAATAATGGCGTTGATGTTATGATTATCCTTGCTTCTCTTTCTAAGGGGCAATACGTTTTTCCTCAAAGGTGAACGCTGATATACATGACGATTCACTATAACCTCACCATAAGGTGTTTGATATTCTTTCGGTTGCTCTCCCTTACTCTTCCAGATTTCTTCACCGATTTTTAAGGGTGAACCATCTGTATCTAAATATTTCAAGGCTTCTTTGCTGGCGATGCAACCTACTTCGTTTAAGCCTTTTTGAATATTTATTTCTGTATCCAACATTGAACGACTGAGTTCTAATGTTAGTTCTATTTTTATCTTTGAACCCTCTACATTAATTAGTTTTGCTGTCATCATTGTTTCCTCTTTGTCACTTTTCATCTCATGTTAACACTTTTCTTTTCCTTCATCAACTAAAGGTCACACCCGTTTAAACCGGCAAAAGCAATGAGTAATGAGTTGGTTATAGGCAAGGGTCAAGGCAGAGTTAATGGACATAGTAGATAAAATAGAAACTAAGTAGTTATATGCATTGATTTAAAAATGGTTTTAAAATCTTAAGATCCGTGAAAAAGAGAGCCTCTAACAACAGAGTTTTTTCCCAGCAATCCTGAAATTAAAGCAGGATTTTAGTGATCTAATGCTCGCCAGCCTACCAATTCCTTAAAAAAAAAGCAACCCCTGTTCCATGAGTTAATTACTGCCAAGCGAGTAGATACAAGGGTTAGAGGCAAATGTTAAATTTTGTTACAAAACCTGATGAGTAGAAAGTGACCTGTTAAACACCACAGAGAAAGGGACAGAAAAAAAGCGATCGCCCCTCTCCCTTTAGCCAGAAAAAAGCGATCGCCCCTCTCCCTTTAGCCAGAAAAAAGCGATCGCCTCTCTCCCTTCAGTCAGAAAAACAGCGATCGCCCCTTCCCTGATTAAGAAAAAAGCGATCGCCTCTTCCCCTTCAACAAAAAAAAGCGATCGCCCCTCTCCCTTTAGCCAGAAAAAAGCGATCGCTTCTCTCCCTTCAGCCAGAAAAAAGCGATCGCCTCTCTCCCTTCAGTCAGAAAAACAGCGATCGCCTCTTCCCCTTTGGACAGAAAAAAGCGATCGCCCTCTTACCGATATATATAAACAGCGATCGCCACTTACTATTAAAATAAACAGCGATCGCCCCTTAACTCCGATATAAAAAAGCGATCGCCTCTTCCCGATTAAGAAAAAAGCGATCGCCCTCTTCTCGATACAGATAAAAAGCGATCGCCTCTCTCCCTTCAGCCAGAAAAAAGCGATCGCCCCTTACCGTGAAGATAAACAGCGATCGCCCCTTACTGTGAAGATAAAAAGCGATCACCAATTAGTGAACAGTTGATAGTTAATAATTATCCATTGTTAATTGTCCATTATCCATTGAAAAAGCGATCGCCTCTTACCGATAAAGATAAACAGCGATCGCTATTAAGAAAGAGTATAGGGTGAGTCATGCCCACCCTACTTTAGGATTTAAGGTCTATCGGCGATTAATATCACACTAGACAATGGTAACCGTATTCGTTGCGCTGATACTGTAGGCCGAGAGTTGAACGATAGAGTCAGTTGCTGCATTGAAAGCATTCAATGAATCATTGAAAACAAGGAAGGTTCCGCTTTGACCAGTTACGGTAAACGCTTGAGCAGTATTGGCTACAAGTGGCAAAGCACCGATATTTATAGCATTGAAAGTACCACTAATATTACCAATAGAAGCACTAAGTACAGCAGCAGCGACGGTAGAGGGAGCATCTATTTGCTCACCGATTGCGTAGTCAGAAATGACATCATAGCCACCATTCGCAGTCAACAGAGAATCAGCGAGGCTAGTAAATACAAACCTGTCTGTCCCTGTGCCACCCGTTAGGGTATCTTTACCGGCTCCACCAGTAAGAATATCGTTACCAGTACCACCAATGAGAGTGTCGTTACCCGCACCGCCATTGAGGGTATCGTTACCCTCACGGCCACTGAGGATATTATTGCCAGTGTTACCCGTTAGGACATTGTTGGCACAGTTGCCCGTGCCATTAATAGCATTAGCACCAGTTAGGGTTAGGTTTTCAACATTTGGAAGGCCAACTAAGCTGTAGGTAATAGAAGATTGAATAGTATCTGTTCCTCCGCCAGCATTTTCAACCACAAAATCACCCAGGTTGTCCACAACGTAGGTATCGTTACCAGCATTACCAATTAGGGTATCGGCTCCCACGCCACCATTGAGGCTATCGGCTCCGGCTCCACTTTGTACCCAATCAAAGCCAGTTGTTCCCGTATAAGTCACCTTGCCAAGGAAACCACTAAAATCAAAGCGTTCAAAATCCTTAACGACTGGAACATTGAGTGCGGTTAAGACGGGATTGGTGATCGCTAATTGGTTGGTCGCGTTGGCGGCAGTAATCGTGACAGCGTTAGCGGCAACGCCTCCTGAAATCGTCAAAGTATCAATCCCTAAGGAACCACCATTAAGATTGTCACCTTGCTGGATAGTGCTAAAGTCACCAGTAAGAATGTCATCTCCACTTTGGGCATTAACAGTATCGGTTAACGATGTCAGCGTAACAATATTATCAAAAGCACTCACATCAAGAACTTCTACTTGCTTGGCCACGCCAGTTTGAGTCACATAGGCGAAGAGACCTTGCACATCCACGCCGCGAGCTGTACCAGTCGTATTATAAGTTGCCACCAGATTTGGAGCCGCCGGATTGCTAATATCAAGGACTTGTAAGGCTCCACCTGAACCTGAAGGATTACCATCGCCAATATAAGCGTAGTTGCCAACGATATCAATGCCACGAGCCGTGAAGGGTGTATCATAGCTCCCGACTAAAGTGGGGGTTGTGGGATCACTGACATTGAGAATTTGTAACCCTTGACTTTCATCGGTCACAAAGACTAAGTTGCCAATAACTTTGATGCTATTCGCACTCCCTGGAGTGTCATAAATTCCTTTCAACTGGGGATTGAAGGGATTACTGACATCAACGATTTGTAACCCAAAACTATCATCGGCAATATAAGCTAAATTGCCTACCACCTGAGTGGTCTTGGTAATACCAGGCGTATTGTATTGTCCAATCTGTTGGGGCGCAGTCGGATCGCAGACATCGACAATGCATAAGCCGTCTGTACCAGAAGAGACATAGGCTAAATTCCCCACTACCTCAACCCGATAAGCAGTAGCAGCCGTCCCGCTCGGATTGGGAAGGCTACCCACTGTGGTTGCAGTAGTCAGGTCAATAATTTGCAAACCGGCTGCCCAATCAGCCACGTAGGCGTAGTTCCCGACAACTTGAACACCCCGCGCACTACCACCGCTCAGATTGGCGACTGTAGTGGGAGTGCCAGTAAGATTACCAGCACTGTTAACGTTGTAAATCAACAGTCCCGCAGTCCAAGCAGCAACGTAGGCTTTGTTCCCAACTATCTGGATACGAAAAGCATCAGCTGGCGTTGTAACAGCACTTTGGAAAGTTACGGGACTTAAATTAGTTAGTCCTAACACTTCCACTTGCTTGAATGAGCCACTTTCTGCCGTATAGGCAACATTTCCTTCTACCTCAACGCCACGAATGGTGCCGATTGGCACCGATGGGGTTGGATTTGGATAACGATCTGCTAAGACTGGCGTAAAAGTAACCCCTGATGAGAATGGGGGGACAACCGTTGAACCACTGATATCGAGAACCTCCAGAGAAGTTCCATTGGCGATATAAGCGTATTTGCCGATGATTTCGATACCACGAGCAAAGGTGCCACTTGCATTAAGGGAGGTAAGGGAGCCTGCTGAAGTGGGAACAGTGGGATTGCTAACATTAATGACTTGCAATCCAGAACCTTCATCAGTAACAAAGGCAAAATTACCAATGACTTGGACACTATTCGCACTCCCTGGGGTGTTGTAAGTACCAGCTAAAATGGGAGCCGACGGATTGCTAACATTAAAGATCAGTAGTCCTGCCGTACCACTTGGAACATAGGCCCAGTTCCCAACAACCTGAACTGACTTGGCAATCACACCACTACCGCTACTATAACCAGTGCTATAACTACCAATTAATGTAGGCGAGGTCTTGTTAGTGATGTCTAATATCTGCACCCCATTGGTACCATCGGCAATATAGGCTAAGTTACCAACGACCTCGACACGATAAGCGTTACTGGACGCGGTGGCATAACTGCCTACAATGGTGGGGCTTGCGGTATTACTGACATCGATGATTTGCAGTCCAGCGCCTTGGGCAGCCACATAGGCACATTTGCCAATGACTTGAAGTCCCCTTGCTTGGCCCGTACCACCCGCACCAGTAGGAATAACAACCCCCCCCAGGAAGTTACCAGTGGTGACATCGTAAATTCGCAAGCCGCTATTCCAGTCCGCAACATAGCCTAGATTAGCAATAACTTGAATACGATAGGCATCATCGGGCGTGGAAATTGGATTCGGTGCAATTGGAGTGATAGGCATAAGTCCCTCTCGATTAATTTCTCAAACTTTTGTACGCATCCTAGTCCCGTTAGGATTAGAATTTCTTGACGACATCACTAACTACAGTTAGTTGATCGGCTTTTTGTACAATTGTTATAAATTAATGTATATCATGCTTTTTGGAGAAGTGCAAGGCTTATTCAAAAAAAATAATTCGACAAGAGCATCGGATTACTGTATTTTTATATTTTATAGGAAGTGAGTCAATTTCCCCTTCAACACAAAAAAGCGATCGCCCCTTACCGTGAAGATAAACAGTGATCGCCCTCTTCTCGATACAGATAAAAAGCGATCGCCTCTTACCGATAAAGATAAACAGCGATCGCCTCTTCCCCTTCAACACAAAAAAGCGATCGCCCCTCTCCCTTTAGCCAGAAAAAAGCGATCGCCCCTTACCGTGAAGATAAAAAGCGATCGCCTCTTCCCCTTCAACACAAAAAAGCGATCGCCTCTTCCCTTTAGCCAGAAAAAAAGCGATCGCTATTAAGAAAGAGTATAGGGTGAGCCATGCCCACACTAATCTAGGATTTAAGGTCTATCGGCGATTAATATCACACTAGACAATGGTAACCGTATTCGTTGCGCTGATACTGTAGTTCGAGAGTTGAACGATAGAATCAGTTGCCGCATTGAAAGCAGCCGTTGCATCATTGAAAGCAAGGAAGGTTCCGCTTTGACCAGTTACGGTAAACGCTTTAGCAGTATTGGCTGCAAACACGCCTAACGCACTAGAGATATTTGCTGCTGCCAGACTAGCTGCAATACCACTAGAAGTGTTGAGTACAACAGCAGCGACAGTAGGCGGAGCATCTATTTGCTCACCGATTGCGTAGTCAGAAATGACATCATAGCCAGCAAGCAGGGAATCAGCGAGGCTAGTAAATACAAAGCGGTCTGTCCCTGTGCCACCTGTTAGGGTATCTTTACCAGATCCACCAGTAAGAATATCGTTACCAGATCCACCAATGAGAGTGTCGTTACCCGCACCGCCATTGAGGGTGTCGTTACCATCACCGCCACTAAGGACATTATTGCCATTGTTACCCGTTAGAACATTGTTCCCACTGTTGCCCGTGCCATTGATTGCCGTAGTGCTAGTGCTAGGTGTTAGGGTGAGGTTTTCAATGTCTGGGAAAACCTGAAGGCTAAAGGTGACAGAGGATTGAACCGTATCAGTGCCAGCCCCTGCTACTTCCAGAATAATATCAGTAGTACTATCGACCACATAGATATCGTTACCACTACCACCAATTAGGGTATCGGTACCGGCACCACCATTTAAGGTATCAGCACCAGCACCACCATCAAGGATATTATTGCCAGTGTTGCCCGTTAGGACATTATTGCCTGAATCTCCTGTCGCACTAATGGAACTAGCTCCGGTTAAGGTTAGGTTTTCGATATTGCAAACGGTAGCTAGGTTAAAGGTGACAGAGGACTGAATCGTATCGGTTCCTTCTCCTATATTTTCGGTAATAACATCAGTAGTGCTATCTACAATATAAATGTCGTTACCCAAACCACCAGCCAGAGTATCAATTCCAGCAAGTCCATTAAGAATATCGGCAGCAGCACCAGTTACAACCCAATCATTACCCGTAGAACCATCGAAAGTGATTGTTCCTAAGAAACCACTATGATCAAAGCGTTCAAAACCTTTGATCGTTACGCCAGCAACGTTAAACTGATTAGTCGTGCTACCAGCATTAATAGCAATAGTGTTAGCTGCAACACCACCACTAATAATTAAAGTATCTGTGTCAGCACCACCATCAAGACTGTCCCCTGTTTGCAGGTTAGCATAAGTACCAGTTACACTGTCGTCACCATTACTTGCGTTGATAGTCTCTACTGCTGATGTGAGAAGAACTGAGTTATCAAAATAACTCACATCAAGAATCTGTACTCCTTTGATGGCACCAACTAGACCGACGTAAGCATAAAGTCCTTGGACCTCTACACCACGAGCCGTATCAACATCAGCACCAGGGATAGGATAGGAATCAACAAAGGTAATGTTGTATGGGTCGGCAACATTGAGAACTTGTAAGGACGTTCCATCCGCAACGAAACCATGTTTGCCCACAATGGTAAGACTACGAGCTTTGCCGGGAGTATCATAGGGGTTTCCCACAGGAAGAGGATCAAAAGGATTACTAACATCAAAAACTTTCAATCCCGCCGTGCCATCAGAAATGAAGGCGAACTTTCCTGTTACTAGAATACCGCCAGCACTTAATGTATCAGTAGAACTAAGCAAAATAGGAGCAGCAGGATTATTGACATTGTAAATTTTTAATCCTGAAGCAGAATCGGCAACATAAAGTAAATTTCCTACTAGATCAGATGCTCTGGAATCACTAGGCAAAACACCTGTGGCGACAGCATTGCCGACAAAAGAAGGAGGAAGAACTGGAGTTGTTTGTGTACCAGCAAGGGGGCTGATGTCAAGAATTTGTACACCCGATAAACCATCAGATACATAAGCCAATTCACCAACGACCTTGACACGATAAGCAAGACCAGGAGTGTCATAATTGCCGACCAAAACAAGATTAAGAGGATCGGTAACGTCAATAACTTTTAGTCCAAACTCTTGATCAGCCAGATAGACTAAGTTGCCAACAACTTGAAGACCTCTTGATTTGGTATTAACGTTATAACTACCAACAAAGGTAGGAGGGGTATTGCTGACATTCCAAATCTGTAAACCGTTAGTCCAATCAGCGATATAAGCAAGATTGCCGACAACTTGAACACGATGAGCACCGTTATCCGTAGTTGGATCACTACTAGGAAGATTGATGAAACCCTTTGGAGGAATAGTCATAATTGCGATTGATTATTTAAGATTTGTGTTTGCAACCAAAACTTCTTTAGAAGGCAGAATTTCTTCCCCTGCTAAATCAACTTTTGATTTGTCTCGGTAATTTTATTCGACAGCCCAATTATCCATAAAGTTTGAACAAAAAGGTGTTAAGAAAAGTTCAAAGTTTGGTTATAAGTTGGTTAAGATTGAAAAATATCAAGTTCCAGAGTAATTGCTTTTTCTTTCTTCACGAAAAAAGTGATCGCCTCTTACCATGAAGATAAAAAGCGATCGCCTCAATGACTTTTGCCAGAAGTAACCATATCGCTACCGCTCTTACCTCAAGGAATTGTTTTAGTGACAGGGGGCGGCTCAAATCAATTGGCTAACATCTAATTTTAGAATGCCTAAATGGGGTTGTTCCGAGAGCTTGAGTAAAGATTAGATTCTCGTTTATCTTTAAATGAGATTAGTAAACGGCAAATTCAATTCATCACAGGGAGGCATTAGGTATGATCGTTAAACCAGAGTGGTTAAGAGTGAAAGCTCCTCAATGGCAACGAGTCGGAAACGTCAAGGAAATCTTACGAGATCTATCTCTCAATACGGTTTGTGAAGAAGCCTCTTGTCCGAATATCGGCGAATGCTTCCAGGCTGGCACAGCCACCTTTCTAATTATGGGTCCAGCCTGTACTCGTGCCTGTCCCTACTGTGATATTGATTTTGAAAAGAAACCCCAAGCGTTAGATCCCAGTGAACCTCAACGTCTAGCCGAAGCGGTTAAGCGTCTTAATCTCAATCATGTGGTGATTACGGCAGTTAATCGAGATGATTTACTCGATGGAGGTGCGTCTCAATTCGTGAGTTGTATTAATGCTGTTCGCACCATTTCCCAAAAAACAACGATTGAAGTTTTGATTCCCGATCTGTGTGGTAATTGGGAAGCTCTAGCAGTGATTTTATCTGCTCAGCCAGAAGTCTTAAACCACAATACAGAAACTATTCCGCGTCTCTATCGTCGGGTACGTCCCCAGGGCGATTATCAGCGATCGCTGACCCTGTTAGAAAAAACGAAGGCAATTACACCAAAGGTTTATACCAAATCAGGGATGATGGTCGGGTTAGGGGAAAGCGATCAGGAAGTTCGTCAAGTGATGGAAAACCTGCGGGCCGTTGACTGTGATATCTTGACCCTAGGCCAATACCTACAGCCAACCCCAAAACATTTAGAAGTTAAGGATTTTATTACACCGGAGCAATTTGAAGCCTGGCGGATTTTTGGCGAAGCGATCGGCTTTTTACAGGTGGTTGCTTCTCCCCTGACCCGTAGTTCGTACCACGCCGAACAGGTACAAGCTTTAATGAAACGTTATCCACGTTAAAGGTAGCTGGCTGTTAGAAAGGTCTTTTCGGCAAGCTCTGGGTTAAAAAGCTAACATAGGGATAGGCAATCAATTTTCGAGAACTTGACGTTAAGCGGCTCCCCCCTTTGGACAAAAAATTGATCAACGTTGATTTTGGCAGAAAAAATGGGAACGTTAAGTTTGCTCAAACAAGGAGAGGCTCTACTCTTGTGTCACTGTTCCTGAGGGAAAATCATGTTAGTCAACCCCTTTGAAGAATTATCTCCTGAAGCCAATTTCGATTGGAAGACGATGTCACATCTGCCCTACCCGGAGGATTCAGATGAGGCCGATAGAATGTTATCCGGCGAAGAGGAGCTATTGACGGTAGAACTTCCTGACTTAATTTTTAGTGAAGTAGCTAGTCGCCAAAAGGCTTCAACGGATTTAGTCCGCCTTTACCTTCAGGACATTGGCCGAGTGCCGCTCTTAAAACGAGAGGAAGAGGTCAGTAAAGCCCAGCAGATTCAACGCTATTTTGAGTTATTGGAGATTCGTGCTCAAGCAGCGACAACGGGGGATCAACTGCTCAGTGACTTTATTCAAGTTATCCATCTTCATGATTGTCTCGTTTCCAAGTTAGGTCATCGTCCTTCCTATGAACGTTGGGGCAAAGAAGCCTCTCTAGAGGTTGACAAACTAAAGGAGATCCTGAGACAGGGAAAACAGAAATGGGCTGAACTCGCTGGTATAACGGTATCGGAACTTGAAGAACAACAAAAGGTGGGGATTCGGGCTAAAGAGCAAATGATCAAGGCCAATCTCCGTTTGGTGGTATCTGTCGCTAAGAAATATCAACATCGAGGGCTGGAATTATTAGACTTGATTCAAGAAGGGACTTTGGGACTAGAACGGGCAGTGGAAAAATTTGACCCGACCAAGGGGTATCGTTTTAGTACTTATTCCTACTGGTGGATTCGTCAAGGCATTACCAGAGCGATCGCGACCCAAAGCCGAATGATTCGGTTGCCGGTTCATATTACGGAAAAACTTAATAAAATTAAACGCGCTCAACGGAAGATTTCCCAGGAAAAAGGTCATACGGCTACCTTAGACGAAGTGGCGAAAGAACTAGAGATGACTCCTTTCCAGGTAAGGGAAATTCTCACCCGTGTCCCCCGTTCTGTTTCCTTAGAAGTAAAAGTGGGCAAGGAAAAGGATACCGAATTAATTGATTTATTAGAAACAGAAGAAATTTCGCCAGAGGAGACTTTGGCCAATGAGTCTTTGCAGAAGGATATTCAACGCATTTTAGGCGATTTAACGAGTCGAGAGCAGGAAGTGATTGCCCTACGCTACGGTTTTCAAGATGGAACCGCCTATTCTCTGTCCGATATTGGCCGCCTATTAAATCTTTCCAGAGAAAGGGTACGGCAAATTGAGGCCAAAGCTCTTCAGAAACTCCGCCATCCCCGTCGCCGCGATCGCATTCGAGACTATTTTGAGGCCCTAGGTTAGAAAAATCAAAACAAATCACTAGGAATGGTTTTCTTCCTTGGTTTCTACGACTACGCCGTTGACATTGCCTAACTGGTGGCGAACATCGTCAATGGCCACATTTAACTGGGCAATTTTATCCTCTAGACGACGACGCGCTAATTCAATATTGGCTTCTGTGTCAAATAGGTTGCCGGTATTGGCATCGCTGAAGGACAAAGATTGCTCTCCCTCCTCTAGAACCGTTTTATTTTGTCGGTTAGCTAATAGCACCCCTACAATGCCGCCCACCGTTCCGCCAATCAGCGTCCCCAATAAAAAGCCGCCTGCGAAATTATTGCGTTGACTCATGGTTTTCCCTCACCTAACATCTCTAGAATTCCATCTTAAGTCCCAAAGGCGCGATCGCCAGCATCACCCAAGCCTGGAACAATATAACCCTGTTCATTTAACGTTTCATCAATCATTGCTACATAGACCTGCAAACTAGGATAAGTTGCACTTAACTTTTGTAGAGCCAGGGGAGCCGCAACCACTCCGATGATCCGAATCAAAGCTGGATCCGCCCCTCGTTCAGTGAGATAGGCTAAGGCTGCCATAATCGATCCGCCCGTTGCCAACATCGGATCTAGTAAAAGAATATGGGTTTGGGGTGGAAAAACATCCGGCAGTTTATTGAGATAGCAGGTCGGTTCTAGGGTGACTTCATCTCGAACTAAACCTAGATGGTAGGTTGCTGCCAAAGGTAACAAGGTTTGGGCTCCTTCCAGTAGTCCTAAACCCGCCCGCAAAATGGGAACCACGGCCATCGGTATTTCAGGATTTATAAAGGTTGCTGTGGCTTCGGCCAAGGGCGTTTGCACCGTTGCATCCAAAGTGGGTAGCCAGTAGCGAGTCGCTTCGTAGGTTAACCATCGTCCCAATTCTACCATTGCTGTTTTGAAGAGAACGGAAGGAGTCGCAGCATCGCGGGCTACCCCTAACCAATGTTTAACAAGAGGATGATCGGGAACATAGACGCGGAGTTGGGAAGCCATGCACTTATATCGTCAAAATTATCTTTGTTAACTTTAACAGTATCCCGATCTCTCTGAGATAAATACAGCCTTGTCTTGGATGATCGAAAACGAAAATCGCAGGTGTCCCCAATTTCAGCGATCGCCGACCATGCCAGTATTGCTTTTCGCCAAAATTCTGGGGACTTGATTTTGATGTGTTATTCTGTCAATGTTTCCTTACCCAGACAAGTATCTAGGTGACAGTGAGTTACATCTTAGGCATTTCCGCGTATTATCACGACAGTGCGGCGGCTCTGATTAAAGCCGGTCAGATTGTGGCAGCAGCCCAGGAAGAACGCTTTAGTCGCAAAAAACATGATGCCCGTTTTCCCACCCAGACGATTTGTTATTGTCTGGAAAGTGCAGGAATTAACCTCAGAGATCTCGATTACATTGTCTTTTATGAAAAGCCCCTACTGACCTTTGATCGTCTGCTAGAAACCTATCTGGCCTACGCCCCCCAGGGCATTAGTTCCTTTATTCAAGCTATGTCAGTCTGGTTGCGGGAAAAACTTTATCTCAAAACTGTCCTCAAACAAGAACTGGCGCAAATTGCCAATTGCAAAACCAAAGAATTACCCCTCTTATTATTTGGAGAACATCATCAATCCCATGCGGCCTCGGCTTTTTTTCCCAGTCCCTTTGAACAGGCAGCCGTACTTTGTATGGATGGGGTGGGAGAATGGGCTACAACTTCTTTATGGTTAGGAAATGGCAATCAATTAACCCCCCAATGGCAGCTTGATTTCCCCCATTCTTTAGGGTTATTGTATTCAGCTTTTACCTATTATACAGGTTTTAAAGTTAATTCTGGGGAATATAAATTGATGGGGTTGGCTCCCTACGGTGAACCGAAATATGTGGATCTTATTTTAGATAATTTGCTGGATTTAAAGGAAGATGGGACGTTTCGCCTCAATATGAAGTATTTCAACTATGCCACTGGTTTAACCATGACCAACGGCCAGTTTGATCGTCTCTTTGGTGCGCCACCCCGTCGGGCAGAGAGTGATTTGACGCAACGGGAGATGGATATTGCGGCTTCGGTGCAAAAAGTCACGGAAGAAGTGGTTCTGCGTTTGGCCCATACGGCCTATCGAGAATTGGGAACGGATTATCTTTGTTTGGCCGGAGGAGTAGCTCTCAATTGTGTGGCTAACGGGCGTTTACTCCGAGAAGGCAAGTTTAAAGATATTTGGATTCAACCGGCGGCAGGGGATGCAGGGGGTGCGATCGGGGCAGCTTTATCGGCCTGGTATCAGTATGGTAATCAGCCGCGTATAACTAATGGCAAAGATGCGATGCAAGGTTCCTATTTAGGGCCAAATTTTAGTCTAACTGAAATTGAAAAGTATCTTCAGGATATTCGCGCTGTTTTTCATTATTATACTGATTCTGAACTCTTCGTCCAGGTTGCAAACCTGTTGGATCAGGGCAATGTGGTGGGTTGGTTTCAAGGTCGTATGGAGTTTGGCCCCCGTGCCCTCGGCGATCGCTCCATTATTGGTGATCCCCGTAATCCCAAAATGCAGTCGGTCATGAATTTAAAGATTAAGTACCGAGAATCGTTTCGCCCTTTTGCTCCCTCAGTACTCGCTGAAAAGGTTGGGGATTATTTTGAATTAGATCGCTCTAGTCCCTATATGTTATTGGTTGCTCAGGTTAAAGAAAATTTACGACTAACCATGACCGACCAGGAAAATCAACTTTTTGGCATTGAGAAATTAAATATTCCCCGTTCTACCCTCCCCGCCATTACCCATGTGGACTACTCTGCCAGGATTCAAACGGTTCAGTCTGAAACCAATCCCCGCTATTATCAACTGCTTCAAGCCTTTGAACAATTAACGGGTTGCGGAGTATTAGTGAATACCTCTTTTAATGTGCGGGGGGAACCGATTGTTTGTACACCGGAAGATGCCTATCGCTGTTTTATGCGAACCGAAATGGATTATCTGGTATTAGAAAATTATATTCTGGCTAAAACGGAACAACCTCAATGGCAAAAAGACGATCAATGGCAAAAGGAATTTGAACTAGATTAGTGTTTTCTTGCACAACTTGGTAGTGATTCGATAGTGGTGGTCAGGGCGAACGTATCTTATTTTTGAAAGGTAGGCTGGATAAGAGTTTTCGAGATCATGATTGATTTTTTATGAAACGCTGAAAGTCTTATCAGATAAGGAGTCTAGAATTTAGATGCGTTTGCCCTGTAGTAGTGGTCTAAAGAGTATATAGAGCAAAGCTCATGTAGAATATCAACTAATATAAATATTTGTCAAATCTAGCCCCTAAATTAGGGGCTGCTGGAAAAGTTCACAAAACGAACCTAGATGCCACAGGGCACGAAAAATGGTGACTTCAGAAATCGGTTTCTAATTTTAATCCACAATTTTCCACCAAAGTGCATGGATTTTGAGTCTCCAAATGCCATAACCTTGCACCTGATCGTTTCCAAAATAACTAAAAGTATTGTCTGACAAAGGTTCTATACTTTTTCAGCAAGCCCTAAATAAATCAGAAAGGGAAGAACTGCCCAAATAAAGTCCAGGTTTGGCTTTAATTTTTGCTAAGATTTCAAATAAACCGCCTTTAATTTCTGTTTTCATTGGTTGTTTCCTTCTTTGAGAATAAATTCTTCACTTTGGCAATGAAAGTCATTTAACCAATCTTCTTTTGTCATTCCACTCGGAGAGAGATTATCAAATACTAAACCTCTCACCCTCTCACTTCTACGCCGTAGTATTTGCCATTGGTGGTAATTGCTTGTTCATTGCTTAGGCGATCGCTGATGATATAGTTTTCATCATTATAACGGGTTCTGAGTTGAAGCAGTTTACCTTCAATATCATTCTCAGCCAACCAATTTAATACTGTCTTGGCACAATCCTGGCATTGATAAAGGGAAAATTGACTGACAATGTTGCCAATTTCTTCGTAAATTTGCGAGTTAGTGAATTGTTCCACTTTGTATTCCAAGCCAAAATTAACCTAATAGACCTGATTATTTGACTCCTAAAATAGTTTCAACTCTTTAGGTATAATCCTTGAACTCCTAAAATAAGAATCACTTAAATAAAGAGCGAGATAAATTAGATTGTCGAATAATAGATTGCAGTGTACCGATTTTAATTTCTGGGTAATTAGGCACTGGAATAGTGAGCGTAGAATTATCAATTTTTTTCTGCATAATGATATGACTACCTCTTTGTCTAACTTGTATGAAACCCTGTTCGGTTAAAATTTGACAGACTTGTTTAGCCGATAATACTCGTAGTTTACCCAACTGCTACCTCAATTTGTGTTACATAAATTTCTGAGTAGGCTCTGGCTGAAATCTCATTAGGACTAGCTGTTTCCAAAAAAAGTTCGATCGCCTCGATTAAATTGTTTCTGGCTTCTTCTACAGAATGACCTTGACTGGCAATATTCATTTGAGGACAGAGAGAGACAAAATCATCGCCTTCGCGCTCAATAATACAAGTTAGTTGTTTGAGTTGTTTCATGGTAGTAATTGACCGATATGTACATTTGATTTTAGCGAAAAAATCTCCCACAATGGATTCAAGCCTTGAAACTCTACTCCATAGTGTTGAGCAAGAGCGATCGCCGCCCAGGGTCTTTTATTTTTAATCGGGTAGTTGTAACAGTTCATCACCATCTCCCTACCCTCAAATCCGCACAAGAAGGGATTGTTGCTCTTTAATATTATCGGTGTGCTGTTCTTGGTTATGTAGTGTTTTAAAGTCTTCTAATAGTTGAAAGAAACGTTCAAATCCCTGGCTTTCATTGCTACAATAGAGCAGAATAATTTTAGCCCAACTATTAGTAGTTTGAAGATTATAAGCTGTCATCAGTTTAACTTGCAATAATACTTGAGCCCTTGTTTTTGATTTTACGTCCCCAACATATTGTCAATCCACCTTCATTAAGAAGTTTATGGATGAGAGATTCTAATTCTTCAATTGATTTGAATAATTTATTTGCAATATATTCTTTTGCTGAATGCCATACCAATTCCATTAAATTATAATCGGGACTATAGGGGGGTAAAAACTCCAAAATAATGTTTGGCATTTCTTCCGTGCTCTCGTCTAGAATTTCTTGCTTTTTGTGGAAGCTCGCATTATCTAAAATAATCACAATCTTCAGACCATTCTTTTCAAAGTCTTCTTTTTTATTTCCTTGTTCTATCCATTCTCTTTGTATGTCTTTGTAAAATTTTAATAATACACTCTTGAAGTTCTGAGAGTTACCAGTGGGAATCAAATCAACCCACCGTTTTTTGTCAGTATATCTAATACCACCCATTACATTGACTCTTCCTTTTCTTCTATCTCCCCTCACTTTTTTACGCTTTCCTTTTTTTGTCCAATGTTTTCTCCGTATTACTCTTAAGCTGAAGCCACTTTCATCCCAAAACCATATCTGGATTGATTCTGGCTTTTCTTTCAAAAGCTTCTTGTACTCTTCAACTTTCTTTCTAAATTCCTCTCTTTTTTGCTCATCTTGTTTATCTTCTAGACTATATTTTGCCCAAATATAGACAAATCGCTTTTTTTTAAGCATATTTCTAAGTTGTGTATTTCCTAACAATATACCCGTTTCTTTTTCCATATGAGTTGATAGTCTTGCTACTGTCCAACGTCCAAATTCATATCCAAACTCTTCAGGCTCTTTGATTATTATCTCCGTCAATTTCTCTATGTAGGGCTTGCTGAAAAAGTCAAAAAACGAAAGAAATGTGGGTTAGGGAAGTATGGACTGAAAAAGCATAGATAACTTATCCTTATGGAAACAAATCAAAATACAGATTTTGTTTAATCTATTGTTCCTTTCTGTCTAAAAAGGTCAACACAAATCACTCCTCACAAAAGAGAGGAAAATTAACACCATTTTTCACAAGAAAAACGACTCTACAACTTTTTACTTTTTGTCTTCTGAAGTAGAGTAGAAAGATTCATTACCAAAAAGTTCATCGCAATTACCGTTTCCGAGGTCTCAGGTAGTTTGGCCATCACTCGACCAAGACTAAATTTCCTCTTTCCCTGTCCGAATTTACCCTCAATGGCATTACGCACTCTTTCATCTGAGCGTGCCTCTTTCTTTTTTTCTTTGCTCACCTCTTTCGGCGGTCTTCCCAATCGGGGACCACTCATTCTTATATCCCTTTCTTTACAATAAGCTCGATTCGCTTTTGTTCGATAGATTTTATCCACATGAACCGATTCCGGATAACATCCTGTTTCCCTTTTATATTCTTCTATTCGCGCTTGTAAATCTCCCGATTCGTTGTAATTATCCCAACTTAATTTGTCTAAGAAGACAAAGCCATTCACATTACTTGCCGATATTTTAGCTCCAAACTCTACTGCTTTTCCCGCTTTTCCACGCACTATTGGACGCACGTGAGGTTGGCTTACACTCACAATTCTGTTTTCTACTTTATTTGTCTTTTTTTCATACATTTCTAACTGTTGCTCATACACTTTTCCTATCGTTACAAGCTCTTCTTGCTCTTTTTTCGTTAGTTTTTCTAACTTTGCTCCCTCTTCTATCATTTTTTCTATATGAGACAAGTTTCTTTTTATATATCCTAGTTGTTTTTTTGTTCCTTTTCTTCTTTCTTTTTTTGACACACGACGTTTTTTTGCTATGGCTAAGTACTCTTTTCTTGCCACTTCCCTATAAGTCCTCGGCTTTTCTTTCCTTTTCTCTTTTATTTCTTCATACAGCTTATCTATTATTTTTTCTGTTTTTTCTCTGGCATCATTCAATATTCCTATATCCGTTGGATATTTTATATCTGCTGGTGTACAAGTCGCATCTAACAATAACTTTCCTTCATTTTCTTTTTTTTCTGACGCTACACCCGTCGCTTTTTTTCTATTTCTTTATTAATTTTATTTATTTATTAATTCCATTCCTATTTTTTTACGAAAATGAACCATCATTGACGCATTAAATGCTTCTTTGCTACTATAGCTTTCCATTCCTATAAAGTACTGTAAATAAGGGTTCTCTTTTATTTGTTCTACTGTTTCTCTGTCACTTTTTCCTGAAATTTCTTTGATAATTAATGCTCCTAATGCCATTCTAAATGATTTGGCTGGGGCTCCTTTTTTTTCTGTGAAGTTTTTTGCATATTCTTCCTCATATTCTTCCCAGGGAATCATTTTTGACATTTCTATCCAACGATTTTCTTCGTCTAACTGCCCGCCGAACAGATTTTTCAAGTTTTCTGGTGTTTCAATTGAGTACTGTTGCTTTCGGTACATCTGCTTTCTCTCTTCTTAATGCAATGGTTTTGAGGCATTCTACCCTATTTTCGTGCATTCTAGCGGTTCTTAATTCGCCTACTATTTTTCTCCGTAAAGGTTTCAGCTTTTTTCAGCAAGCCCTAACTATTAATAGCAGCTACACAGAAACCAATAGTGCAAATATCAATATTCAACTGGGAGGAAGCACCGCAGGAACTAACTTTGATCAAGTGGATATTAATGGAAATGCCGCTTTTGATGGAACATTGAATGTTAGCCTACTGAATAACTTTACTCCCACTCTTGGTAGTACCTTTGATGTTTTGACCTATGACTCTTTAAATTCTTCATCTAATCTTGACTTTACTGGTTTAAGTATCAACTCTACTGGGTGCGACCTTTAGTTGATAAAAGCTGTTGTAATCAGGGTTCTACAGGGAACCCATATTGATCAAGTTTTGCCCAAAATTGACTCCATCGTTCGGGTGTGACCTTTAGTTGATGAAGGAAAAGAAAAGTGTTAACATGGGATGAAAAGTGACAAAGAGGAAACAATGATGACAGCAAAACTAATTAATGTAGAGGGTTCAAAGATAAAAATAGAACTAACATTAGAACTCAGTCGTTCAATGTTGGATACAGAAATAAATATTCAAAAAGGCTTAAACGAAGTAGGTTGCATCGCCAGCAAAGAAGCCTTGAAATATTTAGATACAGATGGTTCACCCTTAAAAATCGGTGAAGAAATCTGGAAGAGTAAGGGAGAGCAACCGAAAGAATATCAAACACCTTATGGTGAGGTTATAGTGAATCGTCATGTATATCAGCGTTCAGTAGGAGGAAAAACGTATTGCCCCTTAGAAAGAGAAGCAAGGATAATCATAACATCAACGCCATTATTGGCAAAACAGGTATCCTCAAAAATGTCAGGGATGGCAGGCAAAGAGGTGAAAAATGATTTATTAGAAAATCATGGTAGAAAAGTAGCGCTATCCTATATCCAAAGATTGAGTGAAGCAGTAGGAAGTGTGGTACAGGCAAAAGAAGAAGCGTGGAGTTATGCCCCGCCCAAGGAGGATAGCCAAATTGCAACAGTGGGAATAGGATTAGATGGAACCTGTATGCTGATGTGTGAGGATGGCTACCGTGAAGCAATGGTGGGAACCGTTTCCCTATACGATAGTGAAGGCGAACGTCAACATACAATCTATCTAGGTGCGGCACCAGAGTATGGAAAAAAGAGTTTTCTAGAAAGATTAGAAAGAGAAATTGAGCGAGCGAAAAACCGTTATCCAGAGGCAACATTGGTCGGGATAGCAGACGGGGCAGAATCAAATTGGAAGTTTTTAGAAAAGCAAACGGAAGAACAGATATTAGATTTCTATCATGCCTCTGGTTACTTAGGTGCCTTGGCAGAAGCGTTGCATCCGAATACCGTGTCAAAACAAAAAGAATGGTTGACTGAAAATTGTCGAGAACTCAAGCATGAAAAAGGAAAAGCAGGAGAACTGCTAAATCTGATGAAAGAAGTCAAAGAAGAAAAAAGTCATTCTAAGAATCTTACCGAGAAACTACAAGCGGCGATTACTTATTACGAGAATCATCAGCATCAAATGGATTATGCTGAATACATAGAGAAAAAGTATCCGATTGGTTCAGGTGTTACGGAAGCAGCTTGTAAGACGTTGGTCAAACAACGATTATGTTGTTCAGGGATGCGATGGAAGGAAAAAGGAGCAGGAATTATTTTGAGCCTACGAGCTTTGGTATTGACCAAGGAACGATGGAGTCAATTTTGGGCAAAACTTGATCAATATGGGTTCCCTGTAGAACCCTGATTACAACAGCTTTTATCAACTAAAGGTCGCACCCCATCGTTCCTTCGTCAATACCAAAGCTCGTAGGCTCAAAATAATTCCTGCTCCTTTTTCCTTCCATCGCATCCCTGAACAACATAATCGTTGTTTGACCAACGTCTTACAAGCTGCTTCCGTAACACCTGAACCAATCGGATACTTTTTCTCTATGTATTCAGCATAATCCATTTGATGCTGATGATTCTCGTAATAAGTAATCGCCGCTTGTAGTTTCTCGGTAAGATTCTTAGAATGACTTTTTTCTTCTTTGACTTCTTTCATCAGATTTAGCAGTTCTCCTGCTTTTCCTTTTTCATGCTTGAGTTCTCGACAATTTTCAGTCAACCATTCTTTTTGTTTTGACACGGTATTCGGATGCAACGCTTCTGCCAAGGCACCTAAGTAACCAGAGGCATGATAGAAATCTAATATCTGTTCTTCCGTTTGCTTTTCTAAAAACTTCCAATTTGATTCTGCCCCGTCTGCTATCCCGACCAATGTTGCCTCTGGATAACGGTTTTTCGCTCGCTCAATTTCTCTTTCTAATCTTTCTAGAAAACTCTTTTTTCCATACTCTGGTGCCGCACCTAGATAGATTGTATGTTGACGTTCGCCTTCACTATCGTATAGGGAAACGGTTCCCACCATTGCTTCACGGTAGCCATCCTCACACATCAGCATACAGGTTCCATCTAATCCTATTCCCACTGTTGCAATTTGGCTATCCTCCTTGGGCGGGGCATAACTCCACGCTTCTTCTTTTGCCTGTACCACACTTCCTACTGCTTCACTCAATCTTTGGATATAGGATAGCGCTACTTTTCTACCATGATTTTCTAATAAATCATTTTTCACCTCTTTGCCTGCCATCCCTGACATTTTTGAGGATACCTGTTTTGCCAATAATGGCGTTGATGTTATGATTATCCTTGCTTCTCTTTCTAAGGGGCAATACGTTTTTCCTCAAAGGTGAACGCTGATATACATGACGATTCACTATAACCTCACCATAAGGTGTTTGATATTCTTTCGGTTGCTCTCCCTTACTCTTCCAGATTTCTTCACCGATTTTTAAGGGTGAACCATCTGTATCTAAATATTTCAAGGCTTCTTTGCTGGCGATGCAACCTACTTCGTTTAAGCCTTTTTGAATATTTATTTCTGTATCCAACATTGAACGACTTAGTTCTAATGTTAGTTCTATTTTTATCTTTGAACCCTCTACATTAATTAGTTTTGCTGTCATCATTGTTTCCTCTTTGTCACTTTTCATCTCATGTTAACACTTTTCTTTTCCTTCATCAACTAAAGGTCACACCCACTCTACTCTTCAGTTTTTACCTCAATGGTTTAGCAACAAGCTAACTCTAAAAGTTGTTGAAAAATCATCTACAAACTTAGCGATCGCGGCGACCAATGCGAATCAGACAGAAGGAAATTCAGGGAATAAAGCATTTACCTTTACCGTCACACGGTCTGGTTCAACAACAGAAATAAACAACGTTAATTGGGCAGTCACAGGCACAGGAACTAACCTTGCTAATGCTGCTGACTTTGGTGGAACTTTGCCGTCGGGAATCGTTACCTTTGCTGCGAATGAAACCTCTAAGGTGATTACCGTCAACGTCAGTGGAGACACAACAGTTGAACTCGATGAAAACTTTACCGTCACTCTTTCCAATCCTACCAATGGAGCTACTCTTGGAACAGCAACGGCTATAGGAACTATTTTAAATGATGATTTCCCTTCCATCACTCTAGCAGTATCACCAACAAATGTTACAGAAGATGGAACAGCAAACTTAGTTTATACCTTCACTCGTACAGGGTTAATAACCAACCCTCTCAACGTTAATTACACCATTGGAGGAACCGCAACCAACGGCACAGATTACGCAACGATCACAAACAGTGTCATCTTTGCGGCTAACTCTGCCACAGCAACCGTTACCGTAAATCCCACAGCCGATACCACCATAGAAAACAACGAAACCGTAGCTTTAACCCTAGCAACAGGAACAGGCTACACCATTGGAACAACAACAGCCGTAACAGGAACCATCACTAATGACGACGGCCCCATCATTAGCTTGGGATTAAACTATAGTGCCATCAGCGAAGATAGCCCCAACAACTTCATCTATACTTTCACCCGCACAGGAGCCACAACCAACGCCCTGATCGTTAACTACAGCATTGCAGGAACAGCCGATGTAACAGACTACACAGGCGCAACCCCAGGCACGAACCAAACCATCAGCTTTGCGGCAGATTCAGCCACCGCCACACTGACCCTTGATCCAACTGCTGACACCACCCTAGAAACCAACGAAACTGTTATCTTACAACTAGCAAGTGGAACAGGTTATACAATCAACACAACAGCTGCCCAAACCGCCACTATCATTAACGATGACAACACTCGCAACCAACAAGGAACCAATGGTAACAGTGTTTTATTAGGAAAAAATTACAGCGACTACCTCACAGGGGGAACGGGTAATGACATTCTCAACGGTGCAGGCAACGGTGACTACCTCACAGGAGCAGCAGGAAATGATACCCTCACAGGAGGAAGCGGAAGTGATACCTTTTTCTTCGCTAATCCCAATCTCGGAATAGATACCATCACAGACTTTACTCCCAACGAAGATACCATTTTTATCTCTGCTTCAGGCTTCGGCAGTGGTTTAATAGCAGGGAATCCCTTAACCCAAACCCAATTTATTCTTGGCTCCAGTGCGACCAGCGCGAGTCAGCGTTTTATTTATAACTCCACCGACGGAGCTTTATCATTTGATGCTGATGGAAACGGACTAGGAACTTCCAAACAAATTGCAACCTTGAGTGTCGGTTTAGCCCTAACGTCTGAGGATATTTTTGTAGGTTAACAGGGGTTGAACCTTAGCGATCGCGTTTTTTCTTAATCGGGAAAGTGCGATCGCTGTTTTTCTTAATCGGGAAGAGGCGATCGCGTTTTTTCTTAATCGGGAAAGTGCGATCGCTGTTTTTCTTAATGGGTGTGACCTTTAGTTGATGAAGGAAAAGAAAAGTGTTAACATGGGATGAAAAGTGACAAAGAGGAAACAATGATGACAGCAAAACTAATTAATGTAGAGGGTTCAAAGATAAAAATAGAACTAACATTAGAACTCAGTCGTTCAATGTTGGATACAGAAATAAATATTCAAAAAGGCTTAAACGAAGTAGGTTGCATCGCCAGCAAAGAAGCCTTGAAATATTTAGATACAGATGGTTCACCCTTAAAAATCGGTGAAGAAATCTGGAAGAGTAAGGGAGAGCAACCGAAAGAATATCAAACACCTTATGGTGAGGTTATAGTGAATCGTCATGTATATCAGCGTTCACCTTTGAGGAAAAACGTATTGCCCCTTAGAAAGAGAAGCAAGGATAATCATAACATCAACGCCATTATTGGCAAAACAGGTATCCTCAAAAATGTCAGGGATGGCAGGCAAAGAGGTGAAAAATGATTTATTAGAAAATCATGGTAGAAAAGTAGCGCTATCCTATATCCAAAGATTGAGTGAAGCAGTAGGAAGTGTGGTACAGGCAAAAGAAGAAGCGTGGAGTTATGCCCCGCCCAAGGAGGATAGCCAAATTGCAACAGTGGGAATAGGATTAGATGGAACCTGTATGCTGATGTGTGAGGATGGCTACCGTGAAGCAATGGTGGGAACCGTTTCCCTATACGATAGTGAAGGCGAACGTCAACATACAATCTATCTAGGTGCGGCACCAGAGTATGGAAAAAAGAGTTTTCTAGAAAGATTAGAAAGAGAAATTGAGCGAGCGAAAAACCGTTATCCAGAGGCAACATTGGTCGGGATAGCAGACGGGGCAGAATCAAATTGGAAGTTTTTAGAAAAGCAAACGGAAGAACAGATATTAGATTTCTATCATGCCTCTGGTTACTTAGGTGCCTTGGCAGAAGCGTTGCATCCGAATACCGTGTCAAAACAAAAAGAATGGTTGACTGAAAATTGTCGAGAACTCAAGCATGAAAAAGGAAAAGCAGGAGAACTGCTAAATCTGATGAAAGAAGTCAAAGAAGAAAAAAGTCATTCTAAGAATCTTACCGAGAAACTACAAGCGGCGATTACTTATTACGAGAATCATCAGCATCAAATGGATTATGCTGAATACATAGAGAAAAAGTATCCGATTGGTTCAGGTGTTACGGAAGCAGCTTGTAAGACGTTGGTCAAACAACGATTATGTTGTTCAGGGATGCGATGGAAGGAAAAAGGAGCAGGAATTATTTTGAGCCTACGAGCTTTGGTATTGACCAAGGAACGATGGAGTCAATTTTGGGCAAAACTTGATCAATATGGGTTCCCTGTAGAACCCTGATTACAACAGCTTTTATCAACTAAAGGTCGCACCCTTCTTAATCGGGAAGAGGCGATCGCTTTTTTCCTACTAAAGGGGAAGAGGCGATCGCTTTTTTCTGGCTGAAGGGAGAGAGGGAACTGGTATCGTCTGATCAAAGTTGGAAAAAGTTATGGTGTAAGGCTTTGAGAAAATAGAAAAATAGTTTAAGACTAGACATCGGCCCGTTTTTATTATACTATTATTATTGTCATTATATCAAAGAAAAAGGAAACAGAAAACAATGTCAATATTAAAGAAAAGCTCTATGAAAATCCTGAATGATGTTGGCTTGTGCCAAGAGAAAGAGGATGCCTTATTCAAGAAAAACTGTCCTCATTGCTATAGTGAAAATGTAAAAATACATTCTCATTATCAAACGAAAGGTAACGGGGAACGTAAAATGTTCATTTGTCAAGAATGTAGTTCTTGTTTTGCTGAGACTTATGGTAGCGTAATCGCTGGCTTAGAAACCCCATTAAGTGAAATTATAAAAGTATTAAAAGCCAGAATGGAAGGAATAGGATTGAATGCAGCAGCCCGAGTATTCGGCTACGCGAAAACAACAATATTGAATTGGGAAAAGAAATTATCAGGATTACAAGAGACATTATTTTTATACGCCTTAGTGAATGAATTTGTTAAATTAGTAATAGAAGGGGATGAACTATACACAAAAGTTGGAAAAAATAAAGAAGCAAGTGCCTCTGAGGGGTGGACAATCGTGCTCATGGACAGGGCTAGCCGCTTTATTTGGCATTTAAAATGTGGTCGAAAAGAGCAGAAATTATTTCTAGAAGCAATGATGACGGTAGCGGAATTATTTGAAAGGAGTGCAGAATCTCTCCAGTTATTTACAGATGGAGAAAAGCGATATAGTCAACTGCTATTTAATATTTGTCACGAAGTATTAAGGACTGGGAAGCGAGGTCGTCCCACCAAAGTATTACCGAAGGGTATGGTGGTAAGATTAAAAAATAAGAGTAGTAAACGTCGAGATTCTGAGGGTAAACTAGAGAAAGTAGAAACTCCGAAAACTGAACATCCTGAGACAACAGAAAAACCAGAAGACAAGGATGTTCATGCCAACCACGTTGAGGCATTTAATAGTTCTCTACGACGCTATTTAGCCGCCTTTCGTCGTCGAACAAATACTTATGCTAAATCTGTTGTGGGATTACAGCGAGTGCTAGATATTTTCTGGATGGTTCATAACTTTGTTCGCAGCCATTTTACGACTAGAGAAGTTCCTGCTGTAGCTCTCGGTATAATTGAAAAGGGGTTAACTTGGGAGGACTTACTCCAAATTCGCCTGATTTCTTGAACCTCTCGTATTGCAACGTTTGTAGCTTCTAGCTAGACGATACCAGTGCCGGAGAGAGGCGATCGCGTTTTTTCTTAATCGGGAAGAGGCGATCGCTGTTTTTCTTAATCGGGAAGAGGCGATCGCGTTTTTTCTTAATCGGGAAAGTGCGATCGCTGTTTTTCTTAATCGGGAAGAGGCGATCGCCTTGGTTGTGGTTTTGCAAATTGTTTGGTAAATTACAAGGGATTGAGAGCAGAAGGACGACGGTTAATCACTTGGTCAATCAGTCCGTATTCCTTGGCATCAACCGCCGACATAAAGAAATCCCGTTCCGTATCTTCAATAATGCGATCTAAGGGTTGTCCCGTATGGTTGGCCAAATGTTGATTCAGCAGACCCTTGAGATAAAGAATTTCTTTCGCCTGAATTTCAATATCGGTGGCTTGACCCTGGGCTCCTCCCAATGGTTGGTGGATCATAATGCGCGAGTTGGGTAGGCTCATCCGCTTACCTTTGGCTCCAGCACTCAATAAGAACGCGCCCATACTGGCAGCCAGACCGATACAAATGGTGGAAACATCAGGGCGAATTTGGTTCATCGTATCAAAAATACCTAAACCAGCCGAAACGGAGCCGCCAGGGGAATTGATGTAGAGATAAATATCCTTTTCGGGGTCTTCAGCTTCAAGAAATAAGAGTTGGGCGACAACTAGGTTGGCATTTTCATCCCGTACTTCCTGTCCGAGAAAGACAATCCGTTCACGCAGCAGACGGGAATAGATATCAAAGGCACGCTCGCCACGGCCAGAGGTTTCAATAACAGTAGGGATCATGGAGAGTTTTGTTGGCTCGAATCAGGTGTGTTTAGATTGTGCCATATTCCCCGACCGTCTTGCTACTTGCTACACTAAGAAACCGAAAGATTAGTGCGATTCAAGAACGGTTTGCTGTATCCATAGATACTGGTATTCTTGGTCTGTGTGACGGCTCTGGGCGATTACGGCATTTCGGTTTAACTGCATTTGTCACTCATGTTAACCCCCCAATTGATGACAGGCTCTAGAGATTACCAAAGCCTTTTTTCTTTTTCTCTTTTTTCTTTTTGCCCTTAGTATTGCTGCCTGCATAGCCCCGAAATCCTGGCGGCATGGGTCGATTCATTCCCATCCCAGGCATGCCACCGCCCATCCCAGGCATTCCCATTCCGGGCATTCCCATTCCGGGCATTCCGCCCATGCCCATTTGCTGCATCATTGATCGCATTCGGGTAAAGTTAGTCACCAGTTTGGAAACATCGCTTTCGCCATGACCTGATCCCTTGGCAATGCGACGGCGACGACTAGGCGATTTGGCTAATAAATCGGGATTTTTGCGCTCTTCAATGGTCATGGAGTTGATCATCGCTTCGGTGCGTTTTAGTTCTCCTTCCCCTTTTTCGATATCACTACTGCTAAGTTTATTCATCCCCGGAATCAGTTTAAGCAAACCCCCGAAAGATCCCATATTTTTCATCAAACGCATTTGCTTCAGGAAGTCATCAAAGTCAAAGGTGGCTGACCTGATCTTCGTTTGCATTTTTTCCACATCGCCAATATCGATCGCCTCTTGTGCTTTTTCAACGAGGGTTAACACATCCCCCATATTAAGAATGCGGCTGGCCAGGCGATCGGGGTAAAACGGTTGTAGGGCCTCTACTTTTTCGCCAACCCCGACAAATTTAATAGGCTGTCCTGAGACTTGACGAACGGAAAGGGCTGCTCCTCCTCTGGTATCCCCATCTAGCTTGGTTAAAATGGCTCCCGTAATACCAATTTCATCTTGAAAGGTACGAGTTAAATTAGCGGCTTCCTGACCGGTCATGGCATCTACCACCAGCAAGGTGTCATCGGGATTGACCACCGCCTTAATACGGGCTAACTCAGCCATCATTTCAGGATCAATTTGCAAACGTCCTGCTGTATCGATCAGAACGGTATCGACTCCTAATTCTTTGGCTCTTTCGACCCCTAGCCGAGCGATTTCGACGGGATCGGCATCTCCTCCCATTTCAAAAACGGGAACATCAATCTGCTGACCCAGGGTAATTAATTGATCGATCGCCGCCGGACGATAGACATCTGTGGCCACCATCAAGGCACTGCGATTTTCTTTCCGTAGAAAAAGGGCTAATTTTGCCGTTGCGGTGGTTTTCCCTGTTCCCTGTAAACCTGCCATTAAAATGACAGTGGGCTTTTTCTCGGCATTAGCGAGAGGAACATTACTTTCCCCCATCACTGCCACTAATTCGTCATAAACAATTTTGATAAATTGCTGACCTGGATTGACCCCTGAAATAACCTCGGCTCCCTGAGCCTTTTTCTCAACTTCGGCAATGAAGTGTTTGACCACCTGGAGGCTAACATCGGCGGATAGTAGGGCGCGGCGTACTTCCTGAAGGGCCTCTTGGATATTGCTGGCAGAAATTTTATCTTGGCCACGGAGCTTTTTCCAGGCATCCTCTAGGCGATCGGCGAGAGCATCAAACATGGTCTTTCGGTTGGGGGATAATCGGCACTATTGTCTAGCATAGTCTGAAGGCTGATTCTCTGGCAATTATCGGTAAGAGGTAATTAGTCACCGCAATAGAGAAGGAAATTATTGAGAATGAGAAGCAAATGAAAAAAGTAAAGAATAATGTTTGACCACTCCTTAATTTTTCTATTCCTTTACGGATTGTTCGTCGATTCCACCCTAGTTCACGTTCTGCTAAGATTTGTCCCTCTATTCCTAATCCTTTTACTACCTCTGCCATGAATTGTCTTCTGTCGCTATCTTTTAGTTTTTTTGCTGTTTTGATGTACAACGATTTTAGGTCTTCACTGATTTCCGTGACTGATTTTTCGGCATACCATTTACCTTTTTGTTAAAACTTTCTTTCTTTTTCTATTTTATCGGCTCATTTATTTTATGGGTGTCTCTCCAACAATACCAGTACATGGTCGAAAGTAACAAGGTAAATCGGAAGCGAGGGATCACGTAAGGAAATACTATTGAGAAACGCGATCGCATTATCAATAACGTTATCATTGGCAAGTAGATAAATACCTTGATTCATAATTTCACACAAGCAATACTGTTTCTTTCAGAAAATGGGCAAATATATGTTAAATTCGATGACGAACTAAACTATTTTCATAGTTATGATCTCAGAGATCCCCAAAAAGAGCACTGTTTTTACCCTACCAGTCCACCTTCTCAATGACTATAGCAATTGCCTGATGGGTTGTCTAAAAGAAAAGCAAGGTGCTCACGTTGTTACCTTGAACTCTGAGATGGTCATGCTGGCGGAAGCAAATCCAGAGGTGAGCGAGATTATCCGTCAAGCTGATCTAGTGATTCCTGATGGGGCTGGGGTTATTTTATACCTACGACTAGAAGGGGAACAACAAAAACGTTGTCCAGGGATTGAACTGGCTGAATCCTTGATCACCCAAGTAGCGGACATGGATAATCCACCGTTAATAGTTTTCTATGGTGGACAGCCAGGTGTAACTAAGCAGGCTGCTTATTATTGGGAATTGCGGTTTCCTCATCTCAATATTTTGACCAATCATGGATATTTATCGACCGAAGAACAGCAGGAGTGGTGTCAAACGCTTGCTGAAAAACAACCTCAGATTATTCTCGTCGGTTTGGGGGTTCCTCGTCAGGAAACCTGGATTCGAGAACACCGCCATCTCTGTCCTCATGCTATCTGGATTGGTGTCGGAGGAAGTTTTGATGTTTGGTCGGGGCAGAAACAAAGAGCCCCTCAATGGTTTTGTGATAATAATCTAGAGTGGTTTTATCGTCTCTACCAAGAACCCTGGCGTTGGAAAAGGATGTTAGTTCTTCCTCAATTTTTGTTACGCACTTTAGTGGCTCGCAAATAGGACTTATCAGGGTCAGGAGCAGCCTTGAAGTATCAACTTTTTTTCTAGGGCTGCTGTTAAGCTTTCTCTCTGCCCAATTTTCCACTTCAGGATTTTGAATGTAATAGTTCCTGACACCTTTATGAGACAGAAAGCGTTATGTTACCGCATTTTACAACAACGGAAATCGTTATCCCGCGCCAATCTCAGCGATCGCATTTTTTAATGGGATTAAGGGCGATCGCTTTTCAATGTGTTAAGCTTGTGGTCATTACTCGGTTTCTCATCTATTAATCTAAAATGGAAGGGGCGCGACGAGGCGGAAACGATGTCGATGATGATTGAAACGGATTTAAAGGATGTTCTCAATCAGTTAGGCCAACGTTTTGACCGTCTGGAGCAGAAGTTAGATAAAATTGAGAGTGATCTAACTGATCTGAAGGTTGATATGGCAACGGTTAAGGCTGATTTGACGACGGTAAAAGAGGAAGTGAAAGACCTTAGAGGTAGTCAACGTGCTCAGATATGGGCATTAATCGGGATTATTTTTACTGCGGTAGTCAGTGCGGTTATTAAGTTTGGCTTTTTCTCTAATGTTTAAACAAGGTCAATATCATGATCAAAACAATAATTACCTCAGAAGTATTTGTCGCTTATTCGCAATGTCCTCTTAAGGCATTTTTGCTCTTGTTTTCAGATGATCAAGGGGTTTTCCATGATTACCCAAGTATTTTAGAAGAACGAAGACAAGTTAATAAAATACAGTATCTAAAAAAAATTAAGCAATCTTACGAAAATGTCGAACAATATAAGCAACATGATTCAAATGAAAAGCAATTTTTGATTGAGGGAATACTTAAAGCTGAATGTTGGGAAGCTCATTGTGATATTTTAACTAAAGTTGAGCCAAATACATCAAATAAAGCAATCTATGAACCAACTATTATTGTTGGAACTTATAGTATTACACCAGAACAAAAAACAGAACTTTTATTTATTGGGCAAGTTTTAGGTCTAATTCAAGAGCAATTACCTGGAACGGGAAAAATTGTAGGGATGGATGGAAAATCACACAATGTAAAGCTGGAAAGTGGGTATAAAGCGATCGCTCCATTCATAAAGATATTAAAACAGTGGGCAGAAGAAAAACCGACTCAAACTCCTGCTTTGATTCTAAATCGGCATTGTTCTGACTGCCAATTCCAGAATTTATGTCAAGCAAAGGCTGAACAGGAAGATAATCTGAGTCTTTTAAATCACGTTACTTCAAAGGTCATTCGACATTATGAAAAGAAAGGGATTTTTACGATTAAACAACTTTCTTACTTATACAAACCTCGACGACGTAACAAACGTAAAAAGAAAGACCCAGTACAATTGCATAAAATAGAATTGCAGGCTTTAGCAATTAGAACCAATAAGATTTATATCCATGAATTACCTGAATTAAACAGAAAACCAATCGAACTGTTTTTTGATATTGAGGGAATTCCTGATCAGAAGTATGAGTATCTTCTCGGATTGCTTGTATGTAATGAGACAAATTTTTGTAAGTATTATTCTTTTTGGGCGGATACTTGCGAAGATGAATTATCAATATTGCAAAAATTCATAGAAATAGTTAATCAATATCCAGATGCTCCTATCTATCATTATGGAGATTATGAATCGCGGGCAATAAACAAATTAGCGAAGCGTTATGAATCACATTTAAGTGTAGATATTGAAAGTATTAAAAACCGTCTTGTTAATATTAACACTTATATTTATGGTCGAATATATTTTCCTGTATATTCAAACAGATTGAAAACTATTGGTCGTTTTATTGGGGCTTCATGGACATCTCCAGAAGCATCTGGGTTACAAAGTCTTGTCTGGAGATACCATTGGGACAACACACAGGATGAAAAATACAAAAATTTACTACTGATTTATAATAGCGAGGACTGTCAATCCCTAAAATTATTAACTGATAAACTTTCTACAATTCAGGATTCTGTTGACACCTTATCTGAGATTGATTTTGCAGATCAACCTAAACAACCGACAACAGAAATAGGAACCAAACTACACGATCAGTTTGAGACAATTTTAAAAATTGCTCATGCCGATTATAACAAGGGAAAAATTAGCTTGCGACGAAATGAAAATGGCAATCAAGAAAAGTTAAAGCGTGGTGCTCAAAAAGGGCATGAAGGACATACGAGGAAACTTCCAAAAGCGAGTAAGTCAGTCTACATATCAACAAAAGCAAAATGCCTAACGCATGAAGATGAATTTTTAATAGAGTCAAACAACAATACGGAGTGTACGATCATTGACATCATTTGCACCAAGACTAGTATTAAAAAAACAATCATAAAGTATATTGGAAAAAAGGGTTTTTGCCAAAAATGCAATCGCTACTATAACCCATCAGAACTCACAACAGGCTATCTTGCATATGGTCATGGTTTTCAGGCTTGGGTTGTGTACAACAGACTTTTTCTTAGATTACCATATAAAATTATTACTCAGTTGTTATTAGATCAGTTCAATGAAAAAATTGGTAATGGATCAATTGCAAATTGGTTAACAGATTTTAGCAAATTTTATTCTGAAACAGAGAAAATGCTCGTTAAAAAAATATTAGAAAGCCCTTTCATTCATGCAGATGAGACAATTGTTAATATTCAAGGTTTTGATCAATATGTTTGGGTTTTTACCGATGGAATTCATGTTGTTTTTAAGCTCACTCCAACCAGAGAAGCCGCCATCGTCCACGAATTTTTGGGTAATTATTCTGGAACCCTAATTTCAGATTTTTATGCAGGCTATGACTCTGTTCAATGTAAGCAACAAAAGTGTTGGGTACATTTAATTCGAGATATGAACGATGATTTATGGAAAGCCCCCTTTGACATAGAGTATGAAAGCTTTATATTAGAAGTGCGAAATCTAATTGTGCCTATTTTGCAAACTGCCGAGGAGCATGGATTAAAAACCAAAAAACTTAGTAAATTTAATCCTAGTGTTGAAAAATTTTATGAAGACACAATAAACAAAAATTATAAATCTGAGTTAACACTCAAATACCAAAAACGGTTATTGCGTTACAGAGAAAGTTTATTTACCTTTCTTAACGAAGATAATATCCCCTGGAATAATAATACCGGAGAACGTGCGCTTAGGCATTTAGCTGTTCAAAGGAAAATTTCGGGTACTTTCTTTGAATCTATGATGCCTCACTATTTGCTGCTTCTTGGAATTATGCAAACCTGTCGATTTCAAAATAAATCTTTTCTTCAGTTTCTCTTATCAAAGGAAAAAGATATTGATAAATTTAAGAAGAAAAAACAATGATCGCTTTTCCTTGTCTATTTTTATTAATGAGAGAAAACTGTACATTTTTTTACCTTAAATAAAGAGGGCAAAACTGTGAATTTCATCACCATCAATCAATTTACTAATAACCTAAAAAACCGAATCAAACAAGTTGTTACTCAACACACTCCCCTCAAAATTACCAATCAAGACGGAGCCGATTTTGTAGTCATTAGTGTCGAAGATTGGGAGCAACAACAAGAAACCCTAGCAATTTTGCAAAATAATACTCTTATGGAACAAATCGCTAAATCCATGACTACCCATAGCCAAAATCAAGGTTACACTCCCGCGATCGCAGAACTTAATGAGATACTTAGTCTTTGAAAGCAACATCTGGGAAATTTACGAAGAACTCAGACAAAAAGATAAAAATCTGCATAAAAACCTTTGTAAATCGCCAATTCAAAAATTAGAGGCAATTAATTATTTAAACAGTTAATATCTGAGATAAATGAAAGCGATCGCCCTTTTTGGGGAATGAGGGAGAAAAAGCGATCGCCGTTATTGGTAGTGTGATCGCAGGTTGAACTAATCTGATCGAGACTTAAAAGTGAAAACTTGCCGATAAAAAGGGGCCATTAAATAATTCGGAAAAGCCAAAAGCATTACTTCCTGTACCTGTTTTATAATTAATTTCATAGAAACGATAACCTAATTGCAAAGAAATATTTTCTCTGACCCACCAATCCATCCCAAAAAGTAAATTCCAACTGTAATCCGTATCTCCTGCTAAACCAAAGCCTGACATATCGCCCCGTAACCAGAGAGTAATGGGATCGGATAATTGTAATCCTAATTTTGCACCGACCAGGGGTTCCAACCACAGCCTTCCTGCTTGAACCGTGCTTTGAGACGTGCCTTGAATATTGACTAAACTACTGGATATTTCGTAATTAATCGTATTCTGAATTTGCACATTAATATCATTAAGACGTACCCCTAAAATAGGCTGAAACCAAAAACGAGGAAATTCTTTTTCAGAAGGTGTTTTGGGCAAACTCGTGGGGGGTGTATCACCGAAATTGTAGCTAACGGCAAAGTCATAAATCCCTTGATTAAATTGGAGACTGCTATCAATATCATTATTGATTTGTTGCGGTTCCCGATTCTCTTGGAAGTTTTTAACTTTGTCGATCTGTTGTATTTTTTGATCAATTAATTCTTTATCTTGCTCAATGGTCGCTTGTAGAGTTCGTAACGGTTCACTATCTTGAATTTGTTGTAATTCTTGAACTTTTTGGCCCGCTTCTTCTAGGACAGCCCTAGTTTGCTGTAGATTTTGTTCGACTTGATCTAGGCTGGGAATGGTTCCAAGATTTTGGATTTGTTGCTGTAGGTCTTGTAATTGCTCCTGATTTTTGGCAATGGCACTATTGAGGGCGATCGCGGCTTTGAGTCCTTGATTAACTTCAAGAGGAATACCCAGGGATTGAACTTCTTGAATATTGGTGGCTAAAGTCTCTAATTTCCGACCATCTTGAGCTAATGTCTGTTGAAAAGATTTAAAATCGGTGGCTAAGGTTTCTAGAGATTGAGCATCCTGAGTCAGGGTTGCTTGGAGATTATTGACCTCCTGTTCAAGATTTTGGAGGGTTGTACTTGCCTTAAATTCTTCCTGTTCTTTCAATACCTGAATGTTTTGATCTAATTGGTTAGCAACCTGCTGGACATTAGTGTTAATGCCCTTAGTTAAAACATAGTCCACCGCATTAATCGGGCTAGGAGTGCGACTATTCGTTCGCTGGACACTGTTAATCGCATTCAAATTAGCATAGTAACCATCGATAATAAATCCCCAGTTTCCCTTCCAGGCTTCCACACGACCACTAGCCGCTACACTGAGATATTGCAATAATCGTCCTAGACTCAGGCTGTAATCAACGGTCTGTCCTTTAACGGTTGCGCTTCCGTAGGTACTAATAGGAATGGTAGCGTAGGGTTGGAAAACAAATTTCCAGCGTGCGGCTTCAGCCGTGTCTTTGGCATCGCTATCTTCTGCTGTTTGGATTGGTAGCGGTTCACTTAGTTGAGGAGAGGAAACAGATTCAGGCGGAGGTGAAATTTCTTGAGAAACTAGAGTATTTGGTGTTGGCGATAGGATTTCTAGATCGGAAGCACAGGCACTTGTCGGAGCGGGTAAAGGTTGATCTTCTGCCAAACTGGATTCAGTGGGCGTGGTCACGAAGTGTGCCTGCGACATCAGGTTTAATTTGGGGATAACTCTATTACAGGAACTAACTAATTTGTCTTCTGGAATAATTGAAGATGGTTGAACAGGATTGGCAAGCACTTTTTGTACAAATAAGCTAGAGGTGCCAATAAACAATCCTTGAATCATTAGAATTAATTGAATGGACGTTTTGAAATTTTGAAACATAGCGATCGCTCCTATGAGTATTTTGGGGATTTGTACTATTTAATTTTTGAGCATTCAAGAATAATCTGACTGACAAAAATATTAATGATACCTGTAACCATAAATTTAACCCCGATCACCAAGATTAGACCAAGAGCAAATTGTTCCCAAAAAAGGAAAAATAGATCTCCTCTTTCATAAACTAATTAAACAGAACCCAACTCAATTGGGTAATATTCTAGACTGGTGGATCGTATTTCTAGAACCTAGTCAGTCTATTCATTATGATTTATCTTATCCACAGATTCAGAATACTATCTAATTTTGCAGTTTCTCTAACCATCGGTGTAAGTCCTGCTGAACCTGAGCGTATGTTGTTTGCAAGTCTAAGATCAGAGATACTTGAGTTTTTAAGGACTCATCTTGGCTGAGTTTCTCTAGTTGCTGACAAAGATCGGCTAAGGCTTTAGCTCCAATGGAAGCACTACTCGATTTTAAGGAATGGGCTAGAAAACTCACCTCTTGGCTATTTTTTGCCTGCCACGATAATTGTATTTTTTGGATTAATTCTAGACTTTCTGAGAGATAGCAATTCAGCATTTCCTGCATTAGCTGAAAATCATTATTACACAAGGTTTCTAGCATAAATTGTAAAATACTTTCCTCCACCCAGGATACACTGCTTTCTTCGATTGAGGGCGGGTTAAAAACGACATTAGAAGGTTTAGAAAAACTGACTAGAATTTGATTTAATTCTTGAATAACAACGGGTTTACTAATATAATCATCCATCCCCGCTGCCAAGCAATTTTCGCGATCGCCAGGCATGGCATTGGCAGTCATGGCAATAATTTTAGGTTGAGGATAATCCTGTTTTTGACGAATACAGCGACTCGTTTCTAAGCCATCTAGATTGGGCATTTGAACATCCATTAAAATGAGATCATAGTCTTTTTGCTCAATCATCTTTAAAACCTCTAGACCATCATTGGCAATATCCGCTTGATATCCTAGAATTTTAAGCATTTGTCCTGCGACCTTTTGATTGACTAAATTATCTTCTGCTAACAAAATAGATAAATCCTTGACGCTGGAGCTAGAAAGTTCTATCGGCTCTGGGATAACTTCTATGCTAGACGGGAGAGATGAATGATGAAAAACCGTAATGAGTGTATTAAACAAATGGGATTGACGTAGAGGTTTATGTAAGATAGCAGTAAATTGCCCCTGTACCGATTCATTTAAAGCTGTTTGGCTTAAGGAAGTGAGCAAAATGAGGGGAATATTCTGGCAATGGGGGAATTGATGAAGTTGCTCGGCTAACATGGCTCCATCCATCATCGGCATGAGCATATCTAATAAACCTAGCTCAAAAGAATTGCCCTCGCTTAACCACTCTAGAGCCTCCTGTCCAGAGCTAAAGGCGATCGGTTCCATGCCCCAAAACTGGGTTTGAGTTAATAAAATTTTGCGATTGGTCGCATTATCATCCACAATAAGTACCCGCTTGCCAACCAGAGAACCGAGATTATTTTCAGAATAGTTCTGAGCTTCATTTTTAACAGTTGTTGTCAGTATGGTAAAGAAAAAAGTTGAACCGACACCGACTTGACTTTCTACCCACATTTCTCCCCCCATTAGGTGGGCCAGACGTTGACTAATGACTAACCCTAAGCCAGTGCCACCATACTCTCTTGTCGTAGAAGAATCGACTTGACTAAAGGCTTTAAAGAGACGATCTAGACGATTAACTGGAATACCAATCCCCGTATCTTGGATGCTAAATTCTAATTTATAGGTGGGGATAAAAGACTGGGTGGGAAAGCTTTCTGCTGCCGAACTCTCTAGGGAGTAGGGAGCTGCTTTAACGGTAACGATAACTTCACCTTGGTGGGTGAATTTTAGACCATTGCCAATCAAATTAGCCAGAATTTGTCGCAAACGATTCATATCACCAGTAATAATTTCTGGAGTCGAAGGATCTAAAACGTAGGCAAGTTCTAAATTTCGTTCCATCGCCCTGGGAGCCATCAATTCTAATGTGCTCTCGATTACTTCCCGCAGATTAAAAACCTGATGCTCTAGGATCATTTTTTCCGCTTCGATCTTAGAAAAATCGAGAATGTCATTAATGATTGTTAAGAGGGAATCTCCACTCTGACGGATGGTTTCAAGGTAATCCTTTTGTCGCGTTGTTAGGGAGGTCGTTAATAATAAATCAGTCATGCCAATCACCCCATTCATCGGAGTCCGGATCTCGTGACTCATCATGGCTAAAAATTCACTTTTAGCGCGGTTGGCTGATTCGGCAGCCCATCTGGCCTGTTCGAGGTCAAGATTTTTCTCGGTTAATTCTCTGCGTCGTTCCCGCTCATTTTCTAGTAAGTTGGCCTGGGCTAAGGCAATACCCACTTGATCGGCTAAGGCTTTTAGTAGCTCGGCTTCTTCCTCAGTCCAGGTACGCTGTTGATCACATTGCTGGACGGCGATCGCGCCATTGGGTTTACCGCGATAGGAAGTTCGTACCACCATCATCGATTTGAGTTGAACCTGCTCACAAAGTGAGATCATCTCCGTCAACAGAGGATCGCTAAAAACATCATGAGACAATAACACCTCATCCACTTCCAGCATGCGACTGGCATGAGAATTATTCTCTACAGGAATAGTCGTCCCCAGCATGGAAATGTAGCCAGGTTCTAAATGTTCAGCCACCACCGGTAAACTGGGCTGAGGCTCCTTGATATAACTGTGAATGAGACAACGATTGACTTTAAAGGCTTGTCCTACCTGTTCAGCCGTGGTTTGAAAAATTAAACGAGGAGCTAAACTACTACGAATTTTCTGGGTAATTTGGCGCATTAATAGCACCTGTTCCAATTGCTTCTGTAACGCTTCCTTGGCCTGCTTGCGATCAGTAATATCCACACAGGAACCGGTATAACCAGCAAAACTGCCATCAGACAAAAAGCGGGGTATCCCCACATCCAAGACCCAACGGTATTCCCCATCAAAACGCTGTAAACGATACTCCATCTCAAACCGTTCACGTTTAGCAAAAGCAGTCAGATAGGTGTTTAAACAATCTTGATAATCATCGGGATGAACCCCTTCGGCCCAGCCATTGCCATATTCCTGTTCGAGGGTACGACCGCGAAAATCCAGCCAGGTTTGATTAAAAAAGGTGCAAAGGGTTCGAGTATCGGATACCCACAACAGGACAGGACAACTATCCGCCATATTCCGAAAACGCTGTTCACTTTCCCGCAAAATTTCTTCTGCTTGTTTGCTTTGAGTAATGTCAAAACGAATGGCTAGATATTGGTAAGGCTTACCGTGAGCATCTAAAAAAGGAACGAGGGTAGAATCGACCCAATAGTAGTTGCCATCTTTGCTGCGATTTTTAATTTCACCATGCCAAACTCGCCCACTACTAATGGTTTTCCAGAGATCTTTAAAAAATTTCGGGGAATGATAATCAGATTTGACCAAACGGTGGGTTTGTCCCAGCAATTCAGCGCGAGAATATTGGGAAAGTTGACAAAAACGGTCGTTAACGTAGGTAATCACGCCTTTGGCATCGGTAATCACTACCACTGCCGCCTCATCTAGGGCCGCCTTTTGAACGGCCAATTCTTGCAGCGTCTGCCGAAGCATTTGTTCGGTCTGCAAACGTTCACTGATATCGTTGGCAATCCCCAGAAAACCATTAATCTCTCCCTGGGCATTATGGAGTGCGGAAATGGACAGCAAAACTGGAAAACGAGTTCCATCTTGGCGAATATAGGTCCAAATTTCTTCGTTGGGTTGTTGTAGTTTAGCCTTGGCCACAAAGGTTTCAAAACCGGCTACGGGGAATCCTAATTCGGCCGTTAATTCCTGACTTCTCGCTTCGATTTCTTGGGGATCATGAATTAAGAGCGGGGTTTGTTGATGAATGATTTCGGCAGCCTGATAACCCAACATCTTTTCAGCGGCCTGATTAAAGGTTTGGATGACCCCATTCAGATCGGTGGAAATAATACTGTAATTGGTACCATCTAAAATTGCCTGATTGAGCAGCAGAGCCGCCTGTAATTCTCTTTCGACTCGTTGTTGCTCGATTAAGGCTTTTTGTAAGGATTGGCTTCTTTGACGACTGACCAAGGCATAATAAAGCGCGATCGCCACCAGGCTGGCTAGACCGAATCCCCCCAACAATGTCCAAATCGGGAAAGGCGATCGAATTTCCTTGAGGGTTCGAGGACTAGGAACCACGACCAATTGCCAAGGCAGTCCTGGCTCTCGATGGATCACGGTTCTTTGCTGCCAATCTTCAGTTTGCCAGTAGTCAGGGATATTACTAAAAACAACCTGATCCTTTTCCCGTAACTGAACTGCCGTCATTTCTACCTGAAGATAGTGGCGGGTATCCGCCTCATCCTGTTGAAGCTGCGATCGCCAAACAAAAAACGTCATCATTGACAAACTCCCCCCCGCGATTAGGGGAAAGAGCACAATTGGCGATATCCATTGAGTCAGTCTTTTCACTGTTCTTGCTCAGGTTTAAACCATTATCCTTAATATTGTTATCTTCTAGCTTGAATCTTGTTAACCGTCTTTAAATCGCCCCTTGACTTTGATTAGCCTCGCTTAGTTTTTGCCATTCTCTTCAGAAAAATGGTAGAACTGATAACCAAAATTGAGCAAGTGTATGACCGTCTGGAAAACAGTTAAGGCGAGAATATGGCACAATTGTAACGATCTAAAAAGTTGGGAATCCGTCGGGGAGGTACCAAAAGACCGTGAATCCAGTAGAGCTTTTTGAACAAGGTGGAGTTGTCATGTGGCCGCTCCTTTTCCTTTCTATTTTATCGGTGAGCACCATTATTGAAAGACTTTGGTTTTGGGGAATTATCCTCTTCAAAGGTTCCCAGGTGCAGTCCCGTATTCTAGATACTGCCGCCAGGGATTGGGATTTAGCGGTTAAAGTGGCTAGGGATAGCCAAAAATATCCCATTGGCAGATATTTGTTTGCCCCCCTCCGTCTGCCCCAAGCTGACCCCGATGTTTTTCATTTGGCCCTGGAGTCTGCTGCGGATGATCAACTGGCCTTGATGCGTCGAGGCGATAAGATTCTAGAGGCCGCCATTGCCCTATCTCCCTTATTGGGATTATTAGGAACAGTTTTGGGCTTAATCCGCTCCTTAAGCAGCATTCAAATTCAGGATCTAGGCACTTCTTCTACCACCGGTGTAACCTTAGGCATCAGTGAATCGTTAATTTCAACGGCTGCGGGTATGATTGTTGCCATTATTAGTTTGGCTTTTTATCGATTGTTTCAGGGTTTTTGGTTTAACCAGATGCGACTTTTCCGTAAGGCCGGTAGCGAACTGGAATTAATTTATCGTCAACGTTGGATCGAAGAAGAAGAAATTCGCTATGGGGAGACTCCTCCTCGTGGCTATTTGCCATCTGAACTGGCTAATCAGTATGCAGAGGGGATGCCTGAATCCTAAAGTTAACTCTGGTTTAAGTTAATCTATAGGTGTTTTTGACCTTTGTATCGGTCTCAGTTTTCTGTTTTTGCGTTAACTCGTCCTAGCTGATTATGTCTTCCCTACCGTCATCGCCTCGATCTTCTCGTAAGTTATCGATCTATCATCCCACCCGACCCTTGAAGCTATGGCAGGATAATAACCATGATCAAGGAGAAACCCGCATTGAAATGCTGCCCTTGATTGATATTATTTTCTGCATTTTGATTTTCTTTCTGTTAGGAGCCGTCGGGTTATCCCGCCAACAGGCCATTAGTATGGATTTGCCCAAGGCAAGTACGGGTAAGCCCCAAATGCGGGAGATGTTGGTGGTTAGCCTGGATGATCTGGGTCAGCTTTACGTGGAAAAACAGCCTGTCACGGAAACTCAGTTGTTTGATACCCTTAAAAATTATCATCAGTATAACCCTACGGGATTAATGGTATTGCACGCTTCCCGTAATGCCAGCTATAACGATGTTGTGCAACTTCTAGATCTTTTGCGTCGGGTGGGCGGCGATCGCGTGGCCTTAGCGACTTTACCCGGAGAAGCCCAAAAACCCAATGATTTTGGCGGTTTTAGTAATCCGAGTACTAGTTTTCCCAGTGGTAGCAATCTTCCCAATAATTACGGCAGTCCTTTACCAGGCAATAACAGCAGTTCTTTTCCTGGCACGATGCCTGGCACAACTAACGGCACAATCCCAGGGATTCCTTCTAATTCCACGCTTCCTGGTAGTGTCAACCCCACACTTCCTAATAGTGCTTCTACTGTTCCTAATTCCAGTGCCGGTCTAGAACCGAATCTAAACCCGTCTAATCCTTCCCTCTCGCCAACTTTACCAGGTCTGTCGAATCAGTCCCCTGATCGATTACCCCGTCGCTAAAGATCAATTATCCATGGAGTTTAAGTTATTTCTCAATGCCTGTCCGCTAGGAATATTTGTAATTAACGCCCAGGGTTCGCCTTATTATATGAATCCTAGGGCTATGGAGATTTTGGGAAAAGGGGTTCTTTCTAGGGGTACCATTGATCAACTCAATACGATTTACCAGTCTTACCAGGTGGGAACGAATCAACTCTATCCGATGACGGAGCATCCTTTGTTGCGGGCTCTTCAGGGTGAGTCTCTCACGGTTGATGACCTGGAAATTCATCAAGGGGGGCAAATTATTCCCCTCGAATTGTCGGCGGCTCCCATTTTTGATGAACAGGGACAGATTATTTTTGCGATCGCGGTTTTTCAAGATCGGCGTGAACGTCAGTATGAACGGCAAAATCAATCTCAGATTTGGCAAGAGTTAATCCGCAAAAATCAAGGCTTGCTTCAGGAGAATCAAACATTAACGGCCAAAGTCACCAGACTGCAAGCAGAAATTCAACAACTCAAAGCCCATTTTCGGGCTAGATAGGACGAGGGCTTGACAAGAACGGTTCCAAATAGCAATCTTAAGAAGATATAAAATTCGTTCTATCCCTCACTCGGTCTTCTTCTATGCTGTCATTGTTATCCTCATTCTTGGTTGCCCAGGTGGTGACGGCCCCGTTGCCCCCCATTCAGTCCGAATTTATTACCCAACCCCAGGAAATTCGTTCTCTCCCTGGCAAGCTGAATGATATACCTGTTTTTAACAGCAATAGTCCTGAAGTTGTTCAGAGCAGTGGTATTTTACTTTCTTCTTTTCCACCGACTGGAAAATCTGACCCTAGGGCCCACCTCAACAAACCCTTAAACGGTCGTTTTGATTTCTTTTCTCACCACATTGCCCGTACTCCCGATTCTCGGACTCTCTATCAAGGGGTGATTGTGGAAAATCCCAGCGATCGCTTTGTCACCCTTAAAGTCTTGCAGGGAGCTAGTTATCTCACCTCTCCCGATGCCCCCTTTGTGGAATTACCGGCGGTGATTGAAGATCCTTCGGGCCAAATCTTTTCGGGGCCAGGGTCACGATTAACCAGTGATATTCTGCGGGGAGCCAGCCAAAGTACCTTTCCTCGGCAGTTAATTATTCCGCCGCGCCAGAGTGCCATGCTCTTTGTCCTACCGATTACGGCCAGTAATGCTCGTTCTACCTATCTACGATTAGAAAGTGATGGCCCAGTTTATCTCGCCAATTTAGCGATGTATGCCATTGCGGAAATGCCGGTGGAAACAGAACCAGCGAAGGAAGGGGCAAAGGAACCTCCAGTACCAGTTGTGCCAAAATTACGAGCACCCGTTTTACCTGAATGGCAGGCGATGCTGGATCGGGGAACCCTAGTTTTTCCTAGAGATAAGGTTCCCACCCCCCTTAATCAGATCACGACCAATAGCCCGACCCGGCCGATCTATGGACGAGTGGCGGGAATTTCCCTGGGTTCGGAGTGGAAAACTTTGTTAGTGGATAAGCCAGGACTAAAATACTTGAGCATTCCTGCACGAGGTAAGGCTTTTTCCTACCCTCTTAGTACCTTATCCGTGGGAACGCATGGAACGAGTCAAGTGCAAAGTGCGCCGATGTTGGTTCGCTATTCTGATACGGCCTATTTAGCCAATGGTAACTATGGTGTTCACTACCAACTGACCTTACCTCTCCGCAATAAAACCGAAAATCGCCAAAGTGTTAGTCTTAAGCTACAAACGCCGATTAAACAAGACCAATACGGCGATCGCCTCTTTTTTGTGAATCATCCTTCTGGTCAGGTCTTTTTTCGTGGAACCATCAAGATGAGCTACACCGATGATCGAGGACAACAACAGGAACGTTTCTTCCATCTCACTCAACGTCAGGGACAATTAGGCGATCCCCTCGTCTTACTCAATCTTTCCCCTGGCGAACAACGACAAGTCACCATTGATTTTCTGTATCCTCCCGATGCTACCCCGCCCCAGGTCGTCACGGTAAAAACCGAAGATTTATACTATGGTGGTGTCTTACAACGGTAAAGAGCATTGGGTAAAGTAAATCGGCCAAAGCTGGACTTAACTCGACAATTACGTCGTAAAAGGAAGATAAGGTTCCTGAAGCTGTCTCTAGGGGGGATCGGCGGGTTATTGTTGGGAAGTTTGCTTTTTCACCTCTGCGTACGTTTACCCCTCAATCAAGGTCAGCCCATTGATGCCATTTTTGTATTAGGTGGCAGCATTCAACGAGAAATCCATGCGGCTCAATTAGCGACTCAATGGACTGATATCCCGATTTTGATTTCTTCCGGTTCCCCCGTTCCCTGTGTTCAAGCGATTTTTCAAAAGGCGGTTATTGCCCCCCAGCGTGTCTGGTTAGAGCGATGTGCTAAATCCACTTTTGAGAACTTTTTGTTTAGTATTCCTTTGCTGAAAAACTGGCAAGTCCATCGAGTCAAAATGATCACTTCGGTGAGTCATTTACCCCGCGCCCAATGGTTAGCTCAAATTTTATTCGGCAGTCAGGGAATAGGCGTGGAGATTGAGGCACTGCAAGAACGGGGTCGCCCCGGCAATCAGGAATCTCTGGTTAAAACCATTGTGGATGTAAGTCGCAGTTTCATTTGGGCAATTTTAGGCCAGGGGATTAATCTTCCCTGTCAGGAAATTTTTCGGTTGGATCAAATCGATCCGTTGGCCCACAGCACTCTTGATCAGCATTGTGAGAGGATATTTTGAGCGTTCCCCACCCAAGCTAAATTAGCAGCCTGAGATTTGCAAAATTTGGCGAATTTTATCAATCACAATTTCTGGCTGTTCTAACATCGCTAAATGGCCACAATTGGGAATTTCAATCACATTTTTACCTTGGAGATTAAAGAGGGCATGAAAACTAGCTAGGTAACGAACATATTGAGTTTCCATGATCTTATCTTGGCTTCCTGCTAGAAAATAGACAGGTTGAGACAGTTGAGCCACAATTTGAGGCAATAAATGAACTTCCTCTTCCGTAGTGGACTCTAATAGGGAGCCCAGGGCCGCATCGGCATCGGCTTGGGTAAAGTCCCATAGTCTCTGTTTTCCCCATTGCTTTTCTAGGGGTTGGTCAACCATTAAACGGGCAAATAGTTGATCCATTAGGGGAATAGAGCGCAGCCAAGGTGAACGAAATTTGACTAATTGTTTGCCCATCTGGCGAAATCGCTCAAATTCTTCCTTGAGATAAATGCCACCACCGGCATTCAAGCAAATGACTCCCTGCACCCTTTCAGGACAAAGATTGGCTCCCCAAAGGGCGATACTGCCACCGAGGGAATGACCAATTAACCAGGCTTTTTGAATATTCAGAGTTTCTAGAAGAATTTTTAGATCTTCGGCGTAGGCCGCTAAACTGTAGGGAGATTGCCCTGGGTCAAGGGTCGTTTCTGAAGAGCGAAGTTGATTCGGGGAGTCCCCAAATCCTCGCAAGTCATAGCTTAAACAAGGATAATCTTCTCCTAAAGATTGGATCAGAGGTTGCCAATAACGACGACTTAATAGCCAACCATGTATATAAATCAGTACAGGCTCAGAGGGATTTGCCAGGGGTCGAGTGAGTTCATAGGAATGCGGTACTCCTAAAAGATCGATGATTGGCATAGGTTTATTGGAGCCGTGACGCTGGTAAATCTTGCTAACTATTATAATAACGAAGGGGTTCTCCTTGATGGAACCACTTGTGTCCAAAGTAACGATGGAGAAGGTTTTGGGCGACTTTCTGTGGAAAACTTGGCAAGAAACTGTGGAAAACACGGGTTGACTGTGGAAAAAGTTGGGGAATTTCCAACCTTTGACTAGCGAAAATGAAGGTTTATCAATAGGTCTCAAACCGTTAAGATGGGAGAGCGACAATTTTTCCATTTCCTTATTTTGAATTCTGATCCGGATTTATGGCTTCTCTAACGCTCAATTTACTTCAAGGCTCGGTTTCCTTTCGTTATACACCCGAAGCTGCCCAGTCCCTAAAACAGGAAATTGATCAGTTAATGCAATCTCTCAAAATGATCGCGGCAACGGTGGCTAAGGGAGAGCGGGCCCAAAAACAGCCCACGATGGAGTATCGTTATACCGGAGAAATTTTTCTAGAAGTCTTTTGTAATCCCAATATTTATCCCAGTCCCTTCGCGGCCAAAGTGCTGTTAACGGTCAGAGATGATCGCATTCGCCTCACCACCGAAGCTGAATTACCCCGACTGCTTGAAGATTTGGGACAATATCTCGAACAAAACTAACAAAATCGTTAGAATAAAGGCGATCGCTGAAGTTCCAATATTTTATTAACGACTCAACTACTTTAATTAACGATTCGATGAGTAATAACACTGCTACTAACCTTTTACAAAAGGGTTTACGGATTACCCTAGGAGCCACAACGACCCTAGTGGAAACCTTACAAGATCCGCAAAAACGCCAACAAACCCTCACGGAATTACAATCTCAACTCAGTCAACAAACTCAGCTTTGGGCTGAAAAAGGAGAAATCACTGAGACAGAGGCCAAACGTTGGGTAGAAACCTGGTTAGCTCAACAGAAAGCACAGAGAACCCATACGAGTTCAAGTTCTGGCAATAGCACTGCTGTAACCAATATTCGTTTTAGCGATGCTCAACGGGAAATCGAAGAGTTGACAGCCCAGATTCTGGCCCTGAAAACGGAATTAGAACAGTCTCGTTCCCAATCTGGCTCGTAAGTCTAGGGCAAATGTTTGCTCCCCAAATTACCGAGGATGGCTCCTATACCTTCTTTTCTGAAGAGTTTCAAGAATGTTTCCATTCCCGTTCGGGTGCAAAACAGGAGGCTGAACAAAAGTTCGTCCAGGCTTGTCGTTTACCGCAATTGGCCCTAGAGCGATCGCGACTTTTTCTGTTGGATATTTGCTATGGCTTGGGTTATAACAGTGCGGCGGCTCTGGCGGCTATTTGGGCAGTGAATCCCAATTGTCACGTCACCTTAATGGCCCTAGAATCGGATCCCCTGGTTCCCCGAAGCGCGATCGCTCATCATTTATTAACCCCCTGGCCCGCTCCCGTTTCCACCTTACTAGCCCAATTAGCCCTTCAAGAAAGTCTGGTTACGCCTCTATTAACCGCCCAACTCTGGTTAGGAGATGCCCGTCAGACTTTACCCACTCTTCAACAACAGGGCTTTTTGGCGGATGCCATTTTCCTCGATCCCTTTTCGCCGCCCCAGTGTCCCCAACTCTGGACGGTGGAATTTTTAAGGCTTGTGGCCCAATGTTTAGCTCCCCCTGGTTATCTCGCGACCTATTCCTGTGCAGCCGCCGTGAGAAAAGCTTTGCAGCTAACGGGTTTAAAAATTGGCCCTAGTCTTCAAGTTGGACGGCGATCGCCTGGAACCCTAGCCCATTGGACAGGAATAGATTTAACCTCCCTTTCTTTAGCAGAACAAGAACATCTCCAAACCCGTGCAGCCGTTCCCTATCGAGATCCCAGCTTAACTGATGCTGCGATGACCATCAAAAATCGTCGTCAACAAGAGCAGGCAAGCAGCACCCTGGAACCTAGTCGTCTTTGGAAAGAACGTTGGCTCAGAAATAAAGAGATAAAGTTCAAGTAAAGGTCATTTTCTCAGAAACTCTGCCAGAATAGATAGGTGAATAGGCTTATCTTAAGCACCTTTACTTAGGGCTTGCTGAATAAGTATAGAACCTTTGCCGGATAATGCTTTCAAGCATTTTAAAAACGATCAGGTGCAAGGTTATGGCCTTTGGAGGCTCAAAGCCCATGCACGTCGTTGGAAAACTGGGGGTTGAAATTGGAAACAACTCTCTGAAGTCACCATTTTTCGCGTCCTGTGGCATCTAGGTTCGTTTTGTGGACTTTTTCAGCAGACCCTACTTACTCTTTTTTAAATTTGCATTTCTTAATATAAACCTGTGAATAACCTGAAAACAGCCCGGATATTGGTCGTTGATGATCATCCCTATAGTAGATTAGCTACCATTGACATTCTTAAGTTAGATGGTTATGAGATCCTTGAGTCAGATGGCAATTCAGATGTTGTCCAGGAAGCGATCGCCGAAAATATTGATTTGCTCATGTTAGATATCATGGTGCCCCAAAAAAAGGGTTTAGAAATTTGTCACGAATTTAGACAACATCCGCAAACGGCCATGATTCCCGCCATTTTAATGACTGTTATAGATGATGCTGCGGTTCGGATTAAGGCCAAGGAAGTCGGTGCGGATGCCTGTTTACTCAAACCCTTAGATAGGACAGATTTGTTGCCGAGGGTAGATCTGCTCCTGCAAAAGAAACGCTTAACAGAATGGGTCGATCAAATTGAGCAGGTTTTATTTCGAGTTGCGCAGGTATTAGATGAACGTCATGCGGAAGGTGCATCCAGTTTCTCCTTAAGTCAATTTGCTCAGATTTTTGGAGAATATTTAAAGCTAGAACCAGAAGCTCTACAGGATTTAGTTTTTGCGGCTCGACTGCACGATATTGGCACAGCTGCTATTCCCGATGCTATTTTGCTCAAGCAGGGGAAATTAACGCCCACAGAGCGAGAACTGATTAAACAACACGTTTTAGTCGGGGAAAAAATCTTTCAACCCCTCGCTTACCGTCGAGAAATTGGTAAAATTATGCGTCATCACCATGAACGTTGGGATGGTAGTGGCTACCCCGATGGTTTGCAGGGTGAACAAATTCCCTGGCTGGCTCAGGTTTTTCAAATTATTGATATTTATAATGCTTTAACCAGCGATCGCCCTTACAAAGCGGCTGTTTCTCCTGACGAAGCCCTAGCGATTCTCCAACAAGAAGCTGAACAAGGCTGGAGAAATCCCCAATTAGTAAAAAAATTCGCTGATTTTATCCAAGAGCAAGATTTAATCCACGAATACCGACAGAATGCGCCACTATGCGCTAGAATGGAAGCGTCGAATTGAGGGATTTATTATCGCAAAATATGTTAAACCCAAAACCGCAGCAGGAATGCTCGGAGTCCACGTCCGAACCCTGGTTAAATGGGAACAGGAAGGGAAAATCCAAGCAATTAAAACCCCGTCAGGGCAAAGGCGATACGACACTGAATCCTACACAGGGAAATAGGTTGAGCCAACTAGAGCTACCGTTATTTACGCTCGTGTCAGCAGTAGGGGACAATCCGAAGACCTCTCAAGACAAGTCGCCGTCCTCCAAGAAAAATACCCGCAAGCGGAAGTCGTCAGCGAAATCGGTGGAGGACTCAACTTCAAAAGACAAAAACTTACAGCCTTATTGGAACGAGTCATGTCTGGAAATGTCGCAGCAATTGTGGTCGCTAACAAAGATAGGCTTGCCCGATTTGGATTTGATTGGCTTGACTGGTTCTGCCGAAAGTTTGGATGCTCAATCGTGGTTCGATAGGGAGACAAATCTCTCTCCTGAAGCCGAGATGGTTGAAGACATCCTCGCCATTCGACCTTGTTTCTCAAGCCGATTATACGGACTCGGAAAGTATAAAAATCAGAGCAAGAAAGATAAAAGTTTATCCCAGTCTGGAGTTGAAGAAACAGTGGAATAAATGGATGGCGGCTTGTCGTTATTGCTTTAATCAAGCTATTGACTACCAAAAGAAAAATGGCAGGATTGGCAAGGGAAAATTAAGAAATATCATCATGCAATCTAATCTTCCTGAATGGGTAAAAGAAAACCCTTGCCATATCAGGCAGAATGCCATTTTTGATGCTCACCAAGCCTATACTGCCAGTCGGGGTTGTAAGTTTAGAAGTTGTAAGGCTCCTAGAAAAACAATTAAATTCAACAAATGTAACTTTAGTCATGGAACATGGTATCCCTTGTTAACAAAGGGGCTTGGTTTTATTTCTTCAGAAGCAATTCCTGATGTTAGTCTTTATGCAACTCAACTAATTAAGGACAAGTCGGGTGATTGGTTCTGTATTTTTCTAGAAGAAACAAAAACGACACCCCAGCCGGAAAATCGCATTATTGCTCTTGACCCAGGAGTAAGAACTTTTCTGACAGGATTTGATGGGCAAAACTTCCTAGAAGTCGGTTCATCAGACATGGGACGAATCAACAGGCTATGTAAGTAGGGCTTGCTGAAAAAGTCAAAAAACGAAAGAAATGTGGGTTAGGGAAGTATGGACTGAAAAAGCATAGATAACTTATCCTTATGGAAACAAATCAAAATACAGATTTTGTTTAATCTATTGTTCCTTTCTGTCTAAAAAGGTCAACACAAATCACTCCTCACAAAAGAGAGGAAAATTAACACCATTTTTCACAAGAAAAACGACTCTACAACTTTTTACTTTTTGTCTTCTGAAGTAGAGTAGAAAGATTCATTACCAAAAAGTTCATCGCAATTACCGTTTCCGAGGTCTCAGGTAGTTTGGCCATCACTCGACCAAGACTAAATTTCCTCTTTCCCTGTCCGAATTTACCCTCAATGGCATTACGCACTCTTTCATCTGAGCGTGCCTCTTTCTTTTTTTCTTTGCTCACCTCTTTCGGCGGTCTTCCCAATCGGGGACCACTCATTCTTATATCCCTTTCTTTACAATAAGCTCGATTCGCTTTTGTTCGATAGATTTTATCCACATGAACCGATTCCGGATAACATCCTGTTTCCCTTTTATATTCTTCTATTCGCGCTTGTAAATCTCCCGATTCGTTGTAATTAGGGCTTGCTGAAAAAAGCTGAAACCTTTACGGAGAAAAATAGTAGGCGAATTAAGAACCGCTAGAATGCACGAAAATAGGGTAGAATGCCTCAAAACCATTGCATTAAGAAGAGAGAAAGCAGATGTACCGAAAGCAACAGTACTCAATTGAAACACCAGAAAACTTGAAAAATCTGTTCGGCGGGCAGTTAGACGAAGAAAATCGTTGGATAGAAATGTCAAAAATGATTCCCTGGGAAGAATATGAGGAAGAATATGCAAAAAACTTCACAGAAAAAAAAGGAGCCCCAGCCAAATCATTTAGAATGGCATTAGGAGCATTAATTATCAAAGAAATTTCAGGAAAAAGTGACAGAGAAACAGTAGAACAAATAAAAGAGAACCCTTATTTACAGTACTTTATAGGAATGGAAAGCTATAGTAGCAAAGAAGCATTTAGTGCGTCAATGATGGTTCATTTTCGTAAAAAAATAGGAATGGAATTAATAAATAAAATTAATAAAGAAATAGAAAAAAAGGCGACGGGTGTAGCGTCAGAAAAAAAAGAAAATGAAGGAAAGTTATTGTTAGATGCGACTTGTACACCAGCAGATATAAAATATCCAACGGATATAGGAATATTGAATGATGCCAGAGAAAAAACAGAAAAAATAATAGATAAGCTGTATGAAGAAATAAAAGAGAAAAGGAAAGAAAAGCCGAGGACTTATAGGGAAGTGGCAAGAAAAGAGTACTTAGCCATAGCAAAAAAACGTCGTGTGTCAAAAAAAGAAAGAAGAAAAGGAACAAAAAAACAACTAGGATATATAAAAAGAAACTTGTCTCATATAGAAAAAATGATAGAAGAGGGAGCAAAGTTAGAAAAACTAACGAAAAAAGAGCAAGAAGAGCTTGTAACGATAGGAAAAGTGTATGAGCAACAGTTAGAAATGTATGAAAAAAAGACAAATAAAGTAGAAAACAGAATTGTGAGTGTAAGCCAACCTCACGTGCGTCCAATAGTGCGTGGAAAAGCGGGAAAAGCAGTAGAGTTTGGAGCTAAAATATCGGCAAGTAATGTGAATGGCTTTGTCTTCTTAGACAAATTAAGTTGGGATAATTACAACGAATCGGGAGATTTACAAGCGCGAATAGAAGAATATAAAAGGGAAACAGGATGTTATCCGGAATCGGTTCATGTGGATAAAATCTATCGAACAAAAGCGAATCGAGCTTATTGTAAAGAAAGGGATATAAGAATGAGTGGTCCCCGATTGGGAAGACCGCCGAAAGAGGTGAGCAAAGAAAAAAAGAAAGAGGCACGCTCAGATGAAAGAGTGCGTAATGCCATTGAGGGTAAATTCGGACAGGGAAAGAGGAAATTTAGTCTTGGTCGAGTGATGGCCAAACTACCTGAGACCTCGGAAACGGTAATTGCGATGAACTTTTTGGTAATGAATCTTTCTACTCTACTTCAGAAGACAAAAAGTAAAAAGTTGTAGAGTCGTTTTTCTTGTGAAAAATGGTGTTAATTTTCCTCTCTTTTGTGAGGAGTGATTTGTGTTGACCTTTTTAGACAGAAAGGAACAATAGATTAAACAAAATCTGTATTTTGATTTGTTTCCATAAGGATAAGTTATCTATGCTTTTTCAGTCCATACTTCCCTAACCCACATTTCTTTCGTTTTTTGACTTTTTCAGCAAGCCCTAATTATCCCAACTTAATTTGTCTAAGAAGACAAAGCCATTCACATTACTTGCCGATATTTTAGCTCCAAACTCTACTGCTTTTCCCGCTTTTCCACGCACTATTGGACGCACGTGAGGTTGGCTTACACTCACAATTCTGTTTTCTACTTTATTTGTCTTTTTTTCATACATTTCTAACTGTTGCTCATACACTTTTCCTATCGTTACAAGCTCTTCTTGCTCTTTTTTCGTTAGTTTTTCTAACTTTGCTCCCTCTTCTATCATTTTTTCTATATCAGACAAGTTTCTTTTTATATATCCTAGTTGTTTTTTTGTTCCTTTTCTTCTTTCTTTTTTTGACACACGACGTTTTTTTGCTATGGCTAAGTACTCTTTTCTTGCCACTTCCCTATAAGTCCTCGGCTTTTCTTTCCTTTTCTCTTTTATTTCTTCATACAGCTTATCTATTATTTTTTCTGTTTTTTCTCTGGCATCATTCAATATTCCTATATCCGTTGGATATTTTATATCTGCTGGTGTACAAGTCGCATCTAACAATAACTTTCCTTCATTTTCTTTTTTTTCTGACGCTACACCCGTCGCTTTTTTTTCTATTTCTTTATTAATTTTATTTATTTATTAATTCCATTCCTATTTTTTTACGAAAATGAACCATCATTGACGCATTAAATGCTTCTTTGCTACTATAGCTTTCCATTCCTATAAAGTACTGTAAATAAGGGTTCTCTTTTATTTGTTCTACTGTTTCTCTGTCACTTTTTCCTGAAATTTCTTTGATAATTAATGCTCCTAATGCCATTCTAAATGATTTGGCTGGGGCTCCTTTTTTTTCTGTGAAGTTTTTTGCATATTCTTCCTCATATTCTTCCCAGGGAATCATTTTTGACATTTCTATCCAACGATTTTCTTCGTCTAACTGCCCGCCGAACAGATTTTTCAAGTTTTCTGGTGTTTCAATTGAGTACTGTTGCTTTCGGTACATCTGCTTTCTCTCTTCTTAATGCAATGGTTTTGAGGCATTCTACCCTATTTTCGTGCATTCTAGCGGTTCTTAATTCGCCTACTATTTTTCTCCGTAAAGGTTTCAGCTTTTTTCAGCAAGCCCTAAGTATCTTGATGACTTGATGAGTCGAATTAGCCTATCAAAAGTTGCTAAAGAACGACAAAAGATGAGAAGGGCAGCCTCTCGATTACGAGGCAAGATTCGTGACTTAATTGATGACTGCCATAAAAAAACAGCAAGTTACTTAACAAAAAAATATCCAGCTATCTTGCTGCCAAAGTTTGAAACGTCAGAAATGACCAATCGTTCCAAGCGAAAAATCAGAAGTAAAACTGCCCGACAAATGTTGACCTGGGCGCATTATCGGTTCAAACAAGTCCTTAAAAATAAAGCTGAGTTAAGTGGCTGTCAGGTGTTTGACGTGACAGAAGAATTTACCAGCAAAACTTGTACGAAATGCGGACATATCCACACAAAACTAGGTGGTTCTAAGGTTTTTCGATGTCCCGTTTGTGACCACGTTATTCCACGCGATTGGAATGGTGCTTTGGGTATTATGCTCAAGGCTTTGTCGGGTACGACCTTCACTCTCAGTAACGAGGGTGATGCTATTGTTGCAAAATGCGGTAATATACCGCTTTCTGTCGCATAAATGTATCAGCATCATCGTAGTTAGTGAAGCTATCTCTCTTGTGTTACTTTAGGATATTACTGGCTCATCTTTTTCTTGCCACCCATAGGAATACAGGCTCTCATTCTCCAGCCTGCTTCATCAAAGTATCTCAGATCAATTTCTCCTTTTTTATCTCTAACTCCCATTCCGCAGCACTTTTTCTCAGACCCCTCTTCATTCTTTTTCATCTCATATCAAACTTTTTTATAGTTCTTTTAATTGTATCTTTACTGATTTTATAGTCCCATTCTTTCTCTATTTTAATTTGGACATTCTTTAGATTTTTAGGCTCCTCTTTTACCCACTCTTTTACTTGTTTTTCTTGTTCTTTTGTTAACTTTGGCTTTCTGCCTCGACCCGCACGATCATACAGCCCTAACAATTTATTTTCTTCCCAAGAACTAAACCAATTGTAAATTGTCTTTCTTGTTACTTCAAATATTTTCATTAGCTCTTTTATTGGCGTTCCTTTTAAGCTCAATAGAAGGCACTTTGCACGTTGTCTTGTTTGATGATGCTTACTTTGCTTGTAAATGCGTTCTAGCATTTTCTTTGTGTCCCAACTTAAATCACAAATAAACTTCATAGTCATCTCTTTTTTGATTTTTTATATGGTATCATTACTTTTGATTTAGGCTATTATAGCACTTGTCTGTATAGGTAATTAATTTTGCATGACTACTTATAGTCAACTGCTATTTAATATTTGTCACGAAGTATTAAGGACTGGAAAGCGAGGTCGTCCCACCAAAGTATTACCGAAGGGTCTTGTGGTAAGACTAAAAAATAAGAGTAGTAAACGTCGAGATTCTGAGGGTAAACTCAAGAAAGTAGAAACTCCGAAACCAGAACATCCAGAGACAACAGAAAAACCAGAAGAAAAGGACATCCATGCCAACCACGTTGAGGCATTGAATAGTGCTATCCGACGCTATTTAGCCGCCTTCGTCGTCGTACAAATACTTATGCTAAATCTGTTGTGGGATTACAGCGAGTCCTAGATATTTTCTGGATGGTTCATAACTTTGTTCGCAGCCATTTTACTACTAGAGAAGTTCCTGCTGTAGCTCTCGGTATAATTGAAAAAGAGTTAACTTGGGAGGACTTACTTCAAATTCGCCTGATTTGTTGAACCTCCCGTATTGCAACGTTTGTAGCTTCTAGCTAGACGATACCAGTGCCCTTTTTCTGTATTAGTTAAAATTTAAAACTGCGATCGCCGTTATCTTGTTGATTCATGTTTAAAAACGCGATCGTTTTGGCTTTTGAAAGTACGATCACTTTGGCTTTTGATTACGATCGTCTTCATAATGCGAGCCAGTGCTTATTCTCTCCTTAAAAAAGTGACTTCTGCGTCATTATTCAGTAATGGATAAATGCTTTAAAATTTTAACAATTTGTTCTTCTGTGTGAGTTTGACGCTCAGATAACACTGCTAATTGATGATAATAATCAGCTTGAACTTCGTAGAAATTGGATTGTGCTGCCGCAATTCTGTCCAAATATTGATATAGTTGACCTCGTTCTGCTCGTCGTTCTTCTCACTCTGCTGCGATCACCTCTCGCTCAGTTGCCATTGCATCGGATAAGGCCGCAATAGATTTGGGATTAGACTCGATTAGTTGTTTCAATTGGTCATCAGTCATAAGAATTACAGTGAACGATTTAATGAATATTGATTATTTGTCTATCATAGCATTGAAGAAAGTTCTGCTTTTCAAGAAAGATTTTGGGGGACAAAACGCGATCGCTCTTGATTAATTTTTTAAAAACTGCGATCTCATGTTTTTGTTATAGCGTGATCGCTGTCACATTGTTGATTGAACTTTAAAATTGCCATTGCTTGGGATAGGAACGCAAAGGGAGATCGCTTTTTGTGGATGAGGAGGGGCGATCGCCTATTACAGCTGATTACAGGCAATTACAACTGTGATCACAACCAATGGAGAAATAGAACTTAATTGAAAAGATTATATTTAATAATACAATAAATAGCTTGTACTCCATCTTTCCAGCCAATTTTTTTCCCCTCTTTATAGGTTCTACCATAATAGGAAATTCCCACTTCATAAATCCGACAATTCAGCTTGGCAACCTTGGCTGTAATTTCTGGCTCAAAACCAAAACGAGATTCCTGAATATTGATCGATTGAATAATTTCTCGACGAAAAGCTTTATAGCAAGTTTCCATATCCGTCAGATTAATATTGGTAAACATATTAGATAAAGTTGTTAAAAAAGCATTACCAAGACGATGCCAATAATAAACAACGCGATGGGGTTTTCCGCCTTGAAAACGTGAGCCAAAGACCACATCTGCTTTACCCTTAAGAATCGGTTCAATCATGAGAGGAAATTCCTGAGGATCATATTCCAAATCAGCATCTTGCACAATGACAATATCCCCCATTGCCGAGGAAAAACCCGTCTTCAAAGCGGCTCCTTTGCCTTTATTTTTGGGATGGTAAATAACTTGATCGACTAACGGCTCAATTTTAGTCGTTAATAACTCCCTCGTCCCATCCCTAGAGCCATCATCAACAATAATAATTTCACAATTTTTAATCGGTGAATCTTTCACGGCATAAACGACTTTTTCAATAGTATTAACTTCGTTATAACAGGGAATAATGACGGATAATTTCATAATAGCGATCAGCGGTTTGTTGCCAGTTCCAATATTGTTGGGCAAAAGCTGCCACGGTCGTTCTCAACTGAGTTAGTTTAGCATGATCTTGTAATATCTCCCTAATCCCTGCTGACCAGCATTGTACTACATCGCCAGATTCAACGGTTTCTGAAAAAATCAATGACTCGGCAGCTAAACAAGCTTTAGCGGTTTCTGTTCCCACCATGACTGGCGTACCACAAGCCATCGCCTCCTGCACCACTAAGGGAAACCCTTCTCCTTTACTCGGCAAGATGAGTAGATCTGCTACCTGATAGATTGGCGTTAGTTGGCTACTTTGGAGATCGGAAAAAACCCGAATATTAGGACGTTGCCAACTGTTCGGATCGAGGGAACCCCAACCGGCAAATAACCAATAAACGTCTGGAAATTGTTGCGTTAATGCTCGTAAGATCAGCAATCCTTTTTTTTCCACAAACCGTCCAACAAAAAGAAAAATTGGCTGCTCAAGGGGTAAATTTAACTGTTGCCGATGATTGAGGCGATCGCCTTCATCGGTGGGGCAAAAGATACTGGTTTCAACTCCATTGGGAATCAATAAAGCTGGCTGACAAAACCTGGTTTTCTTAGAAAAATATTTCTGCACAACATCACTAATAAAAATAGTTTGATCGGCATGACGAAGAATCCAGCAGCCTAGTGTCGCATTGAGAAAACTCAGGAGCCAACGAAAAAGAGGATTATTGTAGGGAATAAAGCCAATATGTTGGGTAATAATTAATCGCTTTTTTTGAATTCTTGCAAATAAAAAGGCTGTTAAATTACTGAAATAAAGATAATCGTGAATATGAATAATATCTGTATCCTTAACGAGCTTCCAAAGACGATAAAGGGCTGGAATTGTCCAGAGAGGATAGGGAATTTGCAATTTTTTTTCAATCCAATTATTGGCGGGCATTGGCATACACCAGAGTCCAGGTTGGTCGGGAGGAGGAGCATCCACATTACTGGCTAACCAAGTAATATCAATAGAACCAATTTTTAGTAAATAGTCAACCAGTTTACCGGCAACAATTTCCACCCCACCTCGATGATTTGGATAGTAATGAGTCACTAATAGTAATTTTATCGGTCTATCGGATCTATTCTTCATAGCTTGTCTCTGGTTCTGCCACTGAATCATTGATTGCACTGGATTTTAATTCTTTTTTTCTAAAACTCCAATTTCTGTGCAGCAGATAATTATAGGGCGTTAGGACAATAATTAGCAAAATATTTGCGTATAGATACCAGATTTTAACAAAATCTACCAGTAAATAAATAATAACTAGATTTAGAAAGTAACTGGATAACATCACACTATAATACTTCCACATTTCTCGCCAAAATAATTTGCGATGGGTTTGAAAGGTGTAATATTTATTGAGTGCGAAACCAATAAAGTTGGTGACAATAATACTAATAATCGTTGAAATTAGATAATTAATACCCAGAACCGAGGTTGACAAGTAAAGAATAACGAGACTAAGACCCGCACAAAAGCCTCCTACACCTAGAAATTTGAAGATCCGCAGATTAAGCAGATATTCTAAGGCGGCGATCGCTCGATTGAGGAAATTATCAATAGAATTAGTAGAATTAGAATTTTTAGAACGATTAGACATTATTTAAAGTTATTTAAAATTACTCAAATGCAGATAGGTTTAAATTTAAATTTAATCTTCTTCAATGGAAAGATTTAATAACTTGTTTTCGTACTTTTCCGCTAAAACGGCATAAAAAAGACCGCTAAAGAGGGTTTGACTACTCATTAAAATTAGAGCCATGCCTGTAATCGCTGGCCGAAAAGCATTCAAGTTGGCAAAATCGCCACTAACCCAGGCTTTAATTACTGAAAATTCTAGGGCTAATCCTGAAATCAAAAGCAGAGCAGTTAATAATAGAATCTTCTCTAAACTAACCCAACGAATGAGTTTTTCAATTTTGACAGATCGTTGTTTAACCCGATGGGTGAGCGTATAGAGATAGGCCAATAATCCCGTAAAGAGAATCTCATAACCAATCAAAAATAGTAAAGCAGCTACCACAATCCAGTGATCGTTAAACAGGAAGCCAGCAAAATTTACCGGTTGACCCTCCGGCGTTAAATTAAGAGCGATCGCTAAAATTCCACCCACTAATAAACAGAAAAGCCCTGGGATCCAATAGATAAACTTAGGAGCAAATAATAAGATATATTTTAAATGTCGCCAACCATCTGACCAGGTTTTTAAGTGGGGACGGCGATCGCGGCCATCCTTATGTAAAGTAATTGGAATTTCAGTCGTTCTTAAGCGTAAAATTGAAGACTTTACCAACATTTCTGAGGCGAATTCCATCCCCGTTGATTCCATTTGCATCTGTAAAAAAGCAGATTTTGTAAAAGCTCGCATTCCACAATTGACATCAGAAAAGGAAGCCTGAAAGAGTAAATTAACGATAGCGGTTAAAACGGGAGTTCCTAAATAGCGATGTTTCCAAGGCATCGCCCCAGGCATAATCCGTCCCTTCAGACGAGTTCCCATACAAAGTTCATAACCCAATTCCAATTTTTCAACCATGGCTTGAGCTTCCCGAAAATCATAGGAATCATCGGAATCTCCCATGACAATATAATTCCCTTTTGCGGCTCGAATACCCCAAATCAAAGCGGCACCATAACCACGAACGGGAACATTAACCACTCGCGCACCTAATGATTCTGCCAGGTCTTGAGAACCATCGGTTGAACCATTATCGGCAATAATTACTTCTCCGGGTAAGTTGAGATTATGAATCGTTTCTTGAGCTTTTTTAATACAGGCAGGTAAGGTTTTAATTTCATTGAGGCAGGGCATTACTATTGAGATTTCAGGCTGGCTGGCAAGTTGATTCATTAGTTACTCAATAAGGATGTTAGCTAGGATTGTATTTTAGCCGGCGGCAGAATGACGCGGGAAGCACATTGTTCCTTAATATATTCAGGACTAATTTTGAATTCAGCCCGAATAGAATAGTTGCGAGGGGGATGAAATTGAGAGTTATATAAAAAAGTATGGGGAGATAGATCGACTAAACAATATTTTTGTTGATCTTCTAACTGTTGCATAATTTGGGGGTCAAGCACAGAACTCATATAGGATGCTAAAAAATTTGTCCGAGGATAGGTGTAGTCCCAGCGAGTCATCGTGACAAATAAAATGAGAACTGAGGTAGCCACTAAGCCAAAGGTATTAGGATTAATCCATTTTATCGACTTCAGAGTATCTTGTTCTTGAATAATTAAAAATAGATTTAGGGCAATTAGCACCATGATCCAATACATATAGTAGCGAAGTTGGTAGGAAAATGGTTGTAAAAAAGTTAAAGTTGAGATCAGGAAAAATAGACCCAGGGCAAAGTTAGTTTCCTTTGTCCTACGACGACATAAAAATAAGAATAAAACAACGTTAAAAATGACATAAATTGCAAAATAGCCCCCCATACCAAAGGAATCACTGTTGAGTGGTACAAAATCCATGGCAATTGTCCAGGGCAACGGTCGTTGAGGATCAAAAGCTCCAATTTCTAGTAGGGAATAGATCCATCGTTGTAGAGATGACATTGCTTGTAACTTTGGTGACAAATAATCAGCAGAGGGCGTAATGGCATGATTAAGAATCCAGCTTCCTAGGCTAATTTTTAAGGGATAGAAAGGATTTTGATATTGAATAACATTGATAAATTCTGTTGCAAAAATAATGATTCCTGAAATCAAGCTGATCAAAAAGAATTGAAAGATCTTTAAAGGGTTAATATTCTTTTGATCTAAAGCAGTAACAATGATTTTGGCTAAAGCAAGGATAAAAAAGATAACTACCATTGGCACTAATAAGAATTTAGTATTAGCCGCTAAAAATCCCCCCAAGGTAAATACACCAATATTGCGCCAATTAAGAAAATTTTCTCGGCAATAGAGTAAGTAAGTCATTAAGATCACAATGGCAACACCTACATTCCCGATCAAATCCACGTAACAGGCCGTAGCAGCAATATGAATAAGAGGAACCGCTAAAATAGCGATCGCGCTAAGGTATAAGGGAATTTTTAAATAAATTTTGAGAAAAACTAAGTATAAAACTAGACTAAAAAAACTGACTAAATTGGCTGCCTGTGGATTATTAATTCCGGCCATTGACCAGAACAAACCCTGTAGGAAATTGGCTAATTTGGGAAAACTTTCATACATGAGTTCCCGCTCATAATCCATCAAATAATGCTCTGGGCCAACTAAGTGCCAGAGACGGGCGGCAAAGGGGAGTTGATACATCCATGTATCTCCATTGCCATCTACTCGAATCAGGGATCTAATCAGGAGAAACGACATAAAAACCAAGGTAATAAATTTTAAGCTATTACCAATGGTTAAATATCTCAGGAAAGTGGTTTGATAAAGTCGGATAAAAAGAGGCGATCGCGAAAGGATTAAGCCTAACCCTCCTGCCCATAACATTAGACGGAATAAACGTAACAAATGACCATTAATATATCCTAAGTAGCCAATCAAACCGGCCATGAGTGCGAGAGCAATGAGTCCCAATCCCAAAGCAAAGAGGCGATCTCTTTGGATTTTAGTCGTCAGAAAAGAGAGTTTATCATTAAGATTAAGGTAGCCTAGGGATACTAAACCTAAAAAGGCTAGAACAACCACTCCCATCACAAAGCTAATCATTGGGATGATCACGGCCCCTTCCTCCATTTTTGATACGCTAAATACATATTTAATGATCTAAATAAAAGTTATTAAAATAATTTAACATCGTTAATCTAACACAGTAAGTAGCTGGTTACAATTAAATATAAAACGTGGGATGGGCATCCTGCCCGTCCACAGGCTAGAAGCCTGTTCTACTATCTAACAATTAATTAGGGCTTGCTGAAAAAAGCTGAAACCTTTACGGAGAAAAATAGTAGGCGAATTAAGAACCGCTAGAATGCACGAAAATAGGGTAGAATGCCTCAAAACCATTGCATTAAGAAGAGAGAAAGCAGATGTACCGAAAACAACAGTACTCAATTGAAACACCAGAAAACTTGAAAAATCTGTTCGGCGGGCAGTTAGACGAAGAAAATCGTTGGATAGAAATGTCAAAAATGATTCCCTGGGAAGAATATGAGGAAGAATATGCAAAAAACTTCACAGAAAAAAAAGGAGCCCCAGCCAAATCATTTAGAATGGCATTAGGAGCATTAATTATCAAAGAAATTTCAGGAAAAAGTGACAGAGAAACAGTAGAACAAATAAAAGAGAACCCTTATTTACAGTACTTTATAGGAATGGAAAGCTATAGTAGCAAAGAAGCATTTAGTGCGTCAATGATGGTTCATTTTCGTAAAAAAATAGGAATGGAATTAATAAATAAAATTAATAAAGAAATAGAAAAAAAAGCGACGGGTGTAGCGTCAGAAAAAAAAGAAAATGAAGGAAAGTTATTGTTAGATGCGACTTGTACACCAGCAGATATAAAATATCCAACGGATATAGGAATATTGAATGATGCCAGAGAAAAAACAGAAAAAATAATAGATAAGCTGTATGAAGAAATAAAAGAGAAAAGGAAAGAAAAGCCGAGGACTTATAGGGAAGTGGCAAGAAAAGAGTACTTAGCCATAGCAAAAAAACGTCGTGTGTCAAAAAAAGAAAGAAGAAAAGGAACAAAAAAACAACTAGGATATATAAAAAGAAACTTGTCTCATATAGAAAAAATGATAGAAGAGGGAGCAAAGTTAGAAAAACTAACGAAAAAAGAGCAAGAAGAGCTTGTAACGATAGGAAAAGTGTATGAGCAACAGTTAGAAATGTATGAAAAAAAGACAAATAAAGTAGAAAACAGAATCGTGAGTGTAAGCCAACCTCACGTGCGTCCAATAGTGCGTGGAAAAGCGGGAAAAGCAGTAGAGTTTGGAGCTAAAATATCGGCAAGTAATGTGAATGGCTTTGTCTTCTTAGACAAATTAAGTTGGGATAATTACAACGAATCGGGAGATTTACAAGCGCGAATAGAAGAATATAAAAGGGAAACAGGATGTTATCCGGAATCGGTTCATGTGGATAAAATCTATCGAACAAAAGCGAATCGAGCTTATTGTAAAGAAAGGGATATAAGAATGAGTGGTCCCCGATTGGGAAGACCGCCGAAAGAGGTGAGCAAAGAAAAAAAGAAAGAGGCACGCTCAGATGAAAGAGTGCGTAATGCCATTGAGGGTAAATTCGGACAGGGAAAGAGGAAATTTAGTCTTGGTCGAGTGATGGCCAAACTACCTGAGACCTCGGAAACGGTAATTGCGATGAACTTTTTGGTAATGAATCTTTCTACTCTACTTCAGAAGACAAAAAGTAAAAAGTTGTAGAGTCGTTTTTCTTGTGAAAAATGGTGTTAATTTTCCTCTCTTTTGTGAGGAGTGATTTGTGTTGACCTTTTTAGACAGAAAGGAACAATAGATTAAACAAAATCTGTATTTTGATTTGTTTCCATAAGGATAAGTTATCTATGCTTTTTCAGTCCATACTTCCCTAACCCACATTTCTTTCGTTTTTTGACTTTTTCAGCAAGCCCTAATTAAGCCCACTTACTTAGTATAAATAGAAATAACGCTAATTTATATAATTAGATGACCGAATATTGGTGATTTTGTTGACTTTTACGCCTTGAACAGAAAGACTCTCATCACTTGTTCCATTTTGAAATTCAAAATAAAGGGTGATAGTCGAAGTTTCTGGTAAATCGATGATCCAGTCTCGATAGGTTGAGGCTAATAAATGACTGTAAGCATGGTACTGAAAAAGAACTTTGTTATCTTTCTTGACTCCACACATCAAAGCATTATTAGTCCCTAGGGCGGTAAAATCAACGTCAATAATATAACGCCCTGGCTCAAAAACCAAGGGTTCTTTCAAAAAAGTTGAACCATCTGCCTCTTTCTTAAAATCTTGCGCTGCCAATACTGTATATTCTTGAAAGTGGAACGGTAACTGATAAGGAGTCTCTAAATAGCGATCGCGGTGAATATACAAATTATTCCGAATATTGGCACCAACTGGATAATCTTCGACCTTGGTCACTTCCTGATAGGTATTCAAATCGATCGCTATGTAGCCGAGATCCCGTAAAAAGTCTAAACAACGAGTGTCTTCCCGTTGGGTTTCTAGGATCAAGTGGGGTTTAGCTGTTTTTAAAGTATGGACTAGCCCTTTAATCGCATCCAATTCAGCCCCTTCAATATCCATTTTTAAGAGATTAGGCACTAATTGAGTATGGGTAATAAAATCATCTAAGGCCAAAGTTTTCACTTCGTAGGCAGAATCTTCTCCATATTCTTGATAAATACTATCATTCAGGTGATCGCCAAGATAAATTTTAACCGTTTGGCCAGAGGTATGATAAACAGCATTGTGAAAAAGTTGCACATTATTACAACCACTAAACACCAAATTGCGCTGAGTTTTATCAATAATGCGAGGACTTGCTTCAAAGGCACAAACAACGCCCTTAGGGCCGACCATGCGTGACATAAGCGTAGTCAAACCGGCAAAATTCGCGCCTACATCAAAGACGATATCGCCTGGTTTACAAAGATCCCGCAGAATAATTTGTACCGTTGGTTCCCAAAGATTTTCTTGATACCAGGGCGCAATTCCAAAAGGCGTTATATTCGTAATCTTCTGATCAATAAGCGTCAGTTGTTGCGATATTTCCAGCATTTGCTGATTCAGCTTAGTTATCTTTTGATCTAATGCTTGATTCTGTTGCTCAAGAGTCGAGATTCGTTGATTGATTGCTAGTTTTTTATCAATTTCTGGAGCTAGAATTTTAGCTAACTTGAACTTGATTTTGTCCTTAATAAAGGTGAACATTATTATTTTGCTCCTAAAAGATCGGTGAACCAAAGGAAAGCGTGTTGTTCATGACGATTATCATTAAAAATTCGATAGGTTGGCTGATGAGTCTGATCGCCGAGCCAAAGTTTTCGGTGTGCTTGCTCAACCTGTTCTATCTGTTTACGGGTTTCAAGGACAACAGAAAAAGGAGAAAAGCGAGACAATTTAGGAATCCAGTCTAGAGCCTGATAAGCATTTAATAGGGTTTTAATGCCACTTAAATATTTTAAGGCTTCGGATTCGGGATAGACCTCTTGCAGATACAGCCCCAAATAATAGGCCTGGTCTAAATCAGTACTGGTATGGTGACAGTAGGATTTACGATAGCCTAGACAATGGTATAGCAAATTCTCTACTTCTTCTGGCGATCGCTGACTAAAAGCATATTTCACCCCAGACAAGGTACGGTGCAAATACCAAGCTCGCATATCCTCTATTTCTATTGCCGGACTTTGGGTTGTACGCTCATCGGGATAATTCCAAAATAAACCTAGGTTGCGATCAACAAATTTACTCTTGATGTAGGGCATAACGCGATTTTTGAATTCCGTATCCCCTGCACCTCGGAAACTCTGATCGTAGTAACCACAGCGATCATGAATCGATTTACGGTACAAAGCTCCCACCCAAGACAAATAGCAGGTTTCTAGATAAACCAAATCCTGTTCATAGCCGGTACGATCATAGGCCATAATGTCGCTGACCCAACTGCCCTGGCGATCCACATTGGTGACTAAGCTATGGCCAATTACCCAGTCTAAACTGGCATCTTGGTCTAATTCCCTGGCCAAAATTTCTAAGCATTCCGGCAAAATGGTCTCATCCACACCCAGGAAGGCTAAATAAGGCGATCGCGCCAATTTAATTCCCCGATTCCAAGCCGCTTGAATGGTTTCCCTCTGGGGTGAACGGGCATACAAAATGGGATAGCCGAGTTCAGGAGCTAATTGTTGAAACACTTCATACTCGTTACCAGGAGAACCGCTATCCACTAAGACCACCTCCGCTTCTCCCCGTTTAATCAAGGTTTGATGCTGGAGAGTTCGCAAAAAGAAGGGTAATTTTTCAGCGGCCTTATATAAAGAGACAATAATGGTTGCCCGGTAATGGGACTGATCACGACGATCATCCCAGATTTCGTATTGTTCATCGGCGGGATTCTGTAAATGCGCCTGTCTGGCCTTTTCGATTAATTCTAAACAGTGAGTTTCTCGATCCGCCCCTGACCCATAGATGGCAGCGATCGCCTCCGCTTCTTTCACAAATCCCTTTTCTGTCAAAATCTTCAGAACTTTTGGTAAATCCCCAAATCGATCTTCTCCCAAGGCTCGCATCACCCGAATTTGATAGGTAGCTGTCACTAAGGTATTGCCCCGCAACTCTTCCAGACGAGCCAATTCTCGCCATAGCCTGACCCGATCAATGCGATAATTTGTGCTGAGTTTACCTCGTAACCCTTGTAATTCCGATTCATAACCAGACCCCAAACGCCAGAGCATTTGCACCTTAGCATCAAGATCCTTGCTGGTTTGTTCGTTAATATTAAACGTCTCTTTATATCGACCGACCAGATTTGGGGCTTTTAACAGTTGGGCTCGGCGATCATCTCCCAAGGGTCTTAAAATTTGGGACTTAATTTTTCCTTTAATCCGCTTGAGATTGTGTTTGAGTTCCTTAAGAGAAGGTTTAAGCTGGGCTTTTAACGGCTGGAGCCAGGATTGATTTTCCTGGGTGGCTTGCCAATAGCCCATTAACTGTTCATACCAAGCTTGTAATTCTGCTCTAACATCCGTCTCATAGTGACTAGGCTGCTGATAAATCTCGATTAAAGGAGGATCGCTAACAGTGGGATGAGAACTAAGAATACTATCTACCAATTGCCGACGATAATGGGAATAATCCGTTAATATCTGATCAACTTCCAGCAAACAAGCATAAATATTATCGAGATCTAGTTTGACAAAGGGAACTTGCGGAAAAGTTTCTGCCAAAAAGCGACAAACGCCGGCTCCACTGCCAATTACGGTTGGACAACCCGAAAATAAAGATTCTAGAGCAACTAAATTTAAAGTATCGTAGCGAGAGGGAACAAAAGTAATCCCATTTTGAGTAAATAAGGTCATTAACTCCTGATTCGTCTTTGGTGGTAGCAACTTCACTTGATTCCCACGATAGGCAAGCATCTCTTCTAAAAAGTGTTGAGAAGAAACCGTACTGCTGTCATTAAAACTATGGGGGCCAATAATGTTTGCTTGTTGATAATGATTGCGGGGCAACCACCAAACCAGATCGATAAAAATATCAGGCCCTTTGCGCTTTTCTGTACGACCGATAAAGTTTAAGGTTAGGGGTGAATGACTAGAAATACCTGTCACCGGCTTAGGTAAGTCAAAGAAATGAAGTGGATGATAATAATAAGCTGGAAAAGAACTCAATTCACGCCATTCATCAATGTAGCTCTTGCTAATGCCATAGCGTAAATCAACGGTGTCATATTGCTTACTTTCTTCAAGTACTAAGGGAATATTTTCTTGACTATAGCTGAACCAATCTAGGCGCAGAGTGGTGGAGATTTTTCCATGTAAGGAAAGGGCGATTTTTTCAAACCCAACCTGATGATAATTGAGAGCCGGACGCAGGAAAATTCCCCATTGTTCATAATCCGGAGAATCGATCAGATCAAACTGCATTCCTGCCACTGAAGCAGCAATATTACTGGCTCGAATAAAGGAACGATAAACCCACTTCGGGGGGTTAACATCAACAAAGTTATTGAGGTCAGTGAGAAAGTATTTTTCCTGGTAGGGAATGGGATAGGCGTTATTGGGGCGAGGAACCGCTTTTTTTTCCTGTTCGGTCAGGTAGTAGAAATCGATATGAGGATTTTTAAGAATTAGACTGCGATAAAAAGTTTGACCACCACCAACCTTGGCAAAGAGATCAAAATCTGTAATTAATACTTTCATGTAATTAAATTTAAAATTAAATCTAAATAGGTTTTATACAATTGACGATAATCGTAAGCCTTGGCAAATTCCTGTGCTTGTTGGCCTATTTTGTCTAAAACGTCAGGTTCTTGAATTAGCAGGCTAATTTGATCAGGATAATCATCTAACTTATCACAAATCAGACAGTTTACACCTGACTCAACGGGATAACCGCGAAAGGCGATCGCCGTTCCCAAGACCACTTTACCATAGGCCATCGCTTCAATGATTTTCACAGACATTCCAGTCCCCATTGTCAACGGTGCAAGTACAAGATTGGCTCTTTGATAGAGATAGACCAGGGATTGCTCAGAGACTTTCCCTAACGCCAAAAAGTTTCCTGATCTTTCACTTTGCCAACAACTCCCCACCACCACAAAATCAAACGCCAGAGTTTGTTCCTGACACCAAAGCTGTATTTGTTTGACGGCTTCTAGATTAGGCTGATGGTTACTGCCAATAAATAAGCAAAAAGGTCGCTCCCAATCAGGGGATAATGCCAAAAGCTCGTTCGGTCTAGCTAGGACTTTTTGACTGTTCAGAGTCTGCACTTTTTGAAGATCAACACCGACAGGAACACAGGAAGATTGAATACCATACTTCGCAAAAAATGCCTGATCATCAACAGATAACGTAATCACCGCATCAGCTTGGCGCAAAGCTTGTAATTCTTCCGTAAGCGCAATTTGAAATAGCATCGTATCGGGAGCAAGATTTTTGGCTAAAACATCATGAGCCGTTAAAAGCCAACGAACCTGCTTGCGATGACAAATTTTGTTAACACTTTCTGCCCAGAAAGGATATTCCAGAATCACCACATCAGCCCAATCAATAATAGTTTCAAGCCAATGTTGAAAATTGGGGTCTAAGCGAAATTGATAATAAATCCAAGGCAGCCAACTTTCGCTTCCTTCTGTGGGTATAATCGGCGAATTTAAGTGAGAATTGAGGTTAGAATCTTCAAAAAGAGAATACCAAGAACGATAGGCATCACCATAGGCTTTTTTCATCAGATCCCCAGGGGAAAATACAGAATCATGGTATTCATAACAAACTCCCGCTTGCCAACGCGATCGCTGTTCTCCGAGGGTAAAAAATCGCACTTCGTAGGATTGTTCTCGGAGGTAGTCCCATAGCATTCCGGTTCGTTGACTCGCTCCACTTTTGCGGTCTTGAATATTTCCCCAGGGATAAAGAATGGCGATCTTAGGGTGAGATTTTACCGCTTTTAACGACAGAGCTTTATTCCCTAAAATATCGAGACAAGCTTGATTGAGAGCTTGATTATAGCTGGCCTGACGAGTGCCTTTAGCTTCTATGGCTGCATTCCATGGTGCGATCGCATAAATGAGAGGATTTTGGGTCAACTCCTGGATTTTTTCTGCAAAAGCAGGATTTACAGTCAATAGTACTTTACATTGTTTCAGTAAATGAATTTCCCAATCTAGCTCTTGATGATCTAAGTCTTGAGAATTTACCAAAGCAGAGTGATAGGCATAGAGTTGAGAAACCTCCCCAATGACTGGCAACTGACCCAATCCTAGTTTTTTTAAGCAGGGCGAGTATAGGACAGAATCAATATAAACCAGATCCATTTTCAGGGTTGATAAAAGAGTGAATAGTTCAGTCGGAATACTTAAATAAGCGGAACTAACCCAGCTATTAAAAACAGTAGGACGTTGATAGAAACTATCTTCAATATAACGTTGATACTGTTCATCACTACAATCAGAAGGTTTTCCTAAGTTAGCTTGAGGTTCTAAAATCCAGCTACCTTGAAGTCCATAATGTTGGGTTGCCTGTCGCACAGATTGAGAAAATTCTTGCCAGTATTGCTTATCTAAATTCTGCTGCTGTCCATAGAAAACACCATAAACCTGATAACCACAGTGACAAAAATAGTTTAAAGCTCTAACTGAATTATCAGTATTACTACCATCCGTAATAATTGCTTCTCCCGCCATTAAGATTAAAATTTTAGACGTTTCTTGGGGCGATCGCTCTGGGTTATTGGAAGCCTGAATCGGTAAATTAATCTCAACAGTAGGAGGATTGAGTAGGCACTGAATAAGGAGATCGGGAGATTGTTGTTCTCGCCAATAAAGACTGAATTTCTGGGCTGCTTCAGTAAAACTAGACAAATTATCAATAAGACGAATAACCGCCTGGGGTAATTGCTGTGGCTCGGCATAAATACTGGCTCTAGATTGATCAACCTGTTGAGCTAACCAACTTCCCTCTGGAACCACCACTGGCTTACCGGCGGCTAAAGCTTCCGTTAAAACTCCCGAAGTTCGTTGATAATTCTGAGGGTTGTAGGGCAGAATAACAATATCGGCGGAAGCGAGTAACTGATAATATTCCGCCGTTGATATGGGGTTGTGAATGAGTTTAACCTTACTTTCCGGGTACTGAGCCAAGGCTAATTTAGCTTCAAGAATGCCGATTTCTCCTCCCTGAACATTGTAATTAGACTGAATAGTAAAAAACACTTTTCCTACACTTAAATATTGGGGCCACAGAGCCGCCACTAAAGCAGGCAAATGCTGATAGCCTTTTTCGGGGCGAGCATCTCCTAAATAAACAATATGAATCGCTGTTTTTTCCTTTTTTTGCAGGGGAAGAGAAACCGCTAGTTGTTCTTGGCGAAAGGGAATAGGAATACGACTAAATTGAATGGGGCTGAGTTGATTATGGCGATAGGCAAGATTTTCAGTATCGGTATAAAAGCGTATTTTGGTCGGCCATAGTTGACTTTCAGAGTAAGCCTGAAGACATTTTTTCAGTCCCATGCCTTTAGCCTGTAGCACTAGAGGATCTTCAGTATCTCTTCTCAGTAAAATATGATAGGTTGGCAGCAAAGCGCGATCGCCGTTAATTAGCCAATAATAAAGTTCTTCTAATTGTTCAATGCCTAAGGTATGAATAAAAACATGATCTCCATAGTTTAAACTTAAGCTTGGTAACACTTGAGCTAACGTTTCAGCAAAGCCTAAGCATTGTTTTCTCTGCGGCTTAGAATTATTAAGGTAACTTAAAAATTTAATAAAAATCTTGTTGATCAGCTTTCCTCCTAAAAGCAACAAACCCCCAACTATTTTGAGTAATCGCCAGAAAGTATTAGCAAAAGGAATTTTGGTTAATAATTGCAGATCTTGCTGGAAACCTTGACTTAAACGTTCTAAACTTCCTTCTATTTTTTCAATTAAAATTGCCCAACGAGGATAGGTTAAACGTAGAGCATATAATTGGAAAGCGTTGTGATTTCTTTGTTTTTTACCAATTAAAAAAAGCTGCTTAAAAACTTCTATATTTTGTTCAAATGGTAATCTAAAGTTATTATTTTCCTGAGACTTATTTAAAGTTGGCTGATTAAACCAATCTACCTCAAAAGCTGGAATAACTTGAATATTCTCTGTTTGTAAAGATTGAGAAAAAGAACGATTAGCAATAATGATCGGTTGATATCCAGCTCTTGCGGCAGCCTCTGCAACAGAGATACTACACTCATAATGATGACCCTGTAAGTTACATAAAGAATGATCAATAATGATAAATTTGTTCATTTATTTTAAAGGGGCAAAAAGGAAAATAAAAGGGAGGCAAAAAAACAATTGAAGATAAAAACGCTAAGATCTGAACCAATTATCTATGCCAAAGATTCCTTAATTGCCAAAATTTACTGCTTTTCATCGCCACAATTTCTGTCTGGGCTGTTTTTTGATCAACCTTAAGATTTTCTACAATTACCTGGGTTTGGTAATCATAGTTCGTCAAGGTTAGTTAGATTTCAGCAAGTTGAGTTCGCAATCGATTCAGTTCTGCCTGTTGACTTCTAACAGCTAACCATAGAGGAGAGACAGGAGCAGCTTCTTGGTTAAGATAGCCAATATTTTAAGTCAATCGCACTACTCTTTTTAGTTAATTCCTAAAAGTGTCAAAATGGGTAAGCGATCGCGTTCAAACTCCTCAGCCGCACTGTGAAGATAGGCCAGATTTTCCTCCTCAGTTTCGAGGGTCTTGCCGTCTGTAACTACTTTTTTCCCCTGACTAGAAAGCACTTGCCAAAGAAATTCAGGGCCACTTTGTTTACGAGATTTAGCCAGTAATAATAGCTGTTCCAAGCGATTGACTGCTACACCAGTACCAACTAATGGTGAGGCTAAATAATTCATCTCGTCGCTATAGAGGGCTTTTGTTTTGACGGCCATATTAAAAGCATCGGTAGATTTTTGCCGTTGCTTACGAGTTGTCTCATTTACTGCGGGATGAATATAACCAACACCAATCAAAATAAGAAGAGCTTGATAAAGACTATTAAGCGTAATATGTTGGGTTTGGGGATGATTTTGCAATTCTCCGAGGGTTAAGGCTCCTGTGGCTAAAGTTGTACAAATTGGCCCATAAATTTCTTCTTGAAGTTTAACTTCACCCAGGGGAAACTGATGTTCAAACTTTATATTCGCTGAGGCAGTGACTAGGGCAAATCGTGTTCCCTGGAGTTGTTGAACTTGTTCCTGAACAGTAAGTGATAATTTACCTCGCCCAAAAATATCCCGACGGAATTGAGTATTCAGACAGAAATCCCGCACAACTTCCCGAAAGAGGGGATCGCTAACTTGAGCTAATTGTGCTTGCGCTACGGCGGAAAGATTCACTGCATCCACATGATCTATTAAATGAGCAGAACCAATAAAATTTAATTTAGCAACTTCGAGTTCTTTGGCAACTTCATCAAAGTAAAAAGAATTCCATTCTTCATTAAAATATTCATGGGCTAAATAATGACGATTCTGGCTTTTTAATGCCTCCAGGCGTTTTTGAACAATTGGATTTTGAGTAAAATAATTTGCATTGACATCTAATAACTGTCCCGTAAAATTTAGTGCTTGTTCAATACGATTGAGAATAGGTTCGGATGATCGTTGACCATGACGGAGCATCAAGGCTTGCATTGGCATTGCCGCAGACCATCCAGGCAATGCATTATAGGAAATATAAACTAAGCCACCAACATTAAGTTTTTTTCGGATAAAATCAACGATTGCCTGACGGTTTTTCGGACTAATCCAGCTATAAATTCCGTGTAGCACAATAAAATCAAATTGGGGCAATTCCTGATTAATAAACTCTTCAAAGCTATCATCAAAGAAATGCACATTGCGAGTACCTGCCGCTTCTGCTAAAGTTTTTGCTTCAATAATATGGCTAGGATTAAAATCATTGGCATAAAATTGGGCTTGGGGATAAGTAGCAGCTAATAAATTGGATGAATACCCCCGACCACAAGCGAGTTCGCAATAGTTAAAAGATTCAGTCAGGTTAGGAAGCTGAATTGACTTGAGAGCAGAGGCAAATGCCAGCTTAAGAGGACTTAGTTCTCCATAGAATCCATAGGTATAATTTACTTCTGCCACATAGCCTTCATTCCAAATCATAATACACTTTTGCTCAAAAATACGTAAATAACCACAGTTCAACTATTAGCTTATCAAAAAGAGAACCTGTTCTTATCTTAGCATTGCATTTTGAACGTTCTCCTTGTTTTAAAAATTAGATATATGGCAGTCTTCATAAAAGTGAAATTGAGACTTGATCTTTTGAAATTTCATAACCCTACAACCTTTATATGGCAAGACTTTAGCTTACTCTCGTTACCCTATCAGCTTATAGATACCTCAGTAAGGCGAAAAACGCCCTATTGTTTTACAAAAAATAGGATCAATCCATAAGGACTAATCCTATTAAAAACGTTTTAAGATTCTATTGATGTTGAATTATCACAGAACTAAACCGTATAGTTAGTCGCAGTTAAAGTTAAATTCCCCGTTAACTGCACTAACAGATCGCCAGCACCAACCGTACCAACAACAGCATCATTAGCCAAGACATAGGTAGAACCTGCAATTTGGAAAGCACCGTATTTACTAGCACCAATCGCGGCAGCAGCCACACCGATAGCAGTAGATAGAGTAGTTGCACCACTGACATTAACCGCCGCTTGAACAGTACCTTGAGCTGTCAAATTAGCAGGGACGAATAAGGCAGAGCTTAATTTATCTGCTGCAACATCAAAATCACTGATAGTGTCAAAAGTTACGACTCCGGTTAAGGTTCCCGCGTTGGAGTCAACCGCGCCGCCGGGATTATAGCTGAAAGTATCAGCACCAACACCACCAGTTAAGGCATCTGCCCCCAGTCCACCAGTTAAAGTGTCAGCTCCAGTCCCCCCTGTCAACGAATCTACCTTACCTGTCCCAGTAAAGTTTAATTTAGCGGTAAACTTCGTCGCATCGACTGTCACACCAGTTAGGGTGGCATTAGGCGCAGCGACAGTTAAGGCTTGATCTCCTGTCACTAAAATTTTAAGGTTATCAGGATTAGCAACAAAATTATTGATCGAGTTCGCTACAGTAGCTGTCGAGTTACCTTTCGTAGATGCTAAATTTAGGGTTGTTAAACCAGTTAAGGTTAACCCACCCGTCCCTACACCTGAGCCTTCAAGCGTCAAATTTGCAGTATTTTGCCCTAGTTTGTTGGCAATATTTGTGGTAAAACCAGCATTGTCAACGGCAATAGTCAAGGTGTTGGTGCTACTTGCATTCTGAATGCTAAAGTTTCCTGCAACTCCTTGCAGACGGTAATCCGTGAAAGCAGTAATGGCAGAAGCATCAACAGTAGCACCGCCACCACTGAATCCTAACGTTTCAAAATTCTTAACGCTGTTGATCGCCCCGACAAGAGCAGCATTCCCATCAATAAGTACATCCCCAAGGACGAGAGTATCCTTACCAGCACCACCATCCAAGACATCTTTGCTCGTGAACTGAAGTGCCGCAAAATTGAGGGTATCATTCCCAGAGCCACCAGTAAAAGTTAAATCTGAATTACCTGCTATGAGATTAACGCCACCTGTATTCTTGCTGGCATCAATTGTCTTAACGCTGTTGTCTAGAGAGTTAGTAACCGTTAAACCTCCAGTGCCGACAACATTGATGCTTGCCAATACACCACCAACTGCAACTAGGTCATTGAGTTTGTTGCTTTTTCCTTCAGATTGAACGTCCAGAGATTTGAGATTGGCTCCATTCAGGGTAATATCCCCCACTTGGGAACTGGTAACAATAAAGGTTGCAGCCGTAGCAGTACCAAAATCTCCCGTAAGATTAGGCGTACCTGCGGTGACGTTTTCCACACCGAAAGCAATACCATTTAACCCTTTCACGGTAACACCATCAGGAGCACTACCAACAAAAGTAACTTGTTGAATACCCTTCCCTGCCAACGGAGAAAAGTCAATGCCACCAACTGACGCATTTGCACTGAGCAACTGCACATTTTCTACATCAACCAAAGAAGGGAGCGCAACGTTTGGAGCAAAATATTTGAATACATCAGTACCGCCGCCACCATTCACCTGATCTGCCGCTTGAACTGTGATTGCAGTAGGAGTACCATTATCGCCAATAAAAGAATCATTGGTGGCACCACCTATGAGGTTATCAATAGCAGTAGTGAAGGTAAATGTGTTTCCAGTCTGTCCACCACCATTCGCAATGAATTGATCGGTAGCCGCTTTTGCCGCCACAACGGTGGCAGGATCTGCCGTGACGGTATTAATGATTGCCCAAGAATTTCCAGATTGGGCAGGGGTAAAAGTTGAATTCCCAGCCGCCAACATCTTTTGAGTAAAGTCAAGAGCGACATTAGCGCGATTTACCAAAGCAGCTTGTCTTGCAGGCGGGGAATATTGATTAATAACGGAAGGTAGTTCTAAATAATTAGGAATACCGTTATCATCAGGCAAAGATAACCAGCTCACCCAGTAATCCAGTTCTACAGGATCAATCGCTGATGCTGGGATGCCATAGTTATTTTGGAAAATTTGTTCTACATACTGCTGAGGACTGGCAACGTTTGGAGCAGCAAGATACGGATAGTTTGCTTGTGCTGCTGCTGAGGTTGCAAAAAGGACAACAGCCTGATTATAGGTAATATCGGCGGCGGCAGGACTAGCCCACCATTCTAAATCAGATGCCGAAGGGGCCTGATTGCCGTACATGATATCTAAAGCAATAACGACTGACTGTGCGATAGCCATAGTTCACGAGATCCTCACACTACAAATTGTGGTTGTTTAAGTTGGGACGAGGCATTATCATTGTAATATACCAAACCTGCATAGCGAATAGTTGATTACCTCACTTTAACAGGTCTAGACATATTATATGTCAGTATTGATACTAGATATCTGTCACTTTGTCAAGTGGACACACTAGTACGCGACAATTCCAGATTTAAAATTTAATAACTCTGAAAGCCTTATGTAAAGAAAGCCCTACAATTGTTGTTGGCCAGTCAATGAAACGACGCAAAATAGTTCTGGATTTATTTTTGCCGGAAATGTATTGATATAGGTGGGGGCAACAATATATCAGCAATTCTCAGTTTTAGACACAGCAAGCCTTTTAGGGATTTAAAGAACATTTTAAAGGGGTTTTTGGGGCAATCCTAGATGTACTATTGTGCCTAAAAGCTTGAAGACTCGTAAAATGAACTTGTTAATCCCGTTGAATTTTCCCCCGTATTACGCGAACTAAAACCTGAAACCCTTGCTACAGCGCAAATTTAGAATTGCTGACAATATATAAATCTTAACGTTCCTCTTATAATTAAAAGTTCATCTTAATAATTAAAATGACAGGATTATCGGGAAAGGAGCAAGTTTTAATCCACGAATACCGACAGAATGCGCTACTATGCGCTAGAATGGAAGCGTCGAATTGAGGGATTTATTATCGCAAAATATGTTAAACCCAAAACCGCAGCAGGAAGGCTCGGAGTCCACGTCCGAACCCTTGTTAAATGGGAACAGGAAGGGAAAATCCAAGCAATTAAAACCCCGTCAGGGTAAAGGCGATACGACACTGAATCCTACACAGGGAAATAGGTTGAGCCAACTAGAGCTACCGTTATTTACGCTCGTGTCAGCAGTAGGGGACAATCCGAAGACCTCTCAAGACAAGTCGCCGTCCTCCAAGAAAAATACCCGCAAGCGGAAGTCGTCAGCGAAATCGGTGGAGGACTCAACTTCAAAAGGCAAAAACTTACAGCCTTATTGGAACGAGTCATGTCTGGAAATGTCGCAGGAATTGTGGTCGCTAACAAAGATAGGCTTGCCCGATTTGGATTTGATTGGCTTGACTGGTTCTGCCGAAAGTTTGGATGCTCAATCGTGGTTCGATAGGGAGACAAATCTCTCTCCTGAAGCCGAAATGGTTGAAGACATCCTCGCCATTCTCGATTGTTTCTCAAGGCGATTATACGGACTCCGAAAGTATAAAAATCAGAGCAAGAAAGATAAAAGTTTATCCCAGTCTGGAGTTGAAGAAACAGTGGAATAAATGGATGGCGGCTTGTCGTTATTGCTTTAATCAAGCTATTGACTACCAAAAGAAAAATGGTAGGATTGGCAAGGGAAAATTAAGGAATATCATCATGCAATCCAACCTTCCTGAATGGGTAAAAGAAACCCCTTGTCATATCAGGCAGAATGCCATTTTCGATGCTCACCAAGCCTATACTGCCAGTCGGGATTGTAAGTATAGAAGTTGTAAGGCTCCTAGAAAAACAATTAAATTCAACAACTGTAACTTTAGTCATGGAACATGGTATCCCTTGTTAACAAAGGGGCTTGGTTTTATTTCTTCAGAAGCAATTCCTGATGTTAGTCTTTATGCAACTCAACTAATTAAGGACAAGTCGGGTGATTGGTTCGGTGTTTTCCTACAAGAAACAAAAACGACACCCCAGCCGGAAAATCGCATTATTGCTCTTGACTTAGGAGTAAGAACTTTTCTGACAGGATTTGATGGGCAAAACTTCCTAGAAGTCGGTTCATCAGACACGGGACGAATCAACAGGCTATGTAATTATCTTGATGACTTAATGAGTCGAATTAGCCTGTCAAAAGTTGCTAAAGAACGACAAAAGATGAGACGGGCAGCCTCTCGGTTACGAGGCAAGATTCGTGACTTAATTGATGACTGCCATAAAAAAACAGCAAGTTACTTAACAAAAAAATATCCAGCTATCTTGCTGCCAAAGTTTGAAACGTCAGAAATGACCAATCGTTCCAAGCGAAAAATCAGAAGTAAAACTGCCCGACAAATGTTGACATGGGCGCATTATCGGTTCAAACAAGTCCTTAAAAATAAAGCTGAGTTAAGTGGCTGTCAGGTGTTTGACGTGACAGAAGAATTTACCAGCAAAACTTGTACGAGATGCGGACATATCCACACAAAACTAGGTGGTTCTAAGGTTTTTCGATGTCCCGTTTGTGACCACGTTATTCCACGCGATTGGAATGGTGCTTTGGGTATTATGCTCAAGGCTTTGTCGGGTACGACCTTCACTCTCAGTCAGCAATTCTAAATTTGCGCTGTAACAAGGGTTTCAGGTTTTAGTTCGCGTAATATGGGGTAAAGTTCAACGGGATTAACAAGTTCATTTTACGAGTCTTCCGGCTTTTAGGCACAGTAGTACGTGTAGAATTGCCCCCAAAACCCCCTTTGAAATGTTCTTTAAATCCCTAAAAGCCTTGCTGTGTCTAAAACTGAGAATTGCTGACTCTCAGTAACGAGGGTGATGCTATTGTTGCAAAATGCGGTAATATACCGCTTTCTGTCGCATAAATGTATCAGTCTAGGCAAGGGTGGTGTTCTGAATCTCTGAATAAGACAGATCAAGTTCAAGCAAATATAGATGAACCGACCGAACTCCATAAAGAGAAGAATATACTCTACGAGGTCTAAGGTATTACCCAGATTATGTTGAATAAAAAAGACATCTCTTTAGATGGTATCCGTGGGTTGGCGGCTTTGATTGTTTTTCTGACCCATTTTTTAGCTGCATTCAAACCCAATGCTGTTTTTGGCTCTGCACAGTCGTCAGAACTAGAACTATTTTATAAAACACCATTAGGTTTGATTACGGCAGGCAATTTTGCAGTTTGTTTGTTCTTCGTGTTGTCAGGCTATGTTTTGTCTGTTAAGCATTTTACTCATAGAACTCAGGACGTGGACATTTACGGAGATACTTTAAAAAGATACGTTCGTCTCGGTATCCCATTGGCATTAACTTGCTTTTTATCTTTTTTAATCTACAAAGGAGGTTTTTATTATAATCATCAAGTAGCCGATTTATTGGCTAATAATTGGTTTCGAGATTATTTTAATGCTTTAAAGGATAAAAATTATTTTTCTTTTTTTCGAGAGATTCTATTTCAATTATTTGTTAAGGCTCACGATTATAATCCTCCTGCCTGGACGATTGGGACTGAATTACTCGGAAGTTATTTGACGTTTGGTATTCTTGTAGTTGCTAGGAAGGCCAAAATACACTATAGGTTTGGCTTGTATCTAACTCTATTTTTATTGTTGCAGGGGAATCACTTACAAAATTTTATTCTGGGATTGGCGATCGCCGACGCGAGAATTAATTATAACCATATAGAAGGGAAAATGGCAATAGTCAAAAATAACCGAATTTTATTTTATTTAACGATAAACTGTTTATTTATATTTTCGCTCCTATTAGCTAGTTTTCCTTATTATGTTCCTCAAAGAATCCTTATTTCCTCTAGCTCTTTCTACAATGTTTTTATTTTTTTGGATAACAGAGATATTTTCGGAGGAGGAATAACCATGATATCCAGTTTTTTATTTTTTGTCACCTATAGATACACAATATATAAAGTATGGCTTGAAACAAAATTAATGCAAATCCTTGGTCAATATTCTTTCATGCTATATCTAACTCATTTTCTCAGTCTATGCTCAGTGACTTCTCTAGTATATTTAAAAACAATTAATAAGATGAGTATCTTTGCCAATCTGTTTTTGACCTTTGGAATGTATGTTTTTTCAACTATTTTAATGACCTTGCTCATGGCAAAAATTGCAGATTTTCCTGCCATTCGCATTGGTAATCAGTTAAAATTATTTTATCTCAATAGTTTAGATAATCAGAAAATCCCATAGAAATTTTGTTCTGCATGAAAAATTAATAATACCAATCAGGCGCGATCGCAGATTTAGTGTTAATAAAAATACAGTCCAAGGTGGTTAAAATATCATCGGGATCTCGATAGGGTTCAGCAATATCCCATAGACGAAAATTAAATGGTAATAACCAGTCAGCAATCTCAGTTAAAAGCGGGGTCTCTTTGCCGTAGCCTCTATATAGCCAGCATTCAAGTATTAGTACGTCAACTTTGGGTAAGGTTTCTATAGCTCCTTTCAGAATAGATAACTCACTACCTTGGGTATCAATTTTAATGACTTGAGGATTGGGTAAATTAAAAGTTGCGATCGCTTCATCCATGCTCAACATTGGTATTTCTACAGGAATAGTTTTTTGTCCTATATCTGATATAGTCAAAGCAGTACTGCTAACTACATTCTCAAAAATATTCATTGTAACCGTCCCACTTTTTTCTCCTAAAGCATATTTAAAGAGATGAAAAGAAGGGAAAATCCGAAGGATTTCTGACATCAGTCCTTGATAATCACCGCTGTAATCTATCAAAGGTTCAAAGAGATAGAATTCTGCCTCAGTTAGAATTTTATTAATATAATATGACCATCCACTATTAGAAGCTCCGACATCATAAATAATTTGAGGATTGTAACCTAATTTTTTTAATCTTTTAAAAACTTTTCTATCTAGCTGAAGCACTTGATCATCAAGGTCATCTAGCATCTTTTGATATTCAGAAGGAAGTGATTGAGAAGATAAATTCATTTCATTGTAAATAATGGAAAATGGATAAAAGCTGGCATCAAAAATCTGTTTATAAATTTTTGCTAATGATGATATATCCCCATTGTTTTTTAAAGGAGAGTTTGTCATTGGAATAAGGAGTACACGGAATAGGAATCGCCCAACATTGATATATTTCCAAGGATTCATTATTTTGTAAGGGAGTGTAAATTATTTGCCCATTTTTGGGTAGTACTTTCTGGCTAAAGTCAACATTTGGGGCTTTGTCCCAAGGGGTTAAGTCAAAAAGCTTAGATGAATATTGCGTAAATACTATCATTATTACGATTATTAGAATATAGTAAGTTACTTTCTGTTGAAATACTTTTGTTAGCAAGTCAAATGCTTTAGTAATATTAAATAAGGTTAACCAAAAGGAAGTAGTAGGAACAGAGGCTAAAATTAAAAATGACCAAGAAAATCGGGGATCCGGCCCGTTAAAAAACCATAATAAAAGACCTAAAACTGCTATCAAAACAATTAATGCAAAATCAGTACTCTTAGCTATTCTTTCTTTATCTTCTTGGTAATATTGGATTTTTAAAATCTCGAAAATAGGCAAGAATAAACTTAATGATAAAGAAATAAAGACGAGTTTTATTGTCGGATTATCTAGAAGACGGATAAACCAACTAGTCAGCCAATTATAATTGTCTAAACTTTTTAAGTAATCTGTCCCTGGCGATCTCGCCCATGCAGTGACATCATTTTTTTCAATGATTGCTTGTTGACTACCAACTCCCCAACTCACGAGATCTGAACAGGTAAAAGCAACAGGATAAACCAGACAACCACTCAATAAAAAGTTCCGTAAAATCCACAGGAAAAAAAATATTACTCCTACAGTCAAAGAAACTATTAGAAATCGCCACATTGTAAGAGTTTTGCTCATCATAAGGCAACCTATCATGGGGAAACAAATGATAGGAAGCATGGATAATTTGCCTGTAATCGCCAAACAACTACTGATAATCATTAATAGAATACCACGCTGAATTTTTGAAGCATTTTGTTCCTTGATCGCATTTAAAAACTCCAAGAAGTAAACGACCACTAATAGTGCAACAATATTGGCAGCATGATCAGTTGAAACAACACTTCCTGGTGGATTAATTCCAAAATTGATAAAGAACATTAATGCTAATGTAATTAATAAAATTCGATTTCCATGTGCAAATTTTGTCCAACTATTGACTAATCCCTCCCCTAGAATCCAAAGTCCTAGCGTCCAAATCCATCCTTCTACCATCGGCAGACTACTCCAGCCGATCCAAGGGAATCGCCATGCTGAATGAAAAATCAACCATGAAGAATTAAATCCAAACCGTCCATGAAGATTCGCCAAACCGATCGGAATAGGATATGAAGCAATCCATTGTAAGAAAGGCATATGATAAAGACCTGTATCAAAGTGATAAACAGTCTTATACGTTTGATAGGTCATAATCTGGCTAGTTTCTAACCTAGCCATGACAAGAACCACACATAACGTCATGATCAAGAAGGAAGTCGAATTCTGTTTTATAAATAGAATGAAAGATAAATTGCTTTTTTTATTAAATAAAATTAGAATCAGTACTCCAAGTATTAATGTTATAACACCACTAAAGTTAGATAAAGGAATAAAAAAATTTCCTACTATCGCTAAAGTCATTACGACAAAAATTCCAAGCAGAGAGTAATCAGAGGTAGAAAAGGAGGAATTCGGAAAAATCTTAAACAGATTTAATGTCCAAATTAGTAAACGACCATATCCGATGAGAGATAAAGCAGTAATGATGATAAGCGTCACTAAAATTAGCATAATAGAAACAATAAAAATAGAATTTTATAACTAAAATAAATTATATTTAATAATGCAGTAGATTGCTCTAATTCCATCTTTCCAGCCAATTTTTTTACCTTCTTTGTAAGTGCGTCCATAATAGGAAATCCCCACTTCAAAGATTCGACATTCTAACTTGGCAATTTTAGCAGTGATCTCTGGTTCAAAACCAAAGCGATTTTCTTTAATAGAGATTCCTTGAATAATTTCCCGACGAAAGACCTTATAACAAGTTTCCATATCAGTCAGGTTCAGATTAGTAAACATATTCGAGAGGATCGTTAAAACCATGTTACCGACACTGTGCCAAAAATAAAGGACTCGGTGGGGCTGGGAACCCATAAAACGGGAACCATACACGACATCCGCTTTATTTCGCAAAATAGGTTCCACTAAATTGGGATATTCCTGGGGATCATATTCCAAATCCGCATCTTGGATCAAGACAATATCACCCGTTGCCGTTTGGATTCCTGTTCGGAGGGCGGCTCCTTTTCCCTGATTAACTTTATGGAAAAGAATCTGATGAACTAATGGTTCTATTTCTTCCAATAGAACTTCTTTCGTGCCATCTTTTGAGCAATCATCGACAATGATAATTTCTTTATCATTGTACGGAGCCGCTAGAACTGCATCAATTACTGTGCGGATGGTCGATTTTTCGTTATAGCAAGGAATAATAATGCTAAGTTTCATAGATTGAGAATACTAAGTAAGGAAAACTCGCTAAAATATTAACTTGGCAAGAAATTTTGGAAGTTTATGATTAAGATTTCGATTAAGATCAAAACTATTGATAAGGATGCTTTTAAAAATTCAGCAATATAGCTCTTATTAGTAAATTTATCTCTAGTCTTTATTAATCATATTCAGCAGATTGACTCTACAGATAGAACGGTTTTGTTAGTCAGTTAGCATAAAAATTATTTTCATTAATGATGATTTCCAGTAATCAGATAAACAGCTTGCTCATGACCTTCAAAAATTGGTTTCATCTTGGTATTGTGCTTAAACTGTATATATTCTTTATATTCTAGTATATCTTGGTTTAGAGGATAACCATGAATAATAACACACTTTTTATTTAAAAGAGTGTTGAGATCCAATTCCTTGTTAAAAGACTCGTATTTACGAGACCAGGGGTTATAAAAAATACCGTTGGGATACACAGACTGCAAATTCTGAGAATATTGACTTGCCGCAAAGTCATTGCCAAACTTAAGTGCATACTCCTTATTGGCAGACCGATAATATATTGCATGGGTGCAGTTACTATATTTCTGCTGAATTAAGTGATTAATGGTTTGAACTTCTCCCATATAAGACTTATAAGTTTTTTGCATCAATAAAGTTTGGTTGTAAGCATTGGTGGTAGTTGCAAAAATATACAATCCAAATGCAAATAGACCAATCCATCTCAAGATAATAGGTTTAAAAATAGGAGTCAGTAGTTGCTCAAATAATACAACTTGAAGCAGAATCAGCAGACTGCATAAACCCATAGACGGGAGTAGATAATAAGTGGCTGGATGCTTCAAGGTAATAAGCAATTGAGCCAGAATGATCAGTAAAAGACATGCGAACAAGTGGTAAAATTTATTGTTAGCAAAAATATTAGGCAGATTTTGCGAGTCAAGATTTTTAAATTTATACCAACCAAACCAAAAAGTAATAATGAAAAAATTCAATGCCGATATACCAATAACATAAAAGAATAATGTATCTTGAGTTGTTAGATTAACAAAAGTATTTGGTAATGTCGAAAAATCAACTAGTCCTTGATTCCCCTTGCCATGACGGCCTGTATGCGTTGCAATTGAGAGTATCCAACTAAAAATGCGAGGATACTGTGACAAAACAGGCAAAGTGGCAAGGAAGAAAGTTGTGATTGCAGTAAAAATTGCTAGTCCTTTCTGCGGCAATCCAGGGAACAACAAAATTACTAATCCTAATGGTAAAAATGTAAACTTTGTCGCTACTCCTAATCCAAAGACCACACCTATTGCTAGGGCAAATTGAGGCAATCTGACCACATCTGAGTAAAGATAAAATAATAGTAGCATTACGAAAAGCTGGCTCAGACAAAAAAGTAATGGCTCTGGACTGACTCGGATGGAGTGACTCAGTACTGTCCACCAAAAAGGAGTCAACTGTAGCAGCAAGCTTAAGGCAATGCTCTGACACAAAGAAAAAGCTATCACACCCAGTAAAAACAAGCAAGTCGTTATCAGAATTAACAGAATAGTGTTGATGGTTAATAAATAAAACTCAGGATTTTGTAAAACAGATTCCACAATATTTGATGTATCAGAATTTGTCCAATATTGAATGAGATAAGTAATCTGAATAATAATGCCCCCTAATACCTGAACTGTTGTACCAGGGTGATCGGTGTGGCCAGGGGTTTTTAGTTGGGTGATGTTTAAAGAATTAAAGAGATAAGCATAGTCTGGATCAGAATTAAGACCAAGCCAATAAGGGCCATGTTGCTGTCTAATGATCAGTGAGATTGTAACAAAGAGCAAAGGTAAAAAAAGGAAAATCCAAAGTTTTTTTTTAGGTAATTTTTTGAACATATTACTTGTTATCATAAATTATTTAACCTCGATTTGAGTGATAGAATTTCTACAAAAACTCTTTTCAATTTTTAGAAGAATAAATTTATTCTCGATAATCTACTTTAAGATATACCCTGTTTTTAGAATAGACAAATTTGTTATTTTAAATGCCTTTAATACATCTTAACTAAATTAATTTTAATGATATGCTGTGTCAGCAAAAAAATTACACAAACTTAATCTTCTTAGCGGCATAGGCGCACATTTCCAATAAGACCAATCCCTCCTTAAAGTGTTGAATATTGGATGTCCCATAGGTTCTGGGCATATAGCGAACAGGAATATCACTAATCTTTAAGCCCAACTTGGCCGAGCCAAATAGCAAATCAAAATCTCCAAAGGGGTCAAAGTCCCCGAAATAGCTCCTATTTTTGGCAAGGCGTTGATAATTTTCCTTAGAAATTGCCTTGGTTCCACAGAGGGAATCTTTAATCTTAGTATTGAGAAGATAGGATAACAACCAGGCAAAAAAGCCGTTAGCCATTCGGTTTAACCAGGGCATAGTTACCGAGTTTATAGGATAGATAAGACGGCAACCATTCGCAAATTCACAGTATCCAGAGGCGATCGCCTTAAAAAAGTAAACTAAATCTTCGGGCTTAACCGTTAAATCAGAATCTAGGATAATCAAGACATCTCCAGTGGCCATCTTAAAACCCTGACGAACGGCATCCCCTTTACCCTTTCCAGATTGTTGGGCAATTTTAATATCCCATTGCCCTTGATATTTCTCTTGAACACGCTGAATTTCCGACCAAGTATCATCTTTGGAATGCCCTTCTATAAAAATAATTTCCGTATGTCCACCTAATTTTGGCATACGAGTAATACAGGCTTCAATATTCCCAGCCTCATTTCGTGCGGGAATAATCACAGAACAAGTTGTTTGCTCAATCTTAGTTTGAATATCAGCCTCTTGGGGGCGTGGTCGGGCAGTAATATGCTCGCATAAACACAGTTGATTAAGAAAAGGCAAAGGAGCCAGAAAGCGATTTATTAAAGAGGAAATAAGCGGTACTTGCTTCGGTAAAAGCAACCTTTTCCCCTTATAAATAACTTCAAAACCAGTAAGTTGTAATAAATTCTGAATGTCCTGAAAGCTCAACCAGTTCAAGTCTGAAACGGGCATACGTTGGCCAATCAAAGTTGCAAATTTGAGAACAGGTTCCCACGCAGGATTGTGAAAAGTCATAACTAAACGGCTACTATCTCTACAGGCTTTCTTGATGGAGTTAAAACTTTTCTGAATATCATCCAAATAGCTCACTGTATTTGCCATTAAAACATAGTCAAATTCAGCAGTAGGTTCAAAATCCTCTATTCGCTCTGCCAGAAAGTTCAGTTCTGGAAACCTTTTCTGGCTTTCTTCAATCACTAAGGGGTTAGCATCAATTCCAAGACCATAGCTAGGATTAACGGTATCTAACGAATAGCCCAAACCTGAACCAACTTCCAATACCGAGGCATTAGGCAATATTGAAAAACGAAAAAAACAATCCATATCTTCGTAATAGTATCGATTGCGGTTTCGCCATTTTCGTAAGGATGTTAGGTTTTGCTGGGTCGTTAATTTCATATAAGGATTAAAAAATAAATGGATAAATAAAATGGGATTTATCTGAATATAATAAAAGCTTTTTTCAAATTGCCTAAACGGAAAAATAAGTTGCAGGCATAACAGAAGAACACCATTTCAGAGCTTCACTAAAAACTTCGTAATCTTTAAAAAAGAAAACATTTCCCCAAGAATTATCCAGAGAGTAAGCCGAATTACAATAATAGCTAATATCATGACTTCCCCAAATGCGATAAATCACAATATGCCAACGATAATTACGCTCTCTCATCGCTTTGACCATATCTTTGAGATGATTCATCGCACCAGATCGACCAAAAGGAAAATTAGCATCCCAAAATTCCGCGACAACAACAGGATAAATAAATTGTCCCATTCCTTTAATAACTTCTAGATCAAAGCCCTCCGTATCAATTTTCACCAACCCAATATCTATGGGTAATTCTGCCGATTCATGTAAACTGGCGAGAGTTTTGACAGTTACAGGAGTGGTTTCACTAAAAACAAGACCTTCCGATAAGGAATGCTCAGTTAAACTACTATAAAAGGTAGCATCTCCATAAATTTGATCCTCTGTTTGATCTGCCGCAATGTGCAAATCTCTGGTTTCATTCGCCGAACCTACGGCAAAAGGAAAGATATGAAAATGATGATTATCCCCTAAGCGAGTTGTTAATTTTTCTAGCACCGGTGGGAATGGCTCAAAGGCATACACTTCGTATCCGGCATCAATCAGACGGTTGGAAACATCACCTCGGTTGGCTCCGATATCAATAGCACGATGATGAGGTAGATAGGAATATAGATAAACCATTAACTCAATATCTATGTCTTGAAAATAAGCTTGATCGGTAACAACCTTAAATTTTTGATTATGAATATCTACATAAATATTTGTCAAAGTTTCACTTGTAAGAATATTTTGATTGCGGGAATCTTCCTGAACTTCAATTAATTTCTGCATAGTGTATTGATAATATTGTTGAAATTCTGTCCGGATTTCAGATAATAACTGTTGAGACTCGGTTTGCACCTTGGCTAGTGATTGTTGAGACTCAGTTCGCATCTCAGCTAGTGATTGTTGAGACTCAGTTCGCATCTCAGCTAGTGATTGTTGAGACTCAGTTCGCATCTCAGCTAGTGATTGTTGAGACTCAGTTCGCATCTCAGCTAGTGATTGTTGAGACTCAGTTCGCATCTCAGCTAGTATATTTTCTATTTTTTCTTGTCGCCATTGAGAATCATCAAGAAGGTGTTGAAGAACTTTAACTGTATCTATAGAAGATTTTAATAAAAGTATGCTGTTATCTGTTAGGTTATTACCTATTGACTGAATCTCTTGCGTTTTTTCGAGTAAAACACTGGTATTAAAATGAACCCTCGTATTTTCTTCTAAGAGTGAAGATAGTTGGCCGGCTTGCTGATCTGATTTGAGGGCAAGATTGTCTAATTTTTCAAGCAAGAGATCTTTTACTGCCTTGATTCGTTGGGCGATTTTATTATTTTTTAGTAACGACTTAATCATTGGGCTTCAGGTAAGGTTAAAATAAATTGAAAGACGGGATTAAATTTTACGGCTGGTTTCAGGAATGAGCAAATCTTGGCGGATAAAGACCACTTCTTTTTGTAAGAGCGTACCATCAATTTGCGATCGCCACTCTCCCGTTTCGTCATAATAACGAAAACCAAGCTCATGAAGAAGATTGAGCATTTCTAGAAAAACGAGAGCTTTTTCATCGTAGCGAATAAAAGATAGTTCGGCGACGACAAGATCCACCTGCTCCAAAAAGATTTTTGCACCTTCTAAAACAATATGTTCGGCACACTGAACATCTAGTTTAAGTATCCCACGCCCCGATAGATTTTTTTCAACAGCTACTTGATCGAGGGTTTTGACTTCCACCGTAACAGTTTCATACTCTCTGAAATCGGCAGGGGTTAAGAGGGAACTGCCGTAAAGATCGGGGGAGACCTGAAAGCTCAATAGTCCGGCTTGGTTGGAAACGGCTATTTCCAATAATTCTGCCTTGGGGATATTGCGAATATAGTAATTACGGGCAGCCTGTTCATAGCGAGAAATCAGGGGATCAATCAAGATAAATTGAGCTTCTGGAAATAGTTGACTAGCTGTGTGCGACCAGATGCCATGAGATGCCCCAACATCTACGACAAAATCAGGATGATAATTTTGTCCTTTCAGACGACGCATGACCTGATACACCTGGGCATAGTCTTTATAAATAATAGAAGGTACGGGTGGTTCGATAAAGTGAACAAGATCAATCGGCGATCTCGGCAGAACGGACTCAAAACGTGAATCGGCGGCTTGACGATCAGCCAAAGATTGCCAAATCCAATCATCGATACCCTTATCTGAAAAAGCTTTGGCCACCTTGACCGCATTTTCTCGCATCATTTTTTGGTTATCAGGATCAAGCACATAGTCCACTGCGGCTTTAAAACTTTCTGGTGTATAGTCACAAACAGTCCCAATTTTAAAACGATTAATGAAATTTGCCGCAGAGGTACGAGGACTACCCAACAAAATAACAGGAGTATTAGAGGTTGCCAAGGCAAACAGAATGCGACCCGGCAAACTGAGTTGGGAAAGTTGAGGTTGATCATCCCGTTCATCTAGAGTTCCTGTGGGGACAACAACGAAAGGATAGTTTTTGAGCGTTTCTGCTAGTTCGTTTTCGGGAGAAAGTCCCTGGGGATAAATGCCCTTTGCCTGGAGTTCATCCTCCGATTCCGTTAACCAGTAATATTGGGAATTACCAAACCAATCCAGCTTGACTCCTGCCCCTGCCACACTTTCACAAAGGGAATTGAACCATTGCCGACTCCAAATACTGCCAATTAAGATGCCTGTTCTTTGTTGATACTTTTCGGGGATAGGAGTCGTGATCGCGGAGGTAATTAAATAATCAGGAACAACTGCCGGCAAAAGCCAGAACTTTAAGCCATACTTATTCTCATAGGCATCTCGAAGTTCAGGATGAGTCGCAAAACGGATATCACATTTGCTTAAAAATTCCTTCATTAAGTCATCGGGAATGTTATTCACACAAATATTTTGATCATCCATAATCCAAGTTCCCATCGGCACGCCAAAGAACTCTTTAATCGCGATCGCAGTTAATACATCCTCTGAATAATAGGGAACACAAAAGACTCGATTAACGCTGTGTTCTGCAAAAACAGAAGCAATATTCGTAAAAACTGCTTTTCTCTCTAACTCTCGTTGAGGTAAAAAGTAGGATTTAATCCCAAAATCATGTTCTCCACCATAATGGTTATCAGAACGAATCGAAATAATATCCGAATCATTGGGGAAAACCCTTCTTACCAAAGCACCCGTGCCATGCCTTTGGGTAACTTCATTGGGCGTAATCACAACACTAGCTTCTTTCACAGAAGTCTGTTGTAGAAGATTCTCAAAACGAAAATCTATTGCCTCCTTCTTTTCTAGTGAAGCCCAAAGCCACTCTGCCAAATTATCAGCACTCAGATTTTGCCCAATATTAAAAGCATTTCGGCGAATTCTCTGCTGATTTTCTAATTGGCATAAATAAATTATTTTTTGACGGAAATCATCAACATCATAATCACAAATAGTACCTAAACCATATTCTCTAATAAACTGAGCTATGGCACTATTACTATCGCCAATAACTAAAATTGGTATATTGGCTGTCGCTATAATAAAACAACTCCGAGATGGTAAACTCAGTTTTGTTAGTTCTGGTCTATCCTCTAAATCATCTGAACTTCCCGTAGGAATAACGGCAAAATGAGCGTCCCTTAATCTCTGAATTAATTCTTGCTCTGGGACAAAGCCCTTAAAAGAGATACCGTCAATTTCTAATTCTTTGTCGTTAAAATGAATCCATTCACGGTTGGGACTTCCGTACCAGTCTATCTTGATGTTTGCCCCTTTGCACAGCGATCGCAGTTGATCTAGCCATTTCTGACTCCAAATGTTTCCAATCAACACTCCCTTCTTTTGTTTGAGTTTTTGAGTAGAAATGAGTTCTAATTTATCTTTAATAAGATAGCTTTCAACAACAGGAGGAACGAACCAAAATTTTCTCTTAAATTTCTCTTCATAGGCATTACACAGTGAACGGGAAATTCCAAGACAGAGATCAGCCTCATCTAAAAGCTCTCTAACAAGATAATCGGGAACATTTTTAGAGATAATATTCTGATCATCCATAATAAAAACACACAATGGACAATTATAAAGCTTTTTAATTGCAAGACTAATGAGATAATCTCCGCAAAAATAAGGAACAGAAACTAGACGCTGGGGAAGAACCTCACTCAATTGTTCTTGAACCTTACGATAAATTTCAAAAGGGGAATCATTTCTTGCATAAAAACAGATTGCTCTATCTCCAAACGACTGATTTCCATCATAAAGATCATCCGATCGAATAGACAAAAAATTTTTTGAGTTTGGAAAAATTCTCTGTAGTAAAACTCCAACACCATGTTGAGCATTTATTTCACTATGAGATACAATTATATCGTAAGACTTGTAGCCCAAATGATAATTAAGTTCTTGTAATGATTGAGAAAGTTCTTTTTGTAGCTCGTGATTATGGTAAATCGTTTTAGCCATTTTTGTGATGATTACAGTGATTACGAGAAAATAAGCTATAGAGTCATGTCTAGACAATCCGGTTCTTCAGGAGACAAGGAAAAAACACAATTAGTTCCTGATCGCTTATCCATCGGCGATCAAACGCCGTGTCATAAGGCGACTATGACTACCATAGGCAGAATCTCTGACTTAACACCGACTTATTGCTCAGACCAGGCTATACTAAGCTAGGAATTTTATTTACAATCGTCAACAATCACTTTCCTATTTCGTTAAAAACGAAACCCATCGGCAACATGAACGCAGGAATTGATCTTAAAAGTAGTTTTATTGAATCCCTTCAAGCTTTGGGATTATCCTCTGGGTTAGCCAAGGCCTTCTGGATTCCCCTCCCCTTGATTCTGATGATTATTGGGGCCACCGTTGGCGTTTTAGTGGTCGTCTGGTTAGAGCGAAAAATCTCTGCCGCCGCCCAGCAACGGATTGGTCCTGAGTATGCTGGCCCATTAGGTGTTCTTCAACCCGTGGCCGATGGCATTAAATTAGTTTTCAAAGAGGATGTGGTTCCAGCCTTAGCCGATCCCTGGCTTTTTACCCTCGGCCCAGTGCTGGTAGTACTTCCTGTATTTTTGTCCTATCTCATTATTCCTTTCGGACAGAACTTGGTCATTACCGATTTGAATGTCGGTATTTTTCTCTGGATTTCCCTGTCCAGTATTGCCCCCATCGGCCTGTTAATGTCAGGTTATGCCTCTAACAACAAGTATTCTTTGCTGGGGGGACTACGGGCCGCCGCCCAATCCATCAGCTATGAGATTCCCCTTGCCTTTGCAGTATTAGCCATTATCCTGATGTCCAATAGTCTGAGCACTATCGACATTGTTCAGCAACAGTCAGGTTATGGCATTCTTGGTTGGAATATCTGGCGGCAACCTGTGGGATTTCTGATTTTTTGGATTGCGGCCTTAGCGGAATGTGAACGCCTACCCTTTGATTTACCGGAAGCAGAAGAAGAGCTAGTGGCCGGTTATCAGACAGAGTATGCCGGCATGAAGTTTGGCCTCTTCTATGTGGGTTCCTACGTAAACTTGGTATTGTCTGCCCTGGTCTTTTCGATTCTTTATCTAGGCGGTTGGGGATTTCCCGTTCCTCTGGAAAGATTTGCCGACTGGTTAGGAGTCAGTGAAACCACATCCTGGCTTCAGGTATTGACGGCTTCCCTCGGCATTATCATGACGGTTTTCAAGTCCTACTTCCTGATCTTTATCGCTATTTTGCTGCGTTGGACAGTTCCCCGTGTGCGGATTGATCAATTGCTGAATCTGGGCTGGAAGTTTTTATTGCCGGTTTCCTTAGCCAATCTTTTAATCACCGCTGCCTTGAAACTGGCCTTTCCCTTTGCCTTTGGCGGTTAAATCTTCCCCTATCCTTGTTTTGTTTTTCACTGTTTTGCCGAATTTTTCAGGATTCAGATCTTATGTTCAACGTCCTTAAACAAGTTGGCGATTACGCCAAAGAAACCTTGCAAGCGGCTAAATATATTGGTCAAGGTTTGGCTGTCACCTTTGATCACATGAGCCGTCGTCCAGTAACGGTACAGTACCCCTACGAGAAGTTAATTCCCTCAGAGCGTTTTCGGGGTCGGATTCACTTTGAATTTGATAAATGTATCGCCTGCGAAGTCTGTGTTCGGGTATGTCCGATCAATTTACCGGTTGTCGATTGGGAATTTAACAAGGCCATTAAGAAAAAACAACTCAAGCACTACAGTATTGATTTTGGGGTTTGTATTTTCTGCGGAAATTGTGTGGAGTATTGTCCGACTAATTGTTTATCGATGACGGAGGAATATGAACTTGCGGCTTACGATCGCCATGAGTTGAATTACGATAACGTCGCTCTCGGTCGTTTGCCTTATAAAGTGACCCAGGATCCGATGGTGACTCCCCTGCGAGAACTGGCCTATTTACCGAAGGGCGTGATTGAACCCCACGATTTACCTAAAGGCAGTCAACGGTCTGGCCAACGTCCTGAAGACTTGGCGGCTAAACCCTAACGAGTCTTTGTTCTGTCAACTATCACGATTTTTAGGAGATCGCAAAACAGTGAATTTATCAGAAGGCGTTCAATTCGTATCCTTTGTTATTTTGGCAATTATGGTTATTGGGGCAGCCCTAGGGATTGTCCTACTCTCCAATATCGTTTATTCCGCTTTTTTGCTGGGGGGCCTATTTATTAGTATTTCCGGCATTTATATTTTGCTGAATGCGGATTTTGTGGCGGCGGCTCAGATCTTGATCTATGTGGGTGCGGTCAATGTCCTAATTCTCTTTGCCATTATGTTGGTTAATAAGCGGGAAGATTTTTCCAAGATTCCAGGACGCTGGATTCGTCAGGGAGCGACTGGCTTGGTTTGTGCCGGAATTTTTGGTTTATTAGGAACCATGATCTTAATTACTCCTTGGCAACTGGAGACGCGATCGCCCCTAGAAAGTAATACGGTTATTGCCATTGGCAAACATTTCTTTAGCGATTTTCTGTTGCCCTTTGAGTTAGCATCGGTATTATTATTAATGGCGATGGTGGGGGCTATTATTCTGGCGCGTCGAGATCTCATTCCTGAACTCAGCAAAGCGGAACCGACGGCAACGGCCTTAACGCTACCGGAACGTCCTAGAGAATTAGCGACGATTGAAAAGTAAAATAAAGTAAAAATTTATTGGGGAATACTAGGGATTTTATGCACTTACAACTGCAATATTTTCTGATTTTAGCGGCAGCATTATTTTGTATTGGCATTTATGGCTTGATTACGAGTCGTAACGCGGTTCGAGTCTTAATGTCTATTGAACTATTGCTGAATGCCGTTAATATCAATTTGATGGGTTTTTCTAATTTCCTTGACCCTGCCAATATTAAAGGACAAATTTTCGCGGTGTTTGTCATTACGGTGGCAGCGGCAGAAGCCGCAGTCGGTTTAGCCATTATTCTCGCCATTTATCGTAATCGGGAAACTGTCGATATGGAACAATTTAACTTACTAAAATGGTAGGTAGGGGGGGATCGTCATTTGATCCCCTTTTTTGGGTTTTTCATTCCCTTTTCGCTCTATTAGTAAAAAAGTTAGTAAAAAAGTTGCCAGCGATTTGTCAACAAATATCAATTTTTTCAACATTACATGAAGATTACCGCCTAATTTTCTCTCGTTCCCAGAGGATTAGAGGACAATATTGAGAGACAGTATTGTTGGCGAGAGGGATTTGATTATGCTAGGGACGCGATCACAAAGTGGCGCGGGTACGCGATCGCATCATCTTTTTCGTGAGGTTCCCCATCCCACCCATGAGGAAAAAACTCGAACTCGAATTTTAGAAGTCGCCTTAAGGTTGTTTGCAGAAAAGGGCTACGATGGCACTACGACTAAGGATTTAGCCCAGGCAGCGAATGTGGCGGAGGGGACATTGTTTCGTCACTTTAGCAATAAAAAGGCCATTCTTTTGGAAGTCGCAACGGCGGGTTGGTTGGAAATCCTAACTGATTTACTAACAGAATTAAGTGAAATTGAGAATTATAAGGCTATTTCCCAGGTCATGCGTCATCGGATGTTAAGAATGCGGGAAAGCAAAAATCTCTTACAGGTTTGTTTTGTTGAAGCCCAGTTTCACCCCGAACTCCGCGATCGCATTCAAGCAGAGGTGATTACTAAAATGACAGATGTGGCCGAAGCTTTTTTTCAAACAGCGATCGACAAAGGCATTTATCGTCCCATTAATCCGAAAATTATTGCTCACGTTTTCCTTGGCCTATTTACTGTGGCAGGTTTCTCCGAACAGACGATTATTGATCCCCAGGCATCTCCCCAAGCACTTCAAGAAATGGCCGAAGGATTGGCAGATATCTTTTTAAATGGAGTTTTAGTCTAGGGAAATAATCTACAAGAGAAAGATTTAAAGCAAAATTTAATCTGCCCTCTGCGGTAGGCTCATTCTCTGACTCCTAAGTTCAAATAAGCTGTTGCCCGACGGATGCCATTTACACTTCCTTCACTGGTTAAAGTTAGCGATCGCAGATTTTTAAATAGGGGTTTAACCGACAGTTCTAAGACCGGTAAAAAAGGAAATTGTTGTTGTAAAACGGGTTCACTTTGATTCCAGTCTAGATAGAAATAGCCATTGTTAGCCAAAGGTAAAGCACTAATCGCCTGCTGAAATTTATCACTTTCGACCAGGGGTTGTTGATGGGCTAATAACACCTGAGACATGGCTTCTAGAGAACTGGCAATAATTTCTGTATCATTGACCGTTGTATGGACTCCACTGACCTGGGTTTCTAAACGGGAAATTTGGTCTTGGGCTGCGGTTTTTAACTTTGTCCAGGCGGTCACATTTTGCCCTAAAACAGGTAAGGTCTGCACCGTGTAACCCTGATTCTGAGCTAATTCATCCAAATGAGCGATCGCGGTATCCACTTCAACCTGGGGTAAACGTTGGGCTAGAAAAACCCAGTCTGGTTGGGGATGATTACGATTGGGTAAAAACGCGAAACTATACTCACCTTGTACCCATTTAAAAATATCCTCGGCCAGGTCTAAACCCAACGGCTGTTGTAAATTATGGACAAAACCTTCAACTAAGCCCTGGAGAGGACTATCCGTGACTAAGCCCGTTTCTACCTGTTGCCAAAATTGGTTTAAATCTCGACTGGCGGCGGTTAGCAAACTATTGGCGGGAACCTGACTTAAGAGATGAATCGGTTGTCCCAATTGAGGTGGTTGATCCCCCGTTACACCGATCAAAGCCGCTTCAGCCAATAATCCCTGGGATTTTAAAGAAAGGCCAACAGTCAAGGTTTGGGTTAGGTTTGTTAAGACCGGCTTGGATAATTGACTGAGTAAGGCAGAAAGGGAGGGGAAATTGGCGTAAACAATGCCAATGCGGGGATCATTAATGGTTTTAAGGGATGCTTGGTAGTCTGTATCCCGATTCAAACTTAAATCTGGAGCCTGTACCGTATTTAACGCTTCTCGTAAAACTTTGGGGTGATTGGCAAATAAAACATAATTACCGACCACCGCATTCGCTAACAACTGATTATTGGCAATGGGGGTTAAGGGCCGTTTATAGGTTAAATTTACCCCCTGATAGGTATCAAATACCAGATCAAAATTGCCGGCGATCGCTGATTCTGCGTAGGATAGCTGTAAAAATTCCTTACTCAGTTGAGGATCTTTGGTTTCCACTATCAAGAGATAACCGGCTTGATTGCCATTGGCTCCATCTCGGTCATAATCCAGGGAAGTCACGGCCAAGGTCACTTCTTCCCCTAGCCAGGGCTGCACAGCTTGTTGGTAATTTAAACCCGTTTTGGCCAATAAACTTTGTTCTAATTCCTGTAATTCGCGCTGACTCCGGCGGCGATTTTGGGGTTGGGCAATCAGTTCTCCAAACGCTTCGAGACGATCTGGATTGACCAAGAGAGACACCATCACGGGAGCTTGTTTGGGGATAAAAACCGTTGCTAGGGGCGATCGCTGTACACCTCCCGATAGAAGAGCAAGAGGACTCTGGGCCAACACCCAATAAAAACCAACTCCTGCAACAGCAAACGACAGAATCACGGTTAATGCCAAAGCCAGAAAAAATAGACGAGGTTTCACAGCAATGAGAAGGCATGGAAGCCTGAATGGGTCAACAGTCTATCTTCATTATCCGTCGTCAGTGGACTGTTCTGAACGATCTTGAGGATTTTAATTGCTGCTATGCTTTTTGCCCAAACAACCTGTTACCTTAGAGAGACTAGAAAATCTCCTTAAGCTTGACCTAACCTTTCTTTAAAAATTTCCAGACCGCAATCCAATGACCAAACCCGTTTTAGAAATCACAGTTCAAGAATTGGCCCTGCGCTTAACCAAACCTGATGCGACATTGCAATTAATCGATGTCCGCGAACCCCACGAAGTTGCGATCGCCCATTTAGAAGGCTTTGATATCCTCCCCCTCAGCGACTTTACCCATTGGTCAGAAACCATTAAAACCCGCTACAATCCCGACCAGGAAACATTGGTAATCTGTCATCATGGAATGCGCTCCGAACGAATGTGCCAGTGGTTACGGAATATTGGCTTTAGCAATGTTAAGAATATTATCGGGGGAATTGATGCCTATTCCCTCAGTGTTGACCCATCTCTGTCTCGCTACTAAGCGAAGAAACACCGAAGTTGACTCCTTCGTCAGATATTCAGAGTCAATCAAATCTCTTTTTTAAAACCCTATAACATTTTTATTGTTTTCATTTTTAGAATCAAATACGCCTTAAAACCTCTCTCATGTTAACTCCTCCCCATCTCAGCGAGCGATATCAGAATATTCTACGAGCAACCATTCAACACTATATTGCCACGGCCGAACCCGTTGGTTCAAAAACCCTTCTAGAGGAATATAAATTTAGCATTAGTTCTGCTACAATTCGCAATGCTTTGGGTCAATTGGAAAAAGCAGGATTGCTTTATCAACCCCATATTTCTGCCGGACGAATTCCCTCGGATTGGGGCTATCGGATCTATGTGGATCAATTATTGATCGTGAATGAAAAGACTAAGAAGAAAGTAGAACAGAATTTACACTATCATCTCAAGGAAGAATCTCGTCATTTTGAAACCCTCTTACAAAGAGCGACCCAACTCTTAGCCAATTTAAGCGGTTATATTGCCCTCATTACCTTTCCTCAAACCTCCACCGTTCAACTGCGTCACCTCCAACTTTTAGCGATCGCGCCTGAACAGGTGATGATTATTCTGGTGACAGATGGTTATCAAACCCAGTCGATTTTGATGGAATTGCCCCTTTCTTTGCGTTCTCCTGAACATTTACCAGAGCAAGACCCAGAAGCTCTCGCCCAGGAATTACAGATTTTATCGAATTTCTTAAACCATAAACTCAAAGGCAAAACCCTAGGGGAATTAGCCAGTTTAAATTGGCAGGAAATTGATCAAGACTTCGTCTGTTATACTGATTTTCTCAAGACCCTGATCCAGCAAATACAACCGTTGTTGCAACCCACACAGACCATGCCCATGGCCATTCATGGTGTGTCAGAAGTGATCCGTCAACCGGAATTTTCCCATCTTGAACAGGTACAAGTTCTCTTACATCTATTAGAGCAACAACAAGATCAGTTATTTCCCCTGGTCTTCGCGCTCCCTAATCCCCATAAACATAAAGCTGTCACTGTTCGGATTGGTTCTGAAAATCCCTTAGAATCCATGCGCCCCTGTACTCTTGTTTCGGCTCTTTACCATCAAGGAGAGACACCCGTTGGCAGTGTGGGTATTATTGGCCCGACTCGAATGCTTTATGAACAATCGATTCCCTTAGTGGAGTCAACGGCAGATTATCTGTCTGAAGCCTTGGGTTAGGGCGTTAACGGCGATCGCGCCAGCATTAATATCATTCCGTAACCGACAGGTTAACTATAGCAATTTGCCCCTTGAGGCGAAAGGTTGGGAGTTCTTTGGCAAATTTTGTGAAAAGATTTGTAAACTTTTTTTAAGAAAACTTGCATTTGTCATGATAAGATGATACAAAATACCACTCAAGAGGTCAGTGTATGCCATTTACTATTGATTCAGCCCGTAGCATTTTTCCGAATACACTCTCCGCAGATTCAGTGCCAGCTACGATTGCGCGATTTTCTCAACTTAATGCCGAAGATCAACTGGCCTTAATTTGGTTCGCTTACCTCGAAATGGGACAAACGATCACGATCGCCGCCCCTGGTGCCGCCAGTATGATTTTGGCCGAAGGCACTTTGACCCAAATCAAGGAAATGTCCAGCCAAGAACAAACCCAGGTCATGTGTGACCTCGCTAACCGTGCGGATACCCCCATCTGTCGGATTTATGCCACCTGGACAGCCAATATCAAACTCGGTTTTTGGTATCGTTTAGGGGAATGGATGGAGCAAGGTATTGTGGCTCCCATACCCGAAGGCTATCAACTATCAGCGAATGCGGCAGCAGTATTACAAGCGATCCGAGGCTTAGAATCCGGTCAACAGATTACGGTGTTACGGAATGCCGTTGTCGATTTAGGCTTTGATGCTAATAAACTAGGAACCTATCAAACCGTTGCCGAGCCAGTGGTTGCTCCTACCGAAGTTTCCAAACGTCAAAAAGTCAGTATTGAAGGTATCACCAATGCAACGGTATTGAACTACATGGATAACCTCAATGCTAATGACTTTGATATCTTAATTGAGTTATTCACCTCAGATGGTGCGTTACAACCTCCCTTCCAACGTCCTATTGTGGGCAAAGAGGCCATTCTGCGATTTTTTAAAGAAGAGTGCCAAAATCTCAAACTCATTCCTGAACGGGGTGTCGTTGAACCCGCTGCCGATGGTTATACCCAAATCAAAGTCACAGGGAAAGTACAAACACCTTGGTTTGGTGCTGGTGTAGGTATGAATATGGCTTGGCGATTTCTGCTCAATCCTGAAGATAAAATCTTCTTTGTGGCGATCGATTTGTTGGCCTCTCCTAAAGAATTATTAAACCTGGCCCGTCGTTAATTATAACGGTCATCATGATCAGCCTAGAAATTGCTTTTTCCTAAATCAATCAGCTAGGACAACTATTTCCAAACCTTCTATACAAATTCGTATAGAGGGTAAATTTTATGAAAATAAAACAATCAACTTTAATCCTTTAACAAAGTGAGTGAAAACACCTGGTCAGCGATTGAAAAAACAGTAGCACAGGAGGCTTTTAAAAAAGCTTACGAACGCGAAACAAATGACTTAATTGATCAACTCTCTGAAAAGATCAAAGGCGTTGACAATATCGATGCAGTTTGGGAAATTCATGACTATTTGAGTGCCAAACGACATCAGATTGATGGTCGATACTATTTAACGATGCAGAAATATCTTGGACAAGAAAATGGGAAAGAAAATGATTACTCTGCCCTAGTTTTTCTCTTTGCCGATCTGCTTAAGGAAAAATGGTTACTCAGAGAAGATTTAAGCGGATTATCGCCTGATAAAATCTCTAAAATTTCTGCTCTTTCCTATTTGTAAGACTCATTTAAACAGTAAGCTATCGTATATATTAGATCGCCAGCGATCAATTCTGCGAGCTTTGTAACAAGGGGCTTAAGCCCCTTGCCTGTAGGCGTTTTAGACGATGAACAGTTTATTCAGGACAGTTAAAGTTTCCCCTAGGCGCAAGCCTTGCGCTCCTACTGTTTTTCGAGTTGAGAGCGTTAACCATTCTTAGAAGTAATCTAAGAGAATACCCGATTTACTTTTGTAAATTAGCCGCTCCCTCAATAACTTTTGCTGATTGGATTTTATCTCCCTGCTTAATTTGATCGACCACATCCATACCTTTCGTGACATAACCAAAAACAGCATAGTCCCCATCCAAAAAACCCAGATCATCGGATAGGGCAAAATAAAATTGGGAAGAGGCGGAATTGGGCATTTGAGAACGAGCCATGGCTACAGCGCCTCGTTTATGGTGAAGAACAACGGGAGGATTAGAAAACCCAGCCTGTTGGCCCAGGGATTGGTTATAAATTGGTGCAGTCGGTTGTTTCGGATCTTTGTCTGTTAATTTGATTTCGAGGGGAATATTGCGGGGTTTCTTTGTCGCCGAATCAATAAAACCGCCTGTCCCATTTCCCAAAGGATCGCCCCCTTGAACGACAAAGGGTTGGGGATCACGAACGACCCGATGGAACTTGAGTCCACTGTAAACTCCTCGTTCGACTAAATCTATAAAGTTGCCGGCTGTAATCGGAGCTTGGTCGCCGTCAACTTCAATATAGATGGGTTTGCCATTGACGATCATTTCTACTGTGGCTTTACCTTTTAAGCGTGGTTTATAATTTGCCAGAGTTTTATCCGCGTGGGCAGAATTGACTGGAGCAGCATTAATGGGGGATGCTTGTACGTCAGAGGAAATAGACTGGGGTTGAGAACAACCCGTTAGCCAAATTCCCACCATCAGCAACCCGGACAGGAATATTTGCCAACAAGGATTTTTCATAATTGAAATTGAAAAAAAGTTCAGGGGAATTGAGGTCTCAACGATACCAACGGGACAAAAGACATCAGCACAAAAGTATGGCGGCTAATTTAAAGACCTTCTAGGGGAACACCTAAAAAACGGGCTAATTCCGCACCTTGATTTTCTAAACTAGAGAGCGATATCGGTCGACCAACACGGGTTAAGGGAATATCTCGACGTTGTTTGACTCGTAGATACAAGGCTCGTTTCGGACTGACTCCTTCTTTTATTTCTGCTCGTACTGCTTGTACGTCGGCGATCGCGCAGGTTAATTCGATACGACGATTTTTACCCGGAAAACCCCAACGAAAGACCGTTACCTTGCCGGATTCTTGATTAAATTCGTTATAACCTCCACCCACATTCCAAAACATGGTTAACCAGAGATAGGAAGCAACGAAGGAACCAGCAATGCCATAGAAGAGGAGGGCAAAGCCCTGGGGCACAAATTGCAAATCAGTGGTATCACTAACCAGAAGGAAATTGATCTTGAAATAACTGGAAAGGCCAGCCAGAAAAAAGCCCACACCACCAAGGGTGGAGGCTGCTGCCCAAAAATAATTACTAAATCTGCGTGACCCTAGCACCTCTTGGCGAAAAACGCGATTAGCCTGAGTCATGGTCTGTCCACTCATTTGTATTTAAAATTAACACTACCGTTTTGAATTTTACCCTATTGCCGAACCTCCAACGAAAGACTATTAAGGAATGACAGCAATTCTAAATTTGAAAAATTAGGAAGAGTTAGCCAAGGGAAGGGGGTCAAATGACTCAAGCATAAAATCAAAAAGATGTTGCCAGCTATCAAAGACAAAATAGGTAAGTAGTCATGCAAAATTAATTACCTATACAGACAAGTGCTATAATAGCCTCAAGTGCTATAATAGCCTCAAGTGCTATAATAGCCTCAAGTGCTATAATAGCCTCAAGTGCTATAATAGCCTCAAGTGCTATAATAGCCTAAATCAAAAGTAACGATACCATATAAAAAATTAAAAGGGAGATGACTATGAAGTTTATTATCCTAAACACGCTAGTCCAAAACTATGCACTTTCAGTGTAAGGCTTTAGCTGCTACACATTTCTGAGGTTAGATAGGGCTTGCTGAAAAAGTCAAAAACCAAAGAAATATAAGTTAGGGAAGTATGAACTGAAAAAATAAAGATAACTTATTCGTAATTAGTCACCGCAATAAAGAAGGAAATTATTGAGAATGAGAAGCAAATGAAAAAAGTAAAGAATAATGAAGAAAGGAAAGGTGGTTAAGGGCAATTTTGTTTCCCTTGCAGCATTTTTTCGGGCTTTCTGATAGCATTCGGATATATTCGCTTTGAGGAAGGGTTTTAAGCTAGGACTGTTTTCTAAAACTAATTCGAGTTCATCTCTTTGGGTTGTTATCGTTGAAATCCAACTTTTTGTTTTCTTTTTGGGTTGATATTTATATTTTAATAGGTGCATGATTAAAACAATTAATCGGCTTTTAATTTCCCGCTTGTCATTGCTCCCCATTGATTGAATTTCCTCGATTAGGTTTTCTAGGTCTAGGTCTTGAATTTGTCCATTTTTGAGTTGGTTGACAGTTTGTTCTATCCAAAGATTAAAGTCGGTTTCATACAGAGTGGTAGTCATAGGTTATTCTCCTCATAATTTGACAGGGGATAACGGAAGATTTAGTGATTTTTGTAAACGAATAGTATGATCGCCTCTCTTGCACTTTAAAGTTTTTCAAAGAAGATCGCATTCTTCACATTCAATCAACAAGAAGATAGCGATCGCACCTTTATAAGTCCAAGCGATCGCCTTTATCGAGAAGGAATAGCCATCTGTAAGTTAGGAGAGAAATTCTCGATTTTTCGAGAAGCATTAAGAATTTCAATCCCGATGACATTACCTGCTTGATCATAGTCCAGAATAACCCCTGGGCTGATTGACTCACTTTCTTCTATGGGTACGTTATGCCAGGTAATTGTTAAAACATCAACTTCAGCATCATATTTAGCTTTCATTTAATAGCTGCCTATATTTTCTAAGTTTACTGGTTACATATAGTGTAACAATTTTTTGAGGCTCAACTAAGTCATTAATGTAAATTCTCAGAAGATAAGTTTTATTGTTGATAGCAACAAACGTACCTTGATAAACTTTGAGTCCATCTTCTTCTAAAATTTGCTCAGGATTATTGAGGATTTCCTGTAATATTTTTAAAGAGATTTGGCGTTGAATAATTTTTTCCTCGGCATGGTGACTTAAAATAAAGTTCACGGGGATTTCGGAGCATTTTGGGATAAAGTATCAGTAGAAATTATAAACGAAATAGTCACACTGACCGCACTTTCAAAAGCCAAAGCGATCGCGTCCTATGTTCTCCACAGCCCCATAAATCCGACATTATCCCCTCGCAAAAACTCAGTTACCCCTTGCCCCGTTCTTGCCAGACACTCCTTTGCCTTGGGCTTTATGGAGACTAGGGCGGCAAACCTAATTTTTTACGAAAATCGTCATCATAGATGGCCTCCTTCCAGTTAATCGCAGATTTGACTTGTTCTACGGTCAGATATTTAGCTCCTCTGAGATCGGCTCCTACGAGGTCGGCTCCACTGAGGTTGCCATCTGAGAGGTCGGCTCCTCTGAGGTCGACTGTCCAGAGGTCGGCTTCACTGAGGTTGGCTTCACTGAGGTTAGCTCTACTGAGGTCGGCTCCACTAAGGTTGACTCCACTAAGGTTGGCTCGAATGAGGAAGGCTTGTGTGAGGGGGTGCGACCTTTAGTTGATAAAAGCTGTTGTAATCAGGGTTCTACAGGGAACCCATATTGATCAAGTTTTGCCCAAAATTGACTCCATCGTTCCTTGGTCAATACCAAAGCTCGTAGGCTCAAAATAATTCCTGCTCCTTTTTCCTTCCATCGCATCCCTGAACAACATAATCGTTGTTTGACCAACGTCTTACAAGCTGCTTCCGTAACACCTGAACCAATCGGATACTTTTTCTCTAAGTATTCAGCATAATCCATTTGATGCTGATGATTCTCGTAATAAGTAATCGCCGCTTGTAGTTTCTCGGTAAGATTCTTAGAATGACTTTTTTCTTCTTTGACTTCTTTCATCAGATTTAGCAGTTCTCCTGCTTTTCCTTTTTCATGCTTGAGTTCTCGACAATTTTCAGTCAACCATTCTTTTTGTTTTGACACGGTATTCGGATGCAACGCTTCTGCCAAGGCACCTAAGTAACCAGAGGCATGATAGAAATCTAATATCTGTTCTTCCGTTTGCTTTTCTAAAAACTTCCAATTTGATTCTGCCCCGTCTGCTATCCCGACCAATGTTGCCTCTGGATAACGTTTTTTCGCTCGCTCAATTTCTCTTTCTAATCTTTCTAGAAAACTCTTTTTTCCATACTCTGGTGCCGCACCTAGATAGATTGTAGGTTGACGTTCGCCTTCACTATCGTATAGGGAAACGGTTCCCACCATTGCTTCACGGTAGCCATCCTCACACATCAGCATACAGGTTCCATCTAATCCTATTCCCACTGTTGCAATTTGGCTATCCTCCTTGGGCGGGGCATAACTCCACGCTTCTTCTTTTGCCTGTACCACACTTCCTACTGCTTCACTCAATCTTTGGATATAGGATAGCGCTACTTTTCTACCATGATTTTCTAATAAATCATTTTTCACCTCTTTGCCTGCCATCCCTGACATTTTTGAGGATACCTGTTTTGCCAATAATGGCGTTGATGTTATGATTATCCTTGCTTCTCTTTCTAAGGGGCAATACGTTTTTCCTCAAAGGTGAACGCTGATATACATGACGATTCACTATAACCTCACCATAAGGTGTTTGATATTCTTTCGGTTGCTCTCCCTTACTCTTCCAGATTTCTTCACCGATTTTTAAGGGTGAACCATCTGTATCTAAATATTTCAAGGCTTCTTTGCTGGCGATGCAACCTACTTCGTTTAAGCCTTTTTGAATATTTATTTCTGTATCCAACATTGAACGACTGAGTTCTAATGTTAGTTCTATTTTTATCTTTGAACCCTCTACATTAATTAGTTTTGCTGTCATCATTGTTTCCTCTTTGTCACTTTTCATCCCATGTTAACACTTTTCTTTTCCTTCATCAACTAAAGGTCACACCCGTGTGAGGTAGGCTTTTGAGAGGTAGGCTCGACTAAGGTTGGCTTCACTGAGGTAGGCTCGACTAAGGTTGGCTCCAATGAGGTTGGCTCCAATGAGGTCGGCTCGTGCGAGGTCAGCTCCAATGAGGTTGGCTCCAATGAGGTCGGCTCGTGCGAGGTCAGCTCCAATGAGGTTGGCTCCACTGAGATTACTAGAACTTAAATCGAGGCTCTTCTCTAGCGATTCTTGCTTAGAATTACGCCTGCCAATAACCGTCAAAGCCGATTGAATATCAATCGGGATAGGAGAGGCTACTTTTCCTTTGGGAGGTAAAGGGGAATTTTGGCGGACATAGGCAGTTAAAACCTCCATAATTGTCCAATGATCTTTAGGCGAATCCTTAGCAATCCTTTCCATGGAATAAATCCCGCCAATCCGCACAACCTCCTTGGCATTACCAATTTGCGTCACCGATGTCGAAAAACGTTCAGTAACTAACTTTTCCTGCCCTTGTTTGTAATTCAAATAAAAGCCAATGCCAGCAATAATTGTGGCAGATAACCCTAAAAAAGAAATCCAAGTTTTGACCACATCTAAGGCGAAGCCGCGACTATCCTTATCCGCAAACATCGCCCATAAATTGACGATAGAATGAATCAATGCCCTCAGCAAACGCCAGGGAAGAGTTAGCCACCACCCCAAAAAGCCAATAAAAGATTTTCCTAAATGGGTAAAGAGGAGTTTAAGCCTAAATCCTAATCTTGAGTGCCAAGACTTTAAAGAAGCGATCGCCGCTAACCAATCTCCCTCACTATCCCCATCCTTGCCCTTAGCCTTTCTTTGCCTCCAAATTTCGTAGGCTTTGGCCTTAATTAAGGCTTCAGAAATCGGTTTAGGCTGTTGAGTTGAACGTTGTCGGTTTCTCATCATCGCTTTTTAAAATCAATAGGAAGACGGCGATCGCGCCTTTTCAGAGTCTAAGCCCTTGGCCTGAAGGAGAACCCCAAATTTGCCTAAACCGGTTGGATCAATTAATTGGTGTAGAGCCTCTCGACGTTGAAAAATTTCTGGAAGCTTAAACTTGCCACTAGATAATTCTGTCAGGCGATCGCCGAGACCTAAATTCATTAAAAATAGGCCCTGTTGGGTAAAACCTAAACAATCCAAGCCGAATATTTTACCCCAATTTTCTAAGGCAGTAAAATTAACATGGGCAGTAATATCTTGTCTCCCTAAATTAACATAAGGATCAGAATGATAACGATGCTGATAATAGCACTGTAATGTTCCTTGAAAGCGTTGGGGATGGTAATATTTTTCGGCAGAATAACCATAATCAATCGTCAACACATAGCCCTGTCTTAACTTTTGCGTAACTGTTTTTAACCAATCAAAAGCCATCAAATTCACCTCGGTACGATAGCCAGAAGAATAAATATCAGCCGTTAAATCAAGTTGGTTTAAACTAAAATAAGACTCTAGCTCTAGACTGGAAAGTTCAGCAATGGTTTCCCGCAAACTTCCTTGCTCATAGGTAACGTAAATTTCCTTTAACTTGCCCTCACTTACCGTCACTAAATGGACAGGAAAAGCATCAACTAATTCATTACTAAAAAAACAACCCACTAGGCTATTATCAGCTATATTTTCCCACTCTTGCCAGTTTACTTTATCCTGAAAATTCTCCAGCTTCTTTTGCTGTAATGATTGTAAATAAAAGGATTTTTCAATAATAGTAAACTGTAAACTCTCAAAAAAATTAGGATAGTTTTTCTGGCAATAATTTAAAATATCCTGGGCTAAAATACCAGTGCCAGCCCCCATTTCCACTAAATTAAAGCGAGTTGGCTGAGCTAGGTTTAACCACATTTCTCGAAATTGTTCCGCCAATAATTCACCAAAATCTGACCCCAAACTAGAGGCGGTGAAAAAGTCTCCCGTTTTACCAATTCCCACCTGACCCGTCGCATAATAACCATAGTCTGGATCGTACAAGAGCCAATCCATATAATCCGCAAAAGTTAGCCGTTGCTGTGGAGCAGCCAATATTTTCTCAATCAGGGCTGGGGCGATCGCCGAAGTTGAAACCATGCGTTTAGGAAAGAAAAGATAAGGTCAGACTGTCTCCCCAATTTACCCCGAACTGTTCTTGAGCATTACCTCCATTGACAGCAATTTCTAGGTAATTATGACTGCCAATCAAGGCGATCGCCGTTCCCAGAGCCACTGAACTATAGGTTTTGCCTGAGATAATCATCTGTCCCGATAAATGTACTGTCCAACTTTTCCCCCTGAGCAAGTTCCCAGGCATATTGGTAATTAAATTGCCAAAATGATCAATATATTGAATAGAACCTTCTAGACCACCAGGCTGGATCTGAAATGGAGACAGGGGCAGATCAACCAGTTCTGAGCTATCGAGGGGATCTCCTAATTGCGCCAGGGCTAAGCCAAGGGATAGATGCGCTCCCACCGCCGCAAAAATATCTCGTCCATGAAAAGTCCCACTGGGTTGGGGAACTCGCCAATAGTCAGTATTCGTCAAAGAGACAGCCTCTAAACAGGGAGATTCCCGGAGAATACCACCCACTAAACCGTTATCTGGCCCAACAAAAAAGCCTTCCGCAAAGCGCACAGCAATGCCCCGTCGATGACTACCCACACCCGGATCCACCACGCCAATAAAAACGCTTTCTGGGGGAAAATAGCGATAGGCATTTAGCAGACAAAACCGACCCGCTAGGATATTTTGAGGTGGTATGTGGTGAGTGAGATCAATTATCCTTGCCTGGGGCGCAATCTGAGCAATAACCCCTTTCATGATGCCGGTGTAGCCATCCTGTAAGCCGAAATCCGTTAGCAGCACCAAGGGCCGACTTACTATCGAAGCGTGAAAATTACTTGCCACAGACGAATATTAATTTCAGTAATAAAATATACCGTTCCTGTTAAAAACCAGCCTTTTGTGTTATTGTAAAAATATAGCAATTAGGAAACAAAGATCACCTCGGAGGGTGTTTACATGAATAACAGCCGTCAGCAAACCCTAACACAAGCCGCGATCGCCCACCAAGAGACGCTACGTAAAAATTTACAACATCGTCTAGAGTCCGCTAGAAATTCGGGGAATGAAACCCTGATTCGTCAGTTGGAAGCGGAAGCTGCCTACTTGCACTTGCAATAGATTTTTGATTTGTTGTTGAATCGTTGTTGCTTTGAACAAGCAGAGGGGGAGTTAGACAAAGAAGCTCCCTTTTTTCCTGGCATTTTCTCAACTTACCAGGAAAGCAAAAATAAATGCTATGATAAGAAATTGTGTCGAATTCAAGCAGTCCTATGCCTAAACTGAAGACCCGCAAAGCTGCCGCTAAACGTTTTCGTCCTACTGGCAGTGGGAAAAAAATTGTTCGTCGGAAAGCCTTTAAGAACCATTTACTAGAACATAAGAGTTCTGAACAAAAGCACCGTCGTTTATCCCAGACAGCCCTCGTTCATGAAGCAGATGAAGCAAATGTTCGCCTCATGCTTCCTTATTTGTAAGAATCCCATCCATTCATTGAAACCATAGAAGATTTACTATGACTAGAGTCAAACGGGGTAATGTTGCCCGCAAACGCCGTAAAAAAATTCTCAAATTAGCTAAGGGGTTTAGAGGTTCTCATTCTAAGCTCTTCCGTACTGCTAACCAACAGGTGATGAAGGCTCTTCGCAATGCCTACCGCGATCGCCGCAAACGCAAACGGGATTTTCGTCGCCTGTGGATTACTCGGATCAATGCTGCTTCTAGAGCCGAGGGCATGAGCTACAGCAAACTGACAGGGCAATTGAAAAAAGCCAATATCGAGTTAAACCGTAAGATGTTAGCTCAATTAGCGATTTTAGATCCCCAAGCTTTCAGTGAAGTGGCCAAAATAGCCGCCCAAGCCTAAAATCATTAATCATTAAGGGACAACGTTGAAATCATTAAAAATCATTAAGGGACAACGTTGATCGAATTCTTTTCCAGTAACTTTGCGCTTCAAAATAATTAATCTCAGATAGCAAAAAACTCCAGTATCTTAGACGGTATCTGACATCAACTAAGTACTAGAGTTTTTTTATGCCTGACCAAGTATGCGTTGGTCGAAAATCCGGTGACTGCAACAGCAGTATTCGCAGGATTAGTGATGGAACCGGAAACGATTAAAACGATTTTAAGGAGTGACATGATGAAAGAATCAGCTTTCTATCAGGAAATTTTACAAGAGGGTCGTCAGGAAGGTCTTCAGAAAGGTCTTCAGCAAGGTAAGCTTAAAACAATCCCTCTACTTAAAAAATTAGGGTTATCGATCGCGGAAATTGCTGAAGAATTAGATATTGATATTGCTTTGGTCAATCAGTTTGTGGCTAATCAGAACAATTAAAACTTGGATCGTATTTACTAGTGATCGCTGTTTTCTTTTTGCAAAGTAAGGGGCGATCACGCTATAATCGGAGTGACTTCCCGTTAGTTGTTATTTGCAAAATTTATCTTATTATAAATATCTGCAATCTCTACCTCAACTTGTAAAGATTTTAAAGTGATTATAGTAGGAGTTTCAAAAGCTTTAAAAAACCAGTTATCATCTTTTTTGTGAAACTGCTCAATATAACATCTTTCCTGAGAAATTAATAAATATTCCTGAAAACTAGGAATTGTTCGATAAGCAGCAAATTTACCTTCTCGATCATAATTAGCAGTAGAAGCAGACAAAACTTCGGTAATCAAAACAGGATTAACTAAAGTATCTTTACGTCCTTCTTGATAACTAAGCGGTTCAGATGTCACCATGATGTCGGGATAAGTAGCCATTTGTCGCTCAGGTATCCATAAACGCTGATCAGTAACAAAAACAGCATAAGATTGATTTTTGAGCTTGGTATATAAGGCGACTAATAAATTAGCAATAATGCGATTATGAGTTGGTGTTCCTCCTGTCATAGCCATAATTTTTCCATCAAGATATTCATGGCGAGTTTGGGATTGTATTTCTTGCTCAAAATATTCCCTAAGGGTGTATTTTTTGGTGAGAGTGATCATTAGTGGCTTTCCTGGTAATCTACTTGTGGTTGTTTTGTGAAGCGGATTTGCCTATCCTGATAAATGCTTTCGATGGTTTTTAGCATAAGTTGCTGTTTGCTTGGTTTTCTCTTTAATTCTATCATCTAGTTTTAAGGGGCTGGCTTTGTCATTCATACTGGCTAAAACGCTTTGTGACACAATATCATGCTATTGTTCAGGTTATTTCCTAAATTTGGTTTGACAGAATTTGACAAGACTTGGCGATCGCTGTTTGTTGTGGGTAAATGCGATCGCATACATAAAATTAAATTTATACACAAAATTAATCGTCAAAATGGGGATTGAGTTTGATCAGTTGTTGATCAAATTGATGTTTAAGATCGTTTATATCAGCATAAATAGTTTGGAAGTGACCTAACTCCTTAAGTTTTTCTCTGAAGTTTAATAAACTCAAAATTTCAGAGGTAATTTTACTCATGTTAATGGGAGTATCTTTAAAATAAGTATAGATAAAAGGTTTGTTATTTTCCTTGAAGGTGGCAAAGGCTGTGGAAAATTCTTCTTCGGTATATTTGCCGACTTTTGTATGAAATAAACTGACGAAAATATCACATTCAGCAATGGCTTTGTTGTATTCATCCTGTAGGCGGGTGACTGACATCGCATCCAGAAAATCTTCCCAGAGGACTAACTCTAAAAAGATTTCTTTTTTGATATATTCTTTATTTTTGCGGTTAATAAAGATTTCAAACTGTTCTCTGTCGTCTTTCAATTCGGCTGAGGAGGCTAAAAAGATGCGGATAGTTTTCATGGTTTTCTTGGGAGGTACTGAGGAAATATGGGGGGAATGATTGACAGAAGCTTCTTCTTTCGGTGGCTTGAGATCGAAGCCTTCTAATAAGAGTCGGATAGAAACATCTTCTTCGCTTATTTCACATTCAATTGTATTTCTTTTTCCGCTTTCTTGACGTTTTTTCAGCACGGAATATTTAAAAAAGTGGGGTTCAGATTCAAGTTGACAAATGCTACATTTGCAGGGAACCATTTTTTCATATTTTAAGCTGTAGTAGGATTGACTAATGGTATCCAATTCATCGGTAATAATTGCCCGCAGTTCTGCGATACTTTTACCCGATAATCGAATATAAATACGTCGTTCAAACAGGTTTTCAATGATTTCAGCACGACTATTTCCCCGTTTGAGAATAACGCCATTACGCCAGACCCAATCGTGATTTTCTATGTAGCGATAGAGATTAACAATGAATTGCCACAAAATTCCTTTTGGCATAAAAAAGTCGTAACGAAATTGCATTAAACTGTTGTTGCTTTCCTCCCAATTATAGTCAGGGGTATTGTCGGGGAGCATTTGGGGAGCGACGAGATTTTCGGTATTTTTAATTTGATAAACGAGATGAAAATTTTTCATTAATTCTATCAGGACATCGTGCATATACTGATATTGTTTTTCTTGCCATAGCTCAATGCAATCTGTGCGAGTAAAACGACCTACTTTGGCTTTAATTTCATCATTATCAAATAAGCGATAAATGGCATTAGTTGCCCAGGCGGGTTTCAAAATAACGCGGTCTTTTAAGAAAGAGCTATCCGCAAAATTTAGCACAATGCCTAAGTCGTGAAAATAGCCGAGCAAGGTATCAATATCCTGATCCGCCGTGATCTCTAGCTGATGACATATTTGATCGAAGTCTTGCCGATAGATGTGGTTACGCTCATCGGTTTCTACGGCTTGTTTGACATCTACCCAATGGGCAGGAACAGGTTCGCCAATGTGGGGTAAATGGGCGGCATGATGTTCTATTTGATTAATCAACTCATGGATTTTTTTGAGGCGTATTTGGCGTTTATTTGGGTCAGTTTCTTCAGCAGTTTTAAAGTTGAGTTTAACCACTTCTTTGATGCTTTCAGGATAGCGACTTCTCATTTCGGACTGATTAATATTGCGCTGTACGTCGTCTTTTTCATTGAGCAGAATAATAATAGGACTTTTCCCCGCAAATAGTTCAATAATATTGAGCCAATAGTTAAAATCGGTGTTATCTTTACGGTTGTCGGCAACCAACACATACAAGGAGCGTCTGGAAAGGAAAAAACGGTGGGTGGCGTGGTACATTTCCTGACCACCAAAGTCCCAAACATTAAGTTGAAATTCTCGATTTTCGGAGCTATCTTTTGCTCTGGTGGTGAAGAGATGGGGATGAATCGTAATGCCCCTGGTGCGATCGTCTATGTGGGGTAGAGGACAATCGGGATCAGCAATTTTGTGGGCGAGGGTGGTTTTGCCTGCTTCTCCTTCACCGACAATTAGCATTTTCGCGGCATAAAGGTAATCTTCGCCCTGGGCTGCGATCTGGTCATAGTAATTGCGGATCGCTTCATTGCCTTGTCGAACGATTTGTATTGGTGGATTTTCAATCGGGTTATCGCAGAGATTAATACATCCATTAGCAAATCCATCATCTATCTCTATTTCTAATCCTTTTTCCGTCAACCAACGGGGAATTTCTGGGATTTGATTATTTCTTAAATCAAGGGAAGTGAGTCTTGTCAGTTCTTTTAGAAAAGATACATCTGTTAATTCATTACCGCCTAAACGAAGGAAAGTGAGTACTGTCAGGTCTTTTAGAAAAGATACATCTGTTAATTCATTATTCCATAAAACAAGAGAAGTGAGTGCTGTCAGTTCTTTTAGAAAAGATACATCTGTTAATTGGTTAAAACTTAAATCAAGGGAAGTGAGTGCTGTCAGTTCTTTTAGAAAAGATACATCTGTTAATCGATTAAAACCTAAATTAAGGGAAGTGAGTGCTGTCAGTTCTTTTAGAAAAGATACCTCTGTTAATTCATTACTGCTTAAATCAAGGGAAGTGAGTCCTATTAATTCTTTTAGAAAAGATACATCTGTTAATTCATTACTGTTTAAATCAAGGGAAGTGAGTCTTGTCAGTTCTTTTAGAAAAGATACATCTGTTAATTCATTACTGCTTAAATCAAGGGAAGTGAGTGCTGTCAGTTCTTTTAGAAAAGAGAAATCTGTTAATTCATTACGGATTAATCCCAATACTTTTAGGTATTTTATTTCCTTTAAAAACAAGTAATTTTCTAGTTGAATCTTTATTAAATATAAATAAGCTAGTTGCTCAAATTCAGATAACGTAATTAGTCACAGCAATAAGTGGGGCTTAATTCTCATTAAGCCCCAAAAATACTAGAGAGGAAGAAAGTCATCAATGGAAGGAGGAGAAAGACCAGAGGAAGATAAAATAAGAGATAACTGTTCGACCGCACTTTTACCTTGAAGTCTCATGGTTTCAAGAAAACTAAACATCATGGCAACAAGTTGTCCGCCCCAATGACTTCTAGCACCGCCACTAACCTTACGATGAATAACAACAGGACGCAAGGCTCTCTCGGCATCATTGTTATCAGGTTTAACTTCAGGAAAAGTAAGAAAAGTAAACCAATCATGCCAATAACGTCGAAAGCGATTAGATAACAATTGGGAATCACTTGCCCATCCCGTGGGCGGCGGATTATCCAGAACCTCTTGAAGTTGAGCTTCAACTAGGGGTCGCTGTTGTTGTAAAGCTTCTAAGCTCAGTTTGCCTTGATGATAATCTCGATGGGATTGACGAGCTTGCTCTAGAAGGGTGCGACCTTTAGTTGATAAAAGCTGTTGTAATCAGGGTTCTACAGGGAACCCATATTGATCAAGTTTTGCCCAAAATTGACTCCATCGTTCCTTGGTCAATACCAAAGCTCGTAGGCTCAAAATAATTCCTGCTCCTTTTTCCTTCCATCGCATCCCTGAACAACATAATCGTTGTTTGACCAACGTCTTACAAGCTGCTTCCGTAACACCTGAACCAATCGGATACTTTTTCTCTATGTATTCAGCATAATCCATTTGATGCTGATGATTCTCGTAATAAGTAATCGCCGCTTGTAGTTTCTCGGTAAGATTCTTAGAATGACTTTTTTCTTCTTTGACTTCTTTCATCAGATTTAGCAGTTCTCCTGCTTTTCCTTTTTCATGCTTGAGTTCTCGACAATTTTCAGTCAACCATTCTTTTTGTTTTGACACGGTATTCGGATGCAACGCTTCTGCCAAGGCACCTAAGTAACCAGAGGCATGATAGAAATCTAATATCTGTTCTTCCGTTTGCTTTTCTAAAAACTTCCAATTTGATTCTGCCCCGTCTGCTATCCCGACCAATGTTGCCTCTGGATAACGGTTTTTCGCTCGCTCAATTTCTCTTTCTAATCTTTCTAGAAAACTCTTTTTTCCATACTCTGGTGCCGCACCTAGATAGATTGTATGTTGACGTTCGCCTTCACTATCGTATAGGGAAACGGTTCCCACCATTGCTTCACGGTAGCCATCCTCACACATCAGCATACAGGTTCCATCTAATCCTATTCCCACTGTTGCAATTTGGCTATCCTCCTTGGGCGGGGCATAACTCCACGCTTCTTCTTTTGCCTGTACCACACTTCCTACTGCTTCACTCAATCTTTGGATATAGGATAGCGCTACTTTTCTACCATGATTTTCTAATAAATCATTTTTCACCTCTTTGCCTGCCATCCCTGACATTTTTGAGGATACCTGTTTTGCCAATAATGGCGTTGATGTTATGATTATCCTTGCTTCTCTTTCTAAGGGGCAATACGTTTTTCCTCAAAGGTGAACGCTGATATACATGACGATTCACTATAACCTCACCATAAGGTGTTTGATATTCTTTCGGTTGCTCTCCCTTACTCTTCCAGATTTCTTCACCGATTTTTAAGGGTGAACCATCTGTATCTAAATATTTCAAGGCTTCTTTGCTGGCGATGCAACCTACTTCGTTTAAGCCTTTTTGAATATTTATTTCTGTATCCAACATTGAACGACTGAGTTCTAATGTTAGTTCTATTTTTATCTTTGAACCCTCTACATTAATTAGTTTTGCTGTCATCATTGTTTCCTCTTTGTCACTTTTCATCCCATGTTAACACTTTTCTTTTCCTTCATCAACTAAAGGTCACACCCCTCTAGAATAGGAAAAACTCTCTGAGCAAAAAGTTTATTTTCAGAAAAGTGGGAAGTTTCCAAGGCCTTCAATTCCCGCCCAATATGAGCCAGACATTTCTGTTTATGCTGGGCATTTTGGCGATGGTAAGCCCCCCAACAGTCCGTACTGAGAAGCCCATGAAAATCTTTACCTAATAGGGAATGAACCTCATCGGAACTCCGGCTGGGAGCCAGAAACAAAACACAAACAGAGGAGGAAGTAGCCACCCACATCCAATAGTTAACCCCATTGACGCGATAGCTGGTTTCGTCCACACAACGGACTCCAGGCTCCTGTATGTAAGTCCACCACTGTTCATAACTAGGATACAAGCTTTCGCAAAACCATCGGTGCATTTTAGCTAAACTCCCTTGAGACAGAGGAATGCCAAAGACCGTTTCTACCAAGTATCGTTGTTTTAGCCAAGTCAAATTTCCCCCATATCCCAGCCATCCCACTAAGCTGGATAAGGTTGCACCGTAGCTAAAATCTTCACGACATCCCAAAGGAAGTGGGGCATAACCTTCCCAATCACATTTTGAGCATTGATACTTTTCCCTAACATATTCCCTTACCTCTACTGGTTTACTGACTAATTCAGCTATTTGATTTTTTTTGATGATAGTCTCCTTTTGCTTTTCCACTGACGCACCACATTTTGGGCATTTTTCCATCCTTAAATCTACTATTTCATCTACCCGACCAAACCCGTTTCTGGTTTTACCCACATGGTCGTACTTTGGACCTCTTTTTTTTCCTTTTTGACCGAAGGTTTTGGCGACTTTCTTTTTGTAACCGTCACTGCTTGGGGGCTGAGAGCTATTTTCACTCGTTCTTTGGTTAAGCTTTTTCAGCTTTTCTTTCAACTTTTCTATCTCTTTCTTTAACTCTACCAATTCTTTTCTCAGCTTTTCGTTCTCTTCTTTTTCTTTCTGATAATCTTCATACCAATCTTTTGCCACTTCTTTTTGCCGTGGCATTTTCACTTCTTCTTGGTTTAAGTCTGGAACTGGGTCTAGTTTTTTCATAGTCTCCCTATTCTAACCTATCTCTTTAACCGCCTTTCCTTTCTTCATTATTCTTTACTTTTTTCATTTGCTTCTCATTCTCAATAATTTCCTTCTTTATTGCGGTGACTAATTACCAGATAACGAAAAGCCTGACAATTTATTTCCATCAATCTCTCGTAAAGACAAGCCTATCACTTCTCCTTTATCCGAGAGCGCGTAGGCATTCTCATTCACAAAATTCGACTGATTTTCTAAATCAAGCTTAAATCGTTCTTCATCAACTTGTTTCAGTGTTGTGCCGATCGCCTTTTCAAGTTTGCGTAGGAGTTCAAGGTCAGACATGATGAGAGTTGTGGGTTAATGTTTAAAATATTACTTTCAGATAGCTTAATTTAGTCAATACCAAAAATCTTTGTATCCCGAAGTCGTAGAGAAGCTCCAAAACTTAGCAGATTGTAATAGACTTCTTGCATAATAGCGTTTGATCCCCCTAAATCCCCCTTAAAAAGGGGGACTTTCTTGAATTTGCAAGAGGTCTAACTTAAGCAAGTGTAACGCATTTTCCCCCGCGATCGCCACTCACAGACAACAAAAATCGAAACCGCGATCGCAACTTAAAGAATTAGAACGCGATCGCAACTTAAAGATTTAGAACGCGATCGCCACAGACGACGAAAATCGAAAACGCGATCATAACTTAAAAACTTAGAACGCGATCGCTCATTAATTTTGAGTAGTCAAAAAGTGTTTCAGAGGAAAGAACCGAGAACAGCTAGTTTGAGTTATAATAGACACAACTTATCAAAAAATATTCAGTAATGAAATTACCGAATGGAGACAAAGCTAATTTAGGTAATAAGATAGAAAATTATTGTCTAAATTTTAATCACGATGTCGGTAAAAATAAAGCGATTCTCTTTAAAAAGAAACTAGATATTACTTTAAATAATGCCGATATTCTTAAAAGAGCCATTAAGCAAGCGGCTATTACAGAGTCAGTTATTCTTCGTAAGGTAAATGAGCATAATCAACATTACAATATGAAATTTATGCTCATAACTGATGCGGGAGAATCTCTTATTCTAGTTGCTTGGACAATTCGTTTTGATGAAGATTTTCCTCGATTAACTAATTGCTATCTGTAAATAAATGAGGTATTACTATGAATCAACTAAAAGATTTAGATGTTATCGCTCTTACGGAAGATATGTCTGCAACCCATTTTGAAACAGGAGAACCGATAACTCTCTATAAGGGTCAGGTCGGCACTATTGTGATGGTTTATGACGATCAAGCTTTTGAAGTTGAGTTTGCTAATAATGATGGCACAACCTATGCAATGGAAACACTGCTGCCCAGTCAATTAATGCAATTACATTATCAATTATTAGAAATGGCTGCCTAGTTTTTATTAAAAATAATTAGAATGCGATCGCTTTTTAAGTTCTAAAAATGGAAGGCGATCGCCCTATTCCCCAATCCTCAACCCTAACCAATTATCCAAATCCGCAAGCTCACCAAAATCTAATAGAGCTTCCCCCAAATCATCCAACTGCTCCAGCGTCAAACTATTAATAACTTGAACACGGCGATCGCTAATCTTCCCAAACCGCCGAGATAACTGACGAATTAACAAATGAATCTCTCCCTCTTGGCGACCCTCTTGAAGACCTTCCTGACGGCCCTCCTGACGACCTTCTTGTTTAGCCTCTTGATAGACCCGTGTTTGCTTAATATCACTCAATAAAAACATCGATTGAATCTCCTCGCGGCTTAATTGGGCAAATTTGGAAACTAAAACCGTCTCCAATAAATCTATAATATCGTGGGTCACTAAAGGATCAACAATTTCTGTCTTGGCTCTTTGTAATAATTGTTGAACTAAAACAGGAGCTTGGGATTCTTGAGCTAGGATTAACTGAATCAATCCGACTCCAATGGAATCCGATCGCACCTCATCCAAATAGATAGGAATAATTCGACCACTATTCATCAAGTCCTGTTGGTAAAGAGTCAAAGATGTCACCTCAAAATGACGTTGGGCAAAAAGAGCGACAGCTTTCCAATCCTGAACAGGTTTATACTGATTCAAATAGAGATTAATTTCAGCAATAAACTCCCAATAAAAATCAGACTTATTTTGAAATTGTACCTCAACAAAATAGATGGGCTTATCTTCTCGGTCTGGTATAAAAATCCCGTCAAAACGGAAAGCCTTTTCCTTAATCTCCCTAGAAGTAAACTGATAATATTCAGCATTGGCGATCGGCTCTCCTAATAGTTCAAACAGAAGAGGCTTAAATGTTAAGAATAATTGATAAAAGATCGTGTCAGTACGCATAGTCTTACAGAAGAGCCGATTACAAAAAGGCAATCAACACTACATTATACCTTTTCTAAGATTTGGTTCTATTATTTGTTGAAAAGCTTGAGCGATGATTTGCGATCAGATTTTTTTTGTAAAGCCGCGATGATTACTTTAACTTATTTGCATAAATTATGGCCTTGTTCTTATGGGTGAAGGCTTAACCGACTATTGATTGTGTTGATAAAAAACTCGTTTAACATTCTCCGCACAGAAAATATAGAGTCCCACGATTAAGGCTAAAACTAATAGGAACTCTAACGGTAAGGGTTCAAATCCTAAAATACCAGCAATGGGTGTATAGGGAAAAATGAGCGTAATGATCACAATGATGATCGTGGCGAAAAATAACGGGCGACTAGGGCGACTTTTCAAAATAGATTGATGGGTGCGAATGACTAAAACAATCATAGAGGCAGAAATAACCGATTCCATAAACCAACCTGTTCTAAATTGAGCTTGATCGGCATGCAATAAAAACAATAAAGCAGCAAAAGTAAGATAGTCAAAAACAGAACTGAGTAGCCCAAATACCAACATAAAATTGCGAATAAAACGAATATCCCAACGCCGAGGTTTACTCACCTGTTCTCGATCAACGCGATCGCTGGCAATGGTCATTTCAGGAAAATCGGTTAATAAATTGGTCAATAAAATTTGCTTAGGCAGTAAAGGTAAAAACGGTAAAAATAAGGAAATTCCTGCCATACTAAACATATTACCGAAATTGGCACTGGTAGCCATAAAAACATATTTGAGCGTATTGGCAAAGGTCGTTCGTCCTGATTTAAGGCCGCCGAGCAATACATTTAAGTCCTTTTGCATCAAAACAATATCCGCCGCTTCCTTGGCCTCATCTACCGCCGTATCAACGGAAATACCCACATCGGCAGCGTAGAGGGCGGAAGCATCGTTAATACCATCTCCCAAATAGCCCACCACATTGCCCGATCGTTTGAGAGCGACAATAATCCGTTCTTTTTGATTCGGTTCTACTTCGGCAAAAACATTAACCTGATCAACTTGATGTAACAGCGCACCTGCACTCATTTTTTGAAGATCTGAACCTGTTAATACCTTAGTTTGTTCTAAGCCAACTTGTTGGGCAATACTGGTGGCAACGGCGTGACTGTCCCCTGTGATCATTTTGAGGGTAACGCCCAAACGGGCTAGATCGGCGATCGTACCTTTAATGTCGGATTTGGGAGGATCATAAAGAGCAAGATACCCTAAAAAAGTGAGATTCGTTTCATCTTTGGGATCAAGTTTATCGGTGGTTAATTGACGATAGGCAACCCCTAAAATCCGAAAACCTTGACTCCCTAAATCTTCCGCTCGTTGTTGAATTTGTGACCGCATTGGTGCAAGTTCAATGGTTTTTCCTTCCTCTTGTTCGACATCGGTGCAAATATCCAGAATATTAATCAATGATCCTTTAGTGACTAATAGTTTTTCATCTCCTTTTGCTAAGAGAATACTGAGACATTTACGGTTAAAATCGTAGGGAATTTCCCCCAGTTTTTGATAGGCTGAAATGTCAAAGCTTTTATGACTGCGAATGGCTTCATCAATGGGATTAATATAACCTGATTCCATCGCCGCGTTTAAGTAAGCATAGAATAAAACGCGATCGCTTTCTTGACCATTGACATCTAGGGCGGATTTTATATTGACCTGTCCATCGGTTAAGGTTCCAGTCTTATCAGAACACAAGACATTCATGCTACCAAAATTTTCAATCGCAGGTAAATGTTTGACAACCACCTGTTTTTTGGCCATTTGTTTAGCCCCATGGGCCAGATTAATGCTGACAATCACGGGTAATAATTGGGGTGTTAATCCCACTGCCAAGGCCAAAGAAAACATGAATGAGTCTAAAACAGGACGCTGTAAATAGACATTGGCCGCAAAAATTAAGGCGACGAGGGTTAAAGTTATTTCTAATAAAAAATAACCAAATTTACGAATTCCCGTTTCAAATTCGGTTTCAGGAGGTCTTAGTTTTAATCGTTCGGAAATCTTGCCAAATTCGGTCATTTTGCCTGTGTGGACAACTACCGCCGTTGCACTGCCACTGACCACATGGGTTCCGATCAAAAGACTATTGGTTCGTTGACTTAAGCCTGTTTCAGTTGGTAAAACACCCACATTTTTAGCAACGGGATAGGTTTCGCCCGTCAAAGTCGCTTCATCTATGGACAAGGTTTGCGATTCTAAAATCAAACAGTCCCCAGGAATATTATCTCCTGCTGAAACTTGCACTATATCGCCTGGCACGACTTCATCCAGGGGAATATCTTTAAGCTTGCCATCCCGTAAAATCCGTGCTTTGACTTCCACCATTGCCAGTAATTTGGCGATCGCATCTGCGGCTCCCCGTTCTTGCCAAAAACCCAATAATCCACTAAATAAAACAATCGCTAAAATAATCAGAGAATTAATGATATCGCCTAGAAAACTAGAAAGAATGGCGGCTCCCATTAAAATCAAAATAATTGGGCTTTTAAATTGATTTAATAAGAGAGAGAAGGTATGGGATTTGCGTTTTTGCTTAAGACTATTGGCTCCATATTGTATCAATCGTTTTTGAGATTCTGACGTTGTTAAACCTTGAGGGCTACTGTGAAGTTGCTCTAACAATTTTTCAGTCGGTAAATTCCAAAAACTAGGGATAATTTTGTTCATAAATTTAGTCCATTTGCTCCCGAAATTTTCTGATGTGAATAGCGATCGCTCTTTTCTACAGACTCTCCGAAATATCACCGTAATATATGACTGTTTGATTTCGTGGGTGAATTGATTAAATACGATACAAAATTTAAGGAAAAATTTTTGCTCTAATTATGGCGATCGCTCAAAAATTAAGACTCACAGGAATAGCGATCGCCTTTTCTAGCACTTCCAAATACACAAATTTCTATTCTCTCATTCTGAATTTTAATCATCATCTTGATCCCTATCCGATTTGTCTAATAGCCCTAATCTCAATAGCTTTTTGGCAAGGGCATATACGTCCTGTTTACTGCCATCCTTCCGAATTCCCAAAGCAACAATCATCACAGTGGCATGAGCTTACTCGATCGCGTAAATGATGCGATAATTTTTTGACAAATAAGGTGATCGCAACTTAAAGAATTAGAATGCAATCGCTTTTTAAGTTCTAAAAATAGAGAGCGATCGTGAAAAAGCGTTAAAATTTAGCTGCAAATTTCTAACAGATAATTTTTGCGGAACCGTCGAGGAAAACCCAAAAATCAAGAACCATTAGTTCAAACAACAGAAAAAAGTCCCGATCTTATTCAAGACTCAGACTTTGGTAAATAGTAGATAGCCGGAAGTTGGCGGTATTTTTGATCCAGATCGAGTCCATATCCCAAAACGAAATGATTAGGAATGGAGAAACCACAATAGTCAATTTGAACTTCCTGCTGACGACAACTGGGCTTATTGAGTAGTGTACAGAGTTTGAGAGAAGCCGGTTGATGGGTTTGTAAACGGTCAAGGACAGTAGCGATCGATAGTCCTGTGTCAATAATATCTTCCACTAACAAAATATGCTGATGGTGAATCAGGGCGGGAGAAATATCTTGTAGAACCGTGACCTTACCGGAACTAACTGTACTGGAACCATAACTGGAAAGCTGTAAAAACTCGATTCGCTCTAGGGGAGTGGCGATCGCTCTCACTAAATCCGCTAAAAAAATAAACGAGCCTTTCAAAATGCCAATAATTGTCAGGGTTTGTCCTTGATAATCTTGATCAATCTGTTGAGCCAATTGTTTAACTTTTTGGGCGATTTCCGCTTGGGAAATGAGACGTGTGAGATTTTCGGCCATTTTAATACCTATTTTTGATGAGTATCCCCGTTATTATCTAATAGCAATGCTTTAATATCAAAGATTTCTTGCTGTAAAATTTTCGTTGATTACATCTGACACGAGCTCAAAGCCCTATCGTACCGTTTCACAGGATAATCTATCAACGAATTATTTACAGGTAGAAATATTTTTCAAAATTGCAACCTGCTGAATGTGGGTTGCAAACATTTTAAGACTGGGTTATACCACTTTATGCTTGTTATCAAGAAAAGTGAGGCAGGCGATCGCGTTACGCGTTAGGGAAAAGACCTCGTAAAATAGGCAATAACGTTTTCCCCGCTTTTCAGTGAGATTCCATGCTCAATAAAAACACCATTTTCTTTGCCCTTCTTATTTTTCTACCGATTTCCCTCTCGGCCCACTATCTACATTGGGGAGAAACCCTCGTCTTTATCACCGCCTGTATTGCCATTATTCCCCTGGCCGCGTTTATGGGAACTGCCACCGAAGAAATTGCGATCGTGGTTGGCCCTAATTTAGGGGGATTAATGAATGCCACCTTCGGTAATGCCACTGAGTTAATTCTGGCCTTTGTCGCTCTTAAAGAAGGCTTGATCGATGTGGTTAAGGCGACCATTACGGGGTCAATTATTGGTAATTTGTTACTGGTCATGGGTTTCGCCATGTTTTTAGGCGGATTGCGCTACAAAGAACAGGAATTTCGTCCTGCGGCGGCTCGGATGAATGCTTCGGTCATGAACCTAGCTGTGATCGCCCTCCTTTTACCCACTGCCGTCGAATATACCTCAACCGGTTTAGGAGAAGCCAGTATTCAAAAACTCTCTGTGGCTGTGGCGGCTGTACTAATCATGGTCTATGGCCTATCTCTATTTTTTGCCATGAAAACCCATGCCTATCTCTACGATGTGGGGGTAGCCGATTTAGAGACAGAAACATTAGAAATACCGACCGAACACTATAAACCTAATTTAGTCCTTTGGAGCCTTGTCTTATTGGTCGTGACTTTGGGGGTGGCGGTAGAGTCGGAACTGTTGGTGGACTCGTTGGAAGTAGCGACAGAAAGTTTAGGCTTAACGTCCTTGTTTACAGGGGTGATTTTGTTGCCCATTATTGGTAATGCGGCGGAACACGCAACAGCAGTCACAGTAGCGATGAAAAACAAGATGGATCTATCGGTTTCGGTGGTAATGGGTTCTAGCTTACAAATTGCCTTTTTTGTAGCTCCCGTTCTCGTGATTGCGGGTTGGTTAATGGGGCAACCGATGGATTTAAATTTTAATCCCTTTGAGTTAGTGGCAGTGGTCGTCGCTGTCCTTATTGTCAACTCGATTAGCAGTGATGGTCGCTCCAATTGGTTAGAGGGAATTTTACTGTTAGCCTCCTATGTCATTTTAGGATTAGCTTTCTTTTTTCATCCCGTTTTAACCAGTTAGAAAATCAAAGGGTTCTGAGAGATTTTTCGGTCTTGGCATCAAATAAATGAATCTTGTCGATCGCAATTCCCAACCAAAGACGATCTCCTAAACGCAGCCGATGTTCTGGGGCAACACGAACTTGCAGGGAAAGAGCCGGATTGGCCACTAGGTGAACCAACAGATAAGTATCATTCCCCAATGCTTCTACCAAATCCACTTCAACGACAAGATGCTCTGGGGCTGCCTCCTCAAGGGTAAAATCCTCGGCCCTGATTCCCAATAACAGCGATCGCCCTGGGTAAAGACGGACTAGAGAATGCCAAGACTCTGGCAAGGTGAGAGAAAACTGGGGATGGGTTAATAATTGGGCGGATTCCACTGCCATTTCCAGAAAATTCATGGGAGGAGAGCCGATAAATTCGGCCACAAAGCGGTTAGCCGGACGGTTATACAATTCCAGGGGAGGAGCTAACTGTTGAATTTCACCTTGATACATCACCGCAATGCGATCGCCCATCGTCATGGCTTCGGTTTGATCGTGGGTAACATAGATAGTGGTAATGCCTAACTGTCGCTGAATTTTAACGATCTGGCTACGGGTTTCGGCCCGCAATTTAGCATCAAGGTTGGATAACGGTTCATCCATGAGAAAAACCTGGGGATTACGGGCGATCGCTCTTCCCAGGGCGACCCGTTGCTTTTGGCCACCTGACAGTTGTTTCGGTAAACGGTCTAGGAGTCCCTCAATTTGTAACCGTTCTGCGACTTCTCTTACCTGTCGTTCAATGGCAGTATCCTGGGATGAACGATAACGTAAACCCTTCGGCAGTTTGCGAGTCATTCCGCTTAAACTATGCTCTAACCAGGGGGGCAGGGTTGACGAAGATGACCGATCCTGAAAACTATTCATCCGCCTCAAACCGAAGGCAATATTGTCATAGACCGAGAGATGGGGATAGAGGGCATAGCTTTGAAAAACCATGGCGATATCCCTGGCCTTGGGAGGAATCTGATTCACCAGGCGATCGCCAACCCAAATATTGCCGCCCGTGGCCTCTTCCAATCCGGCCAAAAGCCGTAACAAAGTACTTTTACCACAACCCGATGGCCCCACTAAAACCATAAATTCGCCATCGGCAATGCTGAGATTAATGGAGCGCAGCACACTCACCGCATTTGACGTAGAACCTGGGGAATGACTAGCGACCGTCGAATCATGGGGATGCGTCGTTTTCTTCCCCGCCTGACTCGGAAAACTTTTATAAAGATTTTCTAGAACAACCTTAGCCACACTGAGAGAAAGAGTTTGTGATAAATTGTTTCAAAATAGTATCACCTTATCTTGCAGAATGGAGAATAGGGAGCTCGAATCCCTGACCTCTGCGGTGCGATCGCAGCACTCTACCAACTGAGCTAATTCCCCTTATCGGATCGGTATCATATCACAATAATGTTGCTCTTTGTCATCTGTTTTAACCTGTTATTGGCGATCGGGAATAGTTATCTGGCCGTTCGTCTTTGGCGATGGCGAGGAGATCTCAAACGTTTGACCAAAAACTTAATTCGTCTAGAACGATGTACTAATCGCATCTTTACTCCGGCTCCGGCAAATTTGCACCAAGCCCAGGTCGGAACCCGTCAACTGAGAATTCGCTATCAGCGTCTGACAAGACAATTACAATTTTTACAAACGCTACTACAAATAGTACAGTTTCTCTGGTGGATTGGACAACAACAAGAAACGCTGCTCAAGTCAAAGAATTAATCGATAATTTTGGTTCCATTTATCGAACTCCCCCAAATCCGTGGTCGTCCTCTCCCCTTCAGCGTCGGCACGGAACAAAAGGGGGCATAGGCGACGGTGGAGCAACGCACTCGTGTGATTAGATGCAAGGCGTTCTGGCGAAAAACTTTTAGCACTGGTTCGCAAGCAAAATAAGCATCCAAAATTACATAGCTCCCCGCCTCCGCGTAAGTAACGCAAAGGTCAGCCATTTTTGTCACCAGGCTCGTCTTCACCTTTTTTTTGCCTTTTACCTCCGCCGTCTGGGTTGGTTTGGACTTGATGCCATCGTCTAGCCGTAAAACTAAGGGCAATGCAAAGCAGACTTTCCCTACTCCCACCAAAATAGTCAAGGCATTGAAGTAATGACCCCTTATCCACTCTGGCTTGGACACATCTTCCGATTCTTGGTGTAGTCGTTTTACACCTGGCATCTTGCGTCCTTCTTTTCCCACTTTGATGCCATCCCCTACATACACCCGTTTTCCCCTTAATTCTGTATAGACTTTCATGCTGACTTAGCCACTTTGACCATTAGAACGTTAGTCCTTCGACCCTAAACGCCTTGGAATCAAACCAATGTAGAGCCTGATTGTAATAGCTCTCCGTTAAGCCAAGGGCATTGACATAGCTGGTGATTGCGCTGGGTTGGCTGTTGAGCACCACTCCCCAGACTAACAGAATAAACCATTGGAACGTTGCTTCTCGGCTAAAGACTGGACGGAGATTATCGAGGATTTGCTCTAGTCGCTGACATAGTTGCATAATTGATAGATAGCACTGGCTATCGATTTTCTTATATCAGCCAGTTTCGGACATAACGGCACTCTTTGGTATCGGATGTCCGATTTTCTTTTCTCCACTTACCCGCATCGAGAACTTCCCACTGTCCAGTTCTTGAGATATTTGTAAAGAATGAGAAAAATATAAAAAATTAGTTAAATAATTATAGTCTATCGTTTAGTCATTTCTCCCCCTCTAATAGGACAAAATCAGGTCGCGCTAAATGCAGAACAAATTCATTATTTATGGTGGGTTTTAAGATTAGAAGATACTGATCGCGCATTAGGCCCCATTAAACAGTCATAATAATAGTGAAAATCTTCTTCTATTAAAGACAAATTTTCATCAAACGCATCGCCGTTGTTTCTGGCGCGATCGCCACCGTTTGCATGGTCAAGCGTTGGGCAGGCTTAGATTGAAGTGGGCGTTGAGTCAGGGCAACCATTGGTAAAACCTCCAAAACTTTGGTTTCTTGGGGAGTGAGTCTTCCTATCTCCTATAGTTGCCTGATAAACCTGAATTTGTAAAATACCAATTTCTAAAGTCATTGATTAGTTACATCTATCTTTCTCTATCCATACAGGGCTTTTAATAGAGTTTTATCTATGCATAAATTTGACCAAGTCCTTGTTGGTGCATCCAATCTAATAATCGTTTTTTTAGGATTACGAAGGATTAAGGGCTTCAATTCCTCTTTTTTAAAGCGTTCTGAATAGCGTCGGTTTCATGATCAATCTGCGATCGCTTTAACCAATTTTACTCTTCCTCTTGTTAACCTAATTGGATAGAGCGGCGATCGCTGCAATTCATTAAATCTAGCTCCCAGCCCCAACAAAACAAGTTAGAATTTAGGATGCTCAACCCTTTGTCTCTCCCTATAGATCCGTGACAGAAGCCAAAAGTTACAAAAATACGGTTAACCTGCCTCAAACTCAGTTCGATATGCGGGCCAATGCGACGAAACGAGAACCCGAAATCCAGCAATTTTGGCAGGATGAACAGATTTATGAAACCCTAGCCAACGAAAATCCGAAAGAGCTATTTGTACTCCACGATGGCCCGCCCTACGCCAATGGTTCGCTGCATATTGGTCATGCTTTAAATAAGATTCTCAAAGATATTATTAATAGATATAAACTTTTGCAGGGTCATAAGGTTCGTTATGTGCCTGGTTGGGATTGTCACGGTTTGCCCATCGAATTAAAAGTTTTACAAAGTTTAAAACCAGAAGAGCGTCAAGCCTTAACGCCCTTAACTTTGCGTCAAAAAGCGAAAGAATTTGCCCTTAAAGCTCAACAAGAGCAGGCAGTTGGATTTCAACGTTATGGCGTTTGGGGAGACTGGAAAAATCCCTATTTAACCTTAACTCCTGAGTATGAAGCCGCCCAGATCGGGGTCTTTGGTAAAATGGCTCTCAATGGCTATATTTATCGCGGTTTGAAACCAGTGCATTGGAGTCCTAGTTCTCGGACAGCCTTGGCTGAAGCGGAATTGGAATATCCCGAAGGTCACACTTCTCGCAGTGTTTATGTCTCTTTTCCCATTACCCAAGCGGGGGAAAAAGTTAAGGATTTATTAACACCCTATTTACCCAATTTAGGGGTTGCTATTTGGACAACAACGCCCTGGACTTTACCTGGTAATTTAGCGGTTGCTTTAAACCCTGATTTAACCTATGCGATCGCCGAAAATAATCAACCAATTTGTCAACAAAAATATCTAATTGTCGCCCTAGATTTAGTGGAACGATTATCAACTCTTTGGGAATGTAATCTAACTGTTAAAACGACCATTAAAGGTGCGGATTTAGAGCATACCCAATACCGTCATCCTCTCTACGATCGCCAAAGTCCCATTGTGATTGGTGGTGATTATGTGACTACTGAATCAGGTACAGGGCTAGTTCACACCGCACCAGGTCACGGTCAAGAGGATTATATTGTCGGGCAACGTTATCATTTACCAATTTTGTCTCCTGTGGATGATGCGGGCAATTTAACCGCAGAGGCTGGACAATTTGCGGGTTTAAATGTCTTGAAAGATGCCAACGAAGCCATTATCAATGAGTTACAAAAATTAGGGGCATTGCTGAAAGAAGAAGCCTATCAACACAAATATCCCTACGATTGGCGCACTAAAAAACCGACGATTTTTCGCGCTACGGAACAGTGGTTTGCTTCGGTAGAAGGATTTCGTGAAGCTGCTTTAGCTGCCATTAAATCGGTGACTTGGATTCCCGCCCAGGGAGAAAATCGCATTACCCCTATGGTCAGCGATCGCAGTGATTGGTGTATTTCGCGGCAACGGTCTTGGGGCGTTCCCATTCCAGTCTTTTATGACTTAGAAACGAATGAGCCTTTGCTAACAGAAGAAACCGTCAATCATGTGCAACAAATTTTTGCCGAAAAGGGTTCTGATGCCTGGTGGGAATTATCCATAGAAGAGTTATTACCCCCTAGTTATCGCAATAATGGGCGCGAATATCGTAAGGGTGAAGACACGATGGATGTTTGGTTTGATTCGGGTTCTTCCTGGGCGGCGGTGGCTCAAACTCGACCTGAATTAAAATACCCTGTGGATATGTATTTGGAAGGTTCGGATCAACATCGCGGTTGGTTCCAATCCAGTCTTTTAACCAGTGCGGCGGTTAATGGTATTGCTCCCTATAAAACGGTGTTAACTCACGGTTTTGTGTTGGATGAAAAGGGTTTTAAAATGAGTAAATCCCTGGGCAATGTGGTTGATCCCAATCAGATTATTAATGGCGGTAAAAATCAAAAACAGCAACCTGCCTACGGAGCCGATATTTTGCGGTTATGGGTAGCTTCGGTTGATTATTCTAATGATGTCAATATTGGGCCAACGATTATTGGACAATTGGCGGATGCTCGCAATAAAATTCGCAATACGGCCCGCTTTTTGTTGGGTAATTTACACGCTTTTAATCCCGAAACTGATGCTGTTGCCTATGAGGATTTGCCTGAATTAGACCGCTATATGTTACATCGCATTACGGAAGTTTTTACGGAAGTAACGGAAGCCTACGAAAGTTTCCAGTTCTTTAAATTCTTCCAAACGGTGCAGAATTTCTGTGTGGTAGATTTATCTAATTTTTATCTGGATATTGCCAAGGATCGGCTTTATATTTCCGACCCTAATGCGCCCCGTCGTCGTAGTTGCCAAACGATTTTACAGATTGCTTTAGAAAATTTAGCCAAGGCGATCGCCCCTGTCTTACCCCATTTAGCTGAAGATATTTGGCAATTTTTACCCTACGAAAAACCCTATAAATCGGTATTTCAAGCGGGTTGGTTAAAGGCTCACCAGGAATGGTTAAAACCAGAATTAGCTCAAAGTTGGGAACAGTTACGCGGTCTTCGCAATGAAGTTAATAAAGTCATGGAAGCGGCCCGCATCGGCAAGGCGATCGGTTCTTCTCTGGAGGCCAAAGTGTTACTTTATGTGGCGAATCCAGAGTTAAAAACTCTATTGCTTAACTACAATTCCACCGAGTTATTGTCAGGTCAAGGTGTGGATCAATTGCGTTATTTACTCTTAGCTTCTCAAGTGGAGTTAGTGGATTTAGTGGCGATTCAAGCTACTGATTTTAACAGTGAAACTGATAATTTAGCCATTGCCATTGTTAAGGCTGATGGTCATAAGTGCGATCGCTGTTGGAATTATTCTGATACTGTTGGCACATTGAAAGATGATCCCACTATCTGCGATCGCTGTGAAGCGTCTTTAAAGGGAGAATTTTAATTAATTTTAGGGAGATAGGGTAAGCAACTATTTCCCTAGTTTTTGCTTTGTTGAATGTTGCTGATCGTTGAAAAATGAGATAAAAATAATGCAAAATAGCTTGATTGATTGCAAAATAAAGATTAATGACTTTTGAGTTTACCGATTTAATCCGTTGGTGAGGGGAAGTAGTTTCTATGGCTAATCAAGAACAATTAGCAAGGCTTGAATGGGGTGTTAAGAAATGGAACGAATGGAGGAGAAAAAAGAACCCTGGAATTGAAATAAACTTCACTCAAGCCAACCTCAGGGGAGCCAACCTCAGGGGAGCCAACCTCATTGAAGCCATCCTCATTGAAGCCAACCTCAGTAGAGCCATCCTCAGTGGAGCCGATCTTAGTGGAGCCGATCTTAGTGAAGCCATCCTCAGGGGAGCCATCCTCAGGGGAGCCATCCTCAGGGGAGTCGATCTTAGTAAAGCCGACCTCAGGGGAACCAACCTCAGTGGAGCCGACCTTCGTGGAGTCAACCTCCATCAAGCCAACTTCAGTGGAGCCAACCTCAGTGGAGCCGACCTTCGTGGAGTCAACCTCCGTCAAGCCAACTTCAGTGGAGCCAACCTCAGTGGAGCCAACCTCATTGAAGCCAACCTCATTGAAGCCAACCTCAGTAGAGCCATCCTCAGTGGAGCTGATCTTAGTGGAGCCGATCTTAGTAAAGCCATCCTCAGGGGAGCCATCCTCAGGGGAGCCATCCTCAGGGGAGCCAACCTCAGGGGAGCCAACCTCAGGGGAGCCAACCTCATTGAAGCCAACCTCATTGAAGCCAACCTCAGTGGAGCCGATCTTAGTGAAGCCAACCTCATTGAAGCCAACCTCAGTGAAGCCGACCTCAGTGGAGCCGATCTTAGTGCAGCCAACCTCAGTGGAGCGAAACTCATTGGAGCGAAACTCATTGGAGCCGACCTCAGTGGAGCCGACCTCAGTGGAGCCAACCTCCGTTCAGCCAGCCTCCGTCAAGCCAACTTCAGTGGAGCCAACCTTAGTGGAGCCGACCTTCGTGGAGGAGGCTACCTCAGTGGAGCCAACTTCATCGGTGGAGCCAACTTTAGTGGAGCCAACCTCATCGGAGTCAACCTCAGTGGAGCCAACTTCAGTGGAGTCAACTTCAGTGGAGTCAACTTCAGCGGAGTCAACTTCAGTGAAGCCAACTTCAGTAGAGCCGACCTCAGTGGAGCCAACTTCAGTGAAGCCAACTTCAGTAGAGCCGACCTCAGTGGAGCCAACACTTTGAACACTAACTTTACCCGTGCTAACCTAACGGGGGCTTGTATCCAGGATTGGCATATTAATACTGGCACTATTTTTGAAGCGGTGATTTGTGATTACATTTATTACGAATTGGGTGAAAGAAAAACTTATCAAGAGCGTCGTCCCCGTGATCCGAATAAAATCTTTAATGCTGGTGATTTTCAGCGATTAATTGAAATCGTAAGGGAAACCGTTGACCTAATTTTTAGTGATGGCATTGACTGGAAAGCCTTTCTTGAATCCTTTCATGGTTTACAAATCGAATCTGAAAACATTGAACTGTCCATCGCAGGCATCCTCAAAAAACGAGATGGGACTTTTGTTATTCAAATTGACGCGCCCCAGGATACGGATAAAGCAGAGCTAGAAAATCGTTTTTATCAAGTTTATGAACAAAAAATAGCCTTAATTGAACAAAACTATCAAGCCCAACTAGCCAATAAAGAGCAGGAAATAACCAACAATCGAGAAGTTCTCCAACTTTATCGAGAAAAAAGCACCGATATGTCAGAAATTGCTAAACTATTAGCAAATAGACCTATAACCATTGAGGCAAAAGCAGTGTCCTACGGCGAAATTAAACAAGCAGGAACCTTTGGAGTGGGAGTTAATCAAGGCGAAATTCAAGGTAACGCTAAAGTTGCGGGTATTCTTAACGAAGCCGAACAGCAAAATCTAACCGAAATCATTACCGAAGTCCAAGCCATTATTACGCCCCTTGCCCAAACCTATCCCAACGATAAAACCATGCAGGGGATTAAGACCATTGAAATTATTAAAAACGATCCCAACTTAAAGCAAAAACTGATTAATGCGGCTCAAAAAGGTGGCCTCGAATTTTTGAAAAAATCCTTTGATAATCCTGTCGGAGCCTTGATTGGCGGTGCAATTGAAGGTTGGATGGGAAAATGAACCATTTTTCTTTTGGCACATTTAAAGATGATCCCACTATCTGCGATCCCTGGGGCGCGGCTTTAAAAGGGGAATTCTAGCTAAAATGGGGAGATAAACCACGTCCATTTTGGGAACTGTAGTTTTTTTAGATACATTCCAGAAGTCCCCCTTTTTAAGGGGGATTTAGGGGGATCGCCTTGGGACATTAAAAAACTACAGGTTTCGAGTTAGACGGGGTTTAGAAATAAGAGTTATTTCCCTGACTTTCTAAAAAAGGAGAAAAAATGATCAGTTTATCTAAACAAGAATTAGCTCTTCAAAAGCAGATAGATAAAACCTATCAGGAAACCTACGAATATGAGGATTTTATTCAATCACCTCCAAATGATCTTATCGCATTTAATGAATTACGCACCTGTGCAGAAATTTGTGAGCTATTTTCTCAACAAACGCTAGAGGCTAATTCCCTATTTCAACGCAAATTAAATTGGAAGGAAGCAGAAAAAACCCGTTTTATTGATAGTTTGATGAAACAAATTCCTATTCCTAATCTGTGTTGGAGTTGGGACTCTAAAACAGGCCAACGTTTTATCGTTGACGGTTTCCAAAGAATTACCACAATTGTTCAATTTCTGTCACAACCAGACTGGCAATTATCAGATTTACCTGATGTTGATTTTCGTATTCGAGGTAAGAGCGTTCAAGAGATTCAATATCAAACTCCCCATTTATATCAACAAGTAGAAAACTTATCATTACCCATTACAGCTATTTATTTTGACTCGACTCAAGAAAGTCATCTGGATTATTTATACACCATTTTTCATCGCTTAAATACAGGAGGCACTAAATTAAATAATCAGGAAATTAGAAATTGTCTCTATCAAGGTAATCTTAACCAATTATTAAAAGATTGTAGCAAGCTAAAAACCTGGCAACAAATTTCTCCCTTTCGAGTACGACAAAAACAACATCTTAAGGATGAAGAATTTATTTTACGTTTTTTTGCTTTTTTTGATGACTACGAACAGTATTCTGGAACATTAACACAATTCCTTAATCGGTATATGTATAAGAATAAAAATCTTGAGTCGTCAATTCTTGAGCAAAAAATTAATATTTTTAAAGAGACAATAACCTTAATTGATAGTAATTATTTGCCCGAAAAATTATTTTTCTATGGACAAAATATAAGTGCATTAATTCTGGAAGGAATACTTATTGGTATTGCCAAAAATTTGTCTTTTTTAAAGTCTCAAACACAAGAGGAGTTTAAAGTGCGTTTGCTTAAACTGATTGATTCGGAACCCTATTCCCCTCAGCAGTTAGCCAATGGTTTACTACAGACGAGTCAACTTAAGAATCGCTTAACTATTGCTATTCATATTTTTGGAACTTAAATGACTAATAGCGAAGATATTAAGAATAGCTTAGAAGACTTGAAAGGTTTATATGAATCCGTTTTGACCAGTGAACTTCCAAGTGATTTACAAACAAGACGATTGCAATTTTATTCTAAATTAGCAATTTTAGAGTTGTGTGCCTGGATCGAAGAAGCTCAAGATGAAATCATTTTAGATTATATTCAATTAAATTTGCTGGAGGGATCCAATATAGAAAGTGTTAGAAATATGGTTAGACGAAATCCTAGCTTTGATTATGAGAAATTTAGAGCATTTTTGATTCATATAATTGGTATTATTTCAGTGGAAAGACTAGAAGCAAAATTAAAACAACAACAAGATATTTTACAGAGAATAAAATCAGAGTTAGGTGCTCTTCAAAAGAAAAGAAATGATCTTGCCCATACCCACCTTAAAGAAATAACACCCAGCTATGATGCTCCTTCTGTAACTTATAACAATTTTCTCAAAATTTATGATTTGTTACAAAAAATTGAATCAGACCTTAATACTTTGTAGTTTTTGGTATATTATAAAGATGGGCGACTCTGGCATCGTTGGCATATTTAAAGATGATCCCACTATCTGCGATCGCTATCTAGTAAATACAGAAAAGTGCGTAGGAAAAACTGATATTTCGATATACTGAATGAATTAATTGGGCTAAATTGACCGATGACACTTGCAACCGACCGTTCGATTCAACAGAAGCCGCTCAACTTCAACGAATTTCTAGCCTGTTATGATGGCGACAATCGTTATGAACTGATTGACGGAGAGGTATTTGATTTGGAACCAACGGGTTCACATGAGGAAGTTGCGGCTTTTATCACTACAAAAGTTTGCGTCCAGATTGACCAAATGGGTTTGCCTTGGTTTGTCCTTCAGCGAGGACTATTACGCCCTGCTAACGCTGGTATGACTGCATTTCGCCCCGATGTGGCAGTGATTGATCGTCGTGAGCTTATTAAAGAGCCGCTCTGGGGTAGTCAGTCTCTCCTAACATTAGGCAGTTCGATTAAATTTGTGGCGGAAGTTGTTAGTAGCAATTGGCAAAATGATTATGCGCGTAAAGTTGAAGATTATGCAGTTTTAGGTATTCCTGAATATTGGATTGCGGACTATGCAGGATTGGGCGGTATTCGACACATTGGCAAGTCAAAACTACCCACTCTTTCTATTTGTACGCTGGTAAATGGGGAATATGATATTCAGCAAGTGCGCGGTAATCAAAGCATTGTTTCGACCACATTTCCCCGACTGAAATTAACAGCCGAACAAGTTTTAGGTACTGCTGGCTAAATTTATCTATCTTCGGCGATCGCGCTTAGAATTATTCTGACACCATTGGCACATTTAAAGATGATCCCACTACCTGCGATCGCTACTCAAAATTAAATTTGGTATAATTTAACAATCTTTAGAGAATCAAATTCAATGAATGCTCTTAAATACAGAACCACCATTAAAAATGGTCAACTAGATTTACCTAATCTTGACTTACCTGAAGGAACGGTAATCGAGGCTATTTTGTTAATGGTCGAATCAAATGAAAGCGACGAAACCGATTATTTGCTCTCGACGGAAGCGAATCGTCAGCATTTAAAAGAAGCGATCGAGTCACTCAAAAATCCGCAAAACTATATCTATGTAAACTCTGCTGATCAAAGATAAAATTTTTTGAATCTTTTTTATTGCCATGCCTATTATTGCTCCTATCTCCCATATTTCTCAACTTTATGAAACTGACCCGACTCTGTGGTTAGAGAAAACGATTGAGTGTTTAAAGAGCGATCGCCTAGATCAACTAGATATTGAAAATCTGATTGAGGAGTTAGAAGACTTGGGTAAACGAGATAGAAATAAAGCAGTAAGTCTTTTAGAACAGATCATTAGACATCTTTTATTGTTACAATATTGGTCAGCAGAGTATGATAATAATGCGTCTCATTGGGAGGCGACGATAGACAGTTTTCGGACTCAGTTAAGACGACATTTGACCACAACTTTGTATCAATATCTAGAACAAGACTTGAGTATTATCTATCAAGATGCTCAACGATACACTAGAAAAAAAACTCGCTTACAAAACTTACCAACGCATTGTCCCTACAGCTTAGAAAACTTGCTAGATTCTAGCTGGTTGCCCTAAAATAGCTTTATGATTGATCACTTTATTCAGTAATGCTATGGCTCCTCAAAAACAATGGATTTACTCCCCCAGTAAAGCAGCAAAACCCAAAGTTCCCGAATCTCAGAAAGCTCTCATTACCCAAAAAATGACGGAATTGATTGAACAGGAATTCAAGCCTCGTTATATCAAAGAACCGCCTACTGATCATGACTTTAATTATTTAGTAGATATTTTCGGTAAATGGTATCGCTGCTGGTTTTATATTTGTGGAACCTATAATTGTCCTAGCCCTAGAGCAATGGTTCCTTCCTTTGAGGCAAAGTTTACTCGTTTGGAATATGTTACGCCCACCAGTTTTAATTTGGCTTATTTTCGCCATACGGGGCAATGGTGGGAAGTTTCTACTAATTTAACATTAGAACAAGCTTTGTCTGAAATTAAAACTAATCTGATTTTTCATCCTCATTAATAGAAATAATTAGGGCTTGCTGAAAAAAGCTGAAACCTTTACGGAGAAAAATAGTAGGCGAATTAAGAACCGCTAGAATGCACGAAAATAGGGTAGAATGCCTCAAAACCATTGCATTAAGAAGAGAGAAAGCAGATGTACCGAAAGCAACAGTACTCAATTGAAACACCAGAAAACTTGAAAAATCTGTTCGGCGGGCAGTTAGACGAAGAAAATCGTTGGATAGAAATGTCAAAAATGATTCTTTGGGAAGAATATGAGGAAGAATATGCAAAAAACTTCACAGAAAAAAAAGGAGCCCCAGCCAAATCATTTAGAATGGCATTAGGAGCATTAATTATCAAAGAAATTTCAGGAAAAAGTGACAGAGAAACAGTAGAACAAATAAAAGAGAACCCTTATTTACAGTACTTTATAGGAATGGAAAGCTATAGTAGCAAAGAAGCATTTAATGCGTCAATGATGGTTCATTTTCGTAAAAAAATAGGAATGGAATTAATAAATAAAATTAATAAAGAAATAGAAAAAAAAGCGACGGGTGTAGCGTCAGAAAAAAAAGAAAATGAAGGAAAGTTATTGTTAGATGCGACTTGTACACCAGCAGATATAAAATATCCAACGGATATAGGAATATTGAATGATGCCAGAGAAAAAACAGAAAAAATAATAGATAAGCTGTATGAAGAAATAAAAGAGAAAAGGAAAGAAAAGCCGAGGACTTATAGGGAAGTGGCAAGAAAAGAGTACTTAGCCATAGCAAAAAAACGTCGTGTGTCAAAAAAAGAAAGAAGAAAAGGAACAAAAAAACAACTAGGATATATAAAAAGAAACTTGTCTGATATAGAAAAAATGATAGAAGAGGGAGCAAAGTTAGAAAAACTAACGAAAAAAGAGCAAGAAGAGCTTGTAACGATAGGAAAAGTGTATGAGCAACAGTTAGAAATGTATGAAAAAAAGACAAATAAAGTAGAAAACAGAATTGTGAGTGTAAGCCAACCTCACGTGCGTCCAATAGTGCGTGGAAAAGCGGGAAAAGCAGTAGAGTTTGGAGCTAAAATATCGGCAAGTAATGTGAATGGCTTTGTCTTCTTAGACAAATTAAGTTGGGATAATTACAACGAATCGGGAGATTTACAAGCGCGAATAGAAGAATATAAAAGGGAAACAGGATGTTATCCGGAATCGGTTCATGTGGATAAAATCTATCGAACAAAAGCGAATCGAGCTTATTGTAAAGAAAGGGATATAAGAATGAGTGGTCCCCGATTGGGAAGACCGCCGAAAGAGGTGAGCAAAGAAAAAAAGAAAGAGGCACGCTCAGATGAAAGAGTGCGTAATGCCATTGAGGGTAAATTCGGACAGGGAAAGAGGAAATTTAGTCTTGGTCGAGTGATGGCCAAACTACCTGAGACCTCGGAAACGGTAATTGCGATGAACTTTTTGGTAATGAATCTTTCTACTCTACTTCAGAAGACAAAAAGTAAAAAGTTGTAGAGTCGTTTTTCTTGTGAAAAATGGTGTTAATTTTCCTCTCTTTTGTGAGGAGTGATTTGTGTTGACCTTTTTAGACAGAAAGGAACAATAGATTAAACAAAATCTGTATTTTGATTTGTTTCCATAAGGATAAGTTATCTATGCTTTTTCAGTCCATACTTCCCTAACCCACATTTCTTTCGTTTTTTGACTTTTTCAGCAAGCCCTAATTACTGGTTATTGTTTACTCATAGCGATCGCATTTAGACTTTACGGTAAATATGAACAATCAGCGATCGCTGTGAAGTGGCCCTGAAAGGTGGATTATAACTAAAAAGGGGAGATAGCGATAAGAGCCACTTTAATTTACACTTTTTTATTCTTATTCGCAGTCAATACGCACGCGTAATATCCGAACAGATGAGCCATCTTGCCTCTTGCGCAACCTGCGGAATGTAGGATTATGCCCCAGACTTCCTAACAAGTCTTTCCCTTTCCTCCACCCGAAGAAACCGTCCACAGGTTATCATAGAGGATTGAGTGTATTGACCCTAACGAGACTATGGCTGAAACTTACCTTTTGGATAAATTGCAATCCGTTGAACAAACCTACCAGGAATTAACGCGCCTGTTAGCCGATCCGGATGTGACGACCAATCCCGAAGAATTGCAACGGGTTGCCAAAGCACGTTCATCCCTGGAAGAGACGGTTAATACCTACGATGAATGGAGAAAGGCTCAGGACGATTTAATTGGGGCTAAACAGATTCTCAAAGAATCCAGTAGCGATCCTGAAATGCGTGAAATTGCCGGGATGGAGGTGGAGGAACTAGAAAATCAGATTCAAGCCTTGGAAAAGCAATTAACGCTTTTGCTGCTTCCCCGTGATCCGAATGATGACCGCAACATTATGTTAGAAATTCGGGCCGGAACGGGAGGTGATGAAGCCAGTATTTGGGCAGGGGACTTGGTGAGAATGTACTCTCGCTATGCTGAAACCCAGGGCTGGAAGGTCTTTTTGTTAAGTGAATCTCTGGCCGATATGGGCGGTTTTAAGGAAGCAATCCTAGAAATTAAGGGCGATCGCGTTTATAGCAAACTTAAATTTGAAGCCGGGGTGCATCGGGTACAACGGGTGCCAGTGACAGAAGCAGGGGGCCGAGTTCATACTTCCACGGCCACGGTCGCCATTATGCCGGAGGTGGATGAGGTGGAAATTCATATTGATCCCAAAGATATTGAACTGACCACAGCGCGATCGGGAGGAGCCGGCGGACAAAATGTTAACAAGGTAGAAACGGCGGTAGATTTAATGCACAAACCGACGGGAATTCGGATTTTTTGTACAGAAGAACGTTCCCAACTGCAAAACCGTGAGCGGGCAATGCAAATTCTACGGGCCAAACTTTACGACATTAAACTGCAAGAACAACAGGCCGCCGTTAGTTCCATGCGTCGTTCCCAGGTGGGGACGGGAGCCCGTTCCGAGAAAATTCGTACCTATAATTACAAGGATAATCGCGTTACTGATCACCGTTTAGGCCGTAACTTTGTTTTATCAACGGCTTTGGAAGGCGCGATCGAGGACATGATTCAATCCTGTATTTCCCAAGATCAACAGGAACAGTTAGCCGAACTAGCCAACGCCACCAATTAATAGGACTGTTCCCCTGACCAGAACTATTCTCTGCTGATTGGTTCTAATAATCCCCCCATCCCCCCCCTACTGTGTACACACAAGTCGAGTGTAAACTAGAAAAAGGGAAAAACCACTAAAAAGAGGACTGAAAAATGACCAACCCGATACTCATTCACGCTGAACAGGCAAAAGGAAAAGCATTTGGAGACCCACGCTTAGTAAAAAGGGGGCGGAATTGTATGAGGCAATGTTACGGAAGCAATCGGTAAACATCCGTCAAATGAGCAAAAACCGTGCCGAGCAAGTAGGTTACTACCGCTTTTTGGAGAATGACAAGGTGACAGTATCAGAGCTAATACAAAGCTTATCGGAGCATTGTGAGCAGCAAGTAGAAGGCTTACACGTATTAGCAGTAAATGATACGAGTGAAATTAACTTGGAGGCACACAGAGGACGACTGAAGGCAGAAGGGCAGGGAGTAGTGGGAAATAACCGAGACATAGGCTTTTTTCTGCATCCGACGCTAGTACTAAATGGCGAAAATGGCTTTCCCTTGGGAATAAGTTCGGTGCAATTGTGGAATCGTGAAGAATCGCGCCCCAGTAAGGAGGAAAGAAACTACCAGAAACTACCAATAGAGGAAAAGGAATCCAACAAATGGCTAGTATCAGCAGCCAAGAGCCAGAACTATTTAAATGCGGGGGGAGCGAAGATGGTGACGCACATAGGAGACCGTGAAAGTGACCTGTATGAGGCATGGGCAAGGATAGGAGATGGAAGAAGAGAGCATCTATTAGTAAGGTCGAGTCAAGATCGTCGTTTGTTAGGTCAAGAGAAATCGCTGTATAAGTATCTAGAAGGGCAACCCTGTGAGGGAACCTATACAGTGCAATTACTAGCGGAACCTCGTAGAGGGCAAACGGCGAGGGAAGCGTTATTGGCGGTTCGTGTGGCGCGGGTAGAAATTCAACGCCCTGACAATTTAAATAGTCAAGACTATGCCCCTAGCATTTTCCTTTATGCAGTGGAAGCCAAGGAAGTGAATCCACCATCTGGGCAGGAACCGATTCACTGGCGACTGTTAACCACCCATGAAGTTGTCTGCTTGGAACAAGCCCTCAAAATAATTCAGTGGTATTGTTGGCGTTGGCAGATTGAACAGTTATTCGCCACTCTCAAACTGGCGGGCTTGAATTTGGAGGCGACTCAACTTGAGTCGATAGAAGCGATTCAGCGTTTAACCATTCTGGCTTTATCTGTCGCTGTGCGCGTTCTGCAAATGGTGGAAGGGCGAGATAATCCAGCCATCCCTGCTTCTGTTGCTTTTTCTGATGAACAGCAGCAATGCTTACTACAAATGTCTTACTCTCTACAGGGACGCACTTCCAAGCAGCAAAATCCTTTCCCTTGCTTCTCTTTGCCTTGGGCGACTTGGCTCATCGCTCGTCTGGGAGGTTGGTCTGGCTATCCATCCGTGTCAACTTAAAGGAATGGGTTCCCAAATTTGTTGATTGAGAGCGGCCTTTTCTCGATGTCGCTTTCTCTCAGCTTTGACCAAACCAAATAACTTAGCACGTTCAGCCAGATAGGTTACTGTATCAGGCTTTTCTCCTCTAGCAATAGCCTTCGCTAAATAGGGCTTGCTGAAAAAAGCTGAAACCTTTACGGAGAAAAATAGTAGGCGAATTAAGAACCGCTAGAATGCACGAAAATAGGGTAGAATGCCTCAAAACCATTGCATTAAGAAGAGAGAAAGCAGATGTACCGAAAGCAACAGTACTCAATTGAAACACCAGAAAACTTGAAAAATCTGTTCGGCGGGCAGTTAGACGAAGAAAATCGTTGGATAGAAATGTCAAAAATGATTCCCTGGGAAGAATATGAGGAAGAATATGCAAAAAACTTCACAGAAAAAAAAGGAGCCCCAGCCAAATCATTTAGAATGGCATTAGGAGCATTAATTATCAAAGAAATTTCAGGAAAAAGTGACAGAGAAACAGTAGAACAAATAAAAGAGAACCCTCATTTACAGTACTTTATAGGAATGGAAAGCTATAGTAGCAAAGAAGCATTTAATGCGTCAATGATGGTTCATTTTCGTAAAAAAATAGGAATGGAATTAATAAATAAATAAAATTAATAAAGAAATAGAAAAAAAAGCGACGGGTGTAGCGTCAGAAAAAAAAGAAAATGAAGGAAAGTTATTGTTAGATGCGACTTGTACACCAGCAGATATAAAATATCCAACGGATATAGGAATATTGAATGATGCCAGAGAAAAAACAGAAAAAATAATAGATAAGCTGTATGAAGAAATAAAAGAGAAAAGGAAAGAAAAGCCGAGGACTTATAGGGAAGTGGCAAGAAAAGAGTACTTAGCCATAGCAAAAAAACGTCGTGTGTCAAAAAAAGAAAGAAGAAAAGGAACAAAAAAACAACTAGGATATATAAAAAGAAACTTGTCTGATATAGAAAAAATGATAGAAGAGGGAGCAAAGTTAGAAAAACTAACGAAAAAAGAGCAAGAAGAGCTTGTAACGATAGGAAAAGTGTATGAGCAACAGTTAGAAATGTATGAAAAAAAGACAAATAAAGTAGAAAACAGAATTGTGAGTGTAAGCCAACCTCACGTGCGTCCAATAGTGCGTGGAAAAGCGGGAAAAGCAGTAGAGTTTGGAGCTAAAATATCGGCAAGTAATGTGAATGGCTTTGTCTTCTTAGACAAATTAAGTTGGGATAATTACAACGAATCGGGAGATTTACAAGCGCGAATAGAAGAATATAAAAGGGAAACAGGATGTTATCCGGAATCGGTTCATGTGGATAAAATCTATCGAACAAAAGCGAATCGAGCTTATTGTAAAGAAAGGGATATAAGAATGAGTGGTCCCCGATTGGGAAGACCGCCGAAAGAGGTGAGCAAAGAAAAAAAGAAAGAGGCACGCTCAGATGAAAGAGTGCGTAATGCCATTGAGGGTAAATTCGGACAGGGAAAGAGGAAATTTAGTCTTGGTCGAGTGATGGCCAAACTACCTGAGACCTCGGAAACGGTAATTGCGATGAACTTTTTGGTAATGAATCTTTCTACTCTACTTCAGAAGACAAAAAGTAAAAAGTTGTAGAGTCGTTTTTCTTGTGAAAAATGGTGTTAATTTTCCTCTCTTTTGTGAGGAGTGATTTGTGTTGACCTTTTTAGACAGAAAGGAACAATAGATTAAACAAAATCTGTATTTTGATTTGTTTCCATAAGGATAAGTTATCTATGCTTTTTCAGTCCATACTTCCCTAACCCACATTTCTTTCGTTTTTTGACTTTTTCAGCAAGCCCTATTTAGCTTCAAATAGGGCTTGCTGAAAAAGTCCACAAAACGAACCTAGATGCCACAGGGTGCGAAAAATGGTGACTTCAGAGCTCAGTTTCCAGTTTTACCTCACATTTTTCCAGCAAAGTGCATGGATTTTGAGCCTCCAAATGCCATAGCCTTGCATCTGATCGTTTGTAAAATGCCTGAAAGTATTGTCTAGCAAGGATTTCATCCTTATTCAGCAAGCCCCAAATAGGAGGATTGGCAAAATATTGACACCAACAATTATGAATTAGCGAAATTACTTAATCTTTTAGAGTTTAAGTTGACTGGACAGTGGGAAGTTTATGGATGGCAGAGAAGGTAATGACTATGCGGCCAAAGTAAGTCTATCAGGACTTGGAAAAGGGTCAAGTTTAGCGGCAAGGAATTTAGGCAAAAGCAGACTAGGTGGACTTTGAGGAAAAATCATTGGGGCTTGATGTTGGATGGCTAGTTGAGCAATGCGTTCACTAGGATAGCCATGGGAGGGTAGAGTCCGAAACCAGCGAGGGAAATTAGCCCAAATCCCCTGGGGTAACTCTAAGGAAAGAATTTGAAGTAAGCCGAGAACAATGACATGAAGATTAACAAAACGCTCAAAGGCTTCTACTTTGTTTAAAATCTGAGTCTGAACAGTTTGGGGATAGTCAGGGAGGATAAGATTGCTAGGCCAGGTCGGTAAAGTAGGAAGAGCCTTAAGCCAAAAACGATAGGCAAAGCCGCCCAAAAGATGGATTAATTGACGAAAAGTGACTTCAATCTTAAATCGGAGACCGTAAGCGGCAATAATCTCAGGTCCAGTCAAACAGAGGTCAGTAGAAAGCAGAATCAGTCTTTGTCCGTTGGGCAATTGGGTGAGGACAAACTTAACGAGCTGATGGGGACTATCCCAGTGGAACTCAAAGCACTGATAAGAAACGGAGACTTGTTGACCATAGAGCCAGACTTTAGCGGTGGGAAAATCCTCCACAAGAGCAAACAGGCTTTCTAGTTTTATTGAACTCCCCCAAAGCCGTGGTCGTCCTTTCCCCCTCAAGGTCGGAACGGAAGAAAAGGGAGCATATGCCACTGTAGAGCAACGCACTCGGGTGATGAGATGCAAGGCATTTTGGCGAAAACTTTTGAGCACTGCTCCACAAGCGAAGTAAGCATCCAAAATCACATAGCTTCCCGCCTCTGCGTAGGTAGTGCAAAGCTCCCCCATTTTCGTGACTAGAGTAGTCTTCTCTTTTTTGCTGCCTTTTTTCCCTTCCTTTGCCGTTGCTTTGGACTTGATGCCATCGTCTAGCCGCAACACTAAGGGCAAGGCAAAGCAGGCTTTTCCTGCTCCCACCAAAACACTCAAGGCATTGAAGTAATGCCCCCTTATCCATTCTGGCTTCGCCACATTTCCGGATTCTTGGTGTAGTCGTTTTACCCCTGGGCGTGACCTTTAGTTGATGAAGGAAAAGAAAAGTGTTAACATGAGATGAAAAGTGACAAAGAGGAAACAATGATGACAGCAAAACTAAATAGGGCTTGCTGAAAAAAGCTGAAACCTTTACGGAGAAAAATAGTAGGCGAATTAAGAACCGCTAGAATGCACGAAAATAGGGTAGAATGCCTCAAAACCATTGCATTAAGAAGAGAGAAAGCAGATGTACCGAAAGCAACAGTACTCAATTGAAACACCAGAAAACTTGAAAAATCTGTTCGGCGGGCAGTTAGACGAAGAAAATCGTTGGATAGAAATGTCAAAAATGATTCCCTGGGAAGAATATGAGGAAGAATATGCAAAAAACTTCACAGAAAAAAAAGGAGCCCCAGCCAAATCATTTAGAATGGCATTAGGAGCATTAATTAGGGCTTGCTGAAAAAAGCTGAAACCTTTACGGAGAAAAATAGTAGGCGAATTAAGAACCGCTAGAATGCACGAAAATAGGGTAGAATGCCTCAAAACCATTGCATTAAGAAGAGAGAAAGCAGATGTACCGAAAGCAACAGTACTCAATTGAAACACCAGAAAACTTGAAAAATCTGTTCGGCGGGCAGTTAGACGAAGAAAATCGTTGGATAGAAATGTCAAAAATGATTCTTTGGGAAGAATATGAGGAAGAATATGCAAAAAACTTCACAGAAAAAAAAGGAGCCCCAGCCAAATCATTTAGAATGGCATTAGGAGCATTAATTATCAAAGAAATTTCAGGAAAAAGTGACAGAGAAACAGTAGAACAAATAAAAGAGAACCCTTATTTACAGTACTTTATAGGAATGGAAAGCTATAGTAGCAAAGAAGCATTTAATGCGTCAATGATGGTTCATTTTCGTAAAAAAATAGGAATGGAATTAATAAATAAAATTAATAAAGAAATAGAAAAAAAAGCGACGGGTGTAGCGTCAGAAAAAAAAGAAAATGAAGGAAAGTTATTGTTAGATGCGACTTGTACACCAGCAGATATAAAATATCCAACGGATATAGGAATATTGAATGATGCCAGAGAAAAAACAGAAAAAATAATAGATAAGCTGTATGAAGAAATAAAAGAGAAAAGGAAAGAAAAGCCGAGGACTTATAGGGAAGTGGCAAGAAAAGAGTACTTAGCCATAGCAAAAAAACGTCGTGTGTCAAAAAAAGAAAGAAGAAAAGGAACAAAAAAACAACTAGGATATATAAAAAGAAACTTGTCTGATATAGAAAAAATGATAGAAGAGGGAGCAAAGTTAGAAAAACTAACGAAAAAAGAGCAAGAAGAGCTTGTAACGATAGGAAAAGTGTATGAGCAACAGTTAGAAATGTATGAAAAAAAGACAAATAAAGTAGAAAACAGAATTGTGAGTGTAAGCCAACCTCACGTGCGTCCAATAGTGCGTGGAAAAGCGGGAAAAGCAGTAGAGTTTGGAGCTAAAATATCGGCAAGTAATGTGAATGGCTTTGTCTTCTTAGACAAATTAAGTTGGGATAATTACAACGAATCGGGAGATTTACAAGCGCGAATAGAAGAATATAAAAGGGAAACAGGATGTTATCCGGAATCGGTTCATGTGGATAAAATCTATCGAACAAAAGCGAATCGAGCTTATTGTAAAGAAAGGGATATAAGAATGAGTGGTCCCCGATTGGGAAGACCGCCGAAAGAGGTGAGCAAAGAAAAAAAGAAAGAGGCACGCTCAGATGAAAGAGTGCGTAATGCCATTGAGGGTAAATTCGGACAGGGAAAGAGGAAATTTAGTCTTGGTCGAGTGATGGCCAAACTACCTGAGACCTCGGAAACGGTAATTGCGATGAACTTTTTGGTAATGAATCTTTCTACTCTACTTCAGAAGACAAAAAGTAAAAAGTTGTAGAGTCGTTTTTCTTGTGAAAAATGGTGTTAATTTTCCTCTCTTTTGTGAGGAGTGATTTGTGTTGACCTTTTTAGACAGAAAGGAACAATAGATTAAACAAAATCTGTATTTTGATTTGTTTCCATAAGGATAAGTTATCTATGCTTTTTCAGTCCATACTTCCCTAACCCACATTTCTTTCGTTTTTTGACTTTTTCAGCAAGCCCTAATTAATGTAGAGGGTTCAAAGATAAAAATAGAACTAACATTAGAACTCAGTCGTTCAATGTTGGATACAGAAATAAATATTCAAAAAGGCTTAAACGAAGTAGGTTGCATCGCCAGCAAAGAAGCCTTGAAATATTTAGATACAGATGGTTCACCCTTAAAAATCGGTGAAGAAATC